>NZ_JAQQEU010000046.1:0-57286 GCF_046026895.1 Paraburkholderia sediminicola
GACAGACGGCTGTCGCATGCCTTGCAGGGCAAATGCGCGCGGCGCGAAGGGAGATACGACGACCTGCGACCTAGGCGCGTGTCAATCCATGCCAATGTCCTAGGCTCGTCGACGTCTTCTACGAGAATGTCAACAAGGCAAAGTTTGAAGGGACGTTAGACGGCAGCTTCGTGTTGCAGGGAGAAACCTACCTTGTCGAGGCGAAGTGGCAGTCCGAGCCCACCGGAGCGGGGGACTTGCACGCTTTTCACGGGAAGCTTGAGCAGAAAGCAGCATGGGCCCGAGGCTTGTTCGTGAGCAACAGTGGCTTCACCGCGGACGGGTTAGCCGCCTTCGGTCGCGCCAAGCGCGTTATTTGTATGGATGGTCTAGACCTCTTCGACACACTGAACAGACAGCTTCCCTTGAACCATGTGCTCGAACGGAAGGTCCGGCGTGCTGCGGAATCGGGGCTTCCTTTCGAGCGCGTTCGGGACCTTTTTGCGTGAGTGAAACCTGGATAGCTATGCCGATGCATCGGGATGGGTAATTGGCAAACAGACTGCGAGGATGCTCGCCTCTGTGTCGTTTTCCCGAGGCGAACCCTTTGACCAGCTGTGCGCCGGCCTCGCGGTGACAGCCGCCTACCTGAGTGGAGTCATCGAATGGAAATCATCGTTGAGACGTCTGTGCCCTCTGGCGAACCTTCGTCGGCAGGCTTGCGCGTGAGGCCGCTTCCTGGGCAGGGAGTAGACCCAAACCTCAAAGTCGAGTGCAGTCGTTCAATGCGGCAGCAGCATCCAGCGGGTTCGCTGTTTCGGCTCTGCGTGAAGCTGAGTGAACGACAAGGCACACCATTTCTGTACGCTCATCCGTCCGCGCCGTTCGAACACGTGAATCGCGAAGAAGCGAGACGATTCATTTCGACCGTGTTCGGCGCATGACAGCTCGAAGCAGATTCATGGGAACACAAAGACGATGCAACAGGCGACCTATAAAGGTTACGTGCTAGGGGGCCATGCCATCGACCA
Source organism: Paraburkholderia sediminicola (assembly GCF_046026895.1). Taxonomy (GTDB): domain Bacteria; phylum Pseudomonadota; class Gammaproteobacteria; order Burkholderiales; family Burkholderiaceae; genus Paraburkholderia; species Paraburkholderia sediminicola_C. The sequence continues at coordinate 1,011 of NZ_JAQQEU010000046.1, forward strand.
GCAGAAAGAGGTTCTCGCGCCCGAGCAATACTACGCGAGCGGGACGATACTAGCGACCGGAAATTCGCGGAAGCCTCGGGAGTTCTCGCGTCTTTGACACCGAAGACGAAGCGTAGGACGTCGGACACTCGCGTGGGTGCTCGCTTGGGTCGACTCGCACGGTTACCCGAGGCGAATGGACTGTGCCCTCGATTCGTACTGAACAACGCCACGGGGTGCATCGACTCGCGTCACGTTCACAAAGTGAAGCTCCAAACGAAATCTCGAACATCACAAAATATAGTTTTACGATATACGTACATCAAAAAACAAATTAAATTTCGTATTTTTGTATATCCTATTAACGCGTTTTTCCACTGACCATCCTTGCTGCGTCTGCTCATTCCCAAACGAGCGATTCGCTGGAACTCCTGCCATACAAGGCTTCTAGCCGATTGGAAGCGCATTTTGGTACTGCAGCAGTGGTCGAATATTTTCAGTCAATTGTATTAGTTAACTAGCATTCTTAAAAAATAATTACATATTTGCATTTAAAAAAATTAACACTTGATTATCCCAGATTGGTCTGCTAATTTACGTTTAGGCGCAATGCCGAATTAAGCATTTTCTTGAATTGACCTCGTTCTCGACCTGGCTGCGACCGGCGCTCTATTTATGAGTAGATAAAGAGGCGAGGTTCGCAATGCGGGAAGTTGCAGGATGTGTAGGGGTCGGCGGATACAAGCGGTTTGCGGCCGCTTTCGCTCAGGCTGTTCGGTTGCCGTACTCGGATGCCTTCCGCCCTTCGGGCATCTTCCGTCAGAGAAACGCGACGGCTTCACGACGTGAAGCACCACAGCAGCCCCGACCAAATCATCGCGTACCGCAGCGTTTCAGGCCGCATGTGCGGGGAGTTCGACCGTGAGGAAGACCCTTCACTCGGTCGTGGAAATTCCCATCGCGGAAGGTCCCTTGGGAGCGAGCATCCCATTCCTGTTCCTCAGGGACGGCGAAGTTAGCATCTTCGCGCTGGCTTGGTCCCGGCATCACGCCCTGTACGAATTCACATCGCCCGCCGAAATCTTTGCAAGCATTCACGCGATTGGCCTGTTCTACGACTTCTACTATCTTGTGGAAAAGGGTCGACCTGTTTCAGCAGAAGACCTTGGCCGCGTTCTCGCGAGGTTTATGGAGGCGCGCGAGCATGGAACCGCTGAGTTGTGCTGGGATGCCGTGCAGCGGAAAACAGCCATAGACGACGTTCGCCGGATAAGTGCCTTTGGAGAATTCTGCGCGAACAGCCGAGGTGAAGGGACCACAGGTTACGCCACTTTTCCGAGACCCGAGCTCCGCAGACCTTAATCGTCCGATTGAATACTCTCGCCTCGCTCGCTTTTACGTAAAGGTGCTGCAAGAGACACAGACGCGCATAGAAGCCAAGTACGGGCAGCGAATCGCCTTGGTAGAGAACGATGGAAAAGGAGGCCTCAAATGGCTAGTCGACCTTCACTCACTTCGAGTTAGTGGGATTTCCAACCTGATTGAGGCAGGGGTTCCGCTCGAGGTAGTTTCGATGTTCGTGGCGGGGCACCAAACCCTCATCATGACTCTGCACTATCTCAAATATTCACCGGCAAAGCTGCGCAAGTTCATTCTTGACGCGCACGAAAGAATGGTCAACGACCAAGATTTCGTTGGGTCCGAACTCTTCGCGTCAAGCCTTGACGAACTTGCGCCGTACCTGCTCGGTCAGGAAGGTCCGGGAGTGGGGCCGGGCTTTCGCGCTCTGCAGGAGCGTACAGGGATTATGACCATCACGTCAGAAGGCATCTGCCCAGGTACGTCATGCAGTGTGGGCGGCCCCCTCATAAGCGTCGCACATAACACATACGCGCCGGTACCCGGAGGAAAAAGATGCGGGCTTTGCCGCTTTTGGATGACGGGCCCCGCTCATCTTCTCGGTCAGGTCACGGCTGTTAACAATCTTGCGTTTGTAATTCGCAAGAAGGGGCTAGAACTTGCGAAGATAAACGACGAGCGCCTCGACGCAGAGGACTCAGGTAACAAACGCAAAGCGAGAGAACTCCGCGACCGTGCAGACATCTTGAACCGGGAACTTGAAATCGACGTAAATGAATGGATTGCTCGCTATCGATATGCTGAAAAGTCCGTCGCACTCATGGATGATTACCTCGCTACGAAAAAACGTGTGACAGGTGAAGGAGCCAATGTCCCGGTGCCCGTGTTGACGTCAAGTAGTGGCCCGGAGCTCCGGGTCACTCTTGAACAGGCACACGAATTCGAATTGCTCGACCAGATTACGCAGATGAGCTCTTTCTCGACCAGCTTCAGCAACCGCGAGGCGGAGCTCGAGAAGAACGCAATCTTGTCTAAGCTGACGACTGCGAATGACATGAAGCCCTTCCTACTCAACCTTAACGACGAACATGCGCACGAAGCCGGAAATCTGCTTTCGTCTTTGATATTGCAGCAAGTCCGTGGTCAGAAGCTTGACGACCTACTGTCGGGCAAGAAGCCGCTCAAAGACTATCCTCGCCTTGCCAAAGCTATCAAGCTACTCGAGGAAAATGCGACCGCCGAGGCGCTGTCGGATTCGAATCAGATGAGCCGATTGGCCGCGCTGGTCGGCAAAGCGGCCGGGCCATCTGGTGCAACAGACGAAGAGGAGCAGTTCGCGTGAGTAAAGCAGCCGCCGTCGACAACCTGTACGCCGATTTGGTTTCGGCTGCTACGAATCCACGTCAACTTGAATCGCTGGAGAGAATCAAGAAGGCATGTGACTATCTGGAAGAACAGAGCGTCCAAGTTACGGCTAAAGCTATTGAGCATTACTGTGTCGACCGGGAATGGGGGGCCCGAAAGCCCAATCCATACGAAATTCGCCGGTCCTACGCCACTATGTTGACGTTCGGCGGTCTACTCAAGATGTGACATCTTCGGGCGGGACAAAGCGGGCAGAGCCGCTCATCGCTGACGAAACGGTCCGCGCCTATGTCCGTCTGCTTCAGGAAGAGCGTGACCAGGCGCTTGCAGCACGGGCCCGTATCGAGGCCGGTCTTCGCTTGATTCCTGGCGTCCCTATAGATGAGCTTATTAGGGTGGGATTCGGACGTGGAACATTGTCAAGTTCCAAATCCCCGGACTCCACCGCGTTGCCCGTAGCCGCAAAGGACGCGCTCGAAAAACTATTCGACACAAACATCCTTGCAAACTGCGGCTTGCAACTGCACAAGGACCGTATTCGACAAGCTATAACAGGAAATGTGCTTCTCGAGAAACACCATGTGACCGCGCTGCGAGAGCTGGCGGGGCGGAGCAAAAGCTAAAACTTTCACATACATTACAAATCGGCTGTTTTTGAATAGTTGCCCAACTAATATGGAGCGCCGCGCCGGTGGCGCTTTAGGTACTAATAGTTGCTAGTTGGGGTTTTTAACGACCGGCTGCATCCAGGCGCAAACCTGCCACACCGGGCGCTGCCCGACCGGCGTCGCGACCCAGGATCTGGTGCGCCAGCGCGCGCTGGTGGTGCCGGACAAGGCCGACCGCGTGTTCAATTTCCACCACAACACGCTACATGCGCTGAAGGAAATCATTCAGGCCGCCGGGCTCAGGCATCCTGCTGAACTGCGCGCGCATCACATCGTGCGGCGCGTGTCGTCGCATGAGGTGCGCCTGATGTCCGAGCTGCTGAAGTATCTCGAACCGAACGATCTGCTCAACGGCAACTATCGCTACTCGCTGTTCGAGAAGTACTGGCCGCTCGCGCAAAGCGATTCGTTTGCGGCGAAGGCGGAGCTGGCGGCGACGTAATCGCCAAGCGCCCGCGCAACACATAGGGCCGCCTAGCGCGGCCCTGTGTCGTTGAAAAACCGCGCTCACTCGCGTCCGACCCCGCAAAACGGACACCCCCCTGCCTTTCCGTTAAAATCTCAGGTTTAGCACTTCGCTCCACGGCCATCTCGCGCGCTTCGGCGCTGCGCGGCACGGCCTCATGCCCGAAAGGCACTTCATGCTCACGTTTCAGCAAATCATCCTGACACTGCAGTCCTATTGGGACAAGCAGGGTTGCGCGTTGCTCCAGCCGATCGACATGGAAGTCGGCGCGGGCACGTCCCACGTCCATACGTTCCTGCGCGCAATCGGCCCCGAGCCGTGGCGCGCCGCCTACGTGCAACCGTCGCGCCGTCCGAAAGACGGCCGCTACGGCGAGAACCCGAATCGTCTGCAGCACTACTACCAGTACCAGGTGGTGCTGAAGCCCGCGCCGGAAAACATTCTCGACCTGTACCTCGGTTCGCTCGAAGCCCTCGGCTTCGATCTGCAGCAGAACGACGTGCGCTTCGTCGAAGACGACTGGGAAAACCCCACGCTCGGCGCCTGGGGCCTCGGCTGGGAAGTGTGGCTGAACGGCATGGAGGTGACCCAGTTCACCTACTTCCAGCAAGTCGGCGGGTTGGACTGCAAACCGGTGCTCGGCGAAATCACGTACGGGCTCGAGCGTCTCGCGATGTATTTGCAGAAGGTCGAAAACGTCTACGACCTGGTGTGGACCGAGTGGGAAGAGCAAGGCCCGAACGGCCCGGAACTCCGCCGCCTAACGTATGGCGACGTGTATCACCAGAACGAAGTCGAACAGTCCACGTACAACTTCGAACAGGCCAATGTCGATCTGCTGTTCACGTTCTTCAACAGCTACGAAGCGGAAGCGAAGCGCATGATCGAAGCGCAGATCGCGCTGCCCGCGTATGAGCTGGTGCTCAAGGCCGGCCACACGTTCAACCTGCTCGACGCGCGCGGCGCGATTTCGGTCACGGAACGTGCGGCGTACATCGGCCGGATTCGCGCACTGTCGCGTCTGGTCGCGCAGGCTTACTACGATTCGCGTGAAAAGCTCGGCTTCCCGATGCTCGGCAATCCGGTGCACGGCGTGCCCGGCCTCACCACCGACGAGCAAGATGCCGCAATGCCCGCATGGGCGCCGCCGCTGAAAGTCGAACGCAAGATCGACCAGGACTGACGAGAACATCAATCAATGACTCATCCCCATCAAGCTACCCTGCTCGTCGAGCTGCTCACCGAAGAACTGCCGCCGAAGGCGCTCGCGCGTCTCGGTGACGCGTTCGCCGAAGGCATTGCGCAGCGCCTCGCGGCGCGCGACCTGATCGACGGCGAACTGTCGTTCGAACGTTATGCCACGCCGCGCCGCCTCGCGGTCACCATCAAGAACGTGCGCGCGGTCGCGCCGGAAAAACACGTGCGCGAAAAAGTGCTGCCGGTTTCCGTCGCGCTGGACAAAGACGGCCAGCCCACCGCACCGCTTGCAAAGAAACTCGCTGCACTCGGCTTCCCCGACTTTTCGGTCAGCGATCTGGAGCGCGCGCCGGACGGCAAGGCCGAAGCATTCTTCCTGCGCTATGCGGCACCGGGCGCAACGCTGGCCGAAGGCCTGCAAAGCGCGCTCGACGAAACGCTCGCCAAGCTGCCGATCCCGAAGGTCATGACCTATCAGCGCCCGGACGGCACCAATGTGCAGTTCGTGCGTCCGGTACATCGCCTGACCGCGCTGCATGGCGACCAGATCGTGCCGGTCACCGCGTTCGGCATCGACGCCGACGACACCACGCTCGGCCACCGCTTCCTCTCCGAAGGCTTCGTGCAGATCCAGCATGCGGATGCGTACTCGGAGACGCTGATGCACAAGGGCCGCGTGGTGGGGAACTTCGCCGACCGCAAGGAAACCATCCGCACGCATCTGCTCGCGCACGCCAACGGCGACCAGGTGGTGATGCCGGAAGCGCTGCTGGACGAAGTGACGTCGCTCGTCGAATGGCCGGTGGTCTACGCGTGCCGTTTCGAGGACGAGTTCCTGCAAGTGCCGCAGGAATGCCTGATCCTCACGATGCAGACCAACCAGAAGTATTTCGCGCTGACCGATGCGAACGGCAAGCTGCGCTCGCGCTTCCTGATCGTGTCGAACATCGAAACGACCACGCCGGGCGATATCGTCGAGGGCAACGAGCGCGTGGTGCGCCCGCGCCTGGCCGATGCGAAGTTCTTCTTCGAGCAGGACAAGAAGAAGCCGCTCGCGGATCGCGTGCCGCTGCTCGCCAACGTCGTCTATCACAACAAGCTGGGCTCGGCGCTGCAACGTGTCGAGCGTGTCGAAGCGCTGTCCGGCGCGATCGCCGGGCTGATCGGCGCCGATGCTGCGCTCGCAAAGCGCGGCGCGCGTCTGGCCAAGGCCGACCTGATCACCGACATGGTCGGCGAATTCCCCGAGCTGCAAGGCACGATGGGCACGTACTACGCGCGCCACGACGGCGAGCCGGAAGAAGTCGCGCTCGCGTGCACGGAACACTATCAGCCGCGCTTTTCGGGCGACGCGTTGCCCACCACCGCGACCGGCACCGTCGTCGCGCTGGCCGACAAGCTCGAAACGCTGGTCGGCATCTGGGGCATCGGCCTGCAACCCACCGGCGAAAAAGACCCGTTCGCACTGCGCCGTCATGCGCTCGGCGTGCTGCGGATTCTGGTCGAGAAGCAGTTGCCGGTCGACTTCGTCGAACTACTGCGCACCGCTTACGCGCAGTTCGCCGGCGTGCCGAACGTTGCCGATTCGACGCAAGCCATCTACGAATTCAGCATGGACCGCCTGCGCGGCCTGCTGCGCGAACGCGGCTACGCGGTTGGCGAAATCGACGCGGTGCTGGCCCTGAACCCGACGCGTCTCGACGACATCGTCGCGCGCCTCGACGCGGTGCGCGAGTTCGCGACGCTGGCCGAAGCGGAATCGCTCGCCGCGGCCAACAAGCGCATCTCGAACATCCTGAAGAAGTCGGAAGGCGCGGCGAGCGGCGGTGTGCAGCCCGCCCTGCTCGTCGAGACGGCGGAACAAGCCTTGCATGCGCAGCTCGAACAGGTCGCGCCGCGCGTGCAGACGCAACTGGCCGCGCGCGACTACACGGGCGCGCTGACCGCGCTCGCCGCACTGCGCGAGCCGGTCGACACGTTCTTCAACGACGTAATGGTCAACGCCGAAGATCCGGCGCTGCGCGCCAACCGTCTGGCCTTGCTCGGCGCGCTGCATCAGCAGATGAACTGCGTCGCCGACATTTCCCGACTCGCCGCCTGAGCCCCGCGCCATGCTGAACAGAAAAGTGGTGATCCTCGACCGCGACGGCGTGATCAACGTCGACTCCGACGCGTTCATCAAGTCACCGAGCGAATGGGTCGCACTGCCTGGCTCGCTCGAAGCGATCGCGCGTCTGAACCAGGCCGGTTATCGGGTGGCGATCGCGACCAACCAGTCGGGCATCGGCCGCGGTCTGTTCGACATGAACGCGCTCAATGCGATGCATCTGAAGATGCATCGGATGGCGGCGGCGGTCGGCGGACGTATCGAAGCCGTGTTCTTCTGTCCGCATACGGCGGAAGATCACTGCGAATGCCGCAAGCCGAAGCCCGGCATGCTGAAGATGATCACCGAGCGTTTCGAGGTCGATCCGGCGCACACGCCGGTCGTCGGCGATGCCATGCGCGATCTGCAGGCCGGCGCGGCGCTCGGCCACCCGCTTCATCTGGTGCTGACCGGCAAGGGCCGCAAGACGCTCGCGGCCGGCGGCTTGCCCGAAGGCACGATCGTGCACGACGACCTGCGCGCATTCGCGCTCGACTTCCTCGCCGACGCTCAAGAGTGACGCGCGCCAGGCGCGCCCCAACCCTCACAGACCACGCCGATGCGCTTCATTCGTTCTTTGCTGCTGCTGATCTACTTCTTCCTGTTCACGGTGCCGTATGCGATCGCGTGCTTCATCGCGTTCCCGTTCTTGCGCGCGGACAACCGCTACTGGATGGCGGCCGGCTGGTGCCGCGCAACGCTCGAGACGGTGCGCTGGCTCAACGGCATCCGCTACCGGATCGAAGGCTACGAGAACCTGCCCGACGGTCCGGCGGTGCTGCTCTCCAAGCATCAATCGGCGTGGGAAACGCTCGCGTTTCCGGCACTGATGCCGCAGCCGCTGTGCTACGTGTTCAAGCGCGAACTGCTTTATGTACCGTTCTTCGGCTGGGCGCTGGGCATGCTGAAGATGGTTCACATCAACCGCAAGGAAGGCAAGTACGCGTTCGAATCCGTCATCAGACAAGGCAAGGCGCGCATGGCGGAAGGCGCATGGGTCATCATGTTTCCGGAAGGCACCCGTACGCCCACCGGCAAGCAGGGCAAGTACAAGACCGGCGGCGCGCGCTTCGCGATCGCCTGCGGCGCGCCGGTCGTGCCGATCGCGCACAACGCAGGACGCGTGTGGCCGCGCAACTCGTTTCTGAAATATGCGGGTATAGTCACAGTGTCGATCGGCAAGCCGATCGAGACGACGGGGCTCACGCCCGACCAAGTCAACACGCGCGTCGAACAGTGGATCGAAACCGAAATGCGTCGCATCGATCCCACCGCGTACCGCGCGGCGAACGACAACTCTGCCGCCGCACCAATCTGACGCGCCCACGCCCTCACGGGCGTCTTGCGCGAAGCGAATCCGATGCAGAAGTCTCCTACGTCGCAGCCCGCTGCGGCGCTCGATAACCGGCAGCTCGATCTCCCGCTCTTCGCCGAGCCGGGGTCGATGTCGTCGTCCCCGTCCCCTTCCGCGCCATCGCCCGGCTCGCCTGTCGCGCAACAGCCGGCCGTACCGCTCGCGCCGGACGGCAGCAAGTTGCGCAGCCTGGCCATCGGCTCGCGCATGCTGCATTACGCGCTCAAGCGTTCGGCGCGCCGCTCGATCGGCTTCGCGATCGACAGCACCGGTCTGACGATCACCGCGCCGCGCTGGGTCACGCTCGCCGATATCGAAACCGCGATCACCGAAAAGCAGCGCTGGATCTTCACGAAGCTGATCGAATGGCAAACGCGAGTCGAACAGCGCGCGTTGCCGAAGGTCGACTGGAAAGACGGCGCCGAGGTGCCGTATCTCGGCCAGCCGGTGCGTGTGAAGCTCGGTTCGCCGCAAGGCACGTTGGCGTTCAGCGCAGCCGACGCGGCGCTGCAAGTGCCGTTGCCGTTGCAGGCCGATCCGCAGCAGATCAAGGACCGCGTGCAAGGCTGGCTGCAAGGCGAAGCGAAGCGTCTGTTCGGCGAGCGCCTTGCGATTTACGCGGACAAGCTCGGCGTCAACTATCGCGCGTATGCGCTTTCGTCAGCGGCCACGCGCTGGGGAAGTTGTTCGAGTGACGGCAAGATTCGCCTGAACTGGCGGCTGATTCATTTTCCGCTGTCCATCATCGACTACGTGGTTGCACACGAGCTCGCGCATCTGCGTGAAATGAATCACAGCCCGCGCTTCTGGCAAACAGTCGAATCGATTTTTCCGGAATTCCGCGAAGCGCGGCAGACGCTGAAGTCGCATCCGCCGGAATTGCTGCCAACGCTCTGAGGTCCTCGCGCCTTTGCTCAAACCGGTGCTTCATCTTGATGAAGCACCGGTCCGCATCGCAACCGGCCAACACCAGTCACGCATCGCGACAACTCGCGGCTTACTCCGCGCAGAAGGTTTCGTGCAGATGACGCCACGTCACCTTGCCGCGCGCGTCGAGATCCAGCACCGCTGTGGAGCGCCGCACGTTCGCGTTGCCCGCAGCGTCGCGCTGAAACTCGCGATACTTCACCACCGCACCCGACGGATACTCCGCGACGATCTCCATGTCGCGGATCGCGATTTGCGAGCCGGGACGCGCGCCGCGCAGCTGCGCGAAAATGTCGCACGCGCCCGCATGATCCAGCGCGGCACCGGACGGCATCACCATCGTGAATTGCGGCGCGAAGCGCGCCACGATCCGTTGCAGCGCGCCGTCGTCCGCGGAGCCGTCGAGCAATGCCTGGATTTCGGCGTGGATCTCGCCGAGTTCTTTGAAGTAGGGGTTATTGTTGTTCATTGCTTGAGTTTGCCCCGCCGACTACCTCATTTTTTCTTCTGGATGAATTCGATCTTGTAGCCGTCCGGGTCCGTGACGAAAGCGATCACGGTGGTGCCGTGTTTCATCGGGCCGGCTTCGCGCACGACCGTGCCGCCCTGCGCCTTGATCTTGTCGCAAGCGGCGTATGCGTCCTCGACTTCGACCGCGAGGTGTCCGAAACCGGTGCCGAGATCGTACGAAGGCGTGTCCCAGTTATGCGTCAATTCGATGACGGTGCCGTCGCGTTCGTCCGTATAGCCGACGAAGGCCAGCGTGAATTTACCGTCCGGGTAATCGTCGCGGCGCAGCAGTTTCATGCCGAGCAGCTCGGTGTAGAAGGCAATCGAACGATCCAGATCGCCGACCCGGAGCATGGTGTGAAGCAGGCGCATTGTGCACTCCTTGGTGCGTGATAACGAGACCGTCAATGTACCCGGAATCACGCGTCGCTGCAGGGGACGGATCGCGCGCGCCGGCGCTCAGAACTGATGCCGCAGCCCCGCCATGAGCCCGAGTTGCGTGCCCTTCTGCGCGAGTCCGATGCCGTTGATGCCTTGCAGTTGCGCGCCGATCAGATCGCCCCGGTACTGCGCGAAATCGCCTTCCAGATAGACGTCGGTGCGCCTCGACAGGTTATAGTCGGCGACCAGTTGATACTGCCATGCCGAGCCGTCCTGTTTGGCGGTCTTGCCGTCCTGCAACGTGCGCCATACGTTCGCCGCGAAGTGCCACGCGTTGCCGACCTGCTGCGTGATGCCGCCCATCATCATGCGACGCCTCGCGAAGTCCGTGTACTTGAGCGCGGCTAGCACGGGCGCGGTGAAGGGTCCGTTGGCGAAATTCGAAAAGCCCGCGTCGTTCTGATTGACGATGTAGCCCGCCGAGAAGCGCGTCAGGTTCCACGTGTACGAACCGCCGAAGGTCCATGCCTTGGCCGCCGCGCCGTTGACCGAATCTTTCGACTCCTCGTACGCGCCGCCGATGCTGAACGGACCGCCCGCCGGTCCGTAGGCCGCGGCCGCGCCGATCTGGCTGCCGTACGAATTGCCTGCGTTGCCGCCGAGCGCGTAACCGGCCGAGAAACTGAAGCCGTTGTATCTCGCCTGATATTGCGCCTGGTTGCTGGTCCAGATGCCGCCCGTCATCGTCACTTCCGGCTGGAAGCTGAAATCGTAGGGAATCCAGTAGTTGCTGCCATATCCGCCGGCCGTGATGCCTTCGATCATCACGTTGAACTGGCGGCCCAGAATCACCTGGCCATACGCGTTCGAACGCACGCCGACCTGCGCTTCGTTGAAGAACGGCAACGTGGGATCGCTCTGCCCGCTGTTGATGTAGAAACGATTTTCGAGCTTGAAGAAGGTGGACCAGCCGCCGCCGAGATCCTCGACGCCTTTGACACCCCAGCGGCTTTGCGTCAGGCCACCAGGACCAAGCCCGATCGACGAGTTGCCAGCCTTGTTCACGTTGGTCAGATAGCGCACGCTTTCGTCGGCCACGCCGTACAGCGTCACGCTGGACTGCGCGTGCGCCATCGGGCATCCCAGCGACGCGATCGCCGCGGGCATCCATGCCGCCCACCTGCTTACGTGCTTCATGTCGTCTCCTCGTACCGGCTCCGCGTTGCGCGAATTGGGTCGTCGGCGTGGGCGTCGGCGCGCTGCACTACAAGTGACGCAGTCCGTACGAATATCCTGATGAATGCTGGTGTTCGAACCTTAGCGCGAAATGGCGGCGCTCATAAATTAGTCTTACGAAGGTGTTGCTAACGGAGCAAAGGACTTGCGGCCTGTAAGAAGCACGCGTAGAAGGTAGGGGCTTCGGTTGGCCGGCGGGCTGGGTTTGCTATCGTATGACCTATCGAGGCAGCCGCTCGCCCTTAGGCTGGCATCCGCGACTGAGCGCCGCTCCCTTCACCGCTTTTCCCAGATCTCGCCGCCATCGACACCCATGAGCACCACCGCCCTGCCCGCACGCCGCGCCCCGGATAGATTCGCAATCTTGTTGATGATCGGCCTGTGCGCAATCTGGGGACTGCAGCAGGTCGCGATCAAGAGCGCCAACCCGGCGCTGCCGCCGGTTTTCCAGGCCGGCTTGCGCTCGGCGATCGCAGCGGTGCTGGTGTGGGGTTGGGCGCGTACCCGCGGCACGCCACTCTTTCGCGACGACGGCACGCTTGGCGCGGGCCTGCTCGCGGGCGTGCTGTTCGCCGCGGAGTTCGTCTGCATCTTTCTCGGCTTGACGCTGACCAGCGCGTCGCGCATGGCGGTGTTTCTGTACACGGCACCGTGCTTCACGGCGCTCGGGCTGCACGGGTTCGTCGACGGTGAACGGATGCGGCGGATTCAGTGGCTCGGCATCTTCGTCGCGTTTGCCGGGATGGCGCTGGCATTCGCGGACGGCTTCCTGCACGGACCCGCTGCGCGCGGCTCGGCGCTCGCGGGCTTGGCCGGCGACGCGCTCGGCGTGCTGGCCGGCATCACCTGGGCCGCGACGACCGTGGTGGTGCGCGCGACGCGCCTCGCGCAATCGAGCGCCAGCAAGACGCTGTTCTATCAGTTGGCGGTGTCGGCGGTGGTGTTGCTCGCGCTGGCGCTCGGGCTCGGCCAGGCCCGCGTCGAGACCGTCACGCCGCTCGCCCTGGTGAGCCTCGCGTATCAGGCGGTGGTCGTCGCGTTCGTCAGCTATCTGGTGTGGTTCTGGTTGCTGACGCGCTATAGCGCGTCGCGCCTGTCGGTGTTCTCGTTTCTCACGCCGATGTTCGGCGTGACCTTCGGCGTGCTGCTACTCGGCGACTCGTTCAGCCTGCGTTTCTTGTTGGCCGCGATGCTGGTGTTGACCGGCATCGCACTGGTCAACGCACCGGCGAAGCGGCTTGCGGCTTAGGGATTAGCGCATCGCGAGCGCGATGCATGGGGTGTGGCCAGCGCGCGAGACTTACCCTTTGCCCGCCACGATCTGCGCGACGCGCACGTATTCGGCGACCGGCACGTCTTCGGCACGGCGTTGCAGATCGAAGCCGAGCGCGTCGAAATCCACCGAATCGCGGAACGCAGCCAGCGTATTGCGCAACATCTTGCGACGCTGCGAGAACGCCGCCGTCACCACTTCGCCCAGCACCCGCTCGTCGACAGCCGGCAGTTCATGCAGCTCGTACGGAATCATCCGCACGATCGCCGAATCGACCTTCGGCGGCGGCTGGAACGCTTCGGGCGGCACGTCGAGCTGCTTGTCGATCACATAGCGGTATTGCAGCATCACCGACAGGCGGCTGAACGCCTTGGTGCCCGGCTCCGCCACCATCCGTTCGACCACTTCGTTCTGCAGCATGAAATGCTGATCGATCACGAGATGCGCGATCGAGGTCAGATGAAACAGCAACGGGCTCGAAATGTTGTACGGCAGATTGCCGACGATCCGCAGCGATGCCTTGTCGCCGGGCGCGGCCAGCGAGCCGAAGTCGAACGCGAGCGCATCGCCCGCGTGCAGTTCGAGCAGATCGCCGAACTTCGTCTTCAGGCGGCCGATCAGATCGCGATCCAGTTCGACCGCGTGCAGCGGCGCTTCCGGCGTCGCCAGCCGCTCGATCAGCGGTTCGGTGAGCGCGCCGAGCCCCGGCCCGATTTCGACCATGCGCTCGCCGCGCTGCGGCCGGATCACGTCGACGATCGAATCGATCACGCCCATGTCGACGAGAAAGTTCTGACCGAAACGCTTGCGCGCGAGATGACCTTGGTGTCGGCCCTGTTGCTGTCTGCTGGTGGACATCGAAGAAACGCTAAGAAAGAGAACTGCTTAAGAAAAGGAATACGCGCGACGCGCGTGCGAACCGCTCACAGGCCGCGCATGCTTCGCATTGCTCCTGCGCCTGCTCGCGCCGAACGCCCGGCGGCAGGAACGCGCGCAGCGGCGCTGACTCAGCCCGCGCGGCGGTTCTGCGCCATCGAGACCGCGGTGTCGATGGCGGCAATCAGGCTGCCCGCATCGGCGCGGCCGGTGCCGGCCAGATCGAGCGCGGTGCCGTGATCGACCGAGGTGCGGATGATCGGCAAGCCGAGCGTCACATTGATGCCTTCGCCGAAAGTCGCGTACTTCAACACCGGCAGGCCCTGATCGTGGAACATCGCCAGCACGCAGTCGGCCTGCTCCAGATAACGCGGCTGGAATAGCGTGTCGGCCGGATAGGGACCGCGCGCGTCGATGCCCTGGTCGTTCACGAGTTTGAGGGCCGGCGTGATCACGTCGATTTCCTCGCGGCCCAGATAGCCGTTTTCGCCCGCGTGCGGGTTCAACCCGGTCACGAGGATGCGCGGCGCCGGCAAACCGAAGTGATGGCGCAGATCGTGGTCGATGATACGCAGCGTCGCGACAAGACTCTCGATGGACAGCGCCGCGGAAACATCCTTGAGCGGCAGATGCGTGGTCGCGAGCGCAACGCGCAGCGGACGCTTGCCGGTGCCGGCCAGCATCATCACCACACGCGGCGTGTGGGTGCGCTCGGCCAGGTATTCGGTGTGGCCGGTGAACGGCACGCCGGCGTCGTTGATGGTGCTTTTCTGCAGCGGCGCCGTGACGATCGCGTCGAACGTGCCGGCCATTGCGCCGTCGATCGCACTGTCGAGCAGATCGAGCACGTAGCGGCCATTGGCGGCGTCCAGCTTGCCTGCGAGCGACGGCGCGCCCAGCGCCGTGTGCTGCAGGCGCACACGCTGCCCGTGCGCCAGCAGCGCGGCCCAATCGACACCCACCGCGTGGGCGCGTTCGGCGAGCAGCGCCGCGTCGCCGAGCACGGTGAACTGGGCGGCGGGCCAATGCGCCGCCGCGCCGGCCAACGCCTGCGCCGTCAGTTCGGGGCCGACGCCGGCAGGTTCACCGGTCGTGATCGCGATCTGCAACGGCAGGCTGGCGGACTGGGCGGCGCTCGTCATGATGGTTACTGCACGCTCGACAGCGTGGGTTTGACTTCCACGTACGCGGTGTCGCGCAGTTCGCGCAGCCAGTCGGCGTAAGCCTGTTCCGCCTTGCGCTGACCGATGGCCTGACGCGCCAGATCCATCTGCTGCGACACCGAGCCTTGCGCATCGCGGCGCCCCAGCACCTGGATCAGGTGATAGCCGTACTCACTGCGGACCGGGTCGCTGATCTGCCCGTCCTGCAACGAATTCATGGCGCGCTCGAATTCCGGCACCGTCTCACCCGGGCTGATCCAGCCGAGGTCGCCGCCTTGCGACGACGAACCGTCTTGCGAGTAGGTGTGCGCGAACTTCGAGAAGTCGCCGCCCGCGGCGATCTGGTTCTTGATGTCGAGCAGCTTCTGACGCGCCTGCGGCTCCGACATGCCGTCGCCGACGCGCAGCAGGATGTGGCGCACGTGCGTCTGCACGAGCTTCGGCGCATCCGAGCTGGTGCCCTGACCGGGGCGGCGGTCGACCAGCCGCACGATTTCGAAACCGTCGTTGGTGCGGATCAGATCCGGACTGACTTCGCCCGGGCGCATCGTCGACGCGGCCTTGACCAATTCAGGCGGCAGCTTGGACGGTGCGAGGAAACCCAGGTCGCCGCCGCTCTTGGCCGCGTCCGGCGCCTGCGAGTTGGACTTCGCGAGCTTTTCGAAATTGGCGCCGCCCTTGGCTTCGTTCAGCAGCGCCTGAGCCTTCTGCTGCGCCGCCTCGATGTCGGTCTCCGACGCGTTCAGCGGCGCCTTCACGAAAATGTGCTGCAAATGCAGGTCGCTCGTCTGACCGGCGTTCGGCCCACGCTGACTGGCGATGTAGTTCGCGACCTCGGCATCCGACACCGTGATCTTGCTGTCCACTTCCTTCTCGCGCAGACGCGACAGCGTGAGTTCGGTGCGCGCGTCGCCGGTGAAGGTGGTCCAGGGCACGCCTTGCGCCTCGATGCGCGCGCGGTACATTTCGAGCGACATGTTGTTCGCCTGCGCGAGCCGCTCGAGCGTTTTTTGCACCGCGGCGTCGTCGATGGTGATGCCGTCTTCTTTCGCCTTCTGCAGCTGGATGCGCTCCAGCACCATCTGGTTGAGCACCTGCTGGCGCAGCTGATCCATCGGCGGGACCGGCGCGTTCTGCTGGTTCAGCCGCCGCGTGATCAGGCCGATGCGCTCGTCGAGCTCGCGCCGCGTGATGACACCGTTGTTGACCACTGCGGCGATGGTGTCGACCGTCTGGCCGCTACTGCCGCCCAGCGCCTGCGCCTGTACCGGCGCAACCGACAGGAAAGACGCCGCGCCGACGAGACCGGCCGCAAGCGTTGCCAAGCGAAGCTTTTTCATGATTGCCACAGATACTCCAATGATGTCGGGCACGCCTGGCCCGTCTTTTCGCATTCTATAAATGATCGGGCGCACGTCATTCGTAATTGGTGAAACGCGACTCCGGCGGCGGCGGCGGGGGCAACGGCGTATAGCCCGCCACGCTGCTGCGGAACGCGGTCATCAGCCCGTTGTCGACGCTCGACAAGCCCTTGAACGTCAACTGCGCGAGAAACCGCGTGCTCGACTGAGTCTGCCCCGAGGTGTTCAGACCGTTCGCATAGCGCTGGAGGCCGGCGCCGAGCGTCCAGCAGTCGGCGTCGTATTGCATGCCGATCAGGCCGTCGACGATCCGATGGCCGTTCAGGTCGTAATTAAACCGGGCGACGCCGTACACCCGGTGCGTCAGCGGCCATTGGCCCGAAACCAGCACCTGGTTGATCGGCTGGTTGTCGAGCGTGGTGTTCGCGCGCGTGTAGCGATACGCGACGTTGATCACCTTGCCGCTCGCCGGACTGAACCCGAAGCCGACGCTCGTCTTCACCAGCTGATTGTTGTCGGCATTATATTGGAACGCCGTTTCCGAAGCGAAACCGGCGCCGAGCTTGATCGACGCGCCCGCGATCAGGTCCGAGTGCGTGGCCTGGGTGCTGGTCTGGGTCGGCTCCAGCGTGACGCGCTGATCCTGGAAAAAGTACTGCTGCGCGATCACGAAGCGCGCGCGTTCGTCGCCCGTGGCCGGGTTGATGAAGCGCGTGGTGATGGCGGCGGTCAGACGGTTCGCGTCGGCGATCCGGTCATTACCGACGAAGGTGTTCGGCGTGAAGATTTCCGCCAGACCGAAGTCGGAGTCGGCGGTGTCGAACAGCGGCGCGTTGTTCTGGTTGCGATACGGCGTGTACACGTAGTACAGCCGCGGCTCCAGCGTCTGGATGTAATCCGCGCCGAACACGCGCACCGAACGCTCGAAAACCAGCCCCGTGTCGAACGTGAACGTGGGGATGGATTCGGTGAAATTCTTCGCCGAACCGGCCGGCAGATCGGTGCCGATGTTGTTCAGGTTGTACGACGCGAAGTGCCACTGCACCTTCGGCGTGACGAAATAGCCCGGCCCGACCACCGAATACGACAAATACGGGTTGAACAGCACCCGCTGGCCTTCGGTCACGTCCGCGGTGGTGATGCGGAAGTTCGTGTAGTCGGCCTCGGTGCCGAAATCGAAACCGCCGACGTTGTACTTCGCGTACTTCACGTTTAACTGCGGCTCGCGGCCATACGGCGCGACCGACGGTTCCAGCGTCTGCCAGTGCTGCTCGCGCGCGAGCACGGACCACGGGCCGTTGTTGTAGGTCAACCCGGCTTCCTGCTGATACAGGAGCTGGGTGCCGTTCATGAACTGATTGACCGACGACGACAGGTCTTCCGGATAGGTGTTGTCCGAGACCTTGTTGTAGTAGATGTAGCCGCCGAACCCGTTGCCGAAGTTCTGGTTGTGCTGGATGTACAGCGCGTAGCGGTTCGTATGCGTCAGGTGATCGTCAGGCAGGAACTCGCCGGTGATCGAGCCGGAATACGTGGGCGACAGATAGCGGAACGTGCTCTGCAACTGCACACCGCGCTTTGAGATCAGACGCGGCGTGACCAACAGATCGCGATTCGGCGCGATGTTGAAGTAATACGGCACCGACAGTTCGAAGCCGTTGGTCGAACTCAGCGAGAACGTGGGCGGCAACAGCCCGCTGCGCCGAGCGCCCGACAGCGGGAACGACAGCCACGGCGACGCGAACACCGGCACGCCCTGGAAAAACAGGACACTGTTGTACGCGACGCCTTCGTCCGCGCCGGTGTCGAAGTCGAACTCGCTGCCCTTGATGTACCACGCCGGGTTGTCCGTGCAAGCGCACGCCGTGTAAGTGCCCTTCGTGAACACCGAGCGTTCGTAGTCGAGCAGGTCGACGCGCTCCGCGCTGCCCGAGCCGCCCGTCAGGTTGAAGTGGTATTTCGGCGAGGTCATGAAGCCTTCGGTCGAATCCACGCGCAGATGCGCTTCGGGACCGATGAAGGTATTGCCGCTGTTGATCACGTGCACCTGGCCGTACGCGTCGGCCATGTCGGTGTCCTGATCGTAGTGCAGCGCGTCGGCCTTGATGACGGCGGTATTGCGGCGCACTTCGGCCGAACCCTTGGCCGCCAGGTCCTGGTCGATGGTGCCGCTCGCGCTGTCGCCGAGCACGAACGTGGCCGGCCTCTGGCCGGTCTGCAGCGGATGTTCTTCGAGCTGCGGGTCGAGCCGCATGCCCCAGGGCGCGTTGATAGGTTGCGGCTGCGCGGCTTCCCCCACCAGCTGGGCGTGCGCAAGCGCGGGCATCAGGCCCGGAGCGGCGATCAACGCCGCGACGAGCCGCCTTTTGCGCGGCACTACGGCACAAGAGGGAGTCGTTTGGGAAAGCTGTCTAGGCGGCATGTATCGTTTGGCGAATCGGCCCGTCCGTCAGCTTTTGCAGTCACGATCCACCGCCTGCACACCCCGACCGTGACAGTCGGCTGTACATCAATATTTACAATCTGTCGAACGATGAGGCGGGCGGTAAAGCGGAACACGCGAAAGCTGGCGTGAGTCGCGTCAAAAAAGTCGTGGGGTATTATATGGCAAGACGTTGCCCCTCTGAATTTGCCGCCGGTTTTCATGACGCTCCCCCCTTCCCAAGACACCACCGATATCCGCCTCGAACTGCTCAAAGCCTGGCTGCAAGGCCACGCGGCGCGCTATGCGCTGCAGCTCGACACGCTTGCCCCCGCTTCGTCCGATGCCAGTTTCCGCCGCTATTTCCGGCTCGCCGGTAAGGCCGCGGAAGGCGAAAGCGCCGCCACCCTGATCGCCGTCGATGCCCCGCCGCCCGAAAAGTGCCGCGAATTCGTGCAGATCGCCGGACTGCTCGATGCGGCCGGCGTGCACGTGCCGCGCGTGCTGGAGGTCGATTTCGACGCCGGGCTGATGCTCGTCACCGATCTGGGCACCGCGTCGTACCTCGGCGCGCTGATCGACGCGCAACAGGCGAACGACCCGCGCCGCGCCCGTACGCTGATGCGCGACGCGCTCGACGCGCTGATCCGCTGGCAGCTGGGTTCGCGCGAAAACGTGCTGCCGCCGTTCGACGAAGCGTTCCTGCGCCGCGAGATGGAGTTGATGCCGGAGTGGTTCATCGGCCGGCACCTGGGCCGCGAGCTCGACGACAAGACACGCGGGCTGCTCGATCGCACGTTCGCGCTGCTGATCGCGAGCGCGCGCGCGCAGCCGCAAGTGTTCATGCTGCGCGATTTCATGCCGCGCAATCTGGTGGTTGCCGCGCCGGATCCGCGACATCCCGCCGCCAACCCCGGCGTGCTCGACTTCCAGGACGCGGTGTACGGCCCGATCACGTACGACGTCGCGTCGCTGCTACGCGACGCGTTCCTCGGCTGGGACGAGGAGTTCGAACTGGATTGCTTCGTGTACTACTGGGAGCGCGCGAAAAAGGCCGGCTTGCCCGTCGATGCCGATTTCGGCGAGTTCTACCGCCAGATCGAATGGATGGGGCTGCAACGGCACATCAAGGTGCTGGGGCTGTTCTGCCGGATCAACTACCGGGACAACAAACCGCATTACATGAAGGATCTGCCGCGTTTCATCGGCTATGCGCGCAAGGTGGCCGAACGCTACGCCCCGCTGCGCCCGTTCGCCAAGCTGCTCGACGATCTCGAAGGCCGCGCGAATGAAGTCGGCTACACGTTCTGACCAACAACAATGTCCTTGAAGAAAGCGATGATTTTCGCCGCGGGCCGCGGCGACCGCATGCGTCCGTTGACCGACGCCTGTCCCAAGCCGTTGCTCCGGGTGGGAGGCAAACCGCTGATCGTCTGGCAGATCGAACGGCTCGCGCGGGCCGGCTTCCAGACCATCGTGATCAATCATGCATGGCTCGGCGCGCAGATCGAAGCCGCGCTCGGCGACGGTTCGCGCTGGCAGGTCGAATTGCGCTACTCGGCTGAACACGAGGCGTTGGAGACGGCGGGCGGCATCGTGCAAGCGTTGCCGCTGCTGGAAGACGACGGCGCGAGCGAAGTGTTCGCGGCAGTCGCCGGCGATGTGTACGCCGATTTCGATTACGCGACGCTGAATGCTCGCGCCGACACCCTGAAGAGGCTCTCCGAGCCGGGCATGCATCTGGTGATGGTGCCGAATCCGGCGTTTCATCCGCACGGCGACTTCGGTCTGGTTGACGGCGTGCTGTCGCTCGACGCACAGCCCCGCCTGACGTTCGGCAGCATCGGGCTTTACGACACGCGCATGTTCCGCGATCTGCCGCGCGGCACCCGGCGCGCGCTCACGCCGTATTACCGTGAGACGATTGCGCGCGGCCTCGCGAGCGGCGAGTTGTACGAAGGCTTATGGGAGAACGTCGGCACGCCTGAGCAGTTGCAGGCGCTGGATCAACGGTTGAGCGCGCGCTGAGCGCAGCGAGTCGGGGGTCACTCCGAAAGCGTCGAGCAGAGCGCCGGCATCGTGCGGCGCTGTGCTCGATGTGCAACGCCACACGTTCGCGCCCGGCATTCGAACGCGCGGTCAGCGTCTACCTGCAGCGCTCGCTACTCCAGCCGCCTCGCGCCTTCCGCAAGCAAGCCAACACAGCGCGGCCCGCTCATCGTCCGCCATCCCCCGCCCCCGCCGTTTCCACCAGCTCCGGCGCCGCCGCCGCGCGCTGCTGCAACGCCCACATCTGCGCGAACAGGCCGTTCGCGCTCAGCAATTGCGCATGCGTGCCGCGCTCGACGATGCGCCCCTTGTCCATCACGATGATCTGCTGCGCGTGCACCACCGTCGAGAGCCGGTGCGCGATGATCAACGTCGTGCGCTCGCGGGCGATCTGATCGAGTTCGTGCTGGATCGCGCGCTCGGAACGCGAATCGAGCGCGGAGGTGGCTTCGTCGAACAGCAGGATCGGCGGATTTTTCAGGACTGTCCGCGCAATCGCGACGCGCTGCTTCTCGCCGCCCGACAATTTCAGCCCCCGCTCGCCGACCGGCGTCTCATAGCCCTTCGGCAGCCCTTCGATGAAGTCGTGGATATGCGCCGCGCGCGCCGCCGCGATCACTTCTTCCCGCGTCGCCGACGGCCTGCCGTAAGCGATGTTGTAGTAGATCGAATCGTTGAACAGCACCGTATCCTGCGGCACGATGCCGATCGACGCGCGCAGCGAATCCTGCGTGACGTCGCGAATATCCTGACCGTCGATGACGATCGCGCCGCCCGTGGCGCGGTCCAGATCGTAGAAACGAAATATCAGCCGCGCGAGCGTCGATTTGCCCGAACCGCTATGGCCGACCACCGCCGTCGTGGTGCCCGCGGCAATCGTGAAGCTCACGTCGTGCAGAATCTGGCGCGCCGGCTCGTACGCGAAGTTCACGTGCTCGAAGCGTACCTGTGCGCCGCTCACCCGCAATGCCGGCGCATCGGCGAGATCGGGCACTTCCTGGCTCGCGCCGAGCAGCGTGAACATGCGGTCCATGTCGGTGAGACTCTGCTTCAGCTCGCGATACACGACGCCGAGGAAATTCAGCGGAATATAAAGCTGCAGCATGAAGGTGTTGATCAGCACCAGATCGCCGAGCGTGAGGCGTCCGGCCATCACGCCTTGCGTCGCGCGCCACAGAATGAACACGAGCCCCGTGCCGATGATCGCCTGCTGTCCGAAGTTCAGCGCCGATAACGAGCGCTGCGATTTGATCGCCGCCGTGCGATAGCGCCTGAGATTTTCGTCGTAGCGGCTCGCTTCCCACGCTTCGTTGCCGAAGTACTTGACGGTCTCGTAGTTGAGCAGCGAGTCGATCGCGCGCGAGTTCGCCTTCGAATCGAGATCGTTCATCGTGCGGCGAAAATGCGTGCGCCACTCGGTCACCTTCACCGTGAAGACGATGTACACCGCGAGCGCGATGAACGTGACGATCGCGTAATACGCCTCGTATTTGACGACGAAAAACCCGAGCACGAGGCCGACTTCGACCAGCGTCGGCAGAATGCTGTACAGCGAATAGGAAATGAGTTGCGTGATGCCGCGCGTACCGCGTTCGATGTCGCGCGACATGCCGCCCGTTTGCCGTTCGAGATGGAACCGCAGCGACAACGCATGCAAATGGCGAAACACCTTCAGCGCCAGTTGCCGCACCGCGCTCTCGGTCACTTTCGAAAAGAGAATCTCACGCAGTTCGGTGAAGAGCGACGTGGACAGCCGCACCACCGCATAGGCGACCACCAGCAGCCCGACGCCGCCCAGCAGCACAATGGCCGGCGAGTCGTGCGCGCGGCCGAGCGCGGTCAGATGCTGCACCGACGCGAGGCTGTCGACGATGCGCTTCATCACGATCGGCACGCCGAGATTCGCGACCTTCGCGCCGATCAGGCAACTCAGCGCGAAACCGACCCGCCATTTGTAGGTAGCGAGGTACGGCAGCAGCGAGAGGATCGTCTGCCAGTCGTTGCGAGGCTGGGTGGAGATCGGCGAGGGTTCGGACGAGGACGGGCGGCGCATGGGGGTCTGCAAGGGGGAGAGGGTGGAGATGCCGGAGTTCGCAGCGGCGCGCCGAGCGCGGCATGCCGATCCGGCACACTGCTTTGTCGCGCGACCCCGCTGGGCGCTTTCCCGTACAATTCCTGATCTTTCTATTGTCGCAGAAGCCGGCTGGCGCCGCTTTTCATGGGCTGTCGGCCGTGCCGGATGGCCGGGTTTCCCGCCGCCCGCCGCCCGCCGCAGTCGTCGTGAAATTGCCGCCTGCTGCGCGAGCCGACCGAGCCAATACGTTTCTCAAGGGTGTCCCGATGACCGATCTTCTTCAACTGCCGTCCAAGCCTTGCGCGCTGCGCGTCATGCCTCAACCGTCGGACGCGAATGTCCACGGCGACGTGTTCGGCGGCTGGATCATGGCGCAGGTGGATATCGCCGGCTCGATTCCGGCGAGCCGGCGCGCCAACGGACGGGTGGCGACCATCGCGGTCAATTCGTTCGTGTTCAAGCAGCCGGTGTTCGTCGGCGATCTGCTGAGCTTTTACGCGGATATCGTCAAGACGGGCAATACGTCGGTGACGGTGTCGGTCGAGGTCTACGCGCAGCGCATGAGCCTCACCGAAGACCTGGTGAAGGTCACCGAGGCGACCCTCACCTACGTCGCCACCGACAGCGACCGCCGCCCGCGCGCGCTGCCCGTGCTCGATTGAAGAGGCTCTGCGGCCACGCAAGGAAAACGAGGCGCCAAGGCGCCTCGTTCCGTTTTACACGTGCTACCCGGATGGGTGAGCGCACGCGGCGCGCAGCGCTTTACTGGCTCGCTGCCGCGCCAATGCCCGCCTTCTTCTGCGCGTTCTGAATGTCGGTCGGATAATTCGGATCGTTGCGCGACGGTTGATAGCCGTGCGCCTCAAGTTGTTTCAGCTCCGCGTTTTTCCTCTCCCGCGCCTGCTTGCGCGCGGCCTTTTGCTCGGCCTTTTGCTCGGCCTTTTGCTCGGCCTTGGTGGTGGCTGCCGGTTTCGACGCGGCCATCGGCTTGGCTGCATCCGAATCAGCGCCGGCCGGGCCGCCGCCCCCGCCGCCGGTTTGCGCGAACGCCGGCGCCGCGCACGCCACACTGATCACCAACGATGCCAGCAACACAGCCCGTTTCCTTGCAGGTGAAGACATCATGTTTTCTCCAGTCGGATTGGCGAATCGCTAGCTTCGCGGTTCCCTGCAAAGCCGGCGATAGGAACCACGAATATAGCCGACCGAAGCGCCCGCGCAAACCGCCGTGATCCTCCAGCGCGAGGCCTAGGCGGCGCGAACCGGCGCCGTCGTCGGCGAACCGCCGCCACGCAAATAAGCGTCGACCTGGCCTTCGATCCACTGCGCGAAAGGCGCCTGCCCGGCATTGAGCACCTCGCGCTGCTGCCACACAAGCCAGTATGGATAGCGGTACGGCACGCGAATATCCGTGATCTGCACCAGCGCGCGTTGCGCCAATGCATGCGCGACCAGACTGCGCCGTTCGAGCGCGACGCCCTGCCCGAGCAAAACCGCGCCGATCACGATGTTCGAGTCGTTCGCCGATAGCACCACGGCGCGGGCGGCGGGCGCCGCGACCTGCGCCGCCTGACACCAGTCGGTCCACGGTGCGTCGGGGCTGGAGATCAGCGGACAGGCGAGCACGTCTGCCGCGGTCACCGGCAAGCGGCCATTCGGCCCGAGCGCGAAATGCGGCGCCGCGACCACCACCATGTCGTCGTCGAACAGTTTTTGTTGCGCGACGTCGGGCCAATGCCCCTGCCCCATGCGGATGCCGATATCGCTCACGCCCTGGCGAAAATCCTCGACCTGCAGACTGGTCACTAGACGCAGCCGGTAGTACGGGTGCGCGTCGCGAAAGCTCGCGAGGCGCGGCACCAGCCAGTGCTGCGCGAACGACGGCACCGTCGAGATCACCAGTTCGCTGTCGTCGGGGCGCGCCTGCGCGCGGCGCGTCGCCTGGGTGATGTCGCGCAGCGCCGCGCGGATGTCGAGCGCGTACAGCCGTCCTTCCTCCGTGAGCCGCAGCCCGCGCGCCTCGCGGATAAACAGCGTGACACCCATCGCATCTTCGAGCACCTTGATCTGCTGGCTCACCGCCGAGTGGGTCACATGCAATTCGCGCGCGGCCTGGGTGACGCCGCCCAGGCGGGCGACGGCCTCGAAGCAGCGCAGCGCGGTCAAAGGCGGGATCGGTTTCATGTTAGGAATTCTGACGGAAACCGTCGGTAATTGTCGCTTTTTTTGGCGCGCCGGGGCGTCTAATCTATCGGCTTGGCGCGCGCACAATTCGCGTCGGCGCGCAATCGCCGGACCCGTCGGCCCAGCGGCGCGCGATGATAGAACTTCTAACAGGAAAGAGATGAAATTGATCGGAATGCTCGATTCGCCCTACGTGCGGCGAGTCGCTATCTGCCTCAAATTGCTGAAGCTCGATTTCGAACACGAGTCAATTTCGGTTTTCAGCACCTACGACCAGTTCGCGAAAATCAACCCGGTCGTCAAGGCGCCGACGCTGATCGCCGACAACGGCCTCACCGTCATGGACTCGACGCTGATTCTCCAGTACCTGGCGACGCTCGCCGGGCCGGGGCAGCGGCTATTCCCCACCCGCCCCGACGACGCACTGCGCGCGGCCCGCCTCACGGGGCTCGCGCTCGCCGCGTGCGAGAAGACGGTGCAGATCGTCTACGAGCGCAATCTGCGGCCGGCCGACAAGCAGCATGAGCCGTGGGTCGAGCGCGTGCGCGCGCAATTGCTCGCCGCTTACGCGGAACTCGAACGCGAACTTTCGGCCGCCGCGCTCCCGACCGGGCAGGACCCGTTCGACGCGACCGACGTGACCATCGCGGTCGGCTGGCATTTCACGCAGATGATGTTGCCGGAGATCGTCAACAAAGCGGCGTACCCGCACTTGCAGGCGTTTTCCGCGTTCGCGGAGGAGCTGCCGGTGTTCCGGAGCACGCCGGCGGTGTGAGTGGACGCGCCCGGGGGCCGGGGCGGCCGATCAGGCCGTCTCCAGCTCCCGCGCCACGCCCCCTTGCAGCAACTCGGAGATCGCATCCGTCGACAGCGGCCTCGCGAAGTAGAACCCCTGCATCTCGTCGCACGCGCGCTCTTTCAGGAAGTCGAGCTGCGCCGACGTTTCCACACCTTCCGCGATCACGTTCAGCTTCAGCGAATGCGCGAGCGCGATGATCGCCGATGTGATCGTCTCGTCGTCGCCCGACAGGCCGATGTCCGCGACGAACGAGCGGTCGATCTTCAGCCGGTCCACCGGGAAGCGCTTCAGATAGCTGAGGCTCGAATAGCCGGTGCCGAAATCGTCGATCGCGAGACCGATACCGAGCGCGTGCAGTTCGTTGAGCATCAACACCGCTTCTTCGGCGTTGCGCATGATGGCGCTCTCGGTCAGCTCCAGTTCGAGATATTTCGGTTCGAGGCCGGTCTCGGTCAGCACCTGCATCACGAGCTTCGTGATATTGCGTTGCTGGAACACCCGCGCCGACAGATTCACCGACACCCGCGTCGGCGGCAAGCCCTCGTCCTGCCAGGCCTTGTTCTGGCGACACGCTTCACGCAGCACCCACTCGGACAGCGGGCCGATCAGACCGCTCTCCTCCGCCAACGGAATGAACGCCGACGGCAGCACCAAGCCCACCTCCGGATCGCGCCAGCGCACCAGCGCCTCGATGCCGACAATCTGTCCGCTGAGAATATCCACCTGTGGCTGGTAGTGCAGCAGGAACTCGTTGTCGCGCAACGCGCGACGCAGGCGCCGTTCGAGACTCAGCCGCGCGCCCGCGCTCGCGTTCATCTCCGGCTGATAGAACTGGAACGTATTGCGGCCCATGTCCTTCGCGCGATACATCGCGAGGTCGGCCTTCTTCATCAGCGTTTCGGCGTCCTCGCCGTCTTGCGGGAAGAGGCTCGCGCCCATGCTGCAACCCACGTACAGCTCGGTGCCGTCGAGCCACACCGGCTCCGAGATCGACGTGCGCACCCGCTCCATCCACGCGATCAACGACTGTTCGTCGACGGTATCGGTCATCACGATCACGAACTCGTCGCCGCCGTGCCGCGCCACCGTGTCGCTGGTGCGCGAGCAGCGCGCGAGCCGCTCGGCGACCACGCGCAGCAGACGGTCGCCGACGCTATGGCCGAGGCTGTCGTTGACGTTCTTGAAGCCGTCCAGATCGAGAAATACGACCGCGACGCCCTTGTGACTGCGTTGCGCGATGACGAGCGCATGCTCCAGCCGGTCGCGCAGCAGGTTGCGATTCGGCAGGCGCGTGAGGCCGTCGTAGTTCGCCTGGTATTCGAGCTGTTCCTGGTAGCGGATCAGATCGGTCACGTCGTTGATCACGCCGATGTGATGCGTGATCACGCCTTCGGCGTTCGGCACGGGTGCAATGAACAACTGATTCCAGAACAGCGCGCCGTCCTTGCGATAGTTGCGCACCACCGCGCTCCCTTCGCGATTGGCCGCCAGCGCCTGGCGGATCAGCGCGACGCCCTCCTGGTCGCGGTCGTCGCGTTGCAGCACGCGGCAATCGTGGCCGATCACTTCGGCGGGATCGTAACCGGTGATGCGCATGAACGCCGGGTTCACGTATTCGATCAGATTACCCGTGGGCGACGGCGCGGTGATCAGGATCGCGTTGACGCTCGCGTCGAGCGCGCGGCTTTGCAGACGCAACGCGAGATCGGCGCGCTTGCGCTCGGTGATGTCCGTGTACGACCCGAGCACGCCGATCACGCGCCCCCCGCCGTCGGTGAAGGGCAGCTTGCTGGTGACCGTGGTGTGGTGCACGCCGTCGATCACCACGTCGACTTCGAAGTTCATCTTCGGCACGCCGGTGCTGACCACTTCCTTGTCGTGGTCGCTCAGCAACTCGGCAAACGCGCGCCACGGCAGATCGGCGTCGCTTTTGCCCACCACCTGCTCGGGATACGCGAGCCCCGCATCGCGCGCGAACGCCATGTTGCAGCCGAGATAGCGCGAGCTCAGATCCTTCCAGAAAATGCGCTGCGGAATGTTGTCGATCACCGCTTCGAGCATCTGATTGGACCGCTGCGCTTCGGCTTCGGCTTTGATCTGGTCGGTGACGTCGTCGGCCAGCACGAAGAGCGCCGCGCGGCCCACAAAGTTCAGCGGGTGATACGACACGTCGACGCTGATGATTGAACCGTCCTTGCGCCGGTGATGCCAGATGCCCGCCATCGTACGGCCGCGCGGCACCGCGCCCGCGCGTTGCAGATACGATTCGAGACGCGCGATCTCGGCATGCGAGCGGATCGCGCGAATCGTCATGCCGAGGAATTCGTTTTCCGTATAGCCATATTGCTGGATCGCAGCCGCGTTGACGGCGAGAAACCGCAGCGTCTCGCGATCGAAGACATACATCGGCACCGGGTGGTCGTCGAACAGGCCGCGAAAGCGCTCGTCGTTGCGGCCGAGCGCGCGGACCGTGCGCAGCTTTTCGCGCGCTCTGCTCTCGCGCGCGCCGAACGTGAAGATCAACAGCGCGCTGCCGGTCAGCATCGTTACGATCAGCAGGAACATGGCGCGCCGCGTATCGCTCGCCGAGACCGCGAGCGCCCGCTGCAACGCCTGGTCTTCGTCGCTGCGCAGCGCGGCCAGCGCGTCTTCCACGCGATCGAGTTCGAGACCGAGGCGTGTGTACGTCGACGCGGCCCAGGCGCGCGACGCATTCGGTTCGGTGGCGGCGGCGCTGACGGCCGCGGTCGTGGCCGCGCTTTTCAACAGCGCGTCGTCGATGTCGCGTTGCAGCGCGTGGCTGTCCGCGCTCAGCCTGGCCAGCGCGTCGAGCATGTGCGGCTCGCCGGCGAGTTCCTGACGCAGTTCACGCTCCAGACCGGCGAGCGATGTCGCCATCGCAGCGGCCGCATTGACCGGCACCGGCTCGCCCGATGCCTCGAAACGGCCGAGCGCGGCCAGCGCCCCCTCGAGCGCCAGGTGGTAGCCGTCGATGTGCTGGCGCACGCTCGTCGAACGCAGCATGCGCTCGGCGGCGTCGCGCTGGCCGCAAATCTGCGTGTAGGCGACGAACGCGTTCGCCCCGACCGCGGCTACGACGACCGCTACGTTGATCAGCAGCCGCTTCGATAAAAAAGGAGTCATGGATTCCGAACGTCAATCGTTCCGAGGGCGGGAGCGCGCGGTCGCTTTCGGTGCGTCGGGCCGCATCGATGCGAGTCTTTTTACGCGCCAACCTATGGATAACGGCAGCGTTCGGAGCGGGTTGAGGGTGGGGAGTGAAAAAAAGCGTAAGGGATGGGGTGCGGTAGTTGGTCGGCCTGCGGGCTGCCGGACTGTGATAGGCGTGGCTAACGAGTCCGGGGAGCGGCGCCGTACGTGATCGGTGATCGAGCGCGTGACTTGCCGGAATTCAACGCCGTTTGTGAACTGGCGTATCTACCTGCCGGGACTGACTTGGCTAACCTGCCGGAACTGAACTGCCGCGCCTGACCAGCCGCTGCTGGCCGGTCCCATTTGGCCGGTCTGACGTAGCCCCGGCCTTGCGTGGACGCTCTCATCTCGCCGGTCGCACCTGGCCCATTGCTCTAGCCGGCCGCACCTAGCCGGCCGCACCTAGCCGGCCGCACCTAGCCGGCCGCACCTAGCCGGCCGCACCTAGCCGGCCGCACCAAATTCCTTCATCGCTGGCACGAAGTCGTGACTCACCTCCGGCTTGCGCGACAGCTTGGCGAGCACGTAGCGCTTGAACGGCGCAAGCTCGGCCCAGTGGGCGACGCTCGGCGTGGCGAGCCCCGCCAGCCCCGCATGAAGCGCGACGCCGTCCGGCACGCTATCCGTGCAACGCCAGGCCGGCGCCTCCTCGGGCGTGAACCACTCCGGCTCGACATTCGCGTGGGTGCGCAGCATTTCGAACAGCGCGTGATCGAAATTCGGCTCGATCTCCGCGTCTTCCTCGACCGGGAAGCGCGCCAGCAGCTTGCGGTCTTCGAGCGGCAGCAACTGCCACTGCGCGAGCGTGATGCGCAGCCCGAAGCGGTCGAGGTTAAAGCGCACCGACATCGGGATATAGGTGAAATTCTCCGAAGACTTGACCTCGAAGTTGAACAGAAGCGGTGCTTCGTTGAGTCCCATGACAGTGCTCCTCCTGATGGCGGACAGCGCGCGAGCGCAGCTTGAGGTATTTTAGAACCTTATTTGCGCAAGGGCGGGCATGGCTGGGCAGCGCCGCAAGCCGCGCAGCCCCGTAGGGCCATGCTCATGTCAATGGGCACGCTCGCGCGGCATCAAAGGAGGAAAGCAGCTTGAACGAACAGGAAACAGCCGGACAGCCGGGCGCGGTGGAGCGCCAGGTGCACCGGCATCGCGGCGCGGCGGTCGAAACCGTCACCGATCATGTCGGTCAGGAGTGGCCGGTCGCGCTCGTCTTCAACGGCATTTCGCACGCGGTGATGATGTGCACGCCGCGCGATCTCGAAGCGTTCGCGGTCGGATTCGCGATTTCGGAAGGGATTGTCGAGCGCGGCAGCGACATTCAGGATATCGAGGTCGAGCTGCATGACGACGACGAATTGCCGCACGCCGAAGTGCAACTGCAGGTGGTGCAACAGGCGTTCGTCGCGCTGAAGGAGAAACGCCGCGCGCTGGCCGGGCGGACCGGCTGCGGCGTGTGCGGAATCGAAAGCATCGATCTGCTCGACCTGAAGCCGGAGCGGGTGCCCGACACCGGCTTCCTGCAACGGCTCGCGCCGGATGCGATTGCGCGCGCCGCCCGCGAACTGCCCGGGCACCAGGCACTGACGCGGCTGACGGGCGGCCTGCACGCAGCCGCATGGTGCGACGCGGCGGGCGCGATCCGTTACGCGTTCGAGGATGTCGGCCGTCACAACGCGCTCGACAAGCTGATCGGCCAGCTCGTGCTCGATCGCGCGGATACCCGCGACGGCTTCGTGTTTCTGTCGAGCCGCGCGAGCTACGAGCTGGTGCGCAAGGCCGCGCGCGTCGACGTGCCGATGGTCGCCACGATTTCCGCGCCGTCGTCGCTGGCGATTGCGATTGCCCGCAAGGCGGGCGTGCGGCTCGTCAGCTTCTGCCGCGAAGGCAGCTTCGTCGACTACGACACGTTGCAGCCAGCGCGGACTTGAATGAATGAAGCGTGACGACGGTTCCCGCTGCCTCGCCGCTCAGAGGCGGCGCCTCAGTCGAACTGCCTGAAGTCCGGCTTGCGCTTCTCGAAGAACGCCTTGAACGCCTCACGCGCTTCCGGCGCGAGCAGCATCTTGCCGAAGTGCACCGCTTCGTCCGTCATCTGCGTTTGCAGTTCCTGGTGGCTGGCGTGCTTCATCAAACTCTTCGTCACGCGCAACGACGACGCCGGCAACGCAGCCAGCTTCGCGGCCTGCGCGGCGGCGAACGCATCGACCTCGGCGGCCGGCAGCACGCGATTCACGAAACCCATGCGGTGCGCCTCGGCCACGTCGAACGCCTCGCCGAGCAGCAGCTTTTCCGCCGCGGCCTGATAGCCGGCCACGCGCTGCAACAGCAGACTCGACGCCGCTTCCGGACACAGCCCGAGTTGCGTGAACGGCAGCGAAAAGCTCGCGGTATCGGCCGCATAGACCAGATCGCAATGCAGCAGCAAGGTCGTGCCGACGCCGACCGCCGGTCCCGCCACCGACGCCACCACCGGCTTCTCCGCCGAGCTGATCGCGCGCAGGAACTGGAACACCGGCGCGTTTTCGCCCATCGGCGGCGTCTTCATGAAATCTTCGAGATCGTTGCCGGCGCTGAAGATGCCCGCGCTGCCGCGAATCAGAATGGCGCGCACCGACGGGTCGCCGTGCGCCTCAACCAGCGCGTCGGCCATCGACTGATACATCGCGGCCGTAATCGCGTTCTTCTTGCCGGGCCGGTTGAAGGCAATCGTCAGCACGCCATCGGCGCGTTCGACCAGAATATCCATCGTCATCTCCTTCATCTCCTCATGCTGTTGCTGAGAAAGTAAAAACGGTTCGCAAGCCTCATGGCCTGCGAACCGTTCTGCGCTCGTCAAGGAATCACTGCGGGACTCACCGTGTGAACCGGCTTATAGACGCTCGATGATGCCCGCCGCGCCCATCCCGGTGCCGACGCACATCGTCACCATCCCGTACTTGTAGTTGCGGCGGCGCAGGCCATGCACCACCGTCGACGCACGAATCGCGCCCGTCGCGCCCAGCGGGTGGCCGAGGGCGATCGCGCCGCCCAGCGGGTTGATCTTCGACGGGTCCAGACCCAGGTCCTGAATCACCGCCAGCGATTGCGCGGCGAAGGCTTCGTTCAGTTCGATCCAGTCGAGGTCGTCCTGCTTCAGCCCGGCGGCCTTCAGCGCGGCCGGAATCGCTTCCTTGGGGCCGATGCCCATGATTTCCGGCGGCACGCCGCGCACGGCGAAGCTGACGAAGCGCGCGAGCGGGGTCAGGTTGAATTCCTTGAGGATCTTTTCCGACACGACGATCAACGCGCCCGCGCCGTCCGACGTTTGCGAGCTGTTGCCCGCCGTCACCGAGCCTTTGTTCGCGAACACCGCGCGCAGCCGGGCGAGACCTTCGAGCGACGTGTCCGCGCGCGGGCCTTCGTCGAGCGAGATTTCGCGCGTCTGTACGCGCACTTCACCGGTCGCGAGATCGGGGAAGCGTTCGGTGATCGTGTACGCGGCGATTTCGTCGTTGAATTCGCCGGCCTGCTGCGCGGCGATCGCGCGGCGGTGCGATTCGACCGAGAACGCGTCCTGTGTTTCGCGGCTGATCTTCCAGCGCTCGGCGACTTTCTCGGCGGTCAGTCCCATGCCGTACGCAATGCCGATGTCCTCGTTGCGATCGAAGATATGCGGCGACAGCGACGGCTTGTTGCCCATCATCGGCACCATGCTCATCGATTCGCAGCCGCCTGCGATCATCGCGTCCGATTCGCCGACACGGATGCGGTCGGCGGCCATTGCCAGCGCGGTCAGGCCCGACGCGCAGAAGCGGTTCACCGTGACGCCGCCGACCGTGTTCGGCAAGCCGGCCAGCAGCGCGCCGATACGCGCGACGTTCAGCCCCTGTTCCGCTTCCGGGATCGCGCAACCGACGATCGCGTCTTCGATCACCTTGGTGTCGAGCCCGGGCACCTGCGCCACGGCCGATTTGATTGCGTGCACCAGCAGTTCGTCGGGCCGCGTGTTCTTGAACATCCCGCGCGGCGCCTTGCCGATCGGCGTGCGGCTCGCGGCGACGATGTATGCGTCTTGCAATTGCTTTGCCATTTGAAGCTCCTTTGTCGATGGGAGTTAGCGCTTTAGCGCTTACTCCCATCCCATGCGGTCTTTATCGCGGTCGACCGGAGTTGGCGCTTTAGCGCTTACTCCTGTCCCATGCAGTCTTATCGCGGTCGACCGGAGTTGGCGCTTTAGCGCTTACTCCGGTCCCATGCAGTCTTATCGCGGTCGACCGGAGTTGGCGCTTTAGCGCTTACTCCTGTCCCATGCAGTCTTATCGCGGTCGATGGGAGTTAGCGCTCCAGCGCTTACTCCCATCCCATGCATATGTTTGCTGTCACGTCGTCGCTCAATTGCGCACCGGCTTGCCGGTTTGCAGCATGCCCATGATCCGTTCCTGCGTCTTCTGCGTGCCGAGCAGCTCGACGAATGCTCGGCGCTCGAGCTGCAGAAGCCATTCCTCATCGACCAGACTGCCCGCTTCCACATCCCCACCGCACACCGCTTCCGCGATGCGGCTGGCAATCAGAAAGTCATGCTCGCTGATAAAACGGCCATCGCGCATGTTGACAAGCGATGCCTTGATAGTCGAGACCGCCGAGCGGCCCGCCACCGGCACCTGCGCGACCCGCAGCGGCGGACGATAACCCGCCGCGGCGAGCGCGCGCGTTTCCTTCTTCGCGACATCGAGCAGTTCGAACACGTTGAACACGATCGTGTCGGACGGCTTCAGATAGCCCATTGCGCGGGCGTCGAGCGCGGAGGCCGAGACCTTCGCCATCGCGGCGTTTTCGAACGACTTCTGCAGGAACTTCAGCAGGTCGCTGGTCGCGCCGACCTGCGTGGCGGCTTCCGCCGCGCGCAGCGCCGCTTCCTTCAGGCCGCCGCCGGCGGGCACGAGACCCACGCCGACTTCCACCAGACCCATATAGCTTTCGAAGTGTGCGACCCGCTTCGCGCTATGCAGCGCCAGCTCGCAGCCGCCACCGAGCGCGATGCCCGACACCGCCGAGATCACCGGCACGCTCGCATACTTCACGCGCAACATGCCTTGCTGGAACTTCTTCACGAACGGCTCGATGCCCTTCGCGCCGCCCATCATGAACGCGGGCATCGCTTCTTCGAGATTGGCGCCGGCGGAGAACGGGCCGCCCGGCGTGCCGAGTTTCAGCGACGTCGGCTGCCACACCACGAGGCCCTTGTAGTCCTGTTCGGCCAGTTCGATGGCCTGCGTCAGACCGTCGATCACCGACGGTCCGATCGTGTTCATCTTGCTCTTGAACGACACGATCAGCACGTCGTTCTCGCCCGCGCGATCGTCGACCCATGCGCGCACGGCGTCGGTTTCGAACAGCGTCTTGCCGTAGGTCTTAGGATCAGCCGCGGTTTCGCCGGCGAGCGGCGCACGGAACACCTGCTTGTCGTACACGGAAAGTGACGAGCGCGGCACGAAGGTCTTCGAAGCCGGCGACCACGAACCTTCGTTCGTATGCACGCCGCCCTTTTCCGCCACCACACCTTCGAGCACCCACGGCGGCAGCGGCACGTTCGACAGCGCCTTGCCCGCCGCGATGTCTTCCTGGACCCAGTCGGCGACCTGCTTCCAACCGGCGGTCTGCCAGCCTTCGAACGGGCCTTCGTTCCAGCCGAAGCCCCAGCGGATCGCCAGATCGACGTCACGCGCGTTGTCAGCGATCGACTCCAGATGCACGCCGATGTAGTGATACACGTCGCGGAAAATCGCCCACAGGAACTGAGCCTGTGGATGCTGCGATTCGCGCAGCAGCTTCAGACGCTCCGCCGGCGGACGTTTCAGGATGCGGCCGACCAGTTCGTCCGCCTTCGCACCGCCGTCGACGTACTCGCCCGTCTTCGGGTCGAGCACCTTGATCGCCTTGCCTTCCTTCCTGTAGAAACCGCCGCCGGTCTTCTGACCCAGCGCGCCCTTCTTCACCAGTTCGGCCAGCACGGCCGGCGTTTCGTAGACCGGGAAGAACGGGTCGTCCTTCAGCGTGTCCTGCATCGTCTTGATCACGTGTGCCATCGTGTCGAGACCGACCACGTCGGCGGTACGGAACGTGGCCGACTTCGCGCGGCCCAGGCGCGAGCCGGTCAGGTCGTCCACTTCGTCGAAGCGCAGACCGAATTTCTCGGCTTCCGTGATAACGGCGAGGATCGAGAAAACGCCGACGCGATTGGCGATGAAGTTCGGCGTGTCTTTCGCCCGCACGACACCCTTGCCGACCACGCTCGTCAGGAACGTTTCGAGTTGATCGAGAATGTCGGGGCGCGTCGTCGTGGTCGGAATCAATTCGACCAGGTGCATGTAGCGCGGCGGATTGAAGAAGTGCACGCCGCAAAAGCGCGCCTTCAGTTCATCCGGGAAACCTTCCGACAACGCCGTGATCGACAGGCCGGACGTGTTGGTCGCGAAGATCGCGTTCGGTCCGATGTGCGGCGCGACTTTCTTGTACAGGTCGTGCTTCCAGTCCATCCGTTCGGCGATCGCTTCGATCACGAGATCGCACTCGGCGAGCTTCGCGATGTCGTCGTCGTAATTGGCGGGGTGGATGTATTGCCCGTCGTCCTTCACGCCGAACGGCGCGGGCGACAGCTTCTTCAGATTCTCGATCGCCTTCAACGCGATCGCGTTCTTCGGGCCTTCCTTGGCGGGCAGATCAAACAGAAGCACGGGCACCTTGGCGTTGATCAGGTGCGCGGCGATCTGCGCGCCCATCACGCCGGCGCCGAGCACGGCTACCTTGCGAATGATCAGATTGCTCACGTCGTTCCTCCGGGAATTGATGCGGATGTCGCGAAGTTTCATGGACGCTTCGCGATGTGTGGCAGGTGGGGCGCCGCGGCTGCGACACGCGCGGCGCCTGCTTTGAGGTGGAAGCGTTAGAACAGCGCTTCTTCGATGTCCATCAGCGACTTCGAACCGGCGCGCGCCTGACGGATCGTCATCGCCGTTTCTGGCAGCAGCTTCGCGAAGTAGAAGCGCGCGGTGGCGAGCTTGACCTTATAGAACGGATCGCCCGATGCTTCCTTGTCCAGTGCGATGCGCGCCATGCGCGCCCAGAAGTACGAGAACACCAGATGGCCGACGGTGCGCAGATACGGCACGGCCGCGGCGCCGACTTCGTCCGGATTCTGCATCGCCTTCATGCCGATTTCCATCGTGAGCTTCTGCACCTTTTCGCCGATGTCGGCGAGCGGGTTGACGAACTCCTGCATCTCCGGCTTGATGCCTTCGGCTTCGACGAATTCCGTCACGAGCTTGCCGAACGTCTTCATCTTCACGCCCATGTCGCCGAGAATCTTGCGGCCGAGCAGGTCGAGCGCCTGAATCGCGTTGGTGCCTTCGTAAATCATGTTGATACGCGCATCGCGCACATACTGCTCCATGCCCCACTCGGCGATGAAGCCGTGGCCGCCGTAGATCTGCATGGCGTGATTGGTGCTTTCGAACGCGTTGTCCGACAGGAACGCTTTCAGGATCGGCGTGAGCAGCGCGACGAGATCGGCGGCTTCCTTGCGCACCGCTTCGTCGCCGTGCGACAGTTCCTTGTCGATATGCAGCGCGGACCAGTACGAGAACGCGCGCGCGGCTTCGGCGTAGGCCTTCTGCGTGAGCAGCATGCGGCGCACGTCGGGATGCACGATGATGGGGTCGGCGGCTTTTTCCGGCGCCTTCGGGCCGGTCAGCGAACGCATCTGCAGACGCTCTTTCGCGTACGTGAGCGAGTTCTGGTACGCGACCTCGGTCAAACCTAGGCTCTGCATGCCGACGCCCAGGCGCGCGGCGTTCATCATCACGAACATCGCGTTCAGGCCTTTGTTCGGCTCGCCGACCAGCCAGCCCTTCGCGTTGTCGAGATTGATCACGCAGGTCGCGTTGCCGTGAATGCCCATCTTGTGTTCGATCGAGCCGCACTTCACGCCGTTGCGCTCGCCCGGCTCGCCCGCTTCGTTCGGCACGAACTTCGGCACGATGAAGAGCGATATGCCCTTGGTGCCCGTGGGCGCATCCGGCAGCCGCGCGAGCACCAGGTGAACGATGTTTTCCGCGAGATCGTGCTCGCCGCTGGAGATGAAGATCTTCGTGCCGCTGATCGCGTACGAGCCGTCGCTGTTCGGCTCGGCCTTGGTGCGCAGAATGCCGAGGTCGGTGCCGCAATGCGGCTCGGTCAGACACATCGTGCCGGTCCAGACGCCTGCGACCAGCTTCGGCAGATAGCGCTGCTGCAACTCGGGCGTGCCGTGCGCATGCAGACACTCATACGCGCCGTGCGAGAGGCCGGGGTACATCGTCCACGCCTGATTAGCCGAATTCAGCATTTCATAGAGCGCGTTGTTGACGAAGGCGGGCAGCCCCTGGCCGCCGTATTCCGGATCGCAGCCCAAGGCGGGCCAGCCGGCTTCGACATACTGTTGATACGCTTGCTTAAAGCCCTTCGGCGTAGTCACGACGCCGTCGCCGACGTACGTGCAGCCTTCCTGGTCGCCGCTTTGATTGAGCGGGAACAGCACTTCGGAGCAGAACTTGCCGGCCTGTTCGAGCACCGCGTTGATCGTATCGGCGTCGAGATCGGCGTGCTTCGGCATCTGCCTGATCTCGGCTTCCACGTTAAGCAGCTCGTGCAACACGAATTGCATGTCGCGCAGCGGCGCGGCGTACTGTCCCATGACTCTCTCCAAAGTTTGACAAGAAGCCGGGCTGTTAGCTGAGTCCGTGGACCGGAACTTTCTGCGCCGCTAAATGCGGTTGATTTCCAGCGACGCTGCTAACGGCTTTCGCTTTGATACGAAACAATCAGTTTTTCCAGCGCGGCCCACGTGAGACGCACCGCATCCGGCAAGTGCAGGAAGCGCGCATCGTGATGCAGGCCGAGCGTGAAGCTGTACAGTTCGAAAAGCATCAACTGCGGATCGGTGTCGGCGCGCAGATGCCCTTCTTCCATTGCCTGCGAAATCGCGCGCGTGAGCGCCGCACGCCAGATCGTCACGCTCGACACCAGTTGCTCACGCACCGGGTTATCCGCGCGGTCGTCGTATTCGACGGCGCCGCTGATGTAGATGCAACCGGTGGTGACTTCCTGGATGCGCTTCTCGATCCAGCGGGAAATCATCGCGCGCAAGCGCGGCAAGCCACGCGGCTCGCGCAAGCTCGGAAAGAACACCTCGTCTTCGAAACGACGGTGATATTCGCGCACGACTTCGACCTGCAAATCCTCGCGCGATCCGAAATGCGCGAACACCCCGCTCTTGCTCATCTGCATGCGCTCGGCAAGCAGGCCGATAGTCAGACCTTCCAGTCCGTCGCGGCTTGCCAGATCAAGTGCCGCATCGAGAATCGCGACTCGCGTTTGTTCGCCTTTTCGCATAGCTGTTTTTTACCGTTCTAATGTGACCGAAAGAAAATCGAACGGCCGTACTATTATTGAGCGCTGCCGTCCGCGAAACAAGGACTTTATTAGAAACCGGTTTCTAACCGGCTTCAATTCTGCGGCATCCGTCAATCAGACGAATCAGATTTTTTAGAGGCGTTTGCCTTGACACAAGGATTGCCATTCCGGGTGCTTGCCTTGCCGATTGTCGCAACCGGCCGACATGATGCAGCAAGTGGGGGGAAATCAAGAAGGATTTGATGAACAGCGAAGGGGTTGGCACACGGCTGTTCGAGAAATTGCGAATGCAGCCACCGTGGATGGCGGCTGCGAGCGAGAGGTCGGCTTTACAGGGGGGGCCGTTGCCAGCGCGCTCAAAACGACGGCCTGACGGCTAGCGTGACGAGCGAGAGGCTCGCCGCAGCGCAAGCAACCGTCATTCAGCAACCGCCGGGAAGCGCTGCCGCAGCGCCGCGGCGACCCGCTCCAGCACAGTGTCCCAGTCGCCGCGCTGCGTCTGCGTGAAAAGACGCAGGCCGGGATACCAGGGACTGTCGTCCCGGCCGCGCAGCCAGCGCCAGCAGCCCGCGAAGCGGTTGAGCAGCCAGACCGGCTTGCCCATTGCGGCGGCAAGATGCGCCACCGAGGTATCCACGGAAATCACCAGATCGAGGTTGTCGATCAGTGCAGCGGTATCAGCAAAATCCGTCAGTTGATGGGTCCAGTCGGTCAGACGTGCGTGGCTGGCCGGGTCGGCGAGCTTGGCGGGATCCTCGCTCTTTTGCAGGCTGATCCAGTGCACGTGGCGCTGCGCAAACAGCGGCGCGAGCTGCGCAACCTGCCGGCTGCGCAGCCGGTCCAACGCGACGCCAGAATGGCCGCCCGCCCACACCACGCCGACACGCGGTAAATGCCGCGTGTCCGGCAGCGCTTCGAGCCGTGCGCGCCATTGCGCGGCGCGTTGAGCGTCGGCATGCAGATAGGGAAGCGCGGCCGGAATGGTGGTCAGCCGTGTCTGGAACGCCATCGGCAGGGACAGCAGCGGACAATAGCGGTCCCAGCTGCTCACGTCCTGCACCTCGTCGAGCAAAATCAGGCCCGGCCAGCGTACGCACAACGACTGCTTGTACAGGCGCCGCAACGGCCGTGGGCACACATAGCCGACCTCGGAAAAATGCTCGAGCGCCATCGGCAGGTAGCGCACGAACTGCAGGCTGTCGCCATAGGCTTGCTCGTTGAGGACCAGCAGACGTTCGCCGCGCGCACGCCCCGAGCGCACGGCGAGCGGAGCGCTCGGCGCCTCGCCCGACCAGCGCGGCAGCGCCACTTGCACGGGCGCCTGCGCGGGTCGTCCATCGGACAGCTTGAAGCTGACCCAGCGGTCTTCGAAATACGGCCACGCGTCTTCATAGCGGCCGGTCGCGAGCAAAGTCATCGCCAGGTTGTTGCGCGCGACGAGATTGGCGGACGATAACTCGATGGCGCGCCGGTAGTGCCGCTCGGCATCCTCCAACGCGCCGAGGTCCGCATAGCTACGCCCGAGGTTGTTATGCGCCGCCGAATGGGTCGGCTCGATTTCGAGCGTTCGACGGTAGCTGATTGCCGCTTCGTCGAGCTTGCCGAGATGTTGCAGCGTCAACGCGAGGTTGTAGTGGAGCGCGGCGAAGTCCGGCTGCAACGCGAGCCCTTGCCGCAGACTGTCGACGGCACCCGGAAAGTCGCCGAGTTTGAGTTGAATCGCGTAGAGCGTGTTGTACAGGATCGGCTCGGGACGAAGCTGGATGGCGCGTTCGAGCCAGCGCCGCGCGCTTTGCGTGTGGCCCGACGCAAGCGCGAGCAGGCCTTGCAGATGGATAGCCCCGACATGCTCGCCATCCTGCCCGAGAATTCGATCGGCCAGCATCTGTACCGTGTCGAGGCGACCCGCTTGATAGGCCGCCATGGCTTCGTCGTGAAGGCTCGACGTGTCGTCGGGGTGGATAGTCGGAGGAACGCGCATTTTGACGAGCGAGCGTCCATGACGCGCCGGTCCGGCCACCGTGAGCGGCACGAACCCGGCGGCGAACACGGGTTGATGATGAACAGGGTTTCAGCGGCGCGCGTGACGCGGCGGGCCGTGCGATTTCCATCAAGCAGAGATTATGGTGGGGCTACTGCGGGGAGTCTTTAGGAGCGTTCTGAAATGCGTCGTGATGTGCCGGCCGCGCCAGGCGGCTCTGCCGGCCATGAGCCGCCTCGCTCGGCTCCCATCACCTTGCGCGCGGCACAATCGCCTAATCGTAACCACCCACCGTCAACAATTTCATCGCCACCCGATAGCTCGTATAAGCCAACCAGCTCAGCGCC
Organism: Paraburkholderia sediminicola; assembly: GCF_046026895.1. GTDB lineage: Bacteria > Pseudomonadota > Gammaproteobacteria > Burkholderiales > Burkholderiaceae > Paraburkholderia > Paraburkholderia sediminicola_C. The sequence continues at coordinate 41,773 of NZ_JAQQEU010000046.1, forward strand.
CGCTCGCCCGCCGGGCGCGATTCGTAGTGCGCCTCATCGATACGGCGCGAGTCCTTGAACGCATCGAGAATCGCCTCGCGCAGCGCGTTGATCGACGGGTCGTTCACCAGCACCACATTCGCCTCGTTGTTGAGCATCAGACTCAGCGCGTCCAGGTTCGACGAGCCCACGGTCCCCCAGTTCGAATCCACCACCGCGACCTTGCCATGCAGCAGCGTCTTCTCGTACTCCGCGATCTGCACGCCAGCCCTGAGCAACGCGTGATACAGGAACCGCACCGCATAGTCGAGCGCCTTGAACTCCTTGCGCCCGATGATCAGCTTCACCACCACGCCGCGCCGCGCCGCGAACACCAGCGCGCGCCGCAGCTTGCGCCCCGGCATGAAGTACGGATTGGCGAGCAGGATTTCGTTTCGCGCCTGGCCGATCGCGGCCAGATACGCCTTTTCGATCGCGCGGCGGTTGATCAGGTTGTCTCGCGCGACGAATGCGACACAGGGCCGGCCGCCCGCCCACAGTTCCTCGTTACGGCGGCGGCGGCGCCGCCGCAAGCTGCCGAGCGATGCGGAAGTCTGCGGCCCGAGGTCCGGCTGCAGCGAATGCAGCGGACGATGCCCGAGCTGAATCCGCCGCCATTGCACCTCGAACGCCTGGCGGACGTCGGCGACCACCGGCCCATGCAATTCGACCGCGAAGTCCCAGCGCCGGTACGGCAGCCTCTCGCCGTTGTTCTCGTAGTCGTCGACGATGTTGATGCCGCCGCAATATGCAAATTGATCGTCGATGACTGCCAGCTTGCGGTGCGTGCGCGAAAAGCCGAAGTGGCCAAACAGATGCGGGTTGTAAATGCGATGGTCGATGCCGGCAACCGGCCACTCGTTGAACATCGGCAGACGCGCGGTGCCGATGCCGTCGGTGATCACGCGCACCCTCACGCCGCGCGAGGCCGCGCGCAGCAACGCCGCGCTGACCGCCTGGCCGGCCTTGTCGTGGCAGAAGATATAGGTTTCGAGAACCACGTCCTGCTGCGCGGCGTCGATACGTCCTATCAGCGCGCTGAAAAACTCGTCGCCCGAACGCAGCAGTCGAACATCGTTGCCGCTCGTGAAGCGGTAACGTTGCCAATAGCGCCGGCCGAGCAGCGCATGCCGCAGTCGCGCGAAACGGCCCGCGCCGCGTGTGCTCATCGGCGAGGCTCCGCCGCAGGCCCGGCGGGGCGACGCGCGCCGAGCCGCCTCGGCAACTGCAAGATCGCATCGGCATTCGACGACGAAAAGCAGCGGGACGCCGCCTCTTCGTAGGGCAGCCACAGGAACGCAGTGTGCTCGCGCGGTGCCAGCGTCACTTCGAGCTGCTCGGGCACCTGCACGCTGAACCAGTGCTCGGTGTTGTGGATCACGCCCTCGGCATAGCGATGGCGGAATTCCGGATAGATCTCGTATTCGATCGAATATTGCCAGTCGAACAACGCGCTGTGCGGCACCACTGCGCCGCCGACCACGATGCCGGTTTCCTCTGCGACTTCGCGCACGGCCGTTGCGACGAGCGGTTCGTCCAGCTGATCTTTGGAGCCCGTCACCGACTGCCAGAACCCCGGATGATCGGCGCGCTCGATCAGCAGCACATCGAGCGCGGGCGTATGGATGACGACGAGTACGGATTGCGGAATTTTCGGCGGTTTCGGCATGGCGGAAAAACTGGGCGCGGCGCTTGCGCGGTACATGTCGACGATGAGTCCAATGAGCGGTCGAAAGCAGTTGCTTCGACTGTAACGCAAAAAGCGAAAAAGGCGCATCAAGCGCCTTTTTCGTATGCTCCTGCTGTCGTTTTCAGACAGCATTCACTTGCCTCAAGCCATGACTTACGCCTTCGGTTCCGGCGTACGCAGACGGATGTGCAACTCGCGCAACTGGCGCTCGTCCACTTCGCTCGGCGCCTGAGTGAGCAAGCACTGCGCGCGTTGCGTCTTCGGGAACGCGATCACGTCGCGGATCGAATCGGCGCCGGCCATCATCGTGACGATGCGGTCCAGACCGAACGCGATACCGCCGTGCGGCGGCGCGCCGTATTGCAGCGCGTCGAGCAGGAAGCCGAACTTGGCTTGCGCTTCTTCCGCATTGATCTTCAGCGCGCGGAACACCTTGCTCTGCACTTCTTCACGATGGATACGCACCGAACCGCCGCCGATTTCCCAGCCGTTCAGCACCATGTCGTAGGCCTTCGCGAGGCAGCGCGCCGGATCCGTTTCCAGATACTCGAGGTGCTCGTCCTTCGGGCTCGTGAACGGGTGATGCGCGGCGACGTAGCGGTTGTCTTCCTCGTCGTACTCGAACATCGGGAAGTCGATCACCCACAGCGGCTTCCAGCCGGACTCGACGAGGCCGTTGGCCTTGCCGAATTCCGAGTGGCCGATCTTCAGACGCAGTGCGCCCAGGCTGTCGTTCACCACCTTCGCGCGGTCCGCCGCGAAGAAAATGATGTCGCCGTCTTGTGCGCCGGTGCGCTCGATGATCGCCTTGACCGCTTCGTCGTGCAGGTTCTTGACGATCGGGCTTTGCAGACCGTCACGGCCCTTCGCGACCTCGTTGACCTTGATCCACGCGAGACCCTTCGCGCCGTAGATGCGCACGAATTCCGTGTAGCTGTCGATGTCGCCACGCGAAAGCTCGCCGCCCTTCGGCACGCGGATCGCCGCGACGCGGCCGTCCTTCGTGTTGGCCGGCGTGCTGAACACCTTGAAGTCGACGTCCTTGACGGCATCGGTCAGGTCGGTGAATTCGAGCTTCACGCGCAGATCCGGCTTGTCCGAACCGAAGCGGCGCATCGCTTCCGAATACAGCATGACCGGGAATTTCTCGTCCAGCGTGACGCCGATCGTCTGCTTGAACACGTGGCGGATCATCGCTTCGAACAGATCGCGGATTTCCTGTTCCGACAGGAACGAGGTTTCGCAGTCGATCTGCGTGAATTCCGGCTGACGGTCGGCGCGCAGGTCTTCGTCGCGGAAGCACTTGACGATCTGATAGTAGCGATCGAAGTTCGCCACCATCAGCAGTTGCTTGAACAGCTGCGGTGACTGCGGCAGTGCGAAGAACTGGCCCGGGTTCGTACGCGACGGCACCAGGTAGTCGCGCGCGCCTTCCGGCGTGCTCTTCGTGAGCATCGGCGTTTCGATGTCGATGAAGCCTTGCTCGTCCAGATACTTGCGCACTTCGATCGCGACGCGGTAACGCAGACGCAGGTTGTGCTGCATCTGCGGACGGCGCAGGTCGAGCACGCGGTGCGTGAGACGCGTGGTTTCCGACAGGTTGTCATCGTCGAGCTGGAACGGCGGCGTGATCGACGGGTTCAGCACGATCAGCTCGTGGCACAGCACTTCGATCTTGCCGCTCTTGAGCGCGGTGTTGGTCGTGCCTTCCGGACGGCTGCGCACCACGCCCTTGATCTGCAGGCAGAACTCGTTGCGCACGCCTTCGGCGGCCTTGAACATTTCCGCGCGATCCGGGTCGCAGACGACCTGGACGAGCCCTTCGCGATCGCGCAGGTCGATGAAGATGACCCCGCCATGGTCGCGGCGGCGGCTCACCCAGCCGCACAGCGAGACGGATTGGCCCAGCAGTTCTTCGGTCACCAGACCGCAGTATTCAGATCTCATCGACATGATGTTTGTCTTTCGTTTTGCATTGGTTGAACGGCGCGCCGCAGTTGAACACTGCGCGCCGGCATTACAGCGGAGGCTCGACGGTCGTGCCGCGCACAGGCGCCGGCGCCGGCGTCGGCGGTGCGGACGGCGCCACGACGCCCATCGAGACGATGTACTTGAGCGCGGCGTCGACGGTCATGTCGAGCTCGATCACTTCGTTTCTGGGCACCATCAGGAAGAAGCCGGACGTCGGGTTCGGCGTGGTCGGCACATACACGCTGACGTAATCTTCTTTCAGGTGGTTGACCACGTCACCGCCGGGAATGCCGGTCAGAAACGCAATCGTATAGGAGCCGCGGCGCGGGTACTCGATCAGGAGCGCCTTGCGGAAAGCGTTGCCGCTGCTCGACAACAAGGTATCGGACACCTGCTTGACGCTGGTGTAGAGCGGGCCGACCACCGGAATGTGGGCGACCAGCAGTTCCCACCACTTCACGAGCTTCTGCCCAATGAAGTTCTGCGTCAACAGCCCTACAACAAAGATGAACGCGAGCGTCAGCACCGCGCCGAGGCCGGGCAGACGGTAGCCGATTGCGCGTTCCGGCTGCCAGGACGTTGGCAGCAGCAACAGCGTCTGGTCCATCGTGCCGATGATCAGACCGAGCACCCACAGTGTGATAGCCAGAGGCACCAGCACCAGCAGGCCAGTCAGGAACACCGATTTGAGCGTCGTTTTTTTCGTCGTCATGTGTACCGCCAGAAAGCCGCGCGGGCCGAAACCCAACGCGCGGTGTGTGCGCCGCCCCCGAGGGGCGGCAATGCCACTAGGCGCTGCCGGCGCCGCTCGCACTCGTCGAGGCGGCCGGGGCGGCAGCAGGCGCAGCCGGCGAAGCGGCTGCGCTCGATGAACCGGCCGCGGCCGGGGCCGCGTCGGATTTGGCGGCGCCGTTAGTGGCGGCCGCGTTCTCGCTCGCGCCATTGGACGCGCCATTCGCGTCGGGCGTGGCCGGCGCGCTCGCGCCGCCATTGCCGCCGCGGAAATCGGTTACATACCAGCCGGAGCCCTTTAACTGGAAACCGGCGGCAGTGACCTGCTTGCGAAAGGTGTCTTTCCCGCACTCGGGACACTGCGTCAACTGGGGGTCGCTGATCTTCTGAAGCACGTCCTTCCCGAAGCCGCATGACTCGCAACGATAAGCGTAGATCGGCATGAACTATTCCCTACTGAATTCTTGTAAACGCTTGCAAAGCCTTGAATTATAGCCGCAAACGATATCCGTTCCGCGAATTTCGGGAACCGATGCTCGACGCGACCGCCGTTGCGCCAGTTTGGGGCGGCCGCAGTCGAATCAAGGGCGGCCCACGCCGCGTTCGAACGCGGCCGCGCGCCTTCAGGCGCGGCGGCGCCACGTGAGCCAGCGCTCACGTCCGGCAAAAACGGGGATCGAATCGGTTACGGGTTCGTCTTCGACCAGCTCGAAGTCAGGCGTGAGCAACCCGTGGAGTTCGGCGCGTTCGATACCGAACGGCGGCCCTTTCGGTGTCGCGCCGACGAAGAAGAATCCTGCGAGCAGCGCGCCGCCTGGCAGCAGTTCGGCCATCCGGCGCGCGTAGTCGGGGCGGCGGGCCGGGGGCAACGCGCAAAGAAACGCACGCTCGTAAATCCATGCGGGCGTGAAAGGCGGCTCGTAGGTGAAGAAATCCGCCTGCTCCACTAGCTGCGCATGCCGGGCGCCCAAGTGCTCGTGCGCCGCCGCGACGGCGGCCGGTGAGAAATCGATCGCGCGAACCGGGTTGCCTCGACTGGCGAGCCAGACTGCTTCGTACGCGCTGCCGCAGCCCGGAATCAGCACGGCGGCGCCGCTATGTCGCTCGGCGAACGCGCGGAACGCGGCGGGCACGCCCGCCTGATCCCACGGCATGAAGCCACGCTCGAAGCGCTCGTCCCAGAACGCCGGCGAGTTCGGGTCGCGGGTCGTGAATTCGGGCGAGGATGGTTCGGTCGGGTCGCTCATCGGATGTCTCGCGTGGGTTGTGTGGGTTGCCTGGGTCGCAATCAACCGCCGTAAGCCAATGCCAGAAACGCCCGCGCCAGCACGGCGCCGACGCCGACCGCCACGCCAAACATCAGCAACCCCTGCAACAGCCGGTTGGTACGCTTCTGCTCGAGCAGAATCTGGCGAATCATGTCGTCGTTCGCGCCGCGCGTGCTCTCGTGGCGATGGGCCAGCACGTGATGGATCAGGCGCGGTAACTGCGGCAGCGTCTTGCTCCATTGAGGTGCTTCGATCTTCAGGCGCTCGTACCAGCCGCGCAAGCCGATCTGCTCGTTCATCCAGCGTTCGAGATACGGCTTCGCCGTCTTCCACAAATCCAGCTCAGGATCGAGCGAGCGGCCCAGCCCTTCCACGTTCAGCATGGTCTTTTGCAGGAGCACCAGTTGCGGCTGAATTTCGACGTTAAAGCGCCGTGAGGTCGAGAACAGGCGCATCAGCACCTGGCCGAGCGAAATGTCTTTGAGTGCGCGGTCGAAATACGGCTCGCAGACCGCACGGATCGCGCTTTCGAGTTCTTCGACCCGAGTAGTCGGCGGCACCCAGCCTGACTCCAGATGCAGCGTGGCGACGCGGTGGTAGTCGCGCTTGAAGAACGCGAGGAAGTTCTGCGCGAGATAGTTCTTATCGAAGTCCGACAGCGCGCCGATGATGCCGAAGTCCAGCGCGATATAGCGGCCGAAGTGTGCCGGATCGAGACTCACCTGAATGTTGCCCGGGTGCATGTCGGCGTGGAAAAAGCCGTCGCGGAACACCTGGGTAAAGAAAATCTCGACACCTTCGCGCGCCAGCTTCGGAATGTCGACGCCGGCCGCCCGCAGCGTCTCGACCTGGCTGATCGGCACGCCGACCATGCGCTCCATCACCAGCACCGTGGGCGTGCAGAACTCCCAGTACATTTCCGGCACCATCAGCAGATCGAGCCCGGCGAAGTTGCGCCGCAGCTGACTTCCGTTGGCCGCCTCGCGCATCAGGTCGAGTTCGTCGTGCAGGTACTTGTCGAACTCGGCGACCACCTCGCGCGGCTTCAGGCGCTTGCCATCGGCCCACAGGCGCTCCGCCCACACGGCGATGTCGCGCAGCAGCGCGAGATCGGAGTCGATCACCGGCAGCATGTTCGGGCGCAGCACTTTCACCGCGACGGCCTTGCCGGCGTGCTGCCCGGCCTTCACTTTCGCGAAGTGCACCTGGGCAATCGACGCGCTCGCCACCGGCACCCGTTCGAAATCGTCGAACAGCACATCGACCGGTGCGCCGAGCGACTTCTCGACGATCCCGATCGCGACCGCCGAGTCGAACGGCGGCACCTGATCCTGGAGCTTCGCCAGTTCGTTGGCGATGTCGACCGGCAGCAGATCGCGCCGGGTGGACAGCACCTGGCCGAACTTGACGAAGATCGGCCCGAGACTTTCGAGCGCGAGCCGCAGGCGCACGCCCGGGGGCGCGTCGAACTTGCGGCCGATCGTGGTGATACGCAACAGCAGACGCACGCGCCGGTCATTGATGCGGCTCAGCATCATTTCATCGAGACCGAACCGGATGACCGTGAAAAAAATCTTGAAGAAACGCAGAAAACGCATAGTTGTGCCCGGTGACTAGCGCGTGCCGCGCGACGTGGCGGCGCCGCCCGGCGCATTGGCGCCGCGGGCTTCGACCTTCTGTTCAAGACGCTCGATGCGTTTTTCAACGCGCGCCAGAGCGTCGCGCGCGCGCGCCAGTTCGACGTTGAAATCCGCTAGCGCGGCGCGGCGCACCAGTTGCGGATTCTCGTCGAGCAAATATTCGGCGGCCGTGTCGAGCAGATTGCGGCCGGTGCGCTGCACATGCTCGCCGACCGTCCGCACGACCGACGCCACACGCCAGGCCGGCCCGTCGCCGATCAGCTTCGCCAGATCTTCCTCCGGCTCCCAGCGCAGATGCTCGGCAAGCTTCGCGATCACGGTGGCAAACTCGGCGTCGCCTTCGATCTTCACATGCTTCATGACGGCGGCCTGGCCGCCTTGCATGAAGGCCGGCAGCGCGTCGGACGGGACCGAGACGGTCACGTCGAACTGGTGCGTTTCGGTTTCGCTGACCGCGGTCAGATAGCCGTCCGGTTGCACCAGTAGCGTCAGGTCGACCGGTGGACATGAAAGACGGGCGGTCTTGCCCGCGTAAGGAGCGAGGCGCCCACGAGCCCACGATTCGCGGGCGAGCAGATGATTGACAGCAGCGGCGAAGGGCTTGGCGGCGAGGGTCATCGAAAGTGGCAAGAAAAAACCCGCGCGAACGAGGTGCTCGCGCGGGTTCCTATTGTAACGTCCGTTCGCTTCGTGGCCCGCTATGCCGAACGGCCAACGATATGCGCAAAATCAGCACAACTCGCACCGGCTGGAGCGCGGCCCGCGCGGCTTTGTCCCGGCTCGACGCCGCTACTTGCTCAGTGCTGCGCCACCTGCTGGATACCGGCAAGCAACCAGCCTTCGCCGGCGCGATTCCCCTTCGACAGATTCCAGACCTCGACGAACGGCTCGGCCGCCGCGCCCGGCGCTTCGCGAATCAGGCCAGAGAAGCGCACGCTCGCGAAGTATTCGGTCGCGCGCTCTTCGACGCCCAGCAGTTCGGCGTTCAATTGCACCACGTCGGTCTGATTGGACTCCGTGCCGCGCGAAGCGAGATCGACCCGCACTTCGGCGAACATTTCCGGCGTGGTGAATTCGCGGATGTCTTCGACGTTGCCCATGTCCCATGCGGCTTGCAGGCGCACGAAATACACCTTGGCATTACGCAGGAACGCTTCCGAATCGAAGCCGGCCGGCACCACTGGCGCGGGGTTGATGGACGGCGTGCTCAGCGGGTTGCCCTGCGGTTCCAGATAGGAGCCGGTGGGCGGCGCGCTGTAGCGAGGTTCCTGCACGTAGCCGGAGCTGCCGGCGTTCAGCGACGGCGAAGCGCCCGCATACGCAGGTTGCGCCGCATCGCGCTTGCGGCCCGTGAAGCGGCGGATCAGCCAGATGACGACCATCGCGATCAACGCGATGATGATCACGTTAGCCATCATGCCGGCGAACGCCTCGCCCATGCCGAAGTGCGACAGCAAGGCCGCGATGCCGAGACCGGCGGCCAGGCCGGCGATCGGGCCGAGCCAGCGGTTGCGGTTAGGCGCGGCCGGTGTCGGCGCGGGCGCCGGTTGCGCGCGCTGCTGCATCGCCTGATTGCTTTGGGAGGGTTGCGACGGCGTCGCCTGATTTTGCTGCTGCACAGTGTTCGACTGACGGCCGAAACTACGGCCACCGCCCATGCGGCGAGCTTCCGCGTCGAGCGAGGCGAGAGAGCCGGCCATGATCAGACCGACCATCGCGATCAGTCCGATTCTTCTCACCAGCGATCGCCCAACCCTACGGGGAGATAACACACCTGAATCGGACATTTTCGTACTTTCCTTTAAAAAACGATGGGGTAGGGGCCCTAGTATTTGGTCCCCACATGTAAAGCTACCACGCCAGCTGACAAATTGTAATATTTGACGCCGTCCAGGCCTGCTTGTTCCATCATTGCTTTCAAAGTTTCCTGATCCGGATGCATACGGATCGATTCCGCCAGGTACTGATAGCTCTCGGCGTCTTTCGCAAAGCGTTCGCCAAGCCACGGCAATACCTTGAACGAATACACATCGTAGACCTTCTTGAGCGGATCCCATACCTTCGAAAATTCCAGCACGAGCAGCCGGCCCGCCGGTTTCAGCACGCGCCGCATTTCCGCCAGCGCGACGTCTTTATGCGTCATGTTGCGCAAGCCGAATGCCACGGTGACCACGTCGAAGTAATTGTCCGGAAACGGAATTTTCTCCGCATCGCAGAGCAGCGCCGGGGTGATGACGCCTTTGTCCAGCAAACGGTCGCGGCCCACGCGCAGCATCGATTCGTTGATGTCGGTGTGCCAGACTTCGCCGCTCTCCCCCGCCTGTTTCGCGAAGGCCTTCGACAGGTCGCCCGTGCCGCCCGCGATGTCGAGCACCTTGTAGCCCGGCCGCACGTTCGCCTGGGCGATCGTGAACATCTTCCACGCCCGGTGCAACCCGCCCGACATCAGGTCGTTCATCAAGTCGTAGTTGGCGGCAACCGAGTGGAACACACCCGCCACCTTCTGCGCTTTTTCCTGTTCGTCGACCGATTGAAAGCCGAAGTGGGTTTTGCTCATCGCGCTCGTCCTTTCGCGTATTCTGAAATATGGAGCCGCATCGGTGCGGCGATCGGGGCGAATCGTATCAGTGACAGTGCCCGTGCGCAGCGCCGGATGGCACCATGGGGGTATCGCGGTCGACGCCGGCCGCTTGCAGTTTGGCGAGATAGTCGCGCCAGAGTTCATCCTGGCGCACCGCCATGTCGTACAGCAGGTCCCACGAATAGATGCCGGTGGCATGCCCGTCGGAGAAAGTGGGCTGCAGCGCATAGTTGCCGACGCCTTCGACCATCGTGATCGTCACGTCGCGTTTGCCGGTCTGCAGGGTTTCCTGGCCGGGGCCGTGGCCCTGCACTTCCGCTGACGGCGAATACACGCGCAGCAGTTCGAACGGCAAGCGATATGATTCGCCGCTTGCGTACTGCAATTCGAGCACGCGCGATTTTGAATGCACAACCACGCCGGTGGGCACCGGGGTCTCAGGGGTCAATCCGCTCATGATGGCCTCATAAGGAAACGCCGGGCCGCTCTAGGGTGTCGCCCCGTTCGGGGCCTGGCGCGAAGCGACAGGTTAGAGGGCGCTCAGCTAGGAGTAGGAGCTTGTTCGATTTCCTGCCGCACCGCTTCGCGCAGCAACGTGGCTTGCGCGCGGCGCGACGACAGCATCGCTTCGGACACCGTGCGCTGGCGCGGCGCCCAGATGGGCAGCGGAAAATGAGCGTCGTTCGAAAAACGCGGAATCACGTGCCAGTGCACGTGCGGCACCTGGTTGCCGAGGCTCGCCAGATTCACCTTGACCGGATGCATGATGCGCCGGATCGCACGCTCGACCGCATACACGGCCTTCATCACGCGATCGCGCTCGTCGGCGGCGAGATCGGAAAACTCGGCGACGTGCCTGTTCCAGATCACCCGGCAAAAGCCCGGGTAGTCGTGTTCGTCGGCGAGGACGACACGCAAGGCGTCGTCCTGCCACAGCACATCGCCGCCATCTTCACGGCAAAAAACGCAGTCCATCGTCGTCCTCAGGCAAAAATCGTCAGTCGTGCCATTAAACCAGCACGCGCTCGATTCCGCCATTGTTCGCCCGTTGGACGTAGTCCGCCATCCATTCTTCGCCCAGCACGTGGCGCGCCATCTCGACGACGATGTAGTCCGCCTCGGTGTTCGCGTCCTCGTTGTAGCGTGACAGCCCTTGCAGGCAGGACGGGCAGCTCGTCAGGATCTTCACCTCGGTGGCGCCGTTCGGCTGCGGGCCGTCGCCGGCCTTGAGCACGGAGCCGTTGGGCGCGCCCGCCGCGCCGGCCGAGGCATTGGCCGGATTGATTGCGTTCGCGCCGGCTTCCGCCACGAGCGGAATGCCGCGCAGCTTGGCCGCGCCCTTGCGAATCTCTTCTTCCTTGCGGAAACGGACTTGTGTCGAAATGTCGGGACGCGTCACCGCGAGCGTGCCTGATTCGCCACAGCAACGATCGTTCTTCTCGATCTTGTAGCCGTCTTTCTCCGAACCCATCAGCTGATTGACGAGCTTGACCGGGTCCATCGTCTTGATCGGCGAGTGGCACGGGTCGTGGTACATGTAGCGCACGCCGTTCACGCCGTCGAGCTTGATGCCCTTTTCCAGCAGGTACTCGTGGATGTCGATGATCCGGCAGCCGGGGAAGATCTTCTCGAATTCATAGCCGGCGAGCTGGTCATAGCAGGTGCCGCACGACACCACCACCGTCTTGATGTCGAGATAGTTCAGCGTATTGGCGACGCGGTGGAACAGCACGCGGTTATCCGTGACGATCTGCTCGGCCTTGTCGAACTGGCCCGAGCCGCGCTGCGGATAGCCGCAGCACAGGTAGCCCGGCGGCAGCACGGTTTGCACGCCCGCTTCCCACAGCATCGCCTGAGTCGCCAGACCGACCTGCGAGAAGAGCCGCTCGGAGCCGCAGCCCGGGAAGTAGAACACCGCTTCCGTATCGGCGGTGGTCGTCTTCGGATTGCGGATGATCGGCACGATCTTGTTGTCTTCGATATCGAGCAACGCGCGCGCGGTTTTCTTCGGCAGGTTGCCCGGCATCTTCTTGTTCATGAAGTGGATCACCTGCTGCGTGACCACCGGCTTGCCGACCGTGGCCGGCGGATGCGCGGTCTGCTTCTTCGCGAACTTCTTCAGCACCTCGTTGCCGAGACGCTGCGCCTTGTAGCCGACACCCATCATCGCGGTGCGCGCGAGCTTGATGGTCTGCGGATTGGTGGCGTTCAGGAAGAACATGCCCGCCGCGTTGCCCGGGTTGAACTTCTTCTTGCCCAACTTGCGCAGCAGGTTGCGCATGTTCATTGTGACGTCGCCGAAGTCGATCTTCACCGGGCACGGCGTCACGCACTTGTGGCACACGGTGCAGTGATCGGCGACGTCGTTGAACTCGTCCCAATGCTTGATCGACACGCCGCGGCGCGTCTGCTCTTCGTACAGGAACGCCTCCACCAGCAGCGAGGTGGCGAGAATCTTGTTGCGCGGGCTGTACAGCAGGTTGGCGCGCGGCACGTGGGTCGCGCAGACCGGCTTGCACTTGCCGCAACGCAAACAGTCCTTGATCGACTCGGAAATCGCGCCGATGTCGGACTGCTGCATGATCAGCGATTCGTAGCCCATCAGGCCGAAGCTGGGCGTGTACGCGTTGCGCAGGTCCGCGCCTTCGAGCAGCTTGCCCGCGTTGAAGCGGCCATGCGGATCGACGCGCTGCTTGTACGCGCGGAATTCGCCGATCTCTTCGTCGGTCAGGAATTCGAGCTTGGTGATGCCGATGCCGTGCTCGCCGGAAATCACGCCGTCGAGCGAACGCGCCAGCTTCATGATGCGCGCGACCGCGGTGTGCGCGTCCTGCAGCATCTCGTAGTTGTCGGAGTTGACCGGCAGGTTCGTGTGCACGTTGCCGTCGCCCGCGTGCATGTGCAGCGCGACGAACACGCGGCCGCGCAGCACCTGCTTGTGGATCGCCTGGGCTTCTTCGAGGATCGGCTTGAACTCGCCGCCGTTGAAAATCTGCCGCAATTCAGCGCGGATTTCCTGCTTCCACGACACGCGGATCGTGCGGTCCTGCGTGATGTGGAACACGGTCGCGTCGGGTTGCTGGTCGGCGCGGTCGGCGAACTTCTCCGCCAGCGCTTCGTAGCCGAGGCCGACCAGATAGTGCTGCGCTTCGCGCACCGACAGGTCGAGCTTGTCGCGCAGGAATTCCCAGCGCGTGCGCACGCGCGCGAGCAGATCGAGCGCCTGTTGCACGCGGTCTTCGAGCAGCTCGGCGCTGGGGATTTCGTTGGCGTCGTCGCTCTTGCCGAGCGGCAGCTTGCCGCCCTTGAAGAACGCTTCGAGCGCGTCTACCAGTTGCAGCTTGTTCTTGATCGACAGCTCGATGTTGATCCGCTCGATGCCGTCCGTGTACTCGCCCATGCGGTCGAGCGGGATCACCACGTCTTCGTTGATCTTGAACGCGTTGGTGTGCTTGGCGATCGCCGCGGTGCGGCTCCGGTCGAGCCAGAACCGCTTGCGCGCCTCGGCGTTGACCGCGACGAAGCCTTCGCCGCTCTTGCCGTTGGCCATCCGCACGACTTCCGAGGTGGCCTGCGCGACCGCGTCCGCGTCATTGCCGACGATGTCGCCGATCAGCACCATCTTCGGAAACGCGTTGCGCTTGCTCTTGGTCGCGTAGCCGACCGCGCGCAGATAGCGCTCGTCCAGATGTTCGAGGCCCGCGAGAATCGCGCCGCCCTGACGCGACGTCTCGAACAGATAGTCCTTGATTTCGACGATGCTCGGAATCGCCTCGCGCGCCTGGCCAAAAAATTCGAGGCAGACGGTGCGCGTGTGCGCGGGCATCTTGTGCAGCACCCAGCGCGCGGACGTGATCAGCCCGTCGCAGCCTTCCTTCTGCACGCCCGGCAGGCCGGCGAGGAATTTGTCGGTGACGTCCTTGCCGAGACCTTCCTTGCGGAACACGCGGCCCTTGATGTCGAGCGATTCGGTGCGCAATAGTTTTTCGCCCGGGGCGTAGTTGCCGTCGAACCACTTGAGCTCGAAACGCGCGACTTCGATGTCGTGAATCTTGCCCATGTTGTGGTCGAGGCGCGTGACTTCGAGCCAGTTGCCTTCCGGGTCGACCATGCGCCACCACGCGAGGTTGTCGAGCGCCGTGCCCCACAACACGGCCTTCTTGCCGCCCGCGTTCATCGCGACGTTGCCGCCGACGCAGGAAGCATCCAGCGAGGTCGGGTCGACTGCGAACACGAAGCCGGCCTGCTCCGCCGCTTCGGTGACGCGGCGCGTGACGACGCCCGCGCCGGAGAAAATCGTTGCGACCTTGCGATCGACGCCCGGCAGTTCGGTCATCTCGACCGCGCCGAGCTGTTCGAGTTTTTCGGTATTGATGACGGCCGAGAACGGCGTGAGCGGCACCGCGCCGCCCGTATAGCCGGTGCCGCCGCCGCGCGGAATCACGGTCAGACCCAGTTCGAAACACGCCTTGATCATGCCGGCGATTTCGGCCTCGGTGTCCGGCGTGAGCACGACAAACGGGTATTCGACGCGCCAGTCGGTGGCGTCGGTCACGTGGGACACGCGCGACAACCCGTCGAACTTGATGTTGTCCTTTTCCGTGACCTTGCCCAGCACCTTGGTCGCGCGGCGGCGCAGATCGTAGGTCTTCTGGAATTCGCTCGCGAACTCGTCGACCGCGCGGCGCGCGGCCTGCACCAGGATTTCGACGCGGGCGGCACGGTCCACGCCCGCTTCGTCGCCATGTTCGACCAGATCGGCGCGGCGGCGCTTCTCGATCTCGGACAGACGGTGATGCAGCGCTTCGATCAGCAGCGCGCGACGCTTCGGATTGTCGAGCAGATCGTCCTGCAGGTACGGATTGCGGCGCACCACCCAGATATCGCCGAGCACTTCGTACAGCATCCGCGCCGAGCGGCCGGTGCGGCGTTCCGCGCGCAGTTCGGCGAGCACCGACCACGCGTCGTTGCCCAGCAGGCGAATGACGATTTCCCGGTCGGAAAACGACGTGTAGTTATAGGGAATTTCGCGCAGACGCGCTTCGGGATCGGCGGCCACCGCAGCGGCGGCCCCGTTCGGATCGAAAACTTGAGGTGCGTTCATGTTGGACGACTCTGTAGGTCAACCGCGCGCGCTTTTTAATGAGGCGTCGGCTGACGGTGCGCGTGGGGCGCAATGCCTGGAAATCTTCTAGGGAGCGAAGCACACCAGACGGCCTACCCACGTCGGTCGCTTCGCGGCGCTCAGATATAACTACACGATCGTGCGTGGCGGACGTGACGCTCCGCCGCGGGACAAGACTCACGCGGGACGGGCATCAAGTGGGCGATCCGAGGCTGCCAGTGCATCTTCCGATCCTTATTCCAAAACGGAATTCTACCGCATCATTCCGCCCCGCGTTGATGGCTGCAATCGGAGCTGTGACGGGGCTTTGCACGTTTTCGCGTGGAATCGCCTTGCGGCGCGCATGCGGAGAATTGACTGACCGAACGGTCGGGCAGCCCTCTGGGGCACGGCTTTCGCGGATCAGCGGAAGGCCAGCGCGCCCACCGTTGGCGCTATCATTGACCCTTTCCCGTCTCACAACGCGCATCGCGCCACCCGCATGGCCTC
>NZ_JAQQEU010000047.1:0-55324 GCF_046026895.1 Paraburkholderia sediminicola
TACGGGTGGCGTGGCGCTCCCCGCAATATGGTTTTCCGCCGATTGTGGCTCGCCATTCGCTCGACGACGAATCGTTTCTTCGCATCCAGAGTGCGTTGCTCGGAATGAAAGACCATCCCGAAGGTCGGGATGTGTTGCAGCGATTGAACCTCGACGGCTTCGTGCCTGACGACGACAAGGTATTCGACGGTATCCGCCGCCTCGTTGCGATTTTGAACTCCGGGCCGGTTTAGGGCCGCGCAGATGCTGTCCCATCTCAGCTACCGCTACAAGATTCCGCTCGCGCTGAGCGCAGTCATCCTGTTGACGGAAATACTCGTGACCTTCGCGCTTGTAAGCGTCGCGGTGTCCGATGCCAGAAATGACCTCGAAAGTAGCGCCCAGAATCTATGCCGTGTTCTCACACTGTCGGTTCGCGACCCGATGGTCAAGGACGACCTGTGGCGTGCATTCGAAGTGATTCGGACTCCAGTGACGGTCAGGGAACCCTCGAATCCGCTGAAGGAAATCGTTCTCTTTGATGCCAGGAGTCGCGTGTACGCGTCAACCTCTCCCCGGAAGGAACCCGTCCAGCGGCCGGTCGCCCAGCTTCCTGCCCAGTTCGGTACGGTCATCGCCCATCTGGGCGGCTCCGGTGACCCGTTCTTCTTCGATTTCCCGGGATTACTCGCGAGCCGCGACGTGACCGCCGGCATGCCGGTGAATTCCGACGACGGGAGCCGCCTCGGCTATGTTGTGCTGGTCTATGACGCCAATACCTTCTACGGCCGCGTGCGGTCGACGCTGCTCAAGCTCGCCGTAGCCACGGTGCCAGCTTTGTTGCTACTGATACCGTTAGGCTGGGTGTGGGGCGACCGGATGGCGAAACCGCTCCTTCGCCTCACGGCCGCCATGGGGCGAATTGGAAAAGAGCACCCTGAAAAAGTTGGCGCGGGTATCACAGCGCAAGGAAACGACGAAATAGGTCAACTGGAACAGCAGTTTCGGACCATGCTCGCAGAACTGGCGCAAAAACAGGATTTGGAGCGGGAAGTTGTCGTCTCCGAGAGACTCGCGGCCGTAGGCCAGGTCGCAGCCGGCATCGCACACGAAATCAACAATCCGCTCGGCGGTATGCTAAACGCCATTGACACGCTCAACACTCACGGTGAGCCCGATGCTCAAACAAAGAAGACGCTGGGGCTGCTCGAGCGCGGTCTCGGCCAAATCCGCGCGACTGTCGGCGCGTTGCTATTTGAAGCGCGACTGGACTCACCGGCGATGAGTCTGTCGGACTGGCAGGATTTAAAGCTGCTGATAGCACCGCAGATACAGGCTAAGCAGGCAGCGTTTCATTGGGACATTGAGCTGGACGAGGCGATAGCATTACCCGCACACCTCGTGCGCCAGCTTGTGCTCAACCTGCTGCTGAACGCCGTGAAGGCAGTGGAAGTTGGGGGACGCGTTGACTGCCTGGTTGCTGTCAACGGAATTGGGCTGCAAATAACGGTATCGAACACCGGTCAGCACATATCGGGTGTTGCCATGGAGCACCTGTTCGAACCGTTTGGGTCGGTTGCCATGGCCGAGGGTCGGCGGTCGCACAGCCTCGGATTGTGGGTGAGCTATCAAATCGTTACGCAGCTAGGTGGCACAATTTCAGTGGACAGTGCACCGGGAAGGACATACTTTGCCGTGCTGTTGCCGGTTACTTCTCCGTGAAACAGGAGAGCATCATGTCGACCACGCTCATCTGTGTTGTCGAAGACGACCCCATCATGGGCGAGTCCCTGGCTGACCGCTTCCGCCTGGAAGGGTTCGATGTGGACTGGCATACCGATGGTGAATCGGCGTTCGGTGCTATGCAGAATCGCCCTTATCAGGCCGTCATCAGCGATATTCGGCTGCCCGACATTTCAGGCGAGGACCTGTTTTCGCGTTCGGTGGCCGCGCACGGCTCCGTGCCGCCATTTGTTTTCATCACGGCCTACGCGTCAGTCGATACGGCAGTTGCTCTTCTCAAAAGCGGCGCGGCAGACTACATCACGAAGCCGTTCGACATTGGTGCGCTGGTCGACAAGGTCAGACTTCTCACCGGGACGAGTATACCTGACCGGGCCATGCCGGCGCAGAGCGAGCTAGGCGTGTCCGAAGCGATGCGGCGCCTTGCCGAACTGGTGCCGAGAGTCGCAGGTCGAGCCAAATCGATTCTGATTACCGGCGAATCGGGTGTCGGCAAGGAAGTGCTCGCTCGGTTCATTCATCGACATGCGCCCGGCGACGCATTTCCGTTTGTCGCAGTCAACTGTGGTGCCGTTCCGGAGACGCTTCTCGAATCCGAATTTTTTGGCCACGAGAGAGGAGCCTTCACTGGCGCGGAGCGGCAGAAGAAGGGGTACTTCGAACAGGCCGAGGGTGGCACGCTCTTTCTCGATGAAATAGGCGACTTGCCTCTGTCGATGCAGGTGAAGTTGCTGCGGGCGCTGCAGGAGCGACACGTCACGAGAGTCGGGGGTGAGAGAGGGTTCGCAACCACCTTTTGGCTGGTCTGCGCAACGAATCGGGACCTCGCGGAACTGGTCCGGGTCGGGAAGTTTCGAGAAGACCTGTTTTACCGCATCAACATCCTGCAGCTACGCGTCCCGGCACTTCGCGACAGGCCCGACGATGTCCTCTGGCTTGCCCATCGTTTCGTACGCGACATTGCGGGCCGGCTTGGTGAACCAACGAAACTGTTTCATCCATCGGCCGAAGCGCGATTGGCGACATATGGATGGCCCGGGAACGTTCGAGAGTTGCAGAATCGCCTTGAGCGAGCATGCATCGTGTGTTCCCGCAACATGCTTTTTTCGTCCGACATCTTCGAGGAGGACGGGTCTCAGGCTGTAGCAGCGCTGGATATGGATACTCCACTCGACGGCTACATGACCGCATGCGAAAACGCGTTCATTCGCGCCGCACTGCTGCAGCACCAGGGCCACATTTCCGAGACAGCCCACGCCCTCGGCATTTCAAGGAAGAGCCTGTGGGAGAAAATGCGTAAGCATGCGATTGCGGCCGAGCCGCTTCATTGAACCGCACTCGCAGGTGCGTCGCTATGCAACGGGAGTACGCGCATGGAATCTCATGATAAGGACGAGCCGCTCGAGACCCGACCGGTTCAGGTGAGGGGTCAGGTGCAGGGTATTGGCTATAGGGATGCCTGTGCACGTCGTGCGAGTGCGTTAGGCAGGAAATCGGCAACGGGTGTCAGACGCGACGTGCTTTGACGCTCCGAACGTGCCGCGCGCGGTTCGTCGCGAAGCGCGCCTGTTGCTTACACGTCCCTCGTCAGCAGGAGTGGACATGCGCAAGTTGCTCATAACAATCACCTTAGTGTTGCTTTCGATTGCAGTCCTTGCCGTTGTCGCGACATACGCTGTGATAGTCTGGGTTACTGCCGATTAGGAACCTTCGCGGGCTGTGCGCACAGGTTCCCGGCATCCCTATCGACGTGCTCCACCTGTGCAGGCTCTGCGCACTCCATAGACGGGGCGGTGCGGTTGACCAAAATCCGGCGCGCCGCTCTATCGGGCCACTTTAAAGACTCGTAGCACCGTCTTTCCGCCTGCATCTTTCAGTGGAAAGTAGGAGCGGTGCGTGTCAGGGGCTATCGCCACGACATGCGCATTGGGGCCGACGAAGCCATCGCCCACTTTCGATACTGTCTTGTCCGTAACCTGGAACATGGATAGAACGCCGGATTCCGCCGCGACGTATAGCAGTCCCAGCTGGTCATCATATGCTAGAACGTCGGGGTCCTTGCCTACCGCGAAGGACGATACGACGCGTCTGAGGCGCAAATCGACCACGATGAGCCTGGCGTTGTCTTCGCACGCCACAAAGGCGAGGTGCTGCGCAGCGGAAATTAGAAGCCCATGGTTTCCTTTCGCTTCGGGCAACACAACGCGACCGACGATTTGGTCCGTCGCCGGGTTCACTTCAACCAGTTCTCTGTGCGTCTGGTCGTTGAGGAAGACGTGCTTCGAGGCCGGGTCGTATTGTGCGTTTCCGACCTCGCCGCCTAGACTAATCGTCGAAATGCGCCGATTCGAACTAACGTCGACGACCGTCGTTGTGCCGCCGTTTTTGTCCGACACATAGAGCTTGTGTTCCTCCGGCGCGTAAGCCATGCCGTCGGGGTACGCACCGGTCGGGACGCGTGCAGATACGGTAAGCGTCGCGATGTCAATGGCAACTACTTCATTCGCGCCCGTGGCGGTAGCGTACACACGCCCGAGTTGCGGAATCGCAAGCACGCCGTGAACAGATGAGACATTCGGAACACGCCCAACGACCCGGGAGGTTTGGGTGTTGAAGACAACGACTTCGCTGTCTCCAAGATGAGCGATGAAAAGCAGATGCCGGTCAGCGTCGTAGCTCTCATAGTCGAAGCGTGTTGTAGCGCCGCCAAGTGGCACGTCGTCAATTATTTCCAGAGGTAACGTAGGGGGCGCAGCCGTTGCTTCGACTAACGAAGTGCCGCTGGCGGTTGACGCGAGAACAGCGGTTGCCAGAGCGATGCCGGCGAATACTGGACGTGGGAATGTCATGTTCGACGCCGTGGATTTCGTCGTTGGACGTGCCGCAATCAGGTCGCCGGTGGCCAGCCGTGTGTTTCGCTCTGACAGTCGCGACACCACGCATAGAGCGCGTCATACATGACCATGCCATGCGAAAGCATCTCATGGTCATCTGCAAAGATTCGCGATAGACCCAGTGATAGAGCCAGCAACCCTGGTGCTTGCGCAGCCAGGTCGAGCCGGGCCGTATCGGCTCCGCGTACGATGACTGCAAGCGTGGCCAGAGCCGGGTCCGTCAACTGATATTCCACGAGGAAAGTATCGAAGCTGCAATGTTCGCCAACGTGTGAGAATTTTACTCCAGGAACGTCGAACGGTATCGCACCTTCACGCTCGGCGACTACCGGCACCTGGTCTGTTGGCACGAATAGAAACTCCGGCGACTCATCGATGAATCGGGCAATTAGCCATGGGCAGGCTATACGGTCGATTTTCGGGCGTTCACGCGTGACCCATTTCATGTCAGCCTCCGCGTCGGCTGTGCGGCACTGAACCGTTGCGCAGCATTTTCCCAGTTCAATAGCGTGAAGAGCTGGGTGAGATACTCATTGCGCTTGTTCTGGTACCTCAGGTAGTACGCGTGTTCGAAGACGTCGAGAACAAGGATGGGTTGAATACCCCACGCTGTCAGCTTCTGATGATTTTCACACTGCAAGACCATCAGCTTCCCGGTTGTTGGATGGTATCCGACAACGCCCCAGCCAGACGCTTCTACCGCTAGCGTCGCCGCGAACAGCTGAGCCTTGAACCTGGCGTACGAACCGAAGTTCTTGTCGATTGCCTTCGCAAGTTCACCTTTAGGTTCGGCGCCTTTGCCCGAGATGCTGGTCCAATAAATCGTGTGCAGGATGTGGCTCGAGAGCTGGAACGCCAACTCTTTCTCGTAGAACTTCGCCAATGCAAAGTCGTTCGAATCGCGTGCCTTCGCAAGCGCCTCTTCCGCCTTGTTGGCAGCGACCGCTGCTGGCTTGTGATGGAAGTTGTAGTGAACTTCGACGGTTCGGGCGTCAATAATCGGCTCGAGTGCGTCGTATGCAAATGGTAGTGGCGCTGCCGAATATTTACCGTCCGCGTCTACGAGCTTGTCACTGTACGCAGTTTCCTCAGCTGCCTGCAGCGCATCGGCGGAGGCCAGAACCAGGCCCGCGCCTACTGCAGTTGTCTTGTGTAGAAAATCTCTTCGGGTCGCCACATGCTTCTCCCTTAGTTTGCGAGAGACGCCTCTCTCGGCTGCAGCGCCACATCCGCCGACCAAAGGGCCATTTTGAAGGCCCCAGATTGGCGCGGCGCGAACTGTGAGTCACCTGCTCCTGCGACGAATCGTAGGCCTGAATCGCCCACAAAGCAAAAATAATTTGTAGCGTGCGTAACTTTGATGTAGGTTACGTAACATGAACGAAATTACCGACTGGCTGCTCCTCGTGCTCACGCTCCCGACCGACAACGCAACCGCGCGCATGCGCTATTGGCGCGCCTTGAAAACCAAAGGCTGCGCTGTCTTGCGGGACGGGGTGTATCTGCTTCCGGACGGAGAAGGCGCGGGCGGCGAGATGGGAGAAATGTGCGAGGGTATTAGCCAGGCGGGGGGCACTGCCTATCTGATGCGGTTCCCAAGCCGCGATGCGGTGCAGGAGCAGGAATTCCGGGGGCTGTTCGACAGAGCCGACGAATATGCGACGCTGCGGCGCTCACTCGACGAAAGCCGGAAGTCGCTCGCGAGCCTTGCGCCTGCGGACATCACCAAGGTCCTGCGAAAAACGCGAAAGGAGTTTGAAGCGCTTTCGGGCATCGATTTCTTCCCGAACGAAGCCACGGTCCGTGCCCAGTCAGCCTGGCAAGACTTCGTCGCCGCTACCGATGCGGTGCTGTCCCCTGGGGAACCCCATCAGACGGAAGGCACGATAACCCGTCTTAAGCCAGAGGAGTACCAGGGCCGAGTTTGGGCGACCCGTCGGCGGCTCTGGGTCGACCGCGTGGCAAGTGCATGGCTCATCAGGCGGTTCATCGACCGCGACGCCCGCTTCGAGTGGCTCGCCTCTCCGGATGATTGTCCCCCGGGCGCGGTCGGTTTTGATTTTGATGGCGCCACATTCACACACATTAATGACCGCGTGACCTTTGAAGTTTTAGCGGCCAGCTTTGGTATCGACGAAGAGCCGGGTATGGCAGGACTCGCAAGCATGGTTCACTCGCTCGATGTCGGCGGCATCGTCGTTCCCGAGGCGGCCGGATTTGAGGCGGTGATGACAGGCGCCACACAGCGCGGCCTGAGCGATGACGAACTGCTGAACGAAATGAGCCAGATGCTTGACTCGCTGCTCGCGCATTTTGCAGCGGTGGAAAAGGGAGCAGCCAGGCGACGGAGGTGAAGGGGCTTCTGAATGGTCCCGCAGTAGCTTTCTCCGTTCAGTGTCCGTTGCCAATCGCCATGGAAAACCCGGCGTCGCAGTTACACCGCCCGCGAGATTTGCAACACCGGTCTGTGATGATGCCGCCGAAGTATCGGCACACCGCTAAACATTCAATCGCAAGCTGATGCATTCGGAGTTTCAAGTGCAACAAAGTCAACTGGCACCAGATAACGAAATGAACAATCAGCGCATTGAGGCGGTCGAGTCGGTGACCTTCGGCCAGGCGCTTTGGTACTGGCTCAAGCTAGGCTTTATCAGCTTCGGAGGTCCGGCAGGGCAGATTGCCATCATGCATCAGGACCTGGTCGAGCGAAAACGCTGGATTTCCGAGAAGCGGTTCCTGCACGCGTTGAACTACTGCATGGTCCTTCCCGGACCGGAGGCGCAGCAGTTGGCCACATACATCGGTTGGCTGATGCACCGCACGTGGGGCGGCATAATCGCCGGGGGATTTTTCGTTCTTCCGTCGCTTTTCATTCTGATAGGACTGTCTTGGGTCTACATGGCCTTCGGCAGTGTTCCGGCCGTCGCAGGCGTGCTTTACGGCATCAAGCCGGCGGTCACGGCCATCGTGGTGTTCGCCGCGTACAGGATTGGCTCTCGCGCACTGAAGAACGCGTGGCTGTGGGCAATTGCGGCGGCGGCATTCCTCGCCATCTTCGTGGCCAATGTCCCGTTTCCTCTCATCGTTCTGGTGGCCGGTGTCATTGGTCACTTTGGCGGTAAGTACGCTCCGTCCAGATTCGTGGTCGGCGGAGGACACAAGTCGGGTGAAAAGGCGTTTGGTCCCGCACTCCTTGACGACGACACGCCCACTCCGCGACACGCGCTCTTCACATGGAAGCGATTCACGGTCGTGCTTGCGACCTTCATGCTTATATGGCTCGCGGCCATCGTGGCACTTTCACTCACCTACGGCTGGGCAGGAACACTTACGCAAATGGCCTGGTTCTTCACCAAAGCCGCCCTGCTAACTTTCGGGGGCGCGTATGCGGTGTTGCCGTACGTCTACCAGGGTGCCGTCGATAACTACCACTGGTTGACCGGACCGCAGATGATAGATGGCCTGGCGCTCGGAGAGACGACGCCTGGACCGCTCATCATGGTGGTTTCCTTTGTCGGGTTCGTTGGCGGCTGGACCAAGGCAGTGTTCGGACCGGATGCAATATTGGCCTCTGCTATCGCCGCGTCCATCGTTGTGACGTTCTTTACGTTCCTGCCGTCTTTCCTGTTCATTCTGCTCGGCGGTCCCTTCATCGAAACGACCCACGGAAATCTGAAATTTACTGCGCCGTTGACAGCCATCACTTCCGCTGTGGTTGGCGTCATCGTGAACCTGGCTGTGTTTTTTTGCCCTTCACGTGTTGTGGCCACATGGCACGCACGGCGGATTCGAATGGCCCTCGCTGCTTATAGGTGTGGCTGCTGGTATTGCGCTGTTCCGGTTCAAGGTCGGGGTGATACCCGTCGTGCTTGGATGCGGTGTCATCGGACTCGCACTGAGATTGCTTGCTTTTTGAGGGACCTTTCTCCAGAACCAGTCGCCGATGCTGCCCACTCACGCTCCCGCACGTCAATAGAAGACCAGATAGCCTTTTACGGTCTTTCGCGCGTCAATGGATATGCCGGTGATGGATGTCGGGAAAGTGCGCATGTGTGTGAGTAACAGGCGCGTGCTGATGAGGATGCGTGTGGGGCTCCTCACCGTCCCACTCAAACTCGTGCGTGTGCTGATGGTGCTCGTCGTGCCGATGCCGATGGTTGTGGCTCAGAACCTCGTGAGTGTGCGGATGTTCATGCCGCTCACGGATATGAAGCCAGATTCCCAAAGCCATGAGCATGGCCGCAATCCAGAAAGACAGCGATGGCACCTCTGGCCAGAGGAAAAGCGATAACGCGACGCCGAATACTGGGGCGACAGAAAAATACGCGCCGGTTCGGGCGGTACCGAGATTTCGCAGGGCGATGACAAAAAGAACCAGGCTCACGCCGTAGCCAGCGAAGCCGGTGAGCATGGCAGCCGCCATCTTCCCGACGCCCGGCAGATGCGCACCGAGAAGCAGTGCGATGCACAGATTGACTGAGCCGGCGACAAGACCTTTCAGACATGCAATGACCATCGCGTCGTTCGCCGACACCTTCCGCGTCAAATTATTGTCGACTGCCCAGGCAACGCAGGCTGCGACGACGAGCAGTGCACCGGGCGACACGGCCGTGTCGCCCGGCTGCCACGAAAGGACGCCGCCGCCTGCCACTATCGCGACCATCCCGAGAAATATCGGCACGTCGACGTTCTCGCGGAACACAACCCAGGCAATCACCGCCGTGAACACGCCTTCAAGATTCAGTAGTAGGGAACTGGTTGCAGCGGGAGTCGTGCTGAGACCGAGCATCAGCAGCGCAGGTCCCGCCACCCCGCCCGCTGCGATTGCCCCAAGAAGCCAAGGCACTTCGGCGACCTGAATCCGGCTTTCGTTCTGGCGCTCTCCAGTCGTGCGGCGGAGGCGCTGAACAAGAATTCCGACGGCAAGACCGACGCCACTTCCTAGGTAAAAGAGGCCTGCGACCATGAAAGGCGACAGCGTGCCAAGCAGCGTCTTGGCGAGCGGAGTCGTCGCGCCGAATAGCGCGGCTGCTAGAAGTGCGGTGAAAGCGGCGTTGTGACGTGCGTTCATGGATTGACGGCTGCAAACATTAACCGGGTTTGGGAAGTATCTAGCGAAATCCGCGAGTACGGAGAATTTAGCGTAAACACCCAATAGCCCCACCCCCTATGGTAGACTTCGACAATTATATACCCCGGTGGGGTATCTGGAGGGTGCGATGGGTCATACGGTGCAGGAAAAACAGAAGCTCCTTAATAGGGTTCGCCGTATCAAGGGGCAGGTCGAAGCCATCGAACGGGCGCTTGAGGAAGAGCACGGCTGCTCCGACATCCTGCAGCGGATTACCAGTTGCAGGGGAGCGATGAACGGCCTTCTTGCCGTCGTACTGGAGGACCACATCCGGAATCACCTTGTCGATGCGGAAAGCGGCGAGGAGCCAGGTGACAGCGCGACCGAACAGCTCATCGAAGTTGTTCACAGCTATTTCAAGTAAGGCGAGTTGGAAATGAGTGAATTCAAAGACGCCGCGTTTGGCGCGGGGCACGACCACATCTTCCTTGGCGCTGGTCACGAACAGAACGAACGAAAGACGTGGGCCGTGATTGCGCTGTGCAGCGCGATGATGCTGATTGAAATCATCGGCGGAAGCATGTTCGGGTCACTCGCGCTCGTTGCCGACGGCCTGCACATGTCGACACATGCCGGTGCGATGCTGATTGCGGCGCTCGCATACACATACGCGCGCAAGCACGCCACCGACTCCCGCTTCGTGTTCGGTACCGGCAAACTTGGTGACCTCGCCGGGTTCACGAGTGCCATCGTACTCGCCATGATTGCAGTGCTGATTGGCTACGAGGCGGTGTCGCGTTTTCTGTCGCCGGTACCCATTCACTTCGGCGAAGCGATTCCCATCGCGGTGGTCGGCCTGCTGGTCAACCTGGCAAGCGTTTGGCTGCTGAGCGGCGGCGACCACGGTCATAGTCACGGACACGGTCACGCTCATGGTCACGACGACCATGCTCATGAAGACGAGGTGCGGAACATTTTTGCGCCGTCCGGTGTGTTTGCCGTTTCCATCTTCGAGGATGGGGTGCCGCCCGTCTTCCGCATTACACCGGTCACGGGGGGTTCGCGACCGGACGCCGCAACGGTGTGCGTTACGACGGCGCGACGCGATGGGACGCAACAGGTATTCGCGCTAGCGGACCGTGGCGACTATCTGGAATCGAAGGAAGACATTCCTGAGCCGCACGCCTTCAAGGTCATCGTGCGGATGCCGGACGGCGAGCACGAAATCGAGTTCGAAGAACCTGAACACTGCCACGACTCGCATGAGGCAGCGACCCGCGACCACAACATCCGGTCGGCCTACATTCACGTCATGGCTGATGCGGCGGTCTCTGTACTCGCAATCATTGGCCTTGTACTTGCGCGCACGTTTGGATGGATGTGGATGGACCCGCTCGCTGGTGTCATCGGCGCGCTGGTGATTGCAAACTGGTCGTACGGCTTGATGCGGGACACGGGCGCAATCCTGCTCGACATGAACTCCGACCGACGTATGGCGGAGAACGTGCGTCATGCCATCGAGGACCGTGGCGACAAGGTCGTCGACCTGCACGTATGGCGGGTGGGTCCAGGTCACATGAGTGCCGTGGTGTCGGTGGCAACGGGTGAACCCCAGCGAGACTCGCGCTTCTATCATGCGGTGCTCGAGCGCTTCAACGGGCTGTCGCATGTCACCGTTGAGGTGCAACCCGCTCAAGCGCCCGCCTGACCCATGGCAGTGAAGTGCCACGCGTTGCGGTGTGTGACTTCGACGGCAGGACCTGGACGGTGTCGGGTGTTTTCGTACCCACGTACGAAACACGAGGATGGAAGAGGATGACCGACCACCGGCGCCCTCAGGTGATTGATGGCCCGCCCGGCGCGAGGTAAGGTGAAGCGGGAATCACCAGAGTTATCATTCAAAATGAAGCCGGGCCGCACCGCCAGTCAGGACCGCGTTTCTAGAAGCACGTCCTCCCTATTTGTGGGCGACCCGTAATGTGCCGTACCCCGTGAACTTGCTCCGGCGGTTATCCGTCCCACGTTAAGCAGGTGCAGTGATGACTTCTGTCGTGCTGAATTCCACCATCACATGTCCGCAGTGCGGGCATAGGAAAGAGGAGACGATGCCGGCCGACACCTGTGTGTGCTTTTACGAATGCGCCTATTGCAAAACTGTGCTCAGGCCGAAACCCGGGGATTGCTGTGTGTATTGCTCCTACGGCACCAGCAAGTGCCCGCCGATGCAGCAGTCCGGCTCTCGCTGCGCCTAACCAAGCCCACGCGCGCTCGGGTTGACCCGGCAATCACAGCTTCCGGAAGGTGCAGTAAAGAAACTGCTGAGCGGCGCCAGCAGGCGTGTGGTGGTCTTCAAGTGTGCTTGTTACCAATTCGAACCCTGCACCGAATTCGTCGGAAAGCTGCTGAGCATCGTATCGCCTCACGTCGAGCCCGCTGCACCTCACTGGTCCCATTGGCCCGAATGTGGCAATCACAACGCGGCCATCTGGCCGGAGCGCTCTCGTCAACAGGTGGATGTAGGCGTCTCGCTGCGATGACTCCGTCAAGAAGTGGAAGACGGCGCGGTCATGCCACACGTGGTATCGATGCTCGGGTAGGTCGGCCAACGTAATGTCGGATTCGACCCACGTTACCTGCCCGGCGATAGAACCTAAACGCTGTTTCGTCGCATCGAGAGCGACAGTGGACATATCGAGCACCGTCAGGTTTCGGTATCCGCGCTGAAGTAAATCATCGACCAGCGTCGATTCTCCTCCGCCCACATCAATGATGGCTGTGTTCCGGTCTGGCACTGCCTCGTCAATCAGTCTCAACGAAGTATCCAGGTGCGGACGATACCAACTGACCGCATCGGATGCTTTGGCACGGTAAACGGCCTCCCAATGCTCCTTGTCGTCCATAGCGTTTCCTTGGCTGTGCATCCCGCATCTCCGTGCTACTCGAACCCCTTTTCCCACCCTGCGGCCAGTTCGCTTTGTGCGAGGCTTCGGCGACCCTCAGGCGCAGGGAGCGATGGCCGGGCTTATGTAACTCGAGGCATCATCAACGTTATGACCGCAGGCACTCAAGAATGCCCCTCGTCGCGACGCTCGTCGCCAGGCGGTCCGTTTCTTCGGACGGATACCACTCGCAGTCGGATATCTCATTTTGCGGGTGCGGCCTATCTGAATCCAGTACCGTTGCTTCGAACACGTGATGCAGATTGTCCTTGCCGCCAAATTGAAACAGGTACGTTACTGCCTGCGCGACGAGACCGGTCTCTTCCCGGAGTTCACGGGCAGCCGCGTCTGCAGGTGGTTCTCCCTGCTTGATTTTTCCGCCCGGAAGCGCCCATCTGCCCTCGGCCCTACGAACAAACAGGAATTGCCCGTTGCGCTTGCAAATCAGCGTGGCTCGTTCTCTCACTATCCCGCTTCCAATATTTTGAAGGTCAACCTTGGTCGCCGCGCGCCGTTGGGGAAAATCGCGGACCCGAACACAAAATGATAGCGCAGAACACATTTTGGTTGCGACCATCGAGTAGGGTTAGGGACGTCTTATTCCGGGCAAGGAGCAGCGATGCTGTCGGTGCCTAGACAATGGGGGTATCGCGTTCTCCAGAGTTGCGGGCCTGTTGCCAAATTTCGATGGCCTCCCTTGCTACGTGTATGCTGATGACAAGACCAACGGCCAAATCCGTATAACGCCATCCGGTCGCGAGGACCACCAGGCCGGACGCAAGAACACCGAAATTCGCCACTACGTCTGCGCGCGTACATATCCAGCTAGCTCGCAGATGGACTTCGCGTTCCCGGTACTGCGCGAGCATCCGCAGGACCGTGACGTTGACGCAGAGCGACAAAACGGAAAACCCGACCATTGCGGCACCGAGCGGGCCGCTTCCGAACAAAAATCGGCGAATCACGTCGGCGACAATACCGACGCTCAGGAGCATGAGCGTTGCGCCGGTACAGCGAGCGGAGTACTGCTTGAATCGCAGGCCCCTTGTCACCGCCATGAGCCCGAGTCCGTACGCGGTCGCGTCGGTGAGCATGTCCAGCGCGTCGGCCATCAATCCGCTTGGCTGGGCGCAAAGGCCGGCCGCCATGCCGACTACGAACATGGTGGCGTCCAACCCCAACGCGATACGAAGCGTCTTCCGTTCTTTTTCGGTGTTCGCCGATGCGTGGCTGCAATCGCCAGACATCATCAGTTCTCCGGTCCCCTGACGCTCGCTTCCATTCCAGTCCCCATGTAGTCCGACGCATTTCAAGCCGCGATTACCCAGGAAGCGCTACCCCGAACGTTTGCAGCAGTAAAAACGCATTGAGAGACAGGACGATGGCGGCTGCTACCGTGGCCAATATGGTAGTGAACCTGCGGTTCTTGCGAGCGCCCATGATGTCCTGTCGACAACTGAACCATAGCAGCGCCATCATCGGAAACGGCAAGGCAAGACTCAACACGACCTGGCTGATGACAAGCGCATTGGTCGCGTTCACGCCGAAACCAACAACGACAAAACTGGGCACCATTGTCACGACCCTTCGCACCCAAAGCGGGATACGAAAGCCAATGAAGCCCTGCATAATCATCTGGCCGGCCATCGTGCCTACGACCGAACTGGATATCCCAGAGGCAATTAGCGCCAAGAGAAAAATGCCCGCAGCCCCTATGCCCAACAGAGGCACCAGGGTGTGATATGCCGTTTCGATTTCGGCGACGTCAGGATGACCCGCGTGGAATGCGCCGGAAGCCATGATGACCATGGCCATATTGATAAGGCCGGCGGTGGTCAGTGCGATGACGACCTCGAGGTTCGAATATGCCAGCAGCGTGGTGCGTTCGGCCTCTGTCTTTGGGAGCACGCGACTTTGAGTTAGCCCCGAATGGAGAAACAACGCATGTGGCATGACCGTGGCGCCCATAATGCCGACAGCAATCGTGAGAGCTTCTGAATCCGGAAGATGCGCTGAAAACGTATGCATGAAGACTGCTGGCCAGGCGACCGGTACGATGAATAGTTCGGCAAGGTAAGACAAGCCAATCACACCGACCAGTCCCCCAATTGCAAGTTCGAGTGGACGGAAACCGGCACGCTCAAACAACAGAAGCGCATAGGTCACGAGAGCGGTGACAACCATGCTGACAAACAACGGCATGTGGAACAGCAGGGACAGTCCGATTGCTCCGCCCAGAAACTCGGCCAAATCCGTGGCCATCGCGGCCACCTCGCTCACGCCCCACATGAGAAGGACGAGGGGCTTCGGGAAGTGTTCGCGGCAGAGCTCAGCGAGGTTTCGTCCGGTAACTATCCCCAGCTTCGCTGAAAGCGCCTGAAACAGCATGGCTATCAGATTCGCCAACAGCACGACCCAGAGGAGCGTATAGCCGTACTTCGCGCCAGCCTGAATGTTCGTCGCGAAGTTCCCCGGGTCCATGTAGGCGATTGAGACGACCACCGCCGGGCCGAAAAATGGCAGGAACACCCGCGCGCCCCGACCTTCGAGTCGCTCCCGTATCGCCGACGTCGTTTGCTCCGTCAGCGTTTTACCTCGGTCCTTGCGACGAGCACGGTCGTCCATTGCCACTCCAGCCTGTCACCGGCTGCACGCACTGCGGGTCAGCGGTCTGTCTGCCCATTACAACATCATTTGCCCGCGTGCTTGGCCTGCCATTTCTTCATGTACGCAATTTCCTCATTTTGTGCCTTGATGATGCTCCTGGCGAGTCGCTTCATGTCGGCGTCCTTGCCGTACTTCAGTTCCACTTTCGCCATATCGATGGCGCCCTGATGATGGGGAATCATGTGCGCCACAAAGTCCTTGTCGGTATTGCCATCGTATGGGGGAGCGCTCATCTCTTTCATCATCTTTTCATCCGCTTCCTTGAACGCTGGCGTTGACGGGCTTGAGCCAGTATCCGCCGAAGTGGACATATTCATTCCCGGCATGGATGCGCCTTGTTGCGCGCTGGCGGGATGTGCCGCAACGGTCAATACGAGGCCCGCGCAAATGGACGCGGCGCGCAGAGCGAGAAGGCTTTTCATCTTGAATCTCCTTATAAGAAAGGTCATTTCGAGTGGCCACTGTGTTGATGGTGTGCATGGTCACGAGAGCTATGGCTTCCGCGCGGACCATGGTCATGGTCCCCGCCTTCCATCATTCGCATCATCTCGGGGCCGCCGGTCCTGAAAAAGACGACCATCAGAATGAGAAAGACGGCGCCGAAGATGATGTCGAGCACGGCGGTGTAGTTGAAAGTAATTGCTGTATCGACGACTGCGGTATGCCGTTCCTTCGGAACCCATCCAAGCAGCTGGAACAGTGACTCAACTACCAATGCGGCCGCGACCATCGCGACATAAAAGGTAACGGCCAGAAACGCAGTCATCCTGCCGCCGTAGTACTTCCTGTAGATGTTGAGGATGGGAAGAATGATGAGGTCGCCGAAGATGAAAGAGGCCACCCCACCGAAGCTGATGCCACCGTTCCACAGCACTGCGGCGAGTGGCACGTTCCCGACCGAACAGGTAAACGACGCAACAGCAATCAGTGGGCCGACAAACGCGCCCCAAATCATCGCGGCCGTCGGATGGCTGACGAGAAAAAACTTCTGCCAGAAGCTGTCGGGCACCCATGCGCCGAGTGCGCCCGCGACGAGTAGACCGATACCGATGTCGCGCCACAGCATCGACCAGTTCATCACGTAGCTGTGGCTGATGGCTATCCACCCCTCCCGCGAAGCGAGACGTTGCTTCCAGCTCCCGTGCTGTTCGCCCATCGACATGGCCGCATGACCTTCCATGCTGCCGGCGATTCCCCTGTTTGCCTGCTCGACAGCTTCCTTCTTCAGCGAGTCCTTGAGAAAGAACCTGAAGAGCAGCACGAGTACAACAATCATGATGGGACCACCGATAAACTCAGCTGCGGCAAACTGCCACGAAATCAGTACCCACATCAGCACGCCGAGTTCGAGTACGAGATTCGTCGCTGCGAACTGGAACGCCATTGCGGCCGTGAAGTCGCCGCCCTTGCGCACGATGGAGCGAGCCATTGCGACGGCGGCATAGGAGCAGGAGGAAGACGCGGCGCCGAGCAGACTGGCGACGGTCAGCGACCGGGGAGATGCGTCAGGCAGAAGCCTGGACATCTCGGACTTCGAGACCACGACTTCAATTACGGCGGAGAACAGGAAGCCGACACTCAATCCCCAGAATATCTGCCAGAACATCGTAAAGGCCATCCAGAGAGCATGACCTAGGGCAGTGACAATCTGCATCGCAACCTCCTGCGTGGAAGCTCCTATATGAGCGGCGCGCGGTTATAGAAGTAGATACCGTGAGGCGATTTTCCGACCTTGATGGTGTTAACGAGCTTGTGGGTTTTCATATCGATGACGCCGACGTAGCGGGTGAACCGGAAGGTCACCCACAGGTATCGTTTGTCGGGCGTCAGTTCCATGTCATCGGGACCAGCAAGCAAACCGTTGATGGTGCCCACATTGGTCAGCGTGTTCTGGTCGAGAATGCTGATAGTGCTGCCAACCCGGTTCGACACCAGAATGTGCTGTCCGTCGACGAGCGACCGGAAGTTATGCGCACCTTTGTCCGTGTGAATGGTTTTCACGATTTTGCGCGCCCGCCAGTCAATGACTGCGACGTAGTCCGCGCCGGTCATGCCAATCAACAGGTATTTGTCCCCCGGCGTGAGCCAGAGACCGGCGGGCGACTTGCCGACGGGCATTTTCCAGAGCACGGTTTGGGTTGCCAGGTCAATCGCCGCGACCTCGCCTGAGACCTGCAGGGTGACGAAAACAATCTTGCTGTCAGCAGAGAAAATCATGTGGCTCGGCATCGCAGCCAGCGGCACGCGCTTGGCGAGCGCGAAGTTTTTTCCGTCGTAGTGATAGATGTCCACACGGTCAAGGCGCAAGCCGTTCGTGACGAACCATTTACGGTCGTAGGAGAATCCGAGTTGATATGGGTCCTCGATGCCTTGAAGCCAGCGCTGGACTTTCCCCGTTTTCGGGTCGGAAAGACGAGATTGTTGGCAACCGAGTTCGCGATAATCAACGACTGATTGTCGGGCGTCGCCATGAGGTGATGGGGTTCCTTGCCGACAGCAATCGTGTCGACGACTTTCTGCGTCGCCTCATCAATCAGGCTTACGCTGGCGTCGGCTGAATTCAGCACGATAACGTTTTCAGCGTGCGCCGGAAGCTGAAACCCCAAGGCGAACAGTAACGCACAAATCGGGAGCCGCATTTCGTCTACCTCCGTGGGACGGCGTCGTCAGCCTTTGACCGTGGGATGGAATCCTGCCTCTTCGATGACGGCGACCAGTCGACCCAATGGCAGTGCCGAATCGATTTTCACGACTTTGGTGGTGACATCGATGTCCAGCGTGGCTGCCGGGTCGACACTGTTGACCGCGCGCGTGATTGAGTTTGCGCACCCGCCGCATGACATATCTTTGACTTCGAACTCCATTTTCTGCTCCATTAGCAAATTGGAACCCCAAGCTTGAACCTTCCCATGGCAGGAAGGTCAAGTACCGCGACACGTCTGCTGGCGAGTCGTCGTCGCAGGTCAGAGGCGGGGCAGGAAGACAGAGGGTGAAATCGCCAGAGTGCAGTTACACACTGACACGGTCTCTGTCTTACAGCCTTCCTGAACTGCGTGCTAGACTTCTGGACTATGTCCTATTGGCGCAAACTCTTCGTCGTCGTGCTGCTGATACTGAGCCTTCCGGTTCAGTCGTTCGCGGCCGTCTCCATGAAATGCGGGTCGTCGCATTTCGGGAATGAAGTCGCGTCTGCGCACCATGAAGACGCTGATGAGTCGCTCCCGCACCATCACACGCATGAGGTGACAGTGGCTGGCAGCGACCATGACAGCCATTCCCATGGCGGCGATTTGCACCATGCTCATTCGTGCTCGACATGCGCATCCTGCTGTTTCGGCGGAGCTTTGCCGGCCGCCCCCACGGTGGCGACATCCGCCGCCGCTGTTCATTTTGCTCTTCCGATTCCCCCCTCCGACCGCATCGCGTCGTTCCTGACCGGCGGCATCGACCGTCCTCCCCGAATCTTCCTCGTCTAGTCCTTCTGTCGCGGCCGTAGCCGCGATGCGAAATTTCGACCTGAAGGCCTGTCGGCTATCCAGGTGACTTACGACGAGAAAATCCATGCGAATCTTTATCGCGGCGCTAGCCGGGGCGGCGGCATTGTTGCCGGCGCTCGTGCACGCCACTACTGCACTTCCTGACCCGACGGATGCGGCTGCATCGGTTCCGACGGTTAGCGTGCCGTCCGTCTTTGCGGACTATCAACCATACCGGGACCAGAAAGCGCCCAGCTGGCAGGAGCTCAACCGGACAGTAACGACCTCGCCCGGAAAGCGGGGGATGAGCCACAGCCAGATGCCTTCCGGCGGCGCCGGTGCCAAGAGTAACGACCCCACCTCTCATCAAGAGGAGTCGGCCAAATGATGCGGCATTTCTTTTCGTGCGGCCGCGTCGTCGCTGCGGCCACCGCACTAGCGTTTCTTGCCGGCTGTACGACCTTTTCAAAGGACGGCGGCTTTAACACCGTTTCGACGACCGCATCGGAGCGTCTTGGGAAGGACGCCTTGCTGGTGAAGACCGACGAGGACCGCGAGGCGGTTGCAAAGCGGACGCAGGAACTTCTTTCAAAGCCGCTCAGCATGGACGACACCGTGCAGATTGCCTTGCTGAACAATCGGGGACTGCAGGCTTCATACGGGGAACTCGGCATCTCCGAGGCCGACCTGGTACAGGCCGGACGCCTGCCTAATCCGGGATTCACGTTCAGTCGCGCGCATGGGAACGACTCCCTGAGCATCAATAGAACCTTTACGCTCAGCTTGCTGAATGTCCTGACGATGCCGCTCGCGACGCGCATTGAGAGCCGCCGCTTTGAACAGACCAAGCTGCTGACTGCAGATGCGATGCTCAAGGTCGCGGCCGACGCCCGCCGGGCCTATGTCAACGCGGTTGCAGCCCAGCAGTCGGCCGCGTACGCCGCGCAGGTAAAAGATTCCGGCGAGGCCGGTGCCGAACTCGCGCTGCGGATGCAGCAGGCGGGTAATTTCAGCAAGCTCGACTACGCGCGCGAGCAGGCGTTCTATGCAGATGCCGTGGCGCAACTAGCGAAGACGCGACAGCAGTCTGTCGCCGCTCGGGAGAAGCTGACCCGCACGATGGGCCTGTGGGGAGCGGGCACGCAGTACAAGCTGCCCGACCGTCTGCCGGACCTGCCCAAGGACCGTCCAGAGCTGAAGGACCTTGAGAGCTTCGCGATGCAGAACCGGCTGGACATCCAGGCGGCGAAGCTGCAGACGCAGAGCGTCGCATCGTCATTGGGTCTGAGCAAAGCGACGCGTTTTATCAACGCGCTGGATGTCGGATATCAGAACAATTTCACGACGTCCGACGGCCACGAACAGGGCTACGAAATCAGCGTCGAGATTCCCATCTTTAACTGGGGCGGTTCGAAGGTTGCACGCGTCGAAGCAATTTACATGCAGTCGGTCAACCGCGTCGCCGAGACCGCGATTAACGCACGGTCCGAAGTTCGCGAGTCGTACTCGGCCTACGTGACCGACTACGACGTCGCGAAGCACTACCGCGACGAGGTCGTACCAATCCGCAAGACCATTTCCGACGAACTCATGCTTCGCTACAACGGCATGCTCGCGAGCGTGTTCGAACTGCTCGCTGATTCGCGCGACCAGGTCGGCGCGGTGAACGGCTATATCGACGCGCTGAAGGACTACTGGCTTGCGGAGACCGACTTGCAGCAGGCAGTCGGTGGTCGTCTCCCCCCGCTCGCGATGGCCTCAGCGTCATCCGCACCCACGACGCAACCGGCGTCGTCTACAGATTCCGAAGGTAAATGAAATGGTGTCACGTCGAGATTTTATTGGTGGCTCCGGGGCGGCGCTGCTGGGAGCAGCACTGGTCAGCAAGGCTGGCGCTGCGTCGCTGCCTGAGGCGCCCACGATGGCCAAGCCCACGATGCAACCGCCGCTCACGCCTCCAAATGGCCGTCCCTATACGCCCGTTGCAACGCTGAATGGCTGGTCGCTGCCCTGGCGAATGAAGAACGGCTGGAAGGAATTCCACCTGACTGCGGAGCCCGTGGTACGTGAAATGGCACCCGGCATGAACGCGAATCTCTGGGGCTACAACGGCCAGACGCCGGGGCCGACCATCGAGGCAGTGGAAGGCGACAAGGTCCGCATCTTCGTGACCAACAAGCTGCCGGAGCACACCACCGTTCACTGGCACGGGATGCTGTTGCCATCGGGCATGGATGGCGTCGGCGGCTTGACGCAACCGCATATCCCACCGGGCAAGACTTTCGTCTACGAATTCGAGCTCGAGAGGCACGGCACCTTCATGTATCACCCGCACGCGGACGAGATGGTGCAGATGGCGATGGGAATGATGGGCACGTTCATCGTTCATCCGAAAGACCCCGGCGTCATGCAGGTCGACCGCGACTTCGTGTTCATCATGTCGGCGTATGACATCGACCCGGGCAGTTTCACGCCGCGCGTCAATGAGATGACCGACTTCAACATGTGGACGTGGAATGCGCGGGTGTTTCCCGGTATCGACCCGTTGCCCATCCGTGCTGGCGACCGCGTGCGTATCCGCTTCGGCAATCTCACGATGACCAACCACCCCATCCATCTGCACGGTTACTCCTTCGAAATAGCCGGCACGGACGGTGGCTGGATTCCGAAGGGCGCGCGCTGGCCGGAGGTCACATCCGACGTCGCGGTCGGCCAGATGCGCGCCATCGAATTCACGGCGAACCGGCCCGGCGACTGGGCGTTTCACTGCCACAAGTCGCACCACACGATGAACGCGATGGGACACCAGGTACCGAATTTCATCGGCGTGCCGCAGAAGGACCTTGCCAAACGCATCAACAAGCTGGTGCCAGATTACATGGCAATGGGCAGCACGGGTGGCGCGATGGGCGAGATGGAGATGCCGCTGCCCGATAACACGCTGCCGATGATGACCGGCACCGGCCCCTTTGGCCCGCTGGAGATGGGCGGCATGTTTAGCGTCGTGAAGGTTCGCGAGGGACTGGGGCGCAACGACTACCGCGACCCGGGCTGGTTCAAACACCCCAAAGGAACGGTCGCCTACGAATACACCGGTGAGCTACCGGAGAGCTGATTTTTGTCTGGCCGGCATGCAGCCGGCCCAACTTTTGTTTAACGCAGGGGAAAGAGTGATGAAGAACGTATTTGCATTGATTGCAGTTAGCTGCGCATTGGCAATCTCCGCATCGGCCTATGCGGCCGGCGACACGGGCAACATGGACATGAGCAGCAGCAGTGCCAAACCGGCCGGCGAAAACGCCGCCATGTCGCATGGGGAAATCAGGAAGGTCGATGCTGCAGCCGGGAAGCTGACCATCAAAGCCGGCCCGATAGAGAATCTGGGCATGGAAGCCATGACGATGGTGTTCAAGGTGAAGGACCCGGCAATGATTTCGCAGGTCAAGGTCGGCGACAAGATTGATTTCGTGGCCGAAGAAGTGAACGGCGTCGCGACGGTAACCAAGCTGCAGAAGCCGTAATGGTGCACGGGGTGTTGCCATTAAAAGCAGGCAACACCTACTTTGACTATTCAGGATGCGCAAGAACATGAAAACATTCACTCGCAAGCACTTGGTGGGACTAGCTACGACAGCCGTCATCGCATTCATGCCGGCTGCTGCGTTCGCGCACGGCAAGCTCGAAAGCGCCGTCCCGGCCTCCGGTGCCACGGTCGACGCGGCACCGGACACGTTGCGACTCACGTTCAACGAGGACCTGGAGTCCGCCTTCAGCACCGTGAAAGTGACCGACGCAAACGGCACCGCTGTGAGCAAGGAAAAGGCCAAGGTCGATGCCGCGAATCCGCGCGTGTTGACCATTGCTGTCCCGAAGCTGTCGCCGGGTTCCTATTCCGTGCAGTGGGCCGTCATGACACATGATTCCCACAAGACGAAGGGCGCATACGGCTTTCGGGTGAAGTGATGAACGACGGTCTCCTTGGCATCCTGCGGCTCGCGTCAGTCGCTCTTCAGAACCTCGGCTTTGCAGTTGTTGTCGGCGTGCTGCTCAGTGACCGGTGGCTCGCGCGCCGACCCTCACCGTGGCAGACAGGCGTGAGCCGACGGCTGCTTCGCGCTCTACGTATTGCGTCGGTCGGCGCACTGATGTCCAGCGCGTTTGCATTCTGGATTCATTGCGCGTTGATGAGCGACTCCACGCTGCTGGAGGCGGGGCCTGCAATCCGCTCGATGCTGGTGGCGACCGATTTTGGTCATGCCTGGTCGGTTGGCGAGGGACTGATGCTGTGCGTGGTCATCCTTTCGTTCATGCAGACGGGCAAGTCGATTCGATTTCCGCTAGCCATCTGGTTGGCCGTGGCTGGTGTCGCCCTCGCTCGAAGCAATGGGGGCCATCCGGTCGATGCTGGCCTTTTCAGCCTGCCTGTATGGGCGGACTGGATACACCTGCTCGCCATCAGCACGTGGGTGGGCCTTGTGCTGGTTGCGACTTACGTTGTGATGCCGCGTTTGTTCGAAGCGAAGAGAACCGAGCTTGTGAACAGTGGTGCGTTCGTTCAGTCGCTCTCGGACGCTGCCACGTTCGCGCTGATTTTGCTGTTTGCTACCGGTGCGTACAACGGGTGGCGCGGCGTCAATTCGGCGGGCAACCTGGTCGGTTCGCTTTATGGACAGATTTTGCTTCTGAAACTTGCGCTGGTGCTCGTTGCCGCCGCGCTCGGCGGGCACAATCGCTTCTTTCAGATGCCCGGCCTATTGGCGTCTTTGACAAATGCGTCATCGACATCGCCGGTACGCCACCTCAAACGCTTCGCCGCTGTCCTGCATGTCGAGTCGCTGGTCCTGGCGGGTGTGCTGGTCGCTGCTGCCGTGCTTGTCTCCAGCCCGCTGCCGGACGCCTAGTAGCCAGTTCGGCAGCGTTTGTTTCTTACGTCCACGCAGATGGTCACCGCCGCAGGGTCAATTGAGGGCTCAGCCAGCCTCGATTGACTCCCCAGGCAAAGGCCATCTTTTACAGGACCCGAACGCATGTTCGGGTCCTTTTTTTATGGCTCCAAGCCTTGTCATCGAAGCAACAGATTCACGTCAAGGCAGCATTCGCCGCCAGCGGCGCGAGCTACGGCGGCCCACATGTAATGCATGAACCCCATCAGGAACCGCTTGCACTAGCCGCCGCCTGCAGGGGTGGCGCACACGCTTGACCTTCCCATCATAGGAAGGTCCACAGTAAAAAATGTGCGGCGTACGGACCGTGCTCTACAGGGGCTCAATATGAACATTGGTGAAGCGGCGAAGGCGTCCGGCGTATCGGCCAAGATGATTCGCCACTATGAGGAAACCAGACTGATTCGGCCGGCGAAGCGCACGCAGTCCAACTACCGCGTGTATTCGCCCAGCGATGTGCAAATACTTCGGTTCATTAAGCAAGCGCGCCGACTCGGTTTTTCGATGAACCAAATCACCGTTTTGCTCGGGCTGTGGCAGGACGGCCGGCCGAGTAGCGAGGTCAAACGCCTGGCCATGGGGCATATCGGAGAGTTGGAGCTGCGTATCCGTGAACTCGTTGAAATGAAAGAGACCCTCGAGAACCTGGCGAAGCACTGCAGAGGCGATTCTCAACCTGAATGCCCAATCCTGAATGACCTGACTGCAACGTCATTGACCCAGCGCGGTCATGAGACGGGGGACTGCGGCCGCGCGCTTGACCTTCCAATAGGGGGAGGGCCAATGCTGGATTCATTCAGCCTGAACGGAGAGAAAAAATGGAATTTGAAGTGAAAGACATGACGTGCGGTCACTGCGCGGGCCTCATCACGAAAGCGGTAAAAGACGCGGACCAATCCGCGATGGTCCACGTATACCTTGACCAAAAGCGGGTGAAGGTTGTGTCTGAGACGTCGCCCGATGAGTTTCTGCATGCCATCTCCGAGGCGGGTTACAGCCCGATTTTGAAAGATTGACTCGCGCCCGAGCCGCCCTTGGCTCGGTTGTGATTATCGATGAGGTGATGAAAATGGAAGCGACAGTGCCGCAGGCCGGCGGTAGAAAGCCGGCCAAAGAATGGACTTTGCCCGTGGAAGGAATGACTTGCGCGTCTTGCGTGAGCCGGGTTGAAAAAGCGATTTTAAAAGTGCCGGGCGTCGAACGGGCGACCGTGAATATCGCCACCGAGCGCGCGAACGTAACGACGGACTCATCCGTCGTGGCGGATGCGCTTGTTGAGGCAGTGAAACGCGCAGGCTACGAAGTTCCACAGTCGTCGACCTCGCTTAACGTGGGCGGCATGACATGCGCATCCTGCGTTTCGCGCGTCGAAAAGGCGCTGCTCCGGGTAGCCGGCGTGACTGACGCCGTCGTGAACCTCGCAACAGAGACCGCAACGGTGCGCGGCTTTGCAGTTAGAGAGGACGCGCTCGTCGCCGCCGTCTCGAAAGCGGGCTATGAGGCATCGTTGCACAACAACGAAGCGAAGCAAGCACCGTTGCCCCGGCGAGACAGGGAGATGCTGGCAGTTTTAGTCTGCGCGCTGCTCACGCTGCCGCTGGCCGCGCCGATGGCCGCCCAGTGGTTCAGCCTGCACGTGATGCTGCCACCGTCAGTTCAACTCGTGCTCGCGACAATCGTGCAGTTTGCCTTCGGTGGGCGGTTCTACAAGGCTGCATACAAGGCGGTTCTGGCGAGAGCCGGCAACATGGATTTGCTGGTTGCGCTCGGGACTTCCGCCGCGTATGGGCTGAGCGTGTATGAACTGATGGCTCACCCGGGCGAAACGGGGCACCTGTACTTCGAGTCGGCCGCCATCGTCATTGCGCTGGTGCGTTTCGGCAAATGGCTGGAAGTGCGTGCGAAACGTAAGACGGCCGAGGCCATACGGGCTCTGAATGCTCTGCGGCCCGAAACGGCGCGCGTGCGCGCAAACGGCGAAGAAAACGACATTCCACTGTCCCAGGTAAGAGTAGACGACAGCGTGGTGGTTCGTCCTGGCGAGCGAATTCCAGTCGACGGCGTGATTCTGGAAGGCCAAAGCGATATTGACGAGTCGCTCATCACGGGTGAGAGCTTGCCGGTGTCCAAGGGCGCAGGCGACGCGGTCGTCACCGGCTCAATCGTGGCGCATGGCTACCTTGCTGTGCGGACGACGGCCGTCGGCGCGGACACGATGTTGTCGCGCATTATTCGGCTGGTCGAGTCCGCACAGGCCGAGAAGGCGCCGATTCAGCGTTTGGTGGACAAGGTCAGCGCGGTATTTGTGCCAGCTATCTTGGGCATTGCATTGCTGGCCTTCTTCGGCTGGCTCGCTGTGGGTGGAAGTGCCGAAATCGCATTGCTGAACGCGGTCGCGGTACTTGTCATTGCCTGTCCCTGCTCGCTCGGTCTTGCAACCCCTACCGCGATTATGGCGGGCACCGGCGTGGCGGCCCAGCACGGCATACTCATCAAGGATGCCGAAGCCCTGGAACTGGCGCATAGGATGAACGTAGTTGCGTTCGATAAGACGGGCACGTTGACCGAAGGCAAACCCAGCCTCGTCATATTCGAACCGGCGCATGTGTCACGAAACGAGGCTCTGCGGCTTGCTGCGTCGGTTCAGCAGGCGAGCGAACACCCACTTGCCCGTGCGGTCGTCGCGGAAGCACAACGCGAAGGAGTTGCACCGAGCAGCGTCGCAGACGTCACAGCGCTGCCCGGTCACGGCATTGAAGCTACCGTGGACGAGCGGCAACTCGTCATTGGCAGTGACCGGTGGTTGGGCGGACGCGCTGTCGAGGTGCCGAGCGAATTGCAACAAGCCGCCGAAGAAGCGCAGGCCTCGGGTTTGACCGTGTCATGGTTGATTGAAACCAACCCCGAGTCGCGCGTGCTCGCCTTGATGGCCTTCGGCGACGCCATAAAGGACACCGCGCGTCATGCTATCGGAGCGCTCTCAGAGATGGGCGTGCGTACGGTCCTGCTTACCGGTGATAACTGGGGTAGCGCGCAGCGCGTGGCAAAGGAACTGGGCATCGACGAAGTGCATGCAGAATTGCTGCCCGAGGACAAAGCGAACACCGTCGCCGCGTTGCGTAAGGCTGGCGCGGTTGTCGGTATGGTCGGTGACGGGATAAACGATGCGCCCGCGCTGGCAGCGGCTGACGTTGGCATCGCCATGTCAACAGGCACGGATGTCGCGATGCATGCCGCAGGCGTGACGCTGATGCGTGGCGACCCGTCGTTGGTGGCCGACGCGATTGACATCTCACGCAAGACGTACCGGAAGATTCGGCAAAACCTCTTTTGGGCGTTCGTCTATAACGTCGTCGGCGTGCCTCTGGCGGCTTTTGGTGTGCTCAGTCCCGTCGTGGCGGGAGCCGCGATGGCCTTCAGCAGCGTGAGTGTTGTCAGCAACGCATTGTTGTTGCGCACGTGGAAACCGCAGGCAGGCAGGTCGGCGTCAGGCACTGTTGAAATCGGCGCCGTTCAGGAAGAAAAAGCACGCGGTGCCTTAGCCACACCTCACTGAGCGGTGGCCTTCAGCGGGATAGCATGCATGGCCGGGTGCCGGAAGTGCGTACATTTCCGTTGAGTCCTTTCGCTGGCGGGCCGATTGCCGGCGGCACGCGCTGCGCCCCGTCACCATAATCGTCGGTCGGTGCCGGCTCTGTGCGCTGAGCGCCACTAGCTACACATTCGCGGGTACATGGATAAAACGGCTCCGCTATAATCACAGCCATGAAATTTCTTCGGACATTGCTCCTCCTGTTGCTTTGCGCCGCGCTGCCCATCAGTGGGCTGGCGGCCAGCGGCTTGACCGGAGAATGTCCAATGCAGATGCCCATGTCCGCTGACGAAGGCAGCGCCATGTCTTCGGACATGCCCGGCTGCGAGACGATGAAATCCTCGCAACCGGGGAAGGCCAAGGGGTTCTTCTGCAAGGCAACGGCGCAATGCCAGCTCGGCAGCCTGTATCACCCTGTCTCTGCTGCCGAGGTAACCCGTCCCGCCGGGCTGTCCAGTCCCGTCGTATTCCACTACGCACAGTCGCTGCCCGTCCGTGAACCGGCCGGTCTCTGGCGACCTCCTCGCACCCTCTAATCCCTTGCTGACAGGTTCGCCGCGTTTGCGGCGAGGTCGTCCTGCGTCCAGGACGTGGATTCCCTGTGGGAGTCCGCCGTTGGGGTTAGAACATGCCTTTAACTATTGGCACGCCGTCATGCCGGCGTGCGCCACTGCGCGCGCATTCACTTTTTGCAGCGCTGATTCTCGCGAGCGTTTCAGCCTACGCTCAGGAAGCACCCGTCACGCTTGACGCGGCATTGCAGGCCGCCACC
The DNA here is from genome assembly GCF_046026895.1 of Paraburkholderia sediminicola. Classification (GTDB taxonomy): domain Bacteria; phylum Pseudomonadota; class Gammaproteobacteria; order Burkholderiales; family Burkholderiaceae; genus Paraburkholderia; species Paraburkholderia sediminicola_C. Next base: position 28,077 of record NZ_JAQQEU010000047.1, read on the forward strand.
GACCGCTCCGCTGCCATGGGGGCTGCACAGGCTTCGGTCCGTGCGAGTTCGGAAGCGGCCGTCCGGGCCGGCCAGTTGCCCGACCCGATGCTCAAAGCTGGCGTCGACAACCTGCCTGTGACCGGGCAGCAGAAATTCACAATTGGCCAGGATTTCATGACGATGCGCCGTATCGGCATCGAGCAGGAATGGGTGTCGGGCGACAAGCGCCGACTCCGGTCCGCATTGGCGAATGACGTCGTGGACCGCGAGCGGGCCGGCTACCTCGCCCAGCTCGTGAACACCCGCCAGCAAACGGCCACCGCGTGGCTGAACGCGGTCTATGCGAAGAAAGCTGTCTCGCTGCAGCAGGAGCTCGTTGGCCACATGACCCATGAGCTGGATGCGACGAAGGCCTCTTATCGTGGGGCGAAAGCGACTGCGGCCGATGTGATGCAGGCCCAGGCGATGCTGGCGCAGACCCAGGACCAGTTGCTCAAGGCCCGGCAGACGTTGCAGACCGCGCTTATAGGTCTGTCCCGCTGGACCGCAATGCCCGTTTCTGATGTGACGGGCGACCCGCCGGCGCCGCAGTCATATGTGTCATCGCTGCCGCCTGAGGAGCTGGGTGAGGTGCAGCCAGTGCTCGTCGCAGCATCACGGGACATTGCCGTCGCCGATGCCGATACGGCCGTCGCGAACAGCAACCGCAGTCCCAACTGGACATGGGAGGTCGCCTACCAGCAGCGCGGAGGCGGATTCTCGAACATGGTGTCGGTTGGCGTCAGCATCCCGCTGCCCATCCATCGCAAGAACTCCCAGGACCGGGACGCGGCGGAGAAGGCGGAACTGGGCACTAAGACGCGACTGATGTACGAGGACGCGCAGCGTCAGGTCGAAGCGGATATCCGTACGCAGTCAGCCACGCTCGCGAGCGGTCGCGAGCGCATTACCAATCTCACCCGCTCCCTGCTTCCCGCTGCGGACCAGCGCGTGCAACTGGCGGCTGCCGCATACAGGGCAGGCACTGGCTCGCTGGCCGATACCTTCGCTGCCAGGCGCGCGCAACTCGACGCCGAACTTCAGGTGCTCGACCTGCAGCGCGATGTGTCGCAAACCTGGGCCCAACTGGAATACCAGGTCGTGCCCGCTTCGATGTCCGTGAGTCAGTGAAGGAGAACAAGATGCAGAAGAAACAACTGGCACGTGCGGCTCTTGTGGTGTTTGCCGCAGCAGTGTTGCTAGGCGTCGGCTATGTGGCCGGCACGCATCGTTCGGCGATGAGTGGCGAGAGCGCTCCTGCAACTACACCCTCCAGCGACAAAATCGACCCGAAGACTGGCCGGACGGTACTGTACTGGCACGACCCAATGGTGCCGAACCAGCATTTCGACAAGCCGGGCAAGTCACCTTTCATGAACATGCAGTTAGAGCCGGTCTATGCCGATGAAGGAGGCGCCAGCGGTATCAAGATTGACCCGGGTCTTCAGCAGAATCTGGGCATTCGCTACGCAACCGTGCGGCGGCAGGAAACAACCGAAGGATTCGACGCGGTAGGCACGACACAGTTCGATGAATCGAAAGCTGATGTCGTCCAGTCGCGAGTGACCGGTTACATTGACCATCTTTACGCCAGCGCCCCGATGCAGCGCGTAACGAAAGGCGCTCCGATTGCGTCACTGTTCGTTCCAGAATGGCTTGCGCCGCAGGAAGAGTATCTGGCGCTAAAGCGTGGCGGCATGGATGACGGCATGCTTGCGGCGTCACGTGCGCGCATGCGTGCGATGTCGATTCCGGACGGTGTGATTGCAAGTCTCGACCGCACCGGCAAAGCGCAGACGCACATCACGCTATCCGCACCGGAAACCGGTGTGCTGACCGAACTGAACGTTCGCGATGGTGCGATGGTGTCGCCCGGGCAGACGCTCGCGAAGGTCTCCGGGCTCAACAGGTTGTGGCTCGTGGTCGAGGTGCCCGAAGCATTGGCCCTCCAGGTTCAACCAGGCATGAGCGTGGACGCTGTGTTTGCTGGCGACCCGGCGCAACATTTCACGGCACACATCCGCGAAATCCTGCCGGGCATCAGCACGAGCAGTCGCACGCTCCAGGCACGCCTCGAAATCGATAACGCGGACTTCAGGTTGACGCCGGGGATGTTGATGCGGGCGCGCGTCGGCGCCGCAAAAAAGGTATCGAGGTTGCTGGTTCCCTCGGAGGCCGTCATCACGACGGGTAAGCGGTCGGTGGTCATCGTCAAGAATTCAGACGGCAGATTACAACCTGTTTCGGTCTCCGTTGGCAACGAAGCCGGCGACGATACCGAGGTGAGCAGCGGCCTGATGGAAGGCCAGCAGGTCGTCGCATCCGGCCAGTTCCTCATAGACTCGGAAGCGAGTCTGAAATCCGTTTTGCCGAAGCTCGAAGCAACCGCACCGGCCGGTGCGAGCGCTCCGGGCCCGGCACCTGCTGCTGCAGCGCCGCCGACCTACGACACCACAGGTAAGGTCGAACAGGTGACGGCCGGAGACATCACGTTTTCACATCAACCCGTTCCAGCTCTGGGCTGGGGCGCGATGACGATGACATTCGGCAAACCGTCGCCGACGGCGTTTCCTGAGGTGAAGCCTGGCCAGACTGTTCATTTTGTCTTCAGGCAGTCGGGGGACGGATACGAGTTGACCAGGGTCGAACCAGTCGGAGGCGCCAAATGATTGCGCGTCTTATCAGGTGGTCTATCCACAACCGCTTCCTGGTGCTGCTCGCGACCGTGCTGGTCGCAGCATGGGGCGTCTACTCGGTGACTCAAACGCCGCTCGATGCGCTGCCCGACCTGTCCGATACGCAGGTCATCATCAAGGCATCGTACCCGGGCAAGGCCCCGCAGGTCATCGAGGACCAGGTGACGTATCCGCTCACCACGACGCTGCTTGGCGTGCCCGGTGCGAAAACCATTCGCGCGTATTCGTCTTTCGGCGATGCGTTCGTCTACGTGCTGTTCGACGACAAGACCGACCAGTACTGGGCACGCTCGCGCGTGCTCGAATACTTGAATCAGGTACAAAGCCGACTGCCACAGGGGGCGACCGTTTCGCTTGGACCGGATGCAACTGGCGTGGGTTGGGTGTACGAATATGCACTCGTCGACAAAACCGGGCAGCACGACCTCGGGCAGTTGCGCGCGCTTAATGACTGGTTCCTGAAGTTCGAACTGAAGTCCGTGCCTGACGTGTCTGAAGTCGCGAGCATCGGCGGCATGGTGCGCCAGTATCAGGTTGTCCTCGACCCGGACAAGCTTCGTGCGTATGGCCTCACGCAGGCGGCGGTGGCCGATGCGCTTGGCAAGGCGAATGAGGAATCTGGCGGGTCGGTCGTCGAGATGGCCGAGTCGGAGTACATGGTCCGTTCGTCCGGCTACCTGCGTACGCTCGACGATTTCCGCAACGTCGTATTACGCACGAACGATGCCGGTACGCCGGTTCTGCTCGGTGATGTAGCCCGGATTCAAATCGGACCCGAGATGCGGCGCGGCATCGCTGAGCTGAACGGCCAGGGCGAGGTCGCGGGCGGTGTCATCGTCATGCGCTCCGGCAAGAATGCGCTGACGACCATTGACGCAGTAAAAGCGAAACTGGCGGACCTGAAGCGTTCACTGCCGGCTGGCGTGGAAGTCGTGACAACCTACGACCGCTCGCAGCTCATCGAGCGCGCCGTGGACAACCTCAAAGACAAGCTCATCGAGGAGTTCGTCATCGTTGGGCTCGTCTGCGCGGTGTTCCTGTTCCATCTGCGCAGCGCGTTCGTGGCGATTCTGTCACTGCCGCTAGGCGTGCTGGCCGCCTTCATTATCATGCGCTATCAAGGGGTGAACGCGAACCTGATGTCCTTGGGCGGCATCGCGATTGCCATCGGCGCGATGATTGACGCGGCCATCGTGATGATTGAGAACGCTCACAAACATCTCGAAGCGTACGACCACGAGCATCCGGGCGAACAAATCACGACGGCACAGCGCTGGGAACTCATCGCGACATCTGCTGCGGAGGTGGGACCGGCGCTGTTCTTCTCGCTTCTCATCATCACGCTGTCGTTTATCCCGGTGTTCTCGCTCGAGGGGCAGGAGGGGAAGCTGTTCTCTCCTTTGGCCTTCACCAAGACTTACACCATTGCCGCTGCTGCCGGGTTGTCGGTGACGCTGGTTCCCGTGCTGATGGGTTATCTGATTCGAGGTCGCATTCCCCACGAGAACTCGAACCCCATCAATCGCGTACTGATTCGACTGTATCGACCGTTGCTGGAAGCGACGCTTCGGCGGCCGTGGGTTGCCATTGGTTTGGCGGTCGTTGCGCTGGCCGCTTCGGTGATTCCTTTATCCCAGCTCGGCGGCGAATTCATGCCACCGCTCGATGAAGGCGACCTGCTGTATATGCCGACAGCGCTTCCGGGAATCTCGGCCGAGAAAGCAAGTGAACTGCTACAGCAGACCGACCGGCTCATCAAGACGGTTCCGGAGGTGCAGACCGTCTTCGGCAAATCCGGGCGGGCCGACACCGCTACGGACCCGGCGCCGCTCGAGATGTTCGAGACCACGATTCAGTTCAAGCCACGCAGCCAGTGGCGACCCGGCATGACGCCGGAAAAGCTGGTCGATGAACTGGACGGGACCGTCAAGGTGCCGGGGCTGTCGAACGTGTGGGTACCGCCCATCCGTAACCGTCTGGACATGCTGTCTACCGGCATCAAGACGCCGGTTGGCGTCAAGATTTCCGGCAGCGACCTCTCGCAAATCGACAGAATTGCGGCGCAGGTCGAAACAGCGGTCAAGAATGTGCCGGGTGTCACGTCTGCACTGGCCGAGCGCCTGAACGGCGGCCGGTACATCGACATCGACATCGACCGCCAGGCGGCTGCACGTTACGGACTTTCCGTCGGTGATATCCAGTCTGTCATTGCTTCGGCCGTCGGCGGAGAAAACGTCGGCGAGGTCATTGCTGGCCGGGAGCGGTTCCCCATCAACATCCGCTATCCGCGCGAAATCAGGGATTCGCTCAAGAAGCTGCGTCAGTTGCCGGTCGTCACAGACCGTGGCGCGCAAATCCAGCTCGGCGATGTTGCACACATCACGATTGCCGATGGTCCACCGATGATTCGCAGCGAAAATGCGCGGCTCTCCGGCTACGTCTATGTCGATATCCGCAATACGGACCTGCAGTCAGCAGTCGAGGCAATGCAGCGCGCGGTCGCGGAGAAGGTGACGCTTCCGCCGGGCTATTCGATTGCATGGTCCGGTCAGTTCGAATATCTCGAGCGTGCAGCGGCGAAACTGCGCACGGTCATCCCCGTGACGCTCGTCGTCATCTTCGTGCTGCTCTTCCTGACGTTCAACTCGGCGACCGATGCACTTCTGCTGATGTCGACGGTGCCGTTCGCTCTGGTCGGCGGGTTCTGGCTCATCCGGATTCTAGGTCATGCAGTGTCGGTCGCAACCGCAGTCGGGTTTATCGCGCTCGCTGGTGTTGCAGCCGAGTTCGGTGTGGTGATGCTGCTTTACCTGAAGGGTGCGCTCAATCGCCGGCTGGAAGATGGTGAACCGCTAACCGAGGCGCTTCTGTTCGATGCGATTCGTGAAGGCGCCGTGTTGCGCGTGCGGCCGAAAGCGATGACGGTTGCCGTCGTGCTCGCGGGTCTCATCCCCATCTTGGTCGGACACGGCGCCGGTTCGGAAGTCATGCAGCGCATCGCCGCACCGATGGTGGGCGGCATGGTCACTGCGCCAATCCTTTCGATGTTCGTTATCCCGGCAGCCTGGTTCCTGTTGCAGCGCCGCCGTGCGCGCAAACAGGCAGGTGCAGGGCTCCCCCACGCAGTACCTTCCGGCATGAAAGTGCCATCTACTCAAACTGGAGAAGTTAAATGAAGAAGTTGATTGTTGCATCTGTTGCTCTTGCAGCCATCGTTGCTGCGCCCGCGTTCGCTGGTGATGACATGGCCGGCATGAACATGTCCAAGCCGTCGGTTTCGAAGATGTCATCGAACACCGCGCTCACCGATGCAGAGGTCAAAAAGGTGGATGCTGAGACCGGCATGGTCACGCTGAAGCACGGCGCGTTGGAAAACGTCGGGATGCCGCCGATGACGATGGCGTTCAAGGCGAAGGACACCGCGATGGTCAAGCAGGTTCACGAGGGCGACAAGGTCAAGGTCCGCGTCGAAAACGTCAACGGCACCCTCACCATCGTGAAACTGGAAAAGCAGTCATGATGGGGCGCTGACACAGCACTCGCAGGCTCGCCGCGTGACGGCGGGCCTGCGGTCGCACGTCTGCGCTCACATCTTGTGAGTAGAGGCACTGCAATGCGAATGACATCATCCCACCTACGGCAGCGAATTTGCCGTCAGACAGACGCAGCGAAGCGCGCGTTGCGCATCGCGCTTGGCTTGCTATTCGTTTTCATGTCTCTGGCCGCTTACGCGGTGAGCGAATCCGACCTGCTACCCGTCAACGAAGCCTTCCCATTGACGGTCAGCGTCAGCGGTCCACAACAGGTAACGCTCGACTTCGGCACGAAGCCTGGCTACTACCTATACCAGGACCGCTTCAGCTTCGCGGTGGATGGTGTGCCCGTTAAGCCGGACCAGATGCCGCCCGCAGAATCGAAAAACGACCCGACATTCGGCATGGTCCAGGTCTATCACCGGCCTGTGCAAATTCGCGTTCCGCTGCCCCGCGCCATCACGGCGAGCACCGTTCTGTCCGTCACGTCGCAGGGGTGTGCGGACCTCGGCGTCTGCTACCCACCGCTAACCCGAAGCTATCGAATCGCTGCTAACGGAGTCATCACCTCCATCGCGAACGAAGGGAGTGCAACGGCCGGCGCGACCGAGTTTCCAGTTGTCGGCGAAAACCGGAGCATCGATGTTTTCGGCCTGAATGTGCGACCGGCAAATGGTCTCGGCGTGTCTGAACTGCTGGGTTTCCTGCTTGCCGGTCTTTTGATGGCGGGCACGGTTTGTATGTATCCCCTCATTCCCATTGTGACCGCTGTTATCGGCGGAGGTCAGCAACGGCCAACCGTGTGGCGCGGCTTCGCGCTGTCGGTCGCCTATGTGCAGGGACTTGCGGTCACCTATGCGGTCGCCGGCACCATTGCGGCACTCATCGGCATCCCGTTGGTGGCTGTAACGCAAAAGCCCTGGGTGCTGGCCGCCTTTGGTTTGCTCATGGTCGTCCTCGCGTTCGGCATGTTCGGTCTGTTCAGACTGCAGTTGCCAACGGGCTGGCAAACCAGGCTTACTGAATGGAGTAACCGTCTACCCGGCGGCCGGATTGTCCCAGTGTTCGTGATGGGCATGCTCTCCGCACTGATTGTCGGCCCATGCTCGACGCCAGCACTGGCGGGTGCGCTGCTGTATATCGCCAACAGTCGCGATGTCGTCGGCGGAGCGCTGGCCTTGTACGTGATGGGCATCGGAATAGGCATTCCGCTGCTGCTCGTCGGTACTTTCGGCGCGCGCGTGTTACCCAGGTCCGGGCATTGGATGATTGCCGTTCAGAACACGCTGGGCGTCATGCTGCTTGCAGCAGCATTGTGGTTCGTCTATTCACTACTGCCGGATTGGCTGCTGATGGCATTGGTCGCTTTGCTGCTGGCCGCTTGCGCCATGATGCTACGCGCCATCGACCCGCTACCGCCGAACGCACACGGTGTGCTTCGCGTGGGCAAAGCAATTGGTGTACTGCTGCTGGTCGCCGTGATTGCCGAACTGGTCGGCGTTGCATCGGGAAATTTTGAGGTTCTTCAACCATTGCGCGGTGTTACGCGGGGCGCACAAACTGAGACGGCCAGTGCCGCGCGTTTTGAACCGGTACGGTCGACCGCCGAACTTGACCGGGCACTCGAGGCGGCACACGGCCAGCCTGTCATGGTGGATTTTTACGCCGACTGGTGTATCAGTTGCAAGGAACTGGAGCGATTTACCTTTACCGACGCGCACGTGGTGAGCGAGTTCTCGCATTGGAAACTGCTGCGTATTGATGTGACGAAGAACACACCCGACGACACTGAGATGTTGAGGCGCTTTGGGCTTTTTGGACCACCGGCTTTGATTTTCTATGACCGTAGTGGCCATCAGCAGACTGACGCGCAGTTGGTCGGTTTTGTTGGTGCTGACGCGTTCCTGGCGCATCTAAAGCGTTGGGGCCAGTGACGTACCGGGTAGCGCGCGAGGGTCATCCTCTCCTTTGGCGATGTCGTGTGGACCACCTATACTGAAATGATGGAATTCTGGGTAAAACTTGTCGCCTGTCTGCTCATCGCGTGGCTGCCGCTCCTCGGCTACCCCGCACAGGTGGCGCTTTGCCCGGAGATGTCGTCGTCGACAATGCAGTCGCAGATGAAGGCGCCGCATACACCGGGCATGGCGTCGTGCGCGCAAGATACAAGAGCGCACGTTATGGGTTCCCAGCCCGCATGTCACGGCGGCCTGAGCGGTCTCGGCTGCGGCATGGCTGTCATACCCACGACGCACAAGACGGCAGTCGTGACTTCCTCGCCCGTCTACCGGGCCACCAACCTCATCCTCATACCGCAGTTCATCCCCGAACTGCCAGCGCCTCCGCCTCGCTCCCTGTAGTTTCTTCGTCGACGAGTCTCGAACGGCCCCGCGTCGTTGTGCACGCACACGTGTCGCAAACGCCGGGCGCGTCGGGTCGCGCCTCGACAAGTGCTTTCTCAGTGACACGATTTAACCGAATCCGGAGATATATATGAACGCGAAATCACTACTGACTGCTGCCCTGTTGGCACTCTCGTTGGGTACGGGCGCTGTAGCAATGGCTGCCGGTGGGACCGGCAATGACGCGAGTCGCCCCCCGCAAACGCGCGAGCACAGTCCCTCCATGATGGGCGGTATGGGAATGGGAGGGATGGGCGGCGGCATGATGGGCAGTTGTCCAATGATGGGCGGCAATATGGGTATGGACCCGAAGACCGCGATGCGCATGCATGGGGAAATGATGAAGGCGATGGGCGACATCATGCTCAAGTACTCGGACCAGGCGGGTACGTCTCCATCGAAGTGACGCGGATTTCTTCTCGATACTGTTACCCAATCCAATTTCAGGAAGGAAACAACATGAAGTGCAACACAAAGACCATGGTGACGACTGCACTTGCGCTCGCGCTTGTTATCGCCCTTGGATATTGGGCGCTGCCTCAGTTCAGAGGCGCCCTCGCACCCTTTATCCTGGTGGCGTGCATGCTGGTGTGTCCGCTTTCGATGCTGCTCATGATGCGGGGAACAAAGTCCAGTACCGACAAGCACGACGTGCAGAGTGAAACGGTGACGGGTCCCAAGTCATGACCTGATTCATCACGACACGGACAAGTCACGCGGAGCAGCGCGATACCGCTGCTCGTCACGCTGCTCCGCGACTGGTGCGAAGGAGGAGTTCATGTTCGACAACGCTCGAATGCTCAACGTCATCATTATCATTTTCGCCGTCATTGGCCTTGTCGCTGTGCTCGGTATCGTCGGCATGGCTGTGATGCACGTAAGCATGATGCACGGTATGCGTTCTTGCAGTGAGGCGATGCGTCTCTGGCGATAGCGCTGACCTGTGAAATAGGAGAGGTGCAGTGAAAAATCGGATGCGCAAAAATGAGGAACATCAGGCGCGGCCGGTGCGTTCCCCGGCAATCACTTCGGCCAGGTGGCGCCTCGTGGCGCTGGTGGTCGCGCTGATTCTTGCGGTACCTGCGACGGTTCTTCTGGGACCGTCCTTTGCAGGGCACCCGATACTGGATTCCTCGACCGGGAGCACGGGTCTGCAAGAGCAGGTTCATTCGGAAACTGCGTGGCATGTTGGGATGTTGCGTCCTGATGGGTTGCGCATCATTCCCAGTGGCCGGTCCGATGCATCACACGTCCTGAACCCGAATCAATTTGCTGATAAGGACGTAAGGCATGCCTACTGGGTCGCGACGCAGATTCCGGCGACGCTCAACAAGCTCTATTGCTGGTGCGGTTGTGAAAATCGCGGCATACACCGCTCCAATCTTCAATGCTTCGAAGACCAGATGGCGGTGACATGCGCGGTTTGTCAGGGCACGGCAGAGATAGCCTGGCGCATGACACAGGCTGGAGTTCAGGATGCCGGCAAGATTCAAGCTGCCGTGGATGCGAAGTGGGCGCCAAAAGGACCAAACGGATAGCAGCAGACGGTTTCGCTAACAATCAACCGCTGAGGAGGACGACATGGAACTGAAATGCGTTGTTGCCATTGTCAGGCTCGATGTAGTGGAAGCACTGGAACGAAAGTTGGGCGCGATTCACATCCATGGCGTGACCGTTACCAAAGTGCGAGGATTCGGCGTACATCCGAATTACTTTGCCGACGATTGGACGACGGAGCACATCAAGATTGAAATCTTTGCGCAGGCGGAGAACGTCGATGTGCTGGTGAAGACCATCATGGATGTCGCACGTGTCGGCGCTGGTGGAGATGGGGTCGTTGCGGTGATTCCGGTGGAGAAATTCTTCCGCATTCGCAGTCAGGCGGAAGCGATACCGTGACTCGATGGCGGACATCGGTCCGCCGTCGTGCGACGCTTGACCTTCCCATTGCGGGAAGGTCTAAACAGAGATATACGGCAGATTGGCCGGCCAGACAAAGGCGGCTGAGATGAACATTGGTGAAGCGGCGAAAGCATCCGGTGTGTCGGCGAAGATGATTCGCCACTACGAGCGGACCGGACTTATCAAGCCAGCGGGCCGCACCGGGTCGAATTACCGCGTTTTCGGCTCGACCGATATCAAAATTCTTCGCTTTGTGAAGCAGGCGCGTCATCTTGGTTTTTCGATTAGACAAATCGCTACCATGCTTGAGTTGTGGCAAAACCGCAGCAGACCCAGCGGCGAGGTCGAGCGCTTGATTAACCAGCATCTCGCGGAGCTAGACTGCCGGATTCGCGAGATGACTGCGATGAAGGAGACCGTGGAAAATCTGGCGGTCCACTGTCGCGGCGACTCGCGGCCCGAGTGTCCGATACTGGAGGGACTTTCAGCACTCCTTCGCCTCGGCATTTCGCGCTGTCCATGAGTTTTTCGCAGAGTTAGACGCCGAACACCCCACGAGCTGACATAGAAAATACGTGCGCATGGTCGAAGCGCACATAGACGTTCGTGCGGTTACCGGACTGCATTGTTGGCGTCGCTAGCAGCCGCATGGACTCTCGCGGTTTCTGCAGTGCGCGGGCGGGCTTTTCACGGAACGCCGCCTCCGAAATCACTCATCCTCCAAGAACATCCCCTAGGCCCGGCTCGGCGTCATCCAGCAGCGACGCGCGCCCTTGCGCACTATAGCCATTGTCAAAAAATGCCATCAAGACACCTCGAGCCCAATCGCTTGCGCCACCGATTGGTGCTCGTAACAGCGCCGGTGTAACGTCGTCAGTTCGCGCGGCTACAGGTCGTCCAGGTCGAACTTGACAGCACGGCTCACCGATTTCAGGCGAGCCTGGATGAACTGCTCGTCGCAGTCGCGCAGCAGGCCGATAACGCCAATGTCCTCGTCCAACTGGTCCCAATGCAAACCCAAACCGGACACAGAAATGCGAACAGCGCGACGTCGCTCGGGCGTTGCAACCTTCAACTTTGGAAACCAGTCCAATGGAACGCGCAGCGAGCCACCGTCGTCCAGATATACGGTAAAGCTACTCTCGTCGAAAGACACTCCGATAGCGCGTGCCAATGTATGGACTCCTTAGCCCCGCGTGCGCGACGAACAACGAGGTCGATTGGATGGCGTAGCTGAGTCCGCCGGCTCGCTGCTGACAACGGCGCCAGAACAGGCTAAGGATTGTTGGGGCAATCCGGCTGCAAAAATCTTGCGGGCAACTACTACGGCGTCGTCGCAATCATTCACCGGAATTGGCGCAATTTTGAAGCGCGGGACGTCGCCCACAACAATCCATGCAATCGCGCCACGCAACGTTAGGCTCACGTCGAATCGTGCCGTCAACACGCAATTGTCGCGCACAAAAACAGTCAAAGCGTCGCTTTGCGGGTAGGGCCCCGCAGGCTGCACGTTCTGCAAAGCGCGAGCAGTTCGTTCCCACAATGTCTCACCGAGGACTCCCATTCGCGTGCCGGTACATACAAGCGGCATTGCCGATAACAGGTCGTGCGCCTGGTACGCACCCGCATGCACCGACACTGCAGTCAGCGGTGGCGACAGCAGCGGTAGGTTGTCGCTTAAGCACTCTGAACGCGCAGGCGAAGTGTCATCCGCCGTATCAAAGGGGATAGCTGACAAAGGAGCCCCGACAAACAGCTCCGCTATTTCCTTGCTGTGCGTTTCAACAGGGTCGGGCACCTCGAACGAGCCCTTAGCGACGCCAATGCGAGTTCCCGTCCATGTTTTCTCCCAACGGACCAGCTTCGCCACAGGCAAGCCGTGTCGAGCTATTATGAGTTCGCGTTCCAGCCCCTGTTCGACGGCCCTCACTAAGCGCGACAACGTGAATTTCGCTCGCAAAATGTTGACCACTTGCATCGTGCGTCCTCCCTTTCCGGTGACTCTAGTTCTTGCTGGCTTTCGCTTTGATGCTGTCGGACCGGCATGCGCGGAGTCCTTCCCGCTCTCTGTCGTGAGACCTGCTCGCTCGGACGCGCGGACCATTCTTTCCAGCCCTTATCGTTGTGCGGCTCGCTTACGCCTCACCAGGCGCCCATTTTTCATCAACAGAGCCCTTCTGGAACTCGACTAAACTCAGATAGTTGGCTTACCGAATCGCTCATGTAGACGCGACCGAAACTGCTCGACGACAGCGGGGTCGCCCAGCCCTGCCTCAGTTTGACAGTGAACTAGGCGGTCGCGGCAGCACTCGAAACCATCTTTTCTGTCATCGACGGCTAACCATCTGTCCAGTGAGTGACGTCGGACGTAATCAAGAACCTGGGCTCCGCGAGACAACCTCGGCCAAAGCAGTTCGTTTTCACAACCCTGATAAGTCGCCCCAATCACTTTTCTACGCAACAATGAGTCCGGCAACATGTTCAGCGTGGGCTCGACGCCGAAACGAAAAGTCCAGTCTGAAGACAGTACAACCTCGACATCCGGATAGCAACGCAGCAGGCCGTCAAGCGTTGGTACATGTTCAAACAATTCAATGCGGCCCGGCGCGCTGCTGACAATTCGACCTCCCACGGCGTAGCTATCGCCTCGATGCAGAACGCCGTCAATGTCCACAAAGAGCACCCGCCGCAACAGCTGTCCCATCAGCGGTCTCCGTCCGCGCGGGCACAGTCTCCGGACTCTTCGCGGTCTAGTTCGTCAAAAAATGCGTCACTGTCGCGATGGCTTCCTTGCGCTATATCCCTTCGGTCGAGCTCAAGGATAAGCGGCAGTGTGGCTGTGTTGAAACGGTCTTGGGTGCAGGAGGCACGCATGCTCAGTCTATTACGGGATGTTGGTATTTCTGGCTCCTGAAATCGAGTCCGGGGATTGCATTCAGGATTCTCCTCAACTCATCATCAATGCACGCGCTATAACCGCTGAAGCGACAGTTTTCTAGCGGCTACAACGACATGGAGTACCACGCCGACGATGTCTTCGTCAGCGACCCGGATTGCGTCTACCTTGTAGGTCGACACCTCGTGACAATCGACGTTTGCATGTGCAACGCCGTCAACGATAGTCACAGCAATACGTGCTTCAGGAATGGGCGAAGCCTGACCGGCGGGGTGCCGAGAGATGAACACCGTAGCCTCACTTGCCTTGGGGTAGGGTCCGCTGGGATGGATATATCCGCCTGACTGCAGCGCACCCTCTGCACGCTTCCAGAGATTAACCCGTGGGTCTATCTCATCAGCCGCTGTCAGCGCAGGTTCCATGTTACGTGGTTCCTCCTGGTGGCGACCCAGGTAAATCTTGACTACAGTTCTTGTCCAATCCGCCGCATACGCTCGTGCCATCTCTCGCAGCAAATGGTATTGCCGCTCATTGCGGAGCGCCTCGAGCGGCGATATGCCCCCGAGATTAACGTGCCTCGACGACAGATACCCGAGTCGGCACGATGGCGGTGCTGGCACGAGCAGTCGACAAATTGAATACAAACGTCTGAGGTCAAGACCCGGCGTAGCGAGAAGCGCCGGAATATAACGCACTCCGTCGACGACTATTGTGAACACGTCTCCCTTCTGAAGCATCTGGGCGAGTCGCCTCTCACTGAGCACAAGACGTTTGCGAAATTCGTCTGCATGCAGTAGGTCTCCGGTTGCGACCATTAGCCGCCTTGCCGCTAGCGCTTGTTGCTCGATTTCATCCTGGAATGTCATCGCGATTCGGCTCTCTGCCTCGACAACCGTGAAAGAGACCCCTACCGATGTCTTTGTTATAGGAGTTCGTTCACCACATCTTTAGTGGAAGGTGGATTCCTAATCGGGTCCGCCAAATACTCGGAGCCCCCTGACACTAGGTCATGGTTGTCTCCACTGTGATGCTTGCTGCATCTACGTATCCGTCTTGGTCAGCCCAGCCATATCGATTCTTTAGCAATCGACGCAATCAGGCCCTCATCTGGATAGTGACGCAGATTGTGACTTGCTCGTTCCTGCAAATGCCTTGCATCGAGGTGCTCAGGGTGTAGGGATAACTCCAGCAACAGTTCGCGCGCACGAATTAGCGCCTGCGTTCGTTCATCTGGCATCGTCATCGACCTTTTCTCCTCTGAACGATTCCGTCGACTAGGTCTTAGTCGATGAAGTTGTCCTTGAGGCGCTAGCCTCTCAGGCAGCTTTTGACTGCCGCCGACGGGACTTCACCGGTTTTCAAATGTCCAAATTTGGGAACGTAGCGCTCAGCAGTTTTTGCGTTACCTCCCAGACGCCATCATTACTGCCGCAAGCAACGGGACCGATGTCCACACGTGGCGAGTCCCTAATGACGACCCCCGCCGACGCACTATCGAAATCGCGAACGATGTCGAGTCTGGCCAAGACTTCGCCTCGAATGTCCGTCGAACTAGCTCGCTCCACAAAAACGGTCACGAACCGCATCGTCTTTGCTGGTCGCGGAAGCGACCGATAGTGTCGAGCCGAGACGGTAAGGTCGGCGAGAAGCGATATTAAGCATCGTTCAACATCATCTGATGCCTCCGTGTGTTTGTTCCATGCGCGCCCCCGCCGCATCGACAGCAGCGGTAGCTCATGCGACAAATGTAGAAATTCACCTGCATGCGCCCGCGCGAACCACGCTACTTTTTCACCTGTGCGAGGTGAGTTCATCCCGTCAGCTCGCGCCTCGAACCCGGCATCAACTCCTCCGTGACATCGGTCCACTCCTGGCCGTCTCCCAAGATGCGCCACACTCGGTTCCGCACGTACTCAGCGTCACTGTCGCGGCCCGCCCGCCCTAGCAACCGATATGTTCGCCCGCTCGCGGTTTGTCAGCTTCGACTTGCCGCATCGAGCTCCAGGATTTTGGTACTAACGCGGCCATCGCGGCTTTCGAGACAAAATCCCACGAAATGCTGCGTGTCGTCTGCGAATCGCCGTACGGACCAGCGCTCGAGTTCGACGGTCATGAGTCCCTCTCCGGTTTGATGCAGGTAAACGGACATCCTTTGCTCCTATTTCGTTTTTAAGACCGTCAAGCCTTCTTTCCTTTTTTGCTTGCGCCGTTCATAGAGGGCATCTCGGAGCCCCTTTTGAAGATTCGCCCAATTTCAAATGAGGAGCGCGTCATGAGGTCCACGTAACTTCGCGGAGTCAGTTCCTGCAGCATGGACCTAACTCCGCGCCCAAAAGCATCACGCACATCACCCGGCAATGACCGCCAGAGCTTCTCATTAAGTCGTGGCGTTGCCATTCGTTTCACCTGAGGGCGACATTGGCGAATTTCGGACAACTAGCTCAGGATGCAAACCAGCGGCGACTTGCACTTTCAAGGTTCTTCTCTCTTGACATCGAACAGCATCTCTGCGAGACGACGCTGAAATGCCGCATCTTGATTTGCCCGCAGCGGAAACTTGAAGTTTCGCGCCGTTCGCAGCGCGGCCGTGGCAACCGTCGCGCGCAAAATGTCGTCGTCAGAAAGTGCGTCAGTCGCAGGGGCGCCGAATCCCCGCAGGTGGCTTTCCAGCGCGGCGCGTGCCGTGTCATCGAACCCGCGCTCGTGGTCTACGTCAATTCGCGACGAACCGGTGCGATGGGAAAACTCGAAGTCTTGAGAAGCCAGTATCACGAAAGGTTCATTGCGATTCGCCATGAAATCAAAAACCGCCTGTTCCTTCGTACTCCCTATAGTATTGAGCACATTTAAGACGCGCCGTCCAAATCCAGAGTCCGCTTGCCGCAGGGTCTTGAGGTCGTAATAAAGGGGCCAGTCATTGCCTACGACAATCACTGCTCCCGGGTACGCACTGAGCGCTTCCCCTAGCAGTTGGACATCCCTCTCTAGAGAGCAGCAGGATTCCGGGGAATTTTCACGTGTCGTCAACGATGGATGACGATTCATCGGACCGAGTACTCCGCTGACGCAGAAAAATATATAAACCATTCTTGCTCCGCTCGCATCACACAAAATAGATGCGCCACTTGTTTCGCGTCGCGGACCTTGGCGCCGGACTTTTCAATTCGGGGAGGCCCGAGCTCACGACTGGCTCTCTATTGTTCAAGTCGCGCTACGATGAGTCGATTGTAGATGTTTACGGAGTAGATGTAAACACGGTAGACGCTTGCGCGGTAGACGAACGGCCGGTGTTCCGACAATCTCCGCGCATGGACGAAATTGATAACAAAACGGTCGACCCATGGCTGCGCCGCCGCCTAGCGCTTCAGGTTCGCCGGTTGAGGTTAGAAAAGAAGGTTTCGCAAGAAAGGCTCAGCGAAGACTGTGGTTTTCACCGCACTTACATCAGTCAGGTCGAACGCGCAGTCACAAATATCACTCTCGACAACCTTCAGAAACTCGCGGAGGCACTAGGGGTCGACCCGTCCGCGCTTTTGGCCGCGTGAGCTCCTACCACGGTTATGGGCGCGTTCAAGCCTAGCGTGCACGTTGCAAGAAGCGCAAAGACTCGGCGCTCACATAGCGGGGACAACGTTTCCGCTCGGATTCGAACCGCGCAGAATCCTCGTGGTTGCCGCGACAGGTTTGCAGACTCGGCGACCGTGACGAGGCCGGCGACCTAAAAACCGACGGTACAATCGCGCTTAGCAGCAAGACAAAGCATAGGCAAGTGCGAGGCCTGAGCCTCGAATCGCTGACGGCGAAGCCTAGCCGCGCCGAACGTCTCGTTGACGATGGGAGTAACGTACCGGCACTGGAAGACAACCAAAGGCGATATATCTGCGATATTCGCTTTATCCGGCGCATGGCCCACCTTTAGCAATTCAGTCCCGCAGATGAGCCCGTCCTCATTAAAGTTTTAAAGTCGTATGAAAAGTCATCAACGCGCACTATCCGACGACATGCTCGCTGGCAAACATTGTTGGCCTTAGCTGGCGCACAGGTGTCCTGTGACAATTTCCCATCGATTCACTTTAGGCCTTGAGCACGAGAAACGGTTTCCGCGCTAAAACGCCAAAACCTTAAGGACTGGAGTGCTCCCATTTACAACCACTTAACCGCTGGAGAGAACTTTTTCTTAAAGTAAGCGAATGGGTTTTATCCTCATTCTGGCCGAGTTCATCCGAGGGACCATGAAGGATAGTTCGTTCCCTCTCCATCGGTCGTCCCACCGCGTTCACAAGCGCCATCGCGCACATCTGCTGCTCCGGACGTCTCCAACAGTCGGTATGGAGGGACCACCGCGAAGCACTAACTCTCGGCGTTTGGCAACGCCTCGTCCCGACATCCGCGAAATAACGCGGGTTTGCCTGCTCTCAGAAAGCCCGCCCCCTAGAGCCTTCCGCTGCGCACGCAAAACGACCCATCTGCCGAGCCTGGAACATGCAACGAGTCCTTCGACGCACGGACAGAAAGTCCGTCGCTTCGGGCGTCTGGCGGTCCGCTCCCATTTAAGTCCGGATGCTACACGATAGTTATTAACTCTCTTTCGCCCGTGCGTCGGACCGCATAACGAGTCGCCGAACACTGGTCTCCAAAACCGCGCAAAGAGGAATGCAAATTCCTGGCGCAGGCACTGAGTCGCAAAGAACGTCGCTGTTTTAACCGGCGAGCTATACGAGTTTTAATTGCTCCGCAACTAGCCGCGCTCTCGGACCTGCCGACGACATAACGAATCCTCGACCGTACGACTCATAACCGTATGGCACAGCGCAGACTTAATAAATTGACTCACCATGAGCTGATGCGCACGATGCGTCCTGCCGAAGGTGAGTGACGAAAATAGTCGTCATCGCGCCCAACCTCCAAAAATTGATTGCTACGCGACCTTGAACGGTCCAGCGCCCCCCGTGGCTAATACACACCGGAACCACCACGCAATTGACACCACACTGGTTACCAATCAGCGCGTGGCCAACCAGGTATGCGTCGCCGGACGCGCCGTCTCGAGCTTCATGCCCGCCCTACCGACTGCGCTCGCGCGCGCCACTCAGACTAGAAGATTCGATTCCGCAAGTGGTCAGTCTAAAACTCAGCGCTACACGAAATCCAACAACAACATGAATCAGCTCCGCGCCGCCCTAAGCTACATAACGAAACCTGCACCGCTTGCATGGCATGCAAGAGGTGGAGGGCACGGTGAAAAATACCCAATTTATCAATAGCTTAGGCGACGTACGTTACACCGTAACGTACGCAGATAACGTAACCGGCTGGCAAGCATCGCGGGGCTCTACCGATGGTCAGATGGAAATCTCTTACGCCGAATTAATAAACCACCACAAACATGCACTTCTCAGCGACGAACCAGATTCGTCTTCGCGGAGGCAAGTTTTTCGAAATCACCAAAGCACCCTCGTTTCCTACCTGGCCTTCAATGGTAAAACGCCAGAATCGAAAGTCGGCGCCGAGCTCATGCTGTCCTTTGCCGACCGTAGCCGCGACTACCTCGAGCACCTGCAGAAGGCACCACATACCATCGCAGACCGCAGAAGCCACCTTCGCGCTTGGCAGGCGTCGGTAACGAACCTGATTGAGGAAGCACGCGCCGCGCGTGAACCGCAAAAGCAGGCCGATGAAGCGAGCCTCTTTCACCGCACACTTCGTGCGGCTTTTGCTGCCCAAGACGAGGCGCCAAAAACGATAGCCCGAAAAGCTGGCGCATCGGTAAGTGCCGTGGCACGTTGGCTAAAGGGGTCAACGCCGAATCGACGGGCGCTTCCCTCGCTTACTCGAATCGAGCGGGCCCTCGGTCTTAAAAAGGATGCGTTGCGATGCTTAATCTCCGAAAATGAAAATGGCCAGCCGACAACAACGCACGCGACGATTCCTTACCGCGCTCGTCTGAAATCGCTCACGACCGACGAGTACGCACTCCCTCAAAGTGAAATCTCGGCAGAGCTACTTCAAGAATGGGATAGCCTCTTTGAATACAAAACCCGGACACGCCCTAGACTCAAGCGTACGAAAAGAGGCCGATGGCGGCTGCGTCACAAAACGCAGATTGCAAGAAAATTACAAACTGCGGCCTATCTCGGCGAGTCAGGTTGTCCTTCCGCTGACATCGTATTCAACAAGATACGTTCTTTCCTCGGATTCCTGTGTAGACCCCGGAACCAGGGGGGTATGGGAATACCGAGGTCGGAGGTAATGACGCTAGCGTGGTTCGCGGTCCCTGAGGCCGTAGATTCCTACCTTACCTTCATCAAGATGCGGGCGGATGGAATCGTCCATCAGGGACATCGCACTTTTGCCGCCCTCTCGTCCAGTTTGACGGCGAACGGCACAGGTTTCCTCGTGCAGCAGCCCAAATTCGCTTCTCGGCTACCGACGCGCTATGTCGACCGTCCGTTCAAAGATATGTGCGAGGAAACTTACCAGCTCGCGCACGAGTGGATGGAGCAAGTAAGCGGCCACTCACGAAAGCCTGAAGAGCCGATTCGGGCCCTCCTAGCTCTCAATGAGCCGTTGGCGCCGCTCTTGAAAGCGATAACAGCGTTAGACAAAGCGGCAGCGGCCGCTGCGCCCGGTAGTCTCCAAGAAGCGGTATACAAACGTGACGCGCTCCTATTATCAATGCTGATGGCCAATCCTCTAAGGCTGAGCAACTTTACGCTTATGACCTACGCTGCCGACGGCACAGGAAACTTGTACCGGTCGGAGACGGTTTGGCGTCTGAGGTTCGAAGCTGCCGACTTCAAAAACGAACGCGGCGCGCGTAAGTCTGCTTATGATGCGCCTTTACCGGCAGGACTCTCCGAGCGAATCGAAGAGTACCTTGACGAATTTCGGCCGCGTCTTATCCGAAAGAATCCGGACACGGCGTTACTGCTACCGACTCAGCATGGAAACCTGTGGGAAGGATTGTCCAAGCAGATGAATAAGTTCACCCGGCGTTTCATCAAAGAAACGCCGGGATTTGGGCCGCATGCCGTGAGACATCTCGTCGCGACTGACTATCTTCGCAAGCACCCAAACGACTATCCGACTGTCGCGCAACTGCTTCATGACCGCCTTGAGACCGTGATGGCGACTTATTCGCACCTCAGACAGGACGATTCATTCGGGCGGTGGGAGGAACACCTTGGAAACGTACCGAAAAAATAAGATTCACAAATGCACCTCTTGCGTCGACAAACGCAAGAGGACTCACCGCCACGCGGTCGCTATGCCAACTCGAGAATAAACAAACAACTTCGTTGCGCGCTGCCGTCGTGGGCAAGCCCTTGAATCCCACATTTGCTCGTGACACAAACCTGTAGGTCGGTGACGCTGTACGGCGAACACGCTTAGGTGAAGCCCTCCTGAGGCCCACCGGCCGTCGGCCAGAGACCACTTCACAACGGAAAGAAGCCCCGCCGGCCCACGCCACCCGACTCACCGATAAACTCGGTGTGGGCGATTTGTTTAAGTAACGCCGTCGAAGGTTCTTCGTTTTCGAGCACGATGACCTGGCCCGGCTCCTGGCGAGCGGCTAGCCATTCGTAAAAGCGGTCGGCCACCGTCGTGTCCAGCAACTCCTCACCCTTCCCCCCGTGTTTAGGGTCCTTATAAGTGACGACAGGAGAGTCAACGGCCACAAATCCGAGATGTGGATTGCCGCTCTGCAACGCGTGCTCCATCAGCGCCACCACATACGCCGTCAAAAAAATGCCGCGTTTTCCTTTCCCGAAGGAAATTCGATTTCGCTGATTTATAAGTACGTCCACATTCTTCTCGTCGAAGTGCACCGCCTCGACCCCCGGAACTCCCCACTCTGACAGCAACGTTTTGATGCGTTTGCAAACGCTCAGCGCATCTCCGGCCACGTTTCGGACGACGGTTTGAGTTTTCCGTCTGGCACGTTGCGCGTGCTCTTCACGGCGCTTGACCAGCACGTCGACGCGGTCCAAGTCGCGTGATACAAGCGCCCATTCCGTTCTCTGCGTGGCCAGCACACTGAGGCCCATGCCATCAGGGTCCGGCGAGTTCGCGAACAACGCGTCTTGCGCGAGCAAGTTGTCCGCTTCCTGCGTGCGCACTTCACGAAGGTCTGCCGTAAGGCTCTCAAGGTCTTCATCAAGCTCGCGAATCGCGGACGCCAGACCGAGCTGAAGATGCGCTATCTTCTGAGACTCCGCGCGCGCAGCGTCGGCCAATAACGCAAAGGAGTCGTTCTCCGCGTGCACATGTCGCGACTGGGCCTCCAACGGCGTATCGCACAGCGGACAGGGCTGGGGAGCAAAAGCATCCATCACCGACGCAGCCGTTTCGACAGCCTCCAGCCGCAGAAGGTCACTCGAGTATTTCTCTCGGAGAAGCTCGAACCTCGTGCGGGCTTCCGCCAATGCAGTGTGCTCGTTTGCGATGCGCCGGCCCTCCCGTTGCAAGTGCAATCGCGCACGCTTCAGCTCATTCAGCGCGCTTTCATTGCTCCGCAAGAACGTCTGCAATCCTTGAATACGAGCGTCCAGCTGTGCTATCTCGTCAAGTACATTCGAAGCATTGACGTCCTTGGGAAGTCGGGCGTTGAGTATCGCCAGCTCCTCGTCGACTGCTTCGACATAGCCGCCGGCATTCGCCCGTTCGGTGGCTGATGCGACCAGCGTCAGCCCGTCGTCGTCCTGTCCCGTCAGGATGACCGCACCGCTGGCGCGTCGTCGTGTTTGTAGGTTCGTGTCCGTTCCAACCAACGGTTTCAGGTCAAGAGTCTCAATCTCGTCAAACAGGCTGAAGTGGCGCAGGTCGCCCGCAGCAAGCCCCTCCCGCTTCCCAGCTTTGACCAGAATTCGCTTTTCCGAGGCGCCGCATAGTAGCGCCAAAACACCTGCTATCTTTCGCGGCTTGACTCCGGGAATTGCGCCCTGAGGTGGAGTTTGATGATAGCCATCGCAGACCGCTTCGCCTCCGTCCACGAGGTCCCGAAAGAAGGTTAACTCCTCACCGTTGGCCGACTGTAACTCGAGTGCGAGCCGCGTATATCCTGCAGAGAACTCATTTTCGCGAGGCTTACCTGAGGAGCCGAGTCCGTAGCGCAAGCTCTCAAGAACATACGACTTACCTGTGTCGGTTGGACCGAACACAAGATATGACCGTCCGCCAAACAGCAGCTCTGCCGGCTCCCGGCCTGGACCGGTTATGCACAACCTGTGAAGCTGAATACTCATCAACCCTCCAAGATGTCGGAGCCACCATCGACGAAGTGGGCTCCCCATCGCAGTCCGCGCTCGACAAACATGACCTCTATCTCGCCTGCCGAGCGGCTCCCGACAGTGTCCGCCACCCAGCGACATCGCTCCGCCAATACCGTTCCATATTCCCCGGCAATCAGTCCGACAAGCGCTGCCGCACTCTCCCCTGCCGAATACCAGATTCCGCCAACGTCAGCTTCTATCGACACGAGGCCCCTGGTAGACATCAGGTAAAGTCCTTGCTCGATGACGTCTCGCCTGGAAAGGTACTCGCCGTTCCGTAGCGGCACTGGCGTATGAAGGCTGCTCGGGCCGCCAAGGTCGGCCGAGTAGATTGCCGCATAGTCCATATAGACAAGCGTCTGCAGGTCCGCCTTGCGAGGATGCAAAGCGAGCAGCAAGAACACCATTCGAACGCCAAGCTCGAATGAGCTATTGAACACTTTCGCTGGCTGCTTCATCGCCTTCGACCCACTGGGCCCGTCCTTGATTTGCGAGATGATGACAACTGCCCTGCAGGTCGCCGGACCTGAGGCGCGCCCGCAAAGGGTTATCCATTATCTGCAACGCGTTTGCTGTGTGAAGAACGGAGCGCAAGCGAACGAATCCGCTTTCGTGCGGGAAAGTCAACTCTGCCCCAACCCCGTTTTCCACCTCGTCCAGGAGCGCTTCAAATGCCCCTGGCAGCTTGTCACGGCTAAAACGGTGCAAGCCCTCCGCTGAATAAAAGAGCCGCCGCTGAGCCTTGAAGTGTGGCCCGTGCGCAGGCGGAATATCGGGCACGTCATCAATCGTCACCCGGGCATGCTCGGCATATACCCTTAGCAGTTCGGTCACATATGTCGACTCGCCAGAAACCGGCAGTGGAGGCACTTCTGGGTCATTGTCTCGAGGAGCAAGAACTCCGAATCGCGCCCAATACGAAGATGCATCTCTCCCGTGGATTGACAACAGTTCCATGGGCGGCAGACGCTTCACGACGTCAAACGGGAATGCGTCGATGAACTTCTCAAGGTCGGCATCAAGGGGTTGTCTGAACTTCCCGAACTTGCCATCCTTCTTTCGCCAGTCTTCGAGAAGGCGTTCTTTCAGGCGTACCGGATGTTTGAGCAGGTCGAAAAGCGTTGTACCAACGTCCTTGCTTGCACAGATGAAATACTTCGCAGGACGCGTATAGTCTTCACGCCAGACACACGTGACAAACTTTGCGAGTTCTGGAAAAAACTCGCTCGGAGTCAGCGGGCTATCGTAGTGTTTTGCCTGATAGAGGTCCCAGGTTCCAGTTGCCGGATATTCCATCGAATACCCGCATACGTCACGACCTTTGTCTCCACTCCCGCCGAGCGCCACCACTTCGACATACTGCCCCTCCTTCTGGAGTTGACTGACGCACTCCTCGATGAAGTCTTCCCATTCGCCCGCGTGCATCAGCAACATTCGCTGCTGCGGCGTAATGGCGGCTGGCCCGGGATGGAAGACACTCGGATGGTTCATAGCGAAGACCCGCAAACGTTTTTAATGTCCTGCTACCGAAAAGCCAACGCGGCGTGATGCCGTTCGAAGCACCCACATCGGTTATACCGGCACGCGATTCGTACCCCGGTGCGTGCAAGACCCGTGTTTATCGGCGTATTTGTCCAGAACTTGAGGAACGACAGCGAATATGGCGGAGACGGTCTGCCTTGCCTTGTCGCGCCCCTTTGTCTACCTTCTATCAAAGGCATCGTTGCGGAGAGGCCGGTTCCAAGGCAACGCAGGCTGCGGCGAGGAGTGCCTTGTGGAAATTTCGAGATTCGTAACATGGGCGATGGTGGTCGTCTTTATAGCGATAGGGACACCGTCATGGGCAGCCGGTCCCGTTGCCCCTGCGGGTCCAAAGACCTGGGCGGCCGACAGCACCCCTGATGCGAGCCGTCAACAAAAGCGGCAACCCACCGTGTGGTGCGTCAGCGTTGGGACAAAATGTCGCCTCCCCTCCGGAACATCGCGCGGGCAGAAATGCTGGTGCCCCGGCATCAGCCGGTAAAGGTACACGAAGCCTCGCTGAGGCGACAGCAACGCAGGCAACGGCGTGCGATTAGTCGTGCAGTGGGCACCCTTTTCGGGAGGCGCTGTGAACTTTGTGCGATGGATTTTCGCGGGCATGCTGGCTGGCCTTGGGGTATTGCCGACGGTGAGCCCGGCCCAGGCTTATGCTCCTTCCCCCCCTTCAGTCGCGCCCCAAGCGGCGGCTTCGGAAGTCGCGCCTTACGGGCCATCCATCACCCGCCACCCAAAAGGAGCAGCGGCCCCGCACGGCCCGTCAGCCGGTGAAAGCATCTGGTGCGTGGGTCCGGATACCCGTTGCCCGCTCCCTGCTGGTACGCCTCGCGGCAAAAAGTGCTGGTGTGCCGGAACGAGTGGCTAGGACGGGATAGCCGTTCCCGGTTTCATCCCTGTGTCCCACATTAATTTGTCGCGCGGGCAGGGGGCGGGGCGTCGGCAGGATGTCCATGACCATGACCTGAGTCGATAACCCGATTGCCTTGCAATCGAAGCACATGCAGAGGTCGTGCGGGGCGAGCCTTGGGCTGCTCACGAAAGATTCGTCACAGCCGTTCGAAGCTGGTCGTTGAGTGCAGCAGGCGTGCGGTCTGCGGCCTTGAGTCGCCGACGTCGCAGGTCTACTTTTGTTTAGATGCCCGCATTCGGAGCGCAGGCTACCTTTTGCCGGGAGCGGGAGGGGTCATGACTGCCTTGATGCGTGTGTTCGTAGCGACGCTGGTCGGGCTGACAAGCCTGACACCACCGGCATGGGCCGTCGGGTTCGGCGATATCAACCAGATGATTGAGCAGGCGATGCCACCGCCGCCCGCAGCCGCAGCGCCCGCCGGCCCGGTGGATGCCTTTTCGCCATTGGGCCCTGCGACAGTCAGCCCAGACCAGCCTGCTGGCGTCGCGTGGTGCGTTAGCGCTGGGACCAGATGCGCACTTCCTGCTGGCACCCCGCACGGGCAGAAATGCTGGTGCCCAGGCGTTAGTCAATAAAGGGAAAAGAAGCATCGCTGATACGACAGAAACGAGAGCGACTGCTTGCAATTGCGATGGTCAGGACGACCAATATTCTATTCGGGAGGCGCTATGGACTTCGCGCGATGGATGTTCACTGGCGGACTGGCCTGGCTTGTGGCATTGCCAGCGGCGACCATGGCACAGGAAACAGATGACTTCATGAACGCCCCCGCCCCTTCCGGGCCCGATGTAACCACGGTCAGGCACCCCCCGGCACCGGCCCCCGCCGGCCCATCGCCCAGCGAAAGCGTGTGGTGCGTGGGACCGGAAACCCGGTGCCCGCTCCCAGCTGGCACGCCTCACGGCAAAAAGTGCTGGTGCGCCGGGACGAGCAACTAGAAGTTGCCAAGCCCGCCTCTGGAGCCGTCATGAAAACGATAACGCGCGTCATCCAAGCAGTGACTGTCGTGCTCTTGTTTTGCGCCCTGTACCGAGCGCATGGCGAGGGACCCGATGCACCGGCCGCGTCAAGTCGCCCATGGGGCGCAAACGACGCAGTAGCAGCTTCCCCGCCATCTTCGGGACCGGTGGACGCCGCTTTGTCCAAGCTCACTGCTTGCTATGACCGCGCCTTTGCGCGCTTGGGCAAAACGACCGCCGATATTGACACGCTGAAGCAGGTCTCCAAGTTTTGCCACAACGAATCCGGCTACGCCTATGACCAGACCGAATGGGAAGTCCGGCGTGGTGCGTACGAGCAAAGCCAGACACAGAGCGATGCGATTCTCCGACTGGTCAAAGGGATGACCTGGGGCGGCATTGCGCTGGCGGCCCTGCAGCTCGCCTTCGTGTTTGCCCTTTCCTGGCGCGAGCGGAAACTGCTCACGGATGCGAGCGAACTCACCGCCGAATCCAGCAAGGAGTCCAGCAAGCTTTACTTCAAGTCGTCCGTCGCGGGACTCATGATTCTGGTTATCACCTTCTTCTTCTTTTACCTGTACATCCGGTACGTCTACCCGGTAACGGACGGGTCAACTGCACGTGGCGCCGGGTCCCCGCAGGCGGAAATCGGGCGGCTCGACACCGACTCCGCAACTGCCGAACCGGCCGAACCCGGAATGGGCCGGCTTGACGACCCCGGGTCCCCGGCCAGCGCATCGCCGGCGATGGGCCAGCTTGACCCCTCCCCTGCACCGGGTCCGCCGGCGTCACCAGCGCGGCCGTCCGGGCCACCGCACAAGGCCCGCTTGAAACACCGCGCGGACCACCACATGAACGCAGCCCAGGCTGCCTGTCCATGCGTGAACCAGCACCAGGAATAGGTCCTGTTCATCCGCATGCGTTGCCAGCGGCTGTGCGCCGTCCCGGATGCCTCGTCGATGCGCAGGCCGTCTCGCGGGCCTTGTGTGTGCCGCTGAGGTGTGCCAGTATCACCCTGTGGACCTGACCTAAGTCCTTGATTTGACTGGCCCGGTTTTATACTGAGTTCGAATCTCACCGCCTCCGCCAAGTCATCAGCAAAAACGGGCCGGCAGGCC
>NZ_JAQQEU010000048.1:0-54323 GCF_046026895.1 Paraburkholderia sediminicola
TCTCTATTGCCAGGGCGAGGACATCGTGCAGTCGGACCCGAACACGCATCATGTGTCGGCGGCGCTGTCGTCGATGGAATGCATCGTCGTGCAGGACATCTTCCTCAACGAGACCGCCAAGTACGCGCACGTGCTGCTGCCCGGTTCGTCGTTCCTCGAAAAGGACGGCACCTTCACCAACGCGGAGCGCCGCATTTCGCGGGTGCGCAAGGTGATGCCGCCGATCCCGGGCTACGCCGACTGGGAAGTCACGGTGTTGCTCTCGCGCGCGCTCGGCTACGAGATGGACTACACGCATCCGTCACAGATCATGGACGAGATCGCGCGTCTCACGCCGACTTTCCACGGCGTGTCGTACCGCAAGATCGACGAGCTCGGCAGCATCCAATGGCCCTGCAATGAGGACGCGCCGGACGGCACGCCGACCATGCACGTCGATACCTTCGTGCGCGGCAAGGGCCGGTTCGTGATCACGAAGTTCATCGCATCGCCGGAAAAAGTCACGCGCAAATTCCCGCTGGTGCTCACGACCGGCCGCATCCTGTCGCAGTACAACGTGGGCGCGCAAACGCGCCGCACCGAGAACTCGCGCTGGCACGACGAGGACCGGCTCGAACTGCACCCGCACGACGCCGAGGAACGTGGCATCAAGACCGGCGACTGGGTCGGCATCGAGTCGCGTGCGGGACAGACCGTGCTGCGCGCAAAGGTGACCGAGCGGATGCAGCCGGGGGTGGTCTACACCACGTTCCACTTTCCCGAGTCGGGCGCGAACGTGATCACCACCGATAGCTCGGACTGGGCGACCAACTGTCCGGAATACAAGGTGACCGCGGTGCAGGTGACGCCGGTCGAACAGCCGTCGCAATGGCAGCAGGACTATTCGCGCTTCAACACCGAGCAGCTCGATCTGCTGAAGCAGCGCGAACTCGCCAACGCAACGTCGGGCAAGTGAGGCGACGATGGACACTGAAAATCTGCTCGATATGGCGAACCGCATCGGCGACTTCTTCGATTCGATGCCGGACCGCGAAGAGGCGCTCGCCGGCGTCGCCGATCATATCCGCCGCTTCTGGGAACCGCGCATGCGCCGCGCGCTGCTGGCGACGCTCGACGACGCGCAGGACGCGCACGCAACCGCGATGTCGGATTTCGTGAGGGAAGCGCTGGTTAAACATCGGGAGCGGTTGATGCCCGCCGCAGTGGCGTCATAAGGCAGGCGGCGCGCTGGCGGTTCGCACCGCTCGCGCGCCGCGTTGTTGCACGCATCGCTTCACTCACACAGTCAACGAACGAAAGCACCACTCCAAAGCCGCCGGCATCACAGCGCGGCCTGTTCCGGTATCTCGCCGCCCACCGTATACCACGCTTCGCAATGCCGCAGCAGCCCGAGCAGATCGGACCCGGTCCGCCCGCGCGCGCTGATATACCCGTCGGGCCGCACCAGATAGAACGACGGCCGCGTGCGTCCGTACGATTCGGAGAGCGCCGGGCCGCCGTCGCCGGTCGTATCGGTGATGCGCCAGATCCGCACCGCGCCCGGCAACAGCCGCTCGACCTCGGCGGTGAGCCGCTCCAGCTCCGCGTCCGGCGGCGGCGCATGTTTCGCGGCCGGATCGAGCGGCGTATCGTCGACGGGCAGTGGCGGCACCAGCAGAAACAGCGAGAAGAACGCCGGATCGTGCAGATCGAAAATACAGCCGACACCCGGCGCGCGCCCGAGCGGTCCGTCCACCACATGCACCAGCGCATCGGGCGCGCGCTCGCCGGCGCGCGGGCCGCCGTCGAGCACCCGTTCGAGCGTGAGCGGACTGCGCCGGTACTGGATCGACAACTCGCTGATGGTCAGACGCGCGGCATCGCGCAGCGGACCCAGCGCGGCCAGCACCGGCATCACGCGCTCGCGCAGCAGCTTCAGCGGCCCATGATCGGCCTCGGCCATCTGGGTGATGAAGCCGGTCTGGCGCAGCACGTCGCGCTCGATCGGATGCCGTTCGAGGTGGTAGGTGTCGAGCAGGCGATCCGGCGCCGCGCCCTTCAGCACGCGCGCGAGCTTCCACCCTAGATTGAACGCTTCCTGAATGCCGGTGTTCATCCCTTGCGCGCCGGCCGGACTGTGCACGTGAGCGGCGTCGCCGGCAAGGAAGAGGCGGCCCACACGCAGCCGGTCCACCATCCGGCTATTCAAATGGAAATACGACGACCACGCCAGCTCGGACACGTCGACGCGCTCGCGCACGCGCCGCGCGATCAACGCCTTGCATTGCTCCAGCGACGGCGCCGGCACCTGGTCGAGCGGCGGCTCACCCAGCACCGCGGGGGTCGGAGGCGCGGCGACGGCGGGCGGCTCCGCCGGATGATCCGCGATCAGCCGATGGCGGCCGTGACCCATCGGAAACAGCGCCACCAGGCCCTCGCCCGACGCGAAGATATGGAACTCGTCTTCGGGCCAATCGGTTTCGGCGTGCAGATCGGCGAGCAGGAATGTCTGCTCGAAAGTCTTGCCCTCGAAGTTCAGACCCAGCCGATGACGGATCGAACTATGCGCACCGTCGGCGGCGATCATGTAAGAAGGCCGCAACGTCTCGGTGTGGCCGTCCGCGCGACGTAGCGTTGCCTGGACGCTCGCGGAGCCTTGCGAAAACATCGTCAGTTCGGTGCCGCGTTCGACCTGCACGCCGAAGGTAGCGAGATGCTCGGTGAGCAGACGCTCGGTCACGGACTGATCGAGAAACAGCAGATACGGATAGCGCGTGTGCAGCGGGTCGAAGTCGAGTTGCGCGAGACGCATACCGTTCGAAAACAGATTGGCGATGCGCGCGCGATGGCCGAGTTCGAGGAACGGTTCGATCAGCCGGTGCTGTTCGAGCAGTTCGAGCGTGCGCGCCTGGATGCCGATGGCCCGCGAATACGGGTTCGGCTGCAGCGCTTTGTCGATCAGACGCACGGGGATGTGGGCACGCGCCAGACTCATCGCCGCCGCCAGTCCGGTGGGACCCGCGCCGACGATCAGCACCGGCGCATCGTATGCAGCAGCGTCCATGCGGCACTCCGGAGGCAACAACAATGCGCTCTAGTGTACGCCGCCGATATGCTGGTCAGCGGTGCGCTGCATCATTGATGAGCCCGCGTGGGCTTGCTGCGTCAGGCGACGTCGTGCAACGTGCATATCGTCGCGCGGTGCCGGCTGCGTCAATGCGCGTGCGGCGCATGATCCATCGCGCAACGATGCTCGGTGGTGCCGAGATCGACTTGCAGGGTCGCGTGCTGCATCGAAAAGCGCTCGCGCAATACGACGACGATGCGATCGAGCCCCTCGTCGCCGGGATGGCCCGCCGGCATCACCAGATGCGCGCTGAGCGCGTTGCCCGTGGTCGACAGCGCCCACACGTGCAGGTCGTGCACCTCGATCACGCCGGGCTGCGCCGCCAGATAGTCGCGGATGCTTTGCAGATCGACGCCGGACGGCACCGCGTCGAGCGCGAGGCGCAGCGAATCGCGCAACAGGCTCCACGTGCCCGCCACCACCACCGCGACCACCAGCAGGCTCATCAGCGGATCGAGCCACAGCCAGTGGGTGTACAGGATCACGAGGCCGCTGAGCGCGACCGCCGCCGAGATGCCGGCATCGGCGGCCAGGTGCAGGAAAGCGCCGCGAATGTTGAGGTCTTCCTTTTGACCGCGCATGAAGAGCCATGCGGAAATCCCGTTGATCACCATGCCGATCGTCGCAACGACGAACACCGCGAGCCCGGCCACCGGCGCCGGGTTCATCAGCCGTCCGATCGCCTCGGCGACGATCACGCCGCATGCGAACAGCAGCAGCCCCGCATTGACGAGCGACGCGAGAATCGACGAGCCGCCATAGCCGAACGTGTAGCGCGCCGACGGACGCCATGTGGCGAGCCACGCGGCGCCCCATGCGAGCAGCAGGCCGAGGACGTCGGAGAGGTTGTGGCCCGCGTCGGCGAGCAGCGCGGTGGAGTGCGCGAGCACGCCGTAGACGGCCTGCAGGAGGACGATCGCGACGTTCAGCGCGACGGCGATTGCGAAAGCGCGGCCGTGGCCTTCGACGGGGGCGTGGGCGTGGTGGTGGTGGCCGGCGTGGTTGTGCGCGTGGTTCGCGTGGCTGGCTTTGGTGGACTTGGGGTGGTCGTGTTTGCTGTGGTCGTGACCGCTATGGTCGTGCTTGCTATGGTCGTGATCGCTATGGTCGTGATCGCTATGGTCGTGCCCGCTCAGCTCGTTGCCGTCCTGCGCCGCTCCACGCGCTTCATCATCCCGGTCCGATCTATCGGCTTGGTTCATCACGCGTCCTGGGAAAGGTTGTCGGCCGGCTCGGCCACATGTTCGAGCATGGCGGCCAGCATCGCGCTGATATGGCTATCCGCAGCGCGATAGAACACCTGCTTGCCCTGGCGTTGCGCACGCACGATCCGCGCCGCGCGCAGCAATCGCAGATGATGGCTCACCAGCGATGCCGACAAGTCCAGCCCCTGCGCGATCGCCCCGACCGCGCGCTGGCCGTCCGCGCACGCGAGCACGATGCGCAAACGCGTCGGATCGCCGAGCAGGCGGAACAGCTCGGCCAGCGGCACGATCGTATCCGCCGCGTCGCCCTGACCACCCCCAGCGGACATAGTCAAAGCGGAAACGGAACCGCCGGAAGTAGCAGAACCCCTCGAAGAATTCCCCGTGAAGGTCGGCACCGAAACGGACATGGCAGCCACACATATGAACAGATGTTCAAATGTTATAGATGGCTATCGAACCGGTCAAATCGAGGGGCGTCCGGCGAGTGTGGGAAAATGCGGCCTCTGCCTCACCCAGATACCATCCCCCGTCATGCAACCTGTATTTGAGAGCGCCTTCGCGGCGCACCGTGACGGCCGCCTCGACGATGCCGAACGCGGCTATCGCGCGACGCTCGACGGCAATCCCAAGCACGTCGACGCGTTGCACCTGCTGGGCGTGCTACGCCACCAGCAAGGCCAGCACGCCGAGGCCGCCGACCTCGTGCGGCGCGCGGTGAACCTGCGCCCGGAAGACGCCGCGCTGCAACTGAACCTCGGCAACGCACTGAAGGCGCTCGGCCAGATCGACGACGCGATCGAGCAGTTCCGCAATGCGCTGACGCTCGCGCCGTCGTTCCCGATGGCGCACTACAACCTCGGCAACGCGTACGCGTCGCTGGGCCGTCACGAAGACGCCGCCGACGCGTTCGAGAAATCGCTGCGCCTGCAACCCGACGACGCGTCGTCGCACAACAACCTCGGCAACGCGCTGCACGCGCTCGGCCGTCATACCGAAGCGATCGCATCGTTCCGGCGCGCGCTCGAACTGCGTCCCGGCCACGCCGGCGCGTTGAACAACATGGGCATGTCGCTGAACGCGCTGGGTCGCGCGGACGAGGCGATCCCCTGCTTCCAGGCGGCGCTCGCCGCCGAGCCGCGCTTCGTCGCCGCCCACTTCAATCTCGCCAATACGTTCGACGCCACCGGCCGCCATGGCGAAGCGGTCGCGTCGTTCGAGGCCGCGCTGAGCCACCAGCCGAATCTGCCGCCGGCCATCTACGGGATGGGCAACGCGCTGGCGGCGCTGGGTCGTCACGAGCGGGCGCTGCCGTATCTGGAGCGCGCGGTCGGTCTCGACCCGCAGTTCGCGCTCGCGTGGCTGAGTCTGGGCAGCGCGCACCAGGCATTGAACGCGCATGCGCCCGCCGTGCGCGCGTTCGACGAGGCGCTGCGGCTGCGCCCCGACCTCGCGTCCGCGCACCTGAACCGCGCGCTCGCGTGGCTCGCGCAGCGCGATTTCGCGCGCGGACTGCCGGAATACGAATGGCGACTGCAAATCGCCGCGCAGCCGGTCATCCAGACGCTGCCGCGCTGGCACGGCGAGCCGATCGATCAGCGCACGCTGCTGATCCACGCCGAGCAGGGTTTCGGCGACACGCTGCAATTCGTGCGCTTCGTGCCGCTCGCCGCGCAGCGCGCCGCGCGCGTCGTGCTCGAAGTACAACCGCAACTGCTGCCGTTGCTGGCGCCGGCCGCACAGGCATGGCGCGTGACGCTGATCGCCCAGGGCGCACCGCGCCCCGCCGCCGATCTGCAATGCCCGCTGCTGAGCCTGCCGCTTGCGCTCGGCACCCGCTTCGACACGATTCCGGAGCGCACGCCCTATCTCGACGTGCCGCCGGCGTACGGCCGCAAATGGCGCGGCTCGCTCGGCGGCCAGGCCAAACGCAAGATCGGCATCGCGTGGTCGGGACGCATCCAGCAAAACGAAACGCGGTCGATGCCGCTCGCCGCGCTCGCCCCGCTGTTCGCGCTTCAGGGCATCGACTGGATCGTGCTGCAGCCCGAGTTGGGCGCCGACGAACGCGCGGCGCTCGACGCGCATCCGCGCACGGCGTCGATCCATCGCTTCGACACGCGGATCGGCGACTTCGCGGACACCGCAGCGATCATCGCGCGGCTCGACGCGGTGGTGTCGATCGACACGTCCATCGCTCACCTGGCCGGCGCGCTGCGCAAGCCACTGTGGCTGATGCTGCCGTTCGCGGCGGACTGGCGCTGGTTCGATGGCGACACGCGCAGCCCGTGGTATCCCGGCGCGACGCTGGTGCGTCAGCCGCGGCCCGGCGCGTGGGGCGAAGTCGTCGACGTAGTGGCGAGCGAATTGCGCCAAGGCTAGCCGAGCGCGCTGCTCGTAACGCGAGCCGCGCGAACCTCCGGGCTGGCGGAGCACACGCGCGGCGCGACGACAGCAGCAACGGCAGCGGCACCCGACAAAAAACCCCGCGTTCTCACGAACGCGGGGTTTTTCTCAACCAGACCCGCAGCGGGCCAACAGCCCCTCAAGCCGTCCGATACTGATTGCGCGACTCCGGCGTGCGATACAGCACCAGTGTCGCGATCAGCCCACATATCGCCGCCATGCCGAGGAACAGACCCGGCGCCGCCTTGTTGCCCGTGACGTGGATCAGCAGCGTGGCGATCGCCGGCGTGAAGCCGCCGACCGTCGTCGCCAGACTGTAAGCCAGCGAGAACCCGGCGGTGCGCACTTCGACCGGCATCACCTCGGTCAGCGCCACCACCATCGCGCCGTTATAGCTGCCGTACAGGAACGACAGCCACAGCTGGACCGCCAGCAGGCGCGCGAACGACGGCTCGGCGACCAGCCATTGCAGCGCCGGATACGCGGTGACGATGGTCAGGATCGTGAACGCGAGCAACACCGGGCGGCGGCCGATACGATCCGACAGCGCGCCCGACAGCGGCAGCCAGACCAGGTTCGACAGACCCACGCAGACCGTGACGACGAGCGTATCGATCGCCGACAGCTTCAGCACTTCCTTGCCGAAGGTCGGCGTGTACGCGGTGATCATGTAGAACGACACGGTGGTCATGATGACCATGCCCATGCCGCCCAGCACGACGCCCCAGTTGGTGGCCATCGACTTCATGATCTCGCCCATGCTCGGACGATGCTTGCGCGCCTGGAATTCTTCTGTTTCCTTCAGCGACCGGCGAATGATGAACAGGAACGGCACGATCAGACAGCCGATCAGGAACGGCACGCGCCAGCCCCACGCGCTCATCTGGTCGGCGGGCAGCAGTTTGTTCAGCAGCACGCCGATCAGCGCGGCGAACACCACGGCGACCTGCTGGCTGCCCGATTGCCACGAGCAGTAGAAGCCCTTGTTGCCCTTGGTGGCGATCTCCGACAGATACACCGACACGCCGCCCAGTTCGACCCCGGCGGAGAAACCCTGCAACAACCGGCCGAACAGCACGAGCATCGGCGCGAGGAGGCCGATCGTCGCGTAGCCGGGTATCGCCGCGACCGTGAGCGTGCCGAGCGCCATCAGGCCGAGCGTGAGGATCAGGCCTTTGCGGCGGCCGTGATGGTCGATGTAGGCGCCCAGCACGATCGCGCCGAGCGGCCGCATCAGGAAGCCCGCGCCGAACACCGACAGGGACAGCATCAGCGAAGCGAATTCGTTGCCGCTGGGGAAATAGGTCTTGGCGATCGCCGAGGCGTAATAGCCGTAGACCATGAAGTCGTACATCTCAAGAAAGTTGCCGCTGACCACGCGGAAAACTGTCTTGACCTTGGATTCTTCCTTGGCGGAAATGGCGTGCGACGCAGTAGACATGACATTCTCTGAGAAGCCTGCCGCCATGGGGACATGACGGCCAGGCAGTTGAAACGGTCCGCCGGGCGTGGCGAGCGGATGCCGCAGGCGATCGGAAAGGAAAGGACGCGCCGGGGGCGCGGAATTGTCATACCGAACGTATCCACGCGGTATCAGGGTAAACGTTGTAACTCAGGTGCGAGCCGCGCCAGGTAATGTTGCCGTTGATGGCGCTGTTGCGAAATTCATACAGTTTGCTTACGGCCCCTACTGAATGTCGTCGCGTTGGGCGACCATCATCGCGGTAGACTTTGCGGCCCGGCATTTCCGTTGAACACGATCCCGATGCGAACCACCCCCGCTCTTTCGCTGCGCCCCGCGACTGTCGACGACGCCGCGCTGATCGCTTCGATCCACAGCGCCAGCTGGCAGGCCACGTACCGGGGGCTGCTGCCCGATGCATTCCTCGACGGCGAAATCACACGCGAGCGCGCCGCCTATTGGGAAGCGCGGCTGGGCGCGCCAGGCGGAGAGCGCCGCATCGTGCTGATCGCCGAGCTGGCGGCCGAGCCGATCGGCTTCGTGTGCGTGGAACGGCAGCCGGAGTCGGCGTGGGGCGTGCTGCTCGACAACCTGCATGCGCTGCCCGGCTACCAGGGCATCGGCGTCGGCAAGCTGCTGATGCGCGCCGCCGAGGACTGGGCGCGCGCGCAAGGCGAGACGCAACTGTATCTGTACGTGCTCGAAGGCAACACGCCGGCGATCGGCTTCTATGAACGGCAGGGCTGGCAGTTTGTCGGCGCCGAGCCGGATCATATGGGCGGCGTCGACATCACCGCGTTGCGCTACGTGTACAGGCTGAAACGCTGATCGCGCCGCTCACGGGGAGCGCCGCCGGCCTTGCACCAACCGGGCTTGCGTGAGGTGTCGCTAATTTTCAGAACTGTCTGATCGCCGGATCGGCTGCCTGTAGGCATCATCTTCTGTAGCCCGATGGCTTCGCCGCGTCGCGCCTACGCATCCATCATCTGTTCGTGTTGAGCGCTGTGCTTCACGCGCATGCGGCATGCGGAGCAGCGCGTTCGCACCGGCGTACGGCGTGCATGAAAACGTTCCGCCCGCATCGCCCCGAGCCTGAGTCCCTACGACCCCGCAGCCGCCGACCGGCGGCCCCACTACGAGGCGCCGCGAGAGACCAATGTCCACCATTCCGCTCACTTTGATCGAAGGCTCCATTGCAATGCCGAGCCTGCGGCCGCTCGATCATCTGCCGGCACCCTTCGGCCGCGACTGGGCGTTGCTGCCGCCGGGCTACAGCTGGCGGGCGGAACTCAAGGCGCTATATGCAGCCATGTTGCGCACCTTCTGCATGAGCGACCAGACCATTCTCTCGTTTTGCAGATGGGTGCCGTTGAGCGCACAGCGGGCCGCGACTTCTGCTTCCGCTGCGACCGCGAAGCGTGCAACGGTATTCGAGGCGCCGCGCGAACAGGCACCGCATGGGCTTGCCGAAGCAACGGTGGAACCGGCAGTGAAACCGCCGGCGCGCGCCACTCTTGCGCGGCGCGCGCCGCCGCATTGGGGCGCGCTGACGGGCGGCGTGTGCGCACTCAGCGGCGCGGCAATGCTTACGTGGATCGGGTTCACCCATCTCGCGCATCGCCATACGGTCGACGACACGAAGTCCGTGGACACGGTGACGGCAAGCCACGACGCACAGGCAGTTGAGCGTCGCGCATCTGATGCGGCTACGGTCCATGGGGTGATCCGCAAGGCAGTCAGTGAAGCGACTGCCGCCAAGGTCGATGCGCGAGCTGGAAAGATGACATCGGCAAGCGGCCACGTTGTGCCCATCCCTGCGCGCCCGCCCGCTTCGACCGAAGCAACGGCAGCGGCGCATGCCGTGGTCAACGACGCGCTCTCTCGCCGCCGTCGTGCGGTCCGCGAAACGGTGGACATCCCGCGCGAAAAAGACCGCCGTCGCGCCGCGCGCCGCGCCGCGGCAACCCCGCTCTCACAAGTCTCGGCAGTGAACGACGACACACAGCGCAGCACCGTCCCGCGAACTGTGCAGCGAGCGTTGGCCAGACCGTCGGACGCGGGCGCTTACTCGCCGCGCGCGCCGGCACAAGCCGGTCTCGACGAATACGCTGACGTGAGGATGTCCGCCGCGATGCAACTGCGCGACGTAGCGTCGCCCCGTTCCTCCTTGTCGAACAGTCTTTCGACAGCCGGTTCGACCGAATGGATGAGTCACATGTCGCAGCGTCGCGTGACCGAGGTCCCGGACCAGTTCGCAAAGTAAACGTCCAGGCACCGCTGCCCGGAAATGGCGGCAAAAAGGAGCCCGCCTGCTGATAAGCCCGGCTTCTTTCATTCACTGCGGCAGCTTCGAGACCGGCAATCCAAACTCCGTCTGCCGCTGCAACTGCATGATTTCGCTCTGCACCTGACGCAGTTGCGCCTGCGCCTTTTCCTTCTCGGCATGCAGCGTGACCGTCTCGCCCAGCGTTTGCCGCTGGTAGTCGTTGACCGTGGCCTGCTGCGTGCGCGCTACGTCGAGATCGGCCTGCAAGCGTTTCGCGTGATCCTGCGACATCGCAATGATGTCTTCGATGTACGCCTTCTGCGCCTGCAACCGAATGCGGCGAATTTCGACTTCCGAGAGCTGCGCCGTTTGCTGCGCAAAATCCGCGTAGATCGCTTCCGCGCGATCGGTGTTCTCCGACTTGATCACGCGCCAGAATTGTTTGTTCTGAAACAAAGCGACGTAGTACGTCACCTGCTGCGGATAGAAAAACAGACTCGCGCCATAGCTGCCGTTATAGGTAGTGCGCAGTTCGCTCAGCTTTGCGTCGTGAATCATTTGCATCAATTCGGCGACGTTGCCTCGCGCGTCGTTGGCCGGCGCGCTCGCTGCGTTCGCCGCGTCCGAAGCGTTCGTTGCGTCGGGCTTGACCGCCTGCGCGCCAGGCAGCGCGTCATCGTTGGACGACGGCGCACTCATGACCGGCCGCATACCGGTTATCGACGCCGCTTCCGCGCTTTGCGCCGCGCGCGCCAAGCCGCCGTGCTGCAGCAGCACACACGCGGCCGCGAGCGGCACGGCGCGCCTCATTATTAAGGGATACTTCATACCTGCTTGCTCCATGCCATTCCGAAACAGCGGCAGATTATCGCGCGGATTGGACGTCAGGCGAAGCACTCAAATGGCGCCTGGCAAGGCTCTAATTCAAGATAATCAGGAAGAGAATGATTCTGAGCAAATGCACCGCTCCATTGTGAAATAAAACTGTTCAGATACTGCGAAAACACGGCAAACTGCCTCCTAGGACGCTTCCGAATTTTCAATGGATCTGGACGAATCCAACGGCAAGCGGGTTTGCAATATTGCGATGAATAGGTGCCTCGTTCGCGCGGACCGATTGAAGGTCCATTGCGTTTGCAATCGGTGTTTTGAAGACGGCAAAGTCACGCGATAAATCCTACCTACTCTAAGGCCGTACGTGAAACCTCGGAATGCTGATTATCTTGATAAAAAGGCGGCGGCGATTCGAACCCATCGTTGCCGTGTCGGTTCGACGGGACGAGGCAGACGCGAGCTGACCGGGAAAGACGCACAGGAACCGGACAAATCCAACCGTGCGGAACAAAGCAAAGCGCACCGCCCTGTACCGCGACGGTGCGCCACATAAATCAGCATCGGAAAACGGTCATTGACCGCAAACTCAAAGGCAAACCAAACCCAACCCACGCCGCCCTACTACAGACATCCAAATCCCACCGGTCTCAAAACCGCGTCTCACGCGCGACCCGCAGAAAGGTGTCGAGCAAGGGCGTGCAATCGAGCAACTCCGGACCGCCCGCGCGATGAAACTCCGGATGCCACTGCACCCCCATCACGAAAGGCGCGCGCCGATAGCGCACGGCCTCGATGAGGCCGTCCGACGCCGACACCGCTTCGATGTTGAGATCGCGGCCGAGCGTCTTCACCGCCTGATGGTGGATCGAGTTGACGATCGCATCACGCCGGCCCGGGAACATGTTGACCAGCGTCGAGCCGTCCGGAAAGTGAATCCCGTGCCGGTGCTGATCGTAGTCCTCATTGACGTGCGCGGCCGCGGTCGGGACGTCGGTCGCGATGTCCTGATACAAGGTGCCGCCGAACGCCACGTTGATCAGCTGACAGCCACGGCATACGCCGAGCACCGGCTTGCCCGACTCGACGAACTCGTGTAGCAACTCCAGCTCGTACATGTCGCGCACGCGGTCGCCGGGCCACTCGTGGCTGGTCGCAGCTTCCGCGTAGGTTTGCGGCGAGACGTCGGCGCCGCCTTGCAGCAGCAGACCGTCGAGATGCTTCGCGTAGTCGCGCAGGCGGATATTGCTCGGATGCAGCATGCCCTGATGACCGACCGTCGGAATCATGAACACCAGCACGTCGCGCGACATCACCCAATGCGCGATCGACTCTTCGAGGTACTGCAAGGTCTTGCCGCGCAAGCCCTTCGCGCCCGGCTCCGGATGGAAGATGCGCGCCGATACGCCGATGCGCAGCGTGCGCTGCGTGATCCGCTGACCCGCGCGATCGAACAGCTGCCGTGCGCGCGCCGCGACGATACGGCCGAATACGGTCCAAGCCGAATCCTGCTGCTTCAGATAGCGCGGCGGCGACGGCGGCAACGCGTGGGGCGGGGGCGGATTGGTCGCGGTGAAGTCGGGCGCCGCGCCGAAGCCGGGCGGCGGCGAGCCGGCCGCACGCGTACTGGACGCGGCGGCTTCTTCGGCGGCGACCGTCTCGTCGGTCGACGTGGTCAGCTCGCCGGCAAGCGGCTCGCTGCTCGTCAAGGTGGGCGCGGAAGGCGCGCTCTTCGTGCTGGTGGTGGTAGCCGTGCCCTGCGTGCCACGCGCGCCTTTCATGATGTCCGGACGCGCCGCAGGCGCCCCAGCCCGCCGCGCCTCGCGCTCATGGACCTCGGCTTCCTGTTTCGCGGTGGATGCCGCAGCCGAGCTGCGCGCTTCGGCCGCGTCGCGTTGCCGGGCCATTTGCGCATCGGTGGGCGTGACGGCCGACGCGCTGTCGGGGTGGTCGGTCGATGATCTCGCGACTGCCTGTTCGGCGGCCGGCGTCAGCGGATCCTTGATCGGCGACTGGATCGCGTCTTCATGCGAGGGAGGTAGCGAAGCCGCCGGCTCAGCCGGCGTCGCGCTGGGTTGCGACGCGCCGGAGGTCGCGCCGGACGGCACTGGCGACGCCGAAGGCGACGATGGGCTGCCGGGCGTGCCGGCGTTGTCGGGTTTATTTTCGCTCATGACAGTCAGTCAGGCGCCTTCCACGCGAACGAATGAATATGCCCTGATTATCCGCTAGCGCAGCACGCCCGGCAAACCCGCACACAATTGCTCACATTGTTGCGAAAGGTCAAGCGGAAGCCCGCTCGGGGGCCGCGTCAAAGGAAGCCTCCTCAAGGAACCAGGACGCAGGCCACCATGACTCACGGGTCCGGCTGCTCGTCGAAAGTTTCACGCAAGGAGATCTGCATCGCGGCGTGGATCTTCACGCACCAGCGCCATACGAACGCGAGCAGCACCGCCGCGCAGATCAGCACTGCGGCGAGCAAACCCACCGGCGGCAGAATGCTGCCCGAGAGCGCCGCGACCAGCAGAAACACGCCGGCCATCGACACCACCGGCACCAGATCCGAGATCGCATAACGAAGCGCGCTCGTGAAGCGGCCCGCTGTTGCCGGCTGCACGCTGACTTCGGCGAGCAGCAGCGCGAGCGATTTCGTCTTGCGATAGACCGCCACCAGAAACGGCATCGACACGACGAGCGCGACGCCCCACTGCACCGCGCGCTGCATCGGTTCGGAATCGATCCAGTGCGCGAGCAGCTTGCCCGTGTAGGGCGCGGTGTACGACACACCGAGAAAGATCGCGGCGACCAGCGCGAGATTGACGGCGATCTGCAAAATGATCCGCCGCGTCATGCTGAAGAGCGTCGGCTCGCCGCTCGCCGTGCTGAGGCTGCGCAGCCATTGGCCGTACAGGCCGAACACGTTGGCGAGCGTGCCCGGCATCGCGCGGCCCAGGCGCTGGGTGAACGGATCGGCCGCGCGGATCAGATACGGCGTGAACAGCGTGGTCAACGCGGAGACCGCCACCGCGATCGGATACAGAAACGCGCTGGTCACCTTCAGCGTCAAGCCGAGTGACGCGATGATGAACGAGAACTCGCCGATCTGCGAAACGGTCATGCCGACGCGCATCGACGTGCGCGCGTCCTGCCCCGAGAGAAAAGTGCCGAGCCCGCACGAGACGATCTTGCCGACGATCACCGCCACCGTGATCACCGCGATCGGTCCTGCATAGTCGAGCAGCACGGCCGGGTTCAGCATCAGCCCGATCGTCACGAAGAAGATCGCGGAGAAGGCGTCGCGCAACGGCGCGATCAGATGCTCGATCCGATGCAGATGGCGCGATTCGGCCATGATCGCGCCGATCAGGAACGCGCCGAGCGCGATGCTGTAGTCGAGCTTGACCACCAGCAGACAGAAGCCGAAGCAGAAGCCGAGCACCGACACCAGCAGCATCTCGTCGCTGCGCGTGCGCGCCACGTAGTTCAGCGCGCGCGGCACCACCAGCACGCCGACCAGCAGCGACACCGTCATGAACAGCAGCAGCTTGCCGAGCGTGACCATCGCGAGCCCGGCGCTCAACTGCCCGGTCTGCGCGATGCCGGTCAAGAGCACCAGCATCGCGATGCCGAGAATGTCCTCGACGATCAGAATGCCGAACACCAGTTGTGCGAAGCCCTCGCGCTTCAAGCCCAGTTCGGACAGCGCCTTGACGATGATGGTGGTCGACGAGATCGCGAGGATCGCGCCGAGGAACAGCGAATCCATCGGACTCCAGCCGAATGCGCTGCCGATCTCGTAGCCGATCCACAGCATCAGCACGATCTCGGAGAGCGCCGCGACGATCGCCGTGGCGCCGACCTGGAAAAGCTTGCGCAGGCTGAATTCGAGCCCGAGCGAAAACATCAGGAACACCACGCCGAGTTCGCCGAGCGTCTGGATGGTCTGCTCGTCGTGGATCAGCTGGAACGGCGGCGTATACGGCCCGATGATCAGGCCGGCGGCCATGTAACCGAGCACCACCGGCTGCTTCAGGCGATGGAACAGCACGGTGACGACGCCGGCGAGCGCCATCACGACCGCCAGATCCTGAATGAAGCCAATGCCCTGGTGCATGAATGCGTTCCTTACAAAAAGTAATCCACAAGAATCGCAGTGTAACAGCCGAAGCGGACCCAACGAATCTCGTAAAAGCGCCGAGGGACGCGGGATTGCGGGTGGGCGTCGGCCCCCGCGCCGTTGGCGTTCCCAAGGAATATTTTTGAAACGCTCGACTCCTGTGAAATATCACAATAATATTTGTCGAATATTTTTCTGGGAGTCGAGTGATGCGGCAGTTGTCGTTCAATGTTATAGACCGCGCGGGCCAAGGCCGCGCCGAGCATGTCGAAGTGGGCCGCCTGACGATTGCCGGGTGGGCCGGCCGCGATCAGGCGGCCATCGAGCATCACATTGCCGAGCTGGCCGCACTGGGCGTGAAACGCCCGTCCACCACGCCGTGCTTCTACCGCCTCGGCGCGGAACTGCTGACGCAGGCCGAACAGATCGATGTGGTCGGCGTGAAGTCCAGCGGCGAAGCCGAATGCGTGCTGGTGCAGTCGCAGGCGGGCCTGCTCGTCACGATCGGTTCCGACCACACCGACCGCGAAGTCGAGGCCTACGGCGTGACCGTTTCAAAGCAGGTCTGCCCGAAGCCGCTCGCACGCGATGCCTGGCGTTTCGACGAGGTCGCCGGCCACTGGGATCAACTGGAACTGCGCGCCTATGCACTCGCGAACGGCGAGCGGCGCGTCTATCAGCAAGGCAGCGTCGCATCGCTGCTGCCGGCCGCCGACCTGCTGGCGCTCGCGCCGCTCGCGAACGGCGCCGCGATGTTCTGCGGCACGCTGGCGGTGCAAGGCGGCATCGTCGGCATGGCCGACGGCGACGCGCTCGAACTCGAACTGCACGACCCCATCCTGAACCGCACGCTGCGCCACGCCTATCGCGTGCGCGCGCTACCTATCGTCGAATGAGGCACGCATGAACTCCCCCACGCTCTCCGTCGGCACCGACGCGTCGTCCGACGCGTGGCTCGAAGCCACCGCGTTGCGCAAGATCACCTGGCGCATCATGCCGTTCCTGTTTCTCGTCTACGTGCTGTCGTACCTGGACCGCGTCAACATCGGCTACGCGAAGCTGCAGTTCACCGGCGACCTCGGCCTGTCGAACGCGGCCTACGGACTCGGCGCGGGGATCTTTTTCTTCGGCTACTTCGTGTTCGAAGTGCCGAGCAATCTGCTGCTGAAGAAGTTCGGCGCACGCGCCACGATCGCCCGCATCACGATGCTGTGGGGCCTGCTGTCGTGCCTGATGATGTTCGTGCGCAGCGAAACGATGTTCTACGTCCTGCGCTTTTTCCTCGGCGTGGCCGAAGCCGGGCTGGTGCCGGGCGTGGTGCTGTATCTGACCTTCTGGTTTCCGTCCGACCGGCGCGCGCGGATGGTCGCCGTGTTCATGGCGGCGATTCCGGTGGCGGGCATCATCGGCGCGCCGCTGTCGGGCTTTCTGATGTCGGCGCTGCATGACGCGCACGGCCTGCGCGGCTGGCAGTGGATGTTCCTGATCGAAGGCATTCCGTCGATTCTCGCGGGCTTCTGGGCGCTCGCCGTGCTGCGCAACACGCCCGCCGAAGCCGCGTGGCTCAGTGCCGACGAAAAGCGCGTCATCACGAGCCGCATCGCGCGGGAAAACAGCGCGGCGCAGGCGGCCGGCGCCGAACACAATCTCGCCACCGCGTTGCGCTCGGGCCGCTTCTGGCTGCTCACGCTGATCTACTTCTGCCTCGTCACCGGCAACGCGGGCTTCTCGTTCTGGCTGCCGCAGATCGTCAAGGATCTCGGCGTGACGAACCTCGTCACCAATGGCTTCGTCACCGCGATTCCGTATCTGGCGGCGGGCATCGGCATGATCCTGATCGGGCGTTCGTCGGACATCACGGGCG
Organism: Paraburkholderia sediminicola; assembly: GCF_046026895.1. Classification (GTDB taxonomy): domain Bacteria; phylum Pseudomonadota; class Gammaproteobacteria; order Burkholderiales; family Burkholderiaceae; genus Paraburkholderia; species Paraburkholderia sediminicola_C. The sequence continues at coordinate 17,258 of NZ_JAQQEU010000048.1, forward strand.
AGCGGCGCTGGCATTACGCGGTGTGCTGCTTCATCGGCGCGGCGGGGCTGCTCGGCAGCGCGTCGGTGACGAACTCGATTCCGCTCGCCGTCACCGGCCTGTCGATCGCGTATATCGGCATCCTCGCGGGGTTCGGCATCTTCTGGTCGATGTCGACGACGTTCCTGCAAGGCACGGCCGCCGTCGCCGGGATCGCGGTGATCAACTCGATCGCGAACCTCGCGGGCTATGTGAGCCCCTATGTGCTGGGCATCGTCAAGGACGCGACGCATAGCGTGACGTTCGGACTGGTGCTGATCGCAGGGGCGTTGATCGTCGGCGGGCTGGTAACGCTGATGATGCCGCGCGTGAAGGTGCAGCACGCGGCTGCGGTCTCGCCGCGGCGCGCCTGAATCGTGGGGGGTGGCCGTGGGGTGGCGGTGGGGTTGCGGTGGTTGCGGTGGGGTTGCGGTGGGGCGCGCCTCGCGCGCCGGCCGGCCTGCCACGCCGATCACCCCACCCCGCCCACGCAAAACCTTGCTCTACAATGCGGACGACAATGCCCGCTCGCCTGACACATGACGCTTTCGCAGACCGCCCGCCCTTCCCCGCCCACCCGCGCGACCGCCGCCGCGAGCCTCGCCGAGCAGGCGTATGCGTTCGTCAAACGCGAAATCATCACGATGCGGCTGCGGCCGAGCGAAGTGCTCAACGAAGCGGAACTGATGGCGCTGACCGGGATCGGCAGAACGCCGGTTCACCAGGCGCTGCATCGCCTCGTCCACGAGGGCATGCTGACCATCATGCCGAGAAAGGGCATCATGGTGCGGCCGGTTTCGCTCGACGACGTGCTGGCGATCATCGACGTGCGTCTCGTCAACGAAAGCTACTGCGTGGAACTGGCCGCGCGCCACGCGCAGCAGCACGATTACGATGCGATGCAGGCGCTGCTGGAGCGTTCGTCGGGGTGCGTCGCCGCGCACGACATCGAAGGCATGATGGATATCGACCGCGAGTTTCATCTGGCGATCTCGGCCGCCTCGCGCAACCCGGTGCTGGCCGATATCCTGCGCGGTCTGCATGAACGCTCGCTGCGCTTCTGGTTCATTTCGCTGTCCGAGCCGCATCATCTCGAAGACGTGCACGAAGAACACCTCGAACTGTTTCGCCTGCTGCGCGAGCGCGACGCCGAAGGCGCGCGCCGATCGGTGCAAAAGCATATCGAAGCGTTTCGTGCGACGCTGTTCAATCGCATCTGAACGCGTGCAACGCAGCGAGCCGCGCACCGTGCCCCGAGCCGCATCACCCCGGCCCTTTGCCAGCGACCGCGTTTCTCCGCTCAACCGGCTTCACCCCGTTCAACCGGATTCCTACCGACATCATGGCCACTGAATTCACGCCCTTCCCGCCGCTTGCCCAGCTTGCCGCCGACCTCGCCGCCGGCCGCACCACGAGCCGCGCGCTCGTCGAAACCGCGCTCGAACGGATCGCCGATCCGGCCGGCCAGGGCGCGGTCGCCTTCATGCACGTCGACGCCGACAGCGCCCGCGCCGCCGCCGACGCGCACGACCGGCTACGCGCCGCCGGCACCGTGCTGTCGCCGCTCGCGGGGATTCCGGTGTCGGTCAAAGACCTGTTCGATATCGAAGGCCAGCCGACCCGCGCCGGTTCCGTCGTCCTCGCCGACGCCCCCGCCGCGCCAGCGGACGCCGTCGCGGTCGCGCGCCTGAAGCGGGCCGGCGCGGTGATCGTCGGGCGCACCAACATGAGCGAGTTCGCGTTTTCCGGGCTCGGGCTGAACCCGCACTACGGCAATCCGCTGTCGCCGTACCAGCGCCACGTGAAAGGCGACGAGCGGATTTCGGGCGGCTCCTCGTCGGGCGCGGCGGCGTCGGTCGCCGACGGCATGGCGGCCGTCGCGCTCGGCACCGACACCGGCGGCTCGATCCGCATCCCGGCCGCGCTGTGCGGCCTGACCGGCTTCAAGCCGACCGCCGCGCGCATCCCGAAGCAAGGCGGCGTGCCGCTCTCGCCGACGCTCGACTCGTTCGGCCCGATCGGCGTGTCGGTCGCGTGCTGCGCGCTGGTCGACCGCATGCTGGCGGGGCTCGAACCGCGCATCCCGGCCGCCCGCCCGCTCGAAGGCGTGCGGCTCGGCGTGCTGACCAATTTCGTCACCGAGGGCGTGGAACCGGCGGTCGCCGCCGCGATCGACACGGCGTTGAAGCATCTGGAAGCAGCCGGCGCGATCGTCAGCGAAGTGCGTTTTGCACCGCTCGACCGCTTGCCCGAGATCAACCGCTTCGGTTTTTCGCCGATCGAAGCGTATGCGTGGCATCGTCCGCTGCTGGAAAAGCATCGCGAGCAATACGACCCGCGCGTGCTCACGCGCATTCTGAAAGGCCAGCCGGCCAGCGCCGTCGACTATCTGGATCTCGTCGCAGAGCGCGGCGCGATGCTCGGCGAAGCCGCCCGCACGCTGTGGCAGCGCTTCGACGCGGTGGTCGCGCCGACGGTGCCGGTCGTACCGCCGCGCGTGGCCGACCTGATTGACGACGACGACGCGTTCGGCCGCGCCAACGCGCTGATCCTGCGCAATCCGAGCGTGTTCAACTTCCTCGACAGCTGCGCGTTGTCGCTGCCCTGCCATCTGCGCGGCGACCCACCGGTCGGTCTGATGCTGGCGGCCGCGCCGCACGCCGACGACGCGTTGCTGGCGATCGGCCGCGGCGCCGAGGCGGTGCTCAAAGCGATTCGCTGACGGAGCGGGTTGCGCGGCGGCCCGCGCAATAGTGCGATAAGCCTCGCGGTGAGGGTTCGCGCTAGAATCGCGGGCACCCGCCCCTCTTTCTGTTTCGAGACCGCTCCAACGATCCATGAATAACGACATTGCGATGCTGCGCCGCGAGCGCACCCTGCTGGTTCTGCTTGGCCTGATCTGCGTCGGCCTCGTGGGCGGCGCGTTGTACCTGCAGTATTTCCTGCACGAAGACCCGTGCCCGTTGTGCATCATCCAGCGTTATTTCTTTCTGCTGATCGCGGTGTTCGCGTTCCTCGGCGCGCGCTTCAACAGCTGGCGCGGCGTGCGCCTGCTGGAGGTGATGGCGGCGTTGTCGGCGCTCGCGGGCATCGTCACCGCCGCGCGGCATGTGTACGTGCAGGCCAATCCCGGCTTCAGCTGCGGCTTCGACGCGCTGCAGCCGGTGGTCGACAGCCTGCCTCCCGCCCATTGGCTGCCGGGCGTGTTCAAGGTCGCCGGCCTGTGCGAAACGATTTATCCGCCGATTCTCGGCCTGACCTTGCCGATGTGGTCGCTGGTCGCGTTCGTGGTGGCGTTCATCCCGCTGACGCTGAGCCTCGTGCGCAACCGCCGCCGGTTCGTCTGATTTCGCGGCACGCTTAGGCGCTTGCCGCGCTGGCACCAGGCCGGACTTCGCGTCGCCGTCCACGGCGGCTGAAGGCCGGCTTTTTTGCGCCTGCGCGGTCCGCACGCTTACCCCGCCGCCCCAGCCGCGGCCGCCATACCCCGTCCCGCCGGGCTTCGCGCAATCCCGCCCGTGCCCGCGGCAACTTCCCGGCTGCGCGCGAATCGTACTGACGTGACGGCCGGTCATGACAGTTGCCGCATAAGCTTCATGCGATACGGGAAATATTTTCGGCACCCGGTAATGCTATCTTCGGAACTGGATGGCGATCTACGTGCGCGAGGCCGGCTTTGGCGACCCCCTGCGTAACGCGCGCCCGGTCCGCACTGTCTTTCGGATTCGCCATGACAACGCAAACCATCCGCTTTTATCACCAGGGGTCCATCCGCGAGGTCGCGGGCGTCCCGGCTACGCGCACCGTGCTTCAGCACCTGCGCGAGGATATCCGTTGCACCGGCACCAAGGAAGGCTGCGCGGAAGGCGACTGCGGCGCCTGCACGGTGGTCGTCGGCGAACTCGACGGGCGCGGGGCGCTCGCGCTGAAGGCGGTCAACGCGTGCATCCAGTTCCTGCCCACGCTGGACGGCAAGGCGCTCTTCACCGTGGAAGACCTGCGCGCCGCCGACGGCGCGCTGCACCCCGTGCAACAGGCGCTGGTGGACTGCCACGGTTCGCAATGCGGCTTCTGCACGCCCGGCTTTGTGATGTCGATGTGGGCGCTGTACGAAAACCAGCCGGCCGACGCCGGCCTGCCCACCCGTGACGAAATCAACGCCGCGCTGTCCGGCAACCTGTGCCGCTGCACCGGCTACCGGCCGATCGTCGAGGCGTCGCAGAAGATGTTCGACTATTCGCAATACCCGCGCGTGACGCTCGACCGCCGGGCCGTCGCGGACACGCTGCGCGGTCTGCAACGCGACGACACTTTCGAATACGGCGCGCCCGACACGCGCGGCGCGGCGTTCGGCTCGTCCACCTTCCGCGCGCCGCTCACGCTCGACGCGTTCGCCGCGCTGCGCGCGGCCCATCCGCAGGCGCGGCTGCTCGCCGGAAGCACCGACGTCGGCCTGTGGGTCACCAAGCAGTTTCGCGATCTCGGCGACATTCTGTACATCGGCAACGTCGCCGAACTGAAGACCATCGAGCACGATGCGCAAACGCTGACGATCGGCGCGGCCGTCACGCTCGAAGACGCGTACGCGGCGCTCGCCGCCGACTATCCCGAAGTCGCCGAACTCTGGACGCGCTTCGCGTCGCTGCCTATCCGCAACGCCGGCACGCTCGGCGGCAATGTCGCTAACGGCTCGCCGATCGGCGATTCGATGCCGGCGCTGCTCGCGCTCGACGCCGAAGTCGTGCTGCGCCACGGCGCGAAAACCCGCACGCTGCCGCTCGACGCGTTCTACCTCGGCTATCAGAAAAGCGCGCTCGCGGCCGGCGAATTCGTCACGGCGCTGCGCGTGCCGCGTCCGGCGGGCCATTTGCGCTTTCGCACGTACAAGGTGTCGAAGCGTTACGATCAGGACATCTCGGCGGTCTGCGCGGCATTCGCGCTGCACCTCGATGACGACGGCACGATTCAGAACGCCCGCGTCGCGTTCGGCGGCATGGCGGCCACGCCCAGGCGTGCCGCGCAAACCGAAGCCGTGCTGAACGGCGCAGCATGGAACGAAGGCACAGCGCGGCAAGCCATGAACGCACTCGGCGCCGATTACCAGCCGCTCACCGACATGCGCGCGTCGAGCGCATACCGGCTGAAGGTGGCGCGCAACCTGCTGTGGCGCTTTCACCTCGAAACGCGTCATGACGCACCGCTCGCCCTTCTCGACGTGAATGCATTCGCGTTCGCAGCCGGAATGCCGGGACTGTCGGGCTCATCGGACGCGGCCGTTGCGAAGGAGTCGCCGTGATGAACCGCACTGATGCTTTCGTCGAACACGCCGGCGGGACGCTTGCCGCGAAGCCCGCCGCCGCGCATGACCACGCACACGACGCGGCGATCGGCGTGTCGCTGCCGCATGAGTCGGCGGCGCTGCACGTGAGCGGCGAGGCCACCTACACGGACGACATCGCCGAACTGCAAGGCACGCTGCACGCGGCGCTCGGCCTGTCGCGCCATGCGCACGCGCGGATCGTGTCGATGGATCTCGACGCGGTCAGACGCGCGCCCGGCGTGATCGCAGTGCTGAGCGCCGAGGACATCCCCGGCGAAAACAATTGCGGCCCGGTGCTGCACGACGACCCGATTCTCGCCGCCGGCGAAGTGCTGTATCTCGGCCAGCCGGTGTTCGCGGTGATTGCCGAGAACCACGAACTGGCACGGCGCGCCGCGGCGCTCGCGAAAAGCGACGACGTGGTCCGCTACGAACCGCTCGAAGCCATCCTCACTCCGGCCGAAGCGAAGGCCGCGCGGCAGTTCGTGCTGCCGCCGCTGCATCTCCGACGCGGCGAGCCGGACGCGAAAATCGCCGCCGCGCCGCACCGGATCAGCGGCACGTTCGACGTGGGCGGCCAGGAGCAGTTCTATCTGGAAGGCCAGATCGCGTATGCGGTGCCTAAGGAAATGGACGGCATGCTCGTCTACAGCTCGACGCAGCATCCGAGCGAAATGCAGCAGGTGGTCGCACACATGCTCGACTGGCCCGCGCACAACGTGGTGTGCGAATGCCGGCGCATGGGCGGCGGCTTCGGCGGCAAGGAATCGCAGTCGGCGCTGTTCGCGTGCGTGGCGGCGCTGGCGGCGCAACGGCTGCGCCGTCCGGTCAAGCTGCGCGCCGACCGCGACGACGACTTCATGATCACCGGCAAGCGCCACGACGCGGTCTACGAATACGAAGCCGGCTTCGACGGCGACGGCCGCATTCTCGGCGCGCGCGTCGAAATCGCCTTACGCGCGGGCTATTCGGCCGATCTGTCAGGCGCCGTCGCGACGCGCGCGGTGTGCCACTTCGACAACGCGTACTACCTGTCCGATGTCGATATCGTCGCGCTGTGCTGCAAGACCAACACGCAATCGAACACCGCGTTCCGCGGCTTCGGCGGTCCGCAAGGCGCGCTCGTGATGGAAGTGATGCTCGACAGCATCGCGCGTGAGTTGAACTGCGATCCGCTCGACGTGCGCGTGGCCAACTACTACGGCATCGGCGAGCGCGATACCACGCCATACGGGCAGCGCGTCGAGGACAACATCATCGCGCCGCTCACCGACGCGCTGCTCGATACCAGCGACTATCGCGCGCGCCGCGCGGCGCTCGCGGCCTTCAACGCCGACAGTCCGGTGCTCAAGCGAGGCCTCGCGTTTTCGCCGGTCAAGTTCGGCATCTCGTTCAACGTGCCGTTTCTGAATCAGGCAGGCGCGCTGGTGCATGTGTACAAGGACGGCTCGGTGCTCGTCAATCACGGCGGCACCGAGATGGGCCAGGGGCTCAACACGAAGGTCGCACAGGTCGTCGCGAATCAGTTCGGCTTGCCGCTGTCGCGCGTGCGCGTCACCGCAACCGATACGTCCAAGGTCGCGAATACGTCGGCGACCGCGGCCTCGACCGGCAGCGATCTGAACGGCAAGGCCGCCGAGGCGGCCGCGCAGACGATCCGCGCGCGGCTTGCGGAACTCGCGGCCAAGCAGCTCGGCGGCAACGTGCAAGACGTGCAGTTCGCCCGCGGCGCGGTGTCGGTGAACGGCGGCGCGATGCCGTTCGAGCAACTGGTCGGCGCGGCGTATCTCGCGCGCGTGCAGTTATGGTCGGACGGTTTCTACACGACGCCGAAAGTGCATTGGGATGCGAAAACGCTGACGGGTCATCCGTTCTACTACTTCGCGTATGGCGCGGCGGTGTCGGAAGTGGTGATCGACACGCTGACCGGCGAATGGAAGCTGATGCGCGCGGACGTGCTGCACGACGCCGGCCAGTCGATCAACCCGGCGATCGACATCGGCCAGGTGGAAGGCGGCTTCATTCAGGGCATGGGCTGGCTCACCACCGAGGAACTCTGGTGGAACCGCGATGGCCGTCTGATGACGCACGCGCCGTCCACATACAAGATTCCCGCGGTGAGCGATACGCCCGCCGCGTTCAACGTGCAGCTTTACCGGAACCAGAACGCGGAGCCGACCGTGTTCCACTCGAAGGCCGTCGGCGAGCCGCCGTTGCTGCTGCCGTTCTCGGTGTTCCTCGCGATTCGCGACGCGATCGCGGCGGCGGTGCCGGGCGCGCGACATGCTCCGCCGTTGCGGGCGCCGGCCACGCCCGAAGCGATACTCGATGCGCTGGACGCGTTGCAGGCCGAATGCGCCAAAGACCCCGCCGCGGAGCCGGCCGTCACCGACACGACGGCCTGAACTGGGCGCAATAAACTGATGCGAATGATCGAACTGAAATGACTCCACGGACTGACGCGACACGAACGCACCGGGCCGCAAGCAGACGCACAAGCGCACCAACGCAACCGGCCGCACGGACACCCCGCGCGGCCCTCTCTGGAGAACCGCCGGATGCAAGCCTGGCTACCTGACCTGCAACAACTGCTCGCGCACGGCGACGCCGCCGTGCTGGTGACGGTCGCACGCGTCGAAGGTTCGGCGCCCCGCGAAGCCGGCACCAAGATGATCGTCACGCGCGACTCGGCCAGGCATACGATCGGCGGCGGCCACCTCGAATGGAAAGCCATCGAGACCGCTCGCCAGGTGCTGCGCGACGGCATGCGTTCGCCGCACATGCGCAGGCTTGAGCGCTTCGCGCTCGGCCCTAGCCTCGGCCAATGCTGCGGCGGCGCGGTGATTCTCGCGTTCGAGCGGCTCGACATCGGCGACCTCGGCTGGATCACGTCGCTGGCCAAGCGCGTGGCCGCCGGCCTTTCGACGGTGCGTAGCGTATCATTCGGCCCCGCACCGGATGCAGTGATGCTGTCCGACCCCGAACCGGGTGTCGACGCCGCCGACTGCCTGCTGTGGGACGGCGCCGGTTTCGACGACAGCAGCGCGCTGCTCACCGAAACCATCGCGCCGGGCGACTTCGCCGTCGTGCTGTTCGGCGCCGGCCACGTGGGCGCCGCGCTGGTGCGCGTGCTGGCCACGCTGCCCTGCACGGTCCGTTGGGTCGACGAGCGCGATGCGCAGTTCCCGCCGGTCGAATCGCTGCACGCGCCCAACGTCAAGCTCGATCCGAACGACGCGCCCGACGAAGCCATCGATGAGGCCGCGCCGCACACGTACTTCATCGTGATGACGCACAACCATGCGCGCGATCTCGAGTTGGCCGAGCGCATTCTGCGGCGCGGCGACTTCGCGTTCTTCGGCATGATCGGCTCGCACAGCAAGCGCAAGCAGTTCGAACACCGGCTGGCGGCGCGCGGCATCGACCCGGCGCGGATCGCGCGGATGAAGTGCCCGCTCGGCGTCGACGGCATCGTCGACAAGTCGCCGGAGGTGATCGCGATCTCGGCGGCCGCGCAGGTGCTGCAAGCCGTCGAGGCGAACGCGGGCGTGCATCATCACACGACCCAGGCGGTGTGAAGCGCGGCGGCGCGGCTATCGCCCCATCGCCGCGCATCCGCTCCCCATCAGATCCGGCGCGAACCGACTCCAGCAAACTCATAACCGACCATGACTACAACGACCGCTACCACTCCATCGCTCGCCGATAAAACCGCGCGGGCTCCGAAGGCCGAGCTGCATATCCATATCGAAGGCTCGCTCGAACCCGAGCTGATCTTCGCGCTCGCCGAGCGCAACGGCGTGAAGCTCGCGTACGACTCGATCGACGCGCTGCGCGCCGCATATGCGTTCACCGATCTGCAATCGTTCCTCGACATCTACTACGCGGGCGCGAGCGTGCTGCTGCACGAGCAGGACTTCTACGACATGACGATGGCGTATGTCGAACGTTGTCTTGCCGACAACGTGGTTCACAGTGAAATCTTCTTCGACCCGCAGACGCACACCGAACGCGGGGTGCCGATCGCGACCGTGGTGGCCGGCATCGAACGCGCGCTCGCCGACGCGGAAAAGCGCGGCATGTCGAGCAAGCTGATTCTGTGCTTCCTGCGCCATCTGACGGAAGAGGACGCGCTCGCCACCTTCGAAGAAGCGCTGCCGCTCTTCGAGCAGTACAGGCATCGGCTGATCGGCGTCGGGCTGGATTCGTCGGAGCGTGGCCATCCGCCGTCGAAGTTCGAGCGCGTGTTCGCGAAGGCGCGCGCGCTCGGCCTGAAGCTCGTCGCGCATGCGGGCGAGGAAGGTCCGCCCGCGTACATCTACGAAGCGCTCGATCTGCTTAAGGTGGACCGCGTCGATCACGGCGTGCGCAGCATCGAGGACCCGGCGCTCGTCACGCGGCTGGCCGACTCGCGCGTCGCGTTGACCGTGTGCCCGCTGTCGAACCTGAAGCTGTGCGTGTTCGACGACCTCACCAAACACACGCTGAAGGACCTGCTCGATCGCGGTGTCGCGGTGACGGTGAATTCCGACGATCCGGCCTACTTCGGCGGCTACGTCAACGCCAACTACTTCGCCACCATCGACGCGCTGAAGCTCGACGATGCCGAGGTCTACACGATCATCCGCAACAGCTTCGAAGCGTCGTTCGTGACCCCCGAGGAACGCAGCGCGCTGATCGCGAAGCTCGACGCGCACTGGCATCAAAGCGGCCCGCACTGACGGGCCGGTATAAGGCAGCCGGCGGCGGCGCGGGTTCTCTCTGGAGCCCGGGATCAACCCGCTGTCCGCGCTGCGCGGCTTCTCACATTCGGAGACGGTTTTTCCATGACTCAATCGACTAACCCGGCCAGCCCGGCCAAAGCAGCGCAGTCGGCATTTCGCGCGCAACTGCTGAGCTTCAACGGCGACCCCGCGCAATCGCCCGATGCGGTGGTGTTCCACGAGGACGGTCTGCTGATCGTCGAAGACGGCCGCGTGGCGGCGGCGGGCGCGTATGCGGCGCTCGCGTCGCGGCTCGCGCCGGGCACCCAGGTAGAGGACCTGCGCGACAAGCTGATCGTGCCGGGTTTCATCGACACGCATATTCATTTCCCGCAAACGGACATGATCGCGTCGCCGGCGCCGGGTTTGCTGCCGTGGCTCGACACCTACACGTTCCCGACCGAGCGCCGCTTCGCCGACCCCGCGTATGCGCGCGACACCGCGAGCTTCTTCGTCGACGAACTGCTCGCGTGCGGCACGACCACCGCGCTCGTCTACTGCACGGTCCATAAGGAATCCGCCGACGCGCTGTTCACCGAGAGCGACGCGCGCAATCTGCGGATGGTGGCGGGCAAGGTGCTGATGGACCGCAACTGCCCCGAGTTCCTGCGCGACACCGCGCAATCGGGCTATGACGACAGCGCCGAGCTGATCAGCCGCTGGCACGATCGCGGGCGCCAGATGTACGCGCTCACGCCGCGTTTCGCGCCGACTTCGACCGAAGCGCAACTCGAAGCGTGCGGCGTGCTGGCGCGCGAACACCCGGACGTATTCATCCAGAGCCACGTCGCGGAAAACACCGACGAAGTGAAATGGGTCGCCGATCTGTTCCCCGGCCACCGCAGCTATCTGGACATTTACGATCACTATGGCCTGCTGCGCCGCCGTGCGGTGTACGGCCATTGCATCCACCTCGATGACGAGGACCGCAGGCGCATGGCGCAAACCGGCACGGTCGCCTCGCATTGCCCGACCTCGAACCTGTTTCTCGGCAGCGGCCTGTTCGACTTCGACAAGGCCGACGCGGCGGGCATGCCGATCGCGCTGGCAACCGACGTCGGCGGCGGCACCTCGTTCTCGATGCTGCAAACGATGAACGAGGCGCACAAGGTCGCGCGTCTGGGCGGCCATCATCTGAGCGCCACGCGCATGTTTTATCTGGCGACCGCGGGCGCGGCCGCAGCGCTCGACCTGGTGGACAAGGTCGGCACGTTGAAACCGAACTCGGAAGCGGACTTCGTGGTGCTCGATCCGCAGGCGACGCCGTTGCTCGCGCGCCGCACCGCGCGCAAGGAATCGCTGGAAGAGTTGCTGTTCGCGTTTGCGCTGCTCGGCGACGATCGCGCGGTTTATGAAACGTATGCGGCCGGCAAACGGGTGCATCGCCGTGACGATGCGCGGCAGCATGCGCAGGGGGCGGCGAGAATCGCGGCTTGACGGTGCGTGGATCGATTCACGTGGATGAATAAGAAACGGCGCTTCGTTCCCGAAGCGCCGTTTTCATTTGCTCTGGATTCCAGATCAAATTGGGCCGCCATTCACCGCGGCATGCACACCTCATGCAACGTCGTGAGCCGTCGCACCGGATCGGCGACATACGGATTCGATTCATCCCACGCGTACCCCGCGAGCACGGCGGTGATCATGCGCCGGATCGACGGCACCTGATCCGGGTGGTAGATGATGTCCTGCAACTCGCCGGTGTACCAGCGCTCGACGAACGCACGGAACGTGTCGATGCCCTTGCGCAACGGCACGTCATAGTCCGCGGACCAGTCGACCGCCGCGCCGTCCAGTTGCCGGTTCAGCGTGTGCGCCGCGAGATGCGCGGAACGCAGCGCGATCGTCACGCCGGACGAGAATACCGGATCGAGAAATTCGCCCGCATTGCCGAGCAGCGCGTAACCGGGCCCATGCAGACGCTCGACGTTCGCCGCGTACCCGCCGATATGGCGCACCGGCATCACGAACGGCGCGCCGCCGATCAGCCGGTTCAGCGTCGGCTCCTGCTGGATCAGCGCGCGCAGCGTCGCGTCGCGCTCCGCTTCGGGCACCTCGAGAAAACTGGCCTCGGCGACACAGCCCACCGACGAGCGGCCGCCCGCCAGCGGAATCATCCAGAACCACACATCGCGGCGCTCGGGATGCGTCGCGATGCAGATCTTGTTGCGATCGCTTGCTTCGACCGGAATGCCGTCGCGCACGTGCGTGAAGAGTGCGGCGCGCGTGGGCATGCGCGTCGGCGATTCGAGATTCAGCAGACGCGGCAGCACGCGCCCGAAGCCGCTCGCGTCCAGCACGAAGCGCGCTTCGATCTGGTACGCGTGGTCGGCTTCGTCGACCACGTCCACGAGCGGCACGAGACCCGTGTGGACCGCGCGCACCGTGTGGCCGAAGCGCACGTCGGCGCCCTGCCCGGCGGCGCAGCGAATCAGGATGTCGTCGAACACCGCGCGCTCGACCTGATAGGTGGTGCCCCAGCCGGGCGAATGCTTGTCGCGGAAGTCGAACGACGACGACTGGTCGCGATACACGAAATGCGCGCCGTTCTTGTACTGGAAGCCCGCTTCGACCACGGCTTGCAGCATGCCGGCCTCTTCGAGGTAGGCCATGCTTTGCGGCAGCAAGCTCTCGCCGATCGAAAATCTCGGAAAATGCTGCCGCTCCAGCACGAGGACCGAACGGCCCGCTTTGCGTAACAGCGCGGCCGCGACCGCGCCGGCCGGACCGGCGCCGATGATCGCGACATCGACGGTGGTCCGCTTTGACGAATGTTGATTCACGTGTACCTCAGTGTTTGCAAATGTGTGCTTGCAAATGCGTGGGTTTGCCTGCACGGCGCGGCCATCTCAAACGCCTTGCCATGCTTCGAACATCAGGCTCGCGCAACTGCCGCCGAACCCGAAGGACACCGACAGCGCCGTGCCGATGCGCGCGGCGCGCGTCGCGCGCACGAGCGGCATGTCGCTCAGTTCCGGTTCCGGCGTCCCTATATCCGCCGTGCCCGCGATGAACCCGTCGCGCATCATCAGCAGCGTGTAGATCGCCTCGTGCGCGCCGCACGCGCCAAGCGAATGCCCGGTCATGCCTTTGGTCGACGAAAACGCCGGCACGCGCTGCCCGAGCGCAGCGCCGAACACCTCATTCAACGCGCGCAGTTCCTCGAGATCGCCGAGCGGTGTCGACGGCGCGTGCGTGTTGACGTAGTCGGGGCGCTTGCCCGCTTCGTCCAGCGCGCCGCGCATCGCCCGTGCAATGCCCGCCGCGCGCGGCGCGACCATGCCGGCGCTGTCGGTGCTGGCGCCGAATCCGGTGAGCTCCGCATAGATGCGCGCGCCGCGCGCCACCGCGTGATCGAGCGCTTCGAGCACCAGCACGCCGCCGCCCGACGCGATCACGAAACCGTCGCGCTGCGTGTCATAGGGACGCGATGCATGCTGCGGCTCGTCGTTGAAGCGGCGCGACAGCGCGCCCATCGCGTCGAACAGCAGCGTCGTGTTGTCGTGCAGCGCGTCGCTGCCGCCGGCCAGCACGATCCGCTGGCGGCCGGTCTGGATCAACTGCATGGCCTGGCCGATCGCGAGCGCCGAGGTCGTGCATGCCGACGACGGCGAATAGCTCACCCCTTCCAGCCCGAACAGCTGCGCGACATTGGCCGAGGCGGTGCTGCTCATCGTCTGCGGCACCGTGTAGGGTGGCACCTTGTCGACGCCGCGCGCGTGCGCGATCGCCAGCGCCGCGTCGTAGCTCGACAGCGAGCCGACGCCCGAGCCGATCACCACGCCCGCGCGCGGCGAGCGCAACACGGCCGCCGTGAGCCCGGCATCGTCGATCGCGCGGCGCGCGGCATGGCACGCGAAGCGCGCGGTGTCGCCCATGAAGCGTTCGAGCTTGCGCTCGAACGGCGGCTCCTGCGCGACCGACGCAACGCCCGACACCTGCGACGCGAACCCGCGCTCGCACCAGGCATCGACTCGCTCGATGCGCGAGCGGCCCGCGCGCAACGCGGCGGCCACCTCGTCGAGCGAATTGCCGAGACACGACACGATCCCCATGCCGGTGACGACCACGCGTTGCAGCGCGACGCTCATCGGACGCGCCTGAAAATCAGCGACGTGTTGATGCCGCCAAATGCGAAGTTGTTGCTCATCACATGTTCGGCGTCGATCTCGCGCCCGGTGCCGGCGATGTAGTCGAGCGGCGCACACGCCGGATCGACATTGTCGAGATTGAGCGTCGGCGCGTACCAGTTGCGCTTCATCATCTCGATGGTCCACCACGCTTCGAGCGCGCCGCACGCGCCGAGCGTATGGCCGACGTAGCTCTTGAGCGAACTGATCGGCATGCGCGCGCCGAAGGTCTGCGCGGTCGCGTGGCTTTCGGCGATGTCGCCGCGATCGGTCGCGGTGCCGTGCGCGTTCACGTAGGCGATCGCGTGCGCTGGCAGTTGCGCGTCGCGCAGCGCGAGCTGCATCGCGAGCGCCATGGTGTCGGCGGTCGGCTGGGTCATGTGCGCGCCGTCCGAGTTGCAGCCGAAACCGATGATTTCCGCGTGAATGCGCGCGCCGCGCCCCACCGCGTGCTCGTATTCTTCGAGCACCAGCGTCGCCGCGCCTTCGCCGACCACGAGGCCGTCGCGCGCGGCATCGAAGGGACGCGGCGTCAGATGCGGCGCATCGTTGCGCGTGCTGGTCGCATACAGCGTGTCGAACACCGCCACCGCCGGGCCCGACAGTTCTTCCGCGCCGCCCGCCAGCATCAGCGTCTGCTTGCCGGACTGGATCGCCTCGAACGCGTAGCCGATCGCCTGGCTGCCCGACGCGCACGCGCACGAGGTCGGGATGATGCGCCCTTTCAGATCCCAGAACAGACTGACGTTGACCGCCGTGGTGTGCGGCATCATCTGCACGTAGCTGTTCGACGTGACATTGTTCATCGAGCCGGTTTCGAGCATCGTGCCGAACGCGCGGATCGGCTGCACCGAGCCCGACGACGAACCATACGCGACGCCCATGCGGCCATCGGCGATGCTCGGGTCGTCGGCGAGGCCCGCATCGGCGAGCGCGAGCTCGCTCGCGCGCACCGCATACATCGACACCGGCCCCATCGCGCGCGTCTTCTTGCGCGGATAGTGCGCGGGCACACTGAAATCGGGCAGCGGACACGCGAGCCGCGTATGCAGCGATTCGAAGTAATCCCACTCGGGCATCCGCCGCACCGCGTTCGCGCCGCTTTTCAGGCGCGCCTCGATCGCGTCCCAGCTATCGCCGAATGCGGTGACGCCGCCCATGCCGGTAATGACGACGCGCTTCATCACACCATCCCGCCGTTCACGCCGATCACCTGGCGCGTCACATACGAGGCCGCATCCGACATCAGGAAACTGACCACCGACGCAACCTCCGCTGGCTGGCCGACGCGGTTCATCGGCACCGTCTTCAATGCCTGTTCGAGCGGCCTCTGCTCGAGCATGCCGGTTTCGATCAGACCCGGCGCGACGCAATTGACGGTGATGTTGCGCGTCGCCAGCTCCACCGCGAGCGCTTTGGTCGCGCCGATCAGCCCGGCCTTCGCCGCGCTGTAGTTGACCTGGCCGCGATTGCCCATCACCCCGGACACCGACGCGATCGTGACGATGCGCCCACCGTTGCGGGCACGCACCATCGGCATGGTGAGCGGATGGACGACGTTGTAGAACGCGTCGAGACCCGTCTCGATCACGATGTCCCAATCTTCTTCGGTGAGCGCGGGAAACGCGGCGTCGCGCGTCACGCCCGCGCTGCACACGATGCCGTAGTACGGACCGTGCGCGGCGACATCCGCTTCGAGCACGGCGCGGCAGGTGGCGCGCTCGCGCACGTCGAATTGCAGCACGCGCGCCGTGCCGCCTTGCGCGGCGATGCCCGTCGCAACCGCATCGGCTTCGCTGCGTCCCGTGCGGCAATGCACGCCGACCGCGAAGCCGTCGGCGGCCAGTTTGTACGCAATTGCGCGGCCGATGCCGCGGCTTGCGCCGGTAACGAGAACACGCCGGCTCATGAACTGACACTCCCTTCGATGAATGACTGAAAATCGGGCGGCTGAAAAATCTTGATGACGGCTTCGGCGCAACACACGCCGTCTTCGTGGATCGTGCATTCGTACGCGCCGTGGCCCGCTTCGGCACGCAGCAGCTCGCTCACGTGGACCAGCAGACGCGCGCCGCGGGCGAACGCCGGCCGCAGCGCATGGTAGCTGCGCGAGCCGAGCAGCACGCCGGGCCGTGCGCGGCCGCCGCCGCGCATCGCCAGCAGCGCGACGTGCGCGGCGATCGCCTGCGCCATCAGTTCGATGCCGATCCACGCGGGCATCGCGCCGTCGGCGCCGGCGTACCACGCGTGCGGATCGACGGTGGCGCGCGCGTTCAGCGTGGTGTCGCTGAAGCTGTCGACCGCGTCGATCAGCAGCATGGTGCCGCGATGCGGGATGATCGCCTCGATCGGTTGCTGCACGAGTTGCCCGTCGCCCGGTGGCGGAGTCGTCATGTGCGTCACCGTGCGAGGATCAGGCTGACATTGCTGCCGCCAAACGCGAACGAATTGCTCATCACGTATTGCGTGCCCGCGCCGCGCGGCACGAAACGTTCGCTTTCCACCAGGTCGAGCGTGGGCAAGGCGGGATCGGCTTCGCCGTCCCACAGATGACGCGGCAGCGGCACGTCGTCACGCGCGAGGGTGAGCCACGCGAAGCCGAGTTCGGTCGCGCCCGCCGCGCCGAGTTGATGGCCGGTCAGGGGCTTGGTGCCGCTCGTCGCCACGCCGTTCGCGAACACTCGCGCCATCAGCTTCGCTTCCATCTCGTCGTTCTTCGGCGTGGCGGTCGCGTGCAGGTTCACATAGCCGAGCGCGGCCGGTGCGATGCCCGCATCGGCGAGCGCCGCGCGCAACGCGAGTTCGCCGCCCGTGCCTTGCGGGTCCGGCGACGAAATGTGATGCGCGTCGCTCGATTCGCCGACGCCCGCGAGCCGCACCGCCGCTTCGTCGCGGCTCATCAGAAAGACGGCCGCACCCTCGCCGACATTGATGCCGCGGCGGTTGACGCTCATCGGATTGGTGCGCACGGCGCTAGTCGATTCGAGCGACGCGAAGCCCTGCATCGTCAATTCGCACAGCGAATCGACGCCGCCGACCACCACGGCATCGCACAGTTGCAATTGCAACAGCCGGCGCGCCGATGCGAAGGCCTTCGCGCTCGACGTGCACGCGGTCGAGATCGTGAAGGCCGGGCCTTGCACGCCGAGCGCGGCGGCGGCGAACGGCGCGGCCGTGCCGATTTCCATCTGACGGTAGTTGAAGCTGTCGGGCAGCTCGCCCGCTTTCGCGTGATAGACGAACGCGGCTTCGGCGGCCTCGATGCCCGACGTGCTGGTGCCGAGCACCACGCCGATGCGCGCTGCGCCGTAGCGTTCGCGCGCGGCATCGATGGCAGGCCCGATCTGCGCGAGCGCGGCCAACAGCAAGCGGTTGTTGCGGCAGTCGTATCGCGCGAGGTCGGCGCGCGGCGCCAGCTCAAGCGGCGCGAGCACGCTGCCGGCAAACGCGTCGCCGATGCCCGTGTGCACGTGCGCCATGCCGGGTGCACGCGTGGCGGCGAGCGCCGGCACGATCTCATCGACGTTGCCGCCGAGCGCGTTGGTCATGCCGAGCGCGTGTAAATAAACTGATGGCGCACTCATGCCGCCCTCCTCGATTGCAGTGGCATGCCGATCGGCGCAAGCAGCACCGCGACCGCGATGCCGAGCGCGAGCGTCGCGCCGAAGCTCTTCAGCGCAGGCATCGCGCTCATGGCGAGCATGCCGAACGACAACAGCGTGGTGGCCGCCGACAGCAGCACGCCGGTCCACACCGCGCCGAGATCCGCGTCCGCGCGCAGACAGCCCTCGCGCAGGAACACCGCATAGTTTGCGCCGACGCCGAGCACCAGCATCAGCGCGAGCCAGTTGAACAGATTGAGCGGTACGCGGGCGTAGCCGAACACCGCGAGCGTGACGCCGATTGAGAGCAGCACCGGCAAAGTGGTGGCGATGCCGCCGCGCAGGCGGTCCCTCAATCGGACTTCCTTCGCGGCGTATCGCATGGTTAGCAGCACGAGCACCAGGGCGAGTGCGCCGCCGAGCCACCAGCCGCTGTCCACCCGATAGGCGCCGAACAGCTTCGACACGCTGGCGGCCTTATCGACGAACGTGACGCCCGGCAAGTGCTGCGCGAGTGCGAGCAACGCGGGTGCATTGCGGGGCGTCACGCCTTGCGGAATCACGACTGCCGCATACTCGCGCGCAGCGGCATCCACTGCACCGAGCCACAGATGCCGGTACGGTTGCGACCACGGCGCGGCCAGCCAACGCTCGACAGTCAGCGGCGGCTGCGCTTGCGCGAACGCGGCGAGCCACGCATCGGCGACTTCATCCTTGAAGCCCGCTTGCAGCAATGTGGCCCGCAACGCGCCACGGTCGTCGAAGACATGCTGCGCGAGCAGCGCGCGGTTTTCGCCCTGCTGCTTCGCGGACGGCACGAACTGCGTCACCGACTGATAACCGCCGACCTGGTTCGCCGTGCCGTCCAATGCATCCAGCTTCGCGCCCAGCGCTTCAGCACGTTGCAGCACCGCTTCCGGCGTGTCGCCGCGCACGACGAAGAACTGCGCGCTGTTATCGACGCCCACCGCGTCGCGCACCTTGTCCTCCTGCGCGACGAGCGACGCATCGCGCTGGATCAGCAGATGAATATCGTCGTCACTCGTCAGACGCAGCCAGCCGGGAAGCGCGACGATCAGCAACAGCGCCGCCACATACCACGCACGCCGCCCGCCGATCGCGCGCTGCCAGAGCGCCAGCAAACGCGCCGCCCCCGCGAACACGCGTTGCGGGCTGCGCTTGGGCGCGCGCGTCAGCAACGCAGGCAACAGCCACAGCACCGATGCGAACGCCGTCGTGATGCCCACCATCGCGAAGCACGCGATCTGCTTGAGCGCGGGAAACGGCACCCACGTCAGGATCGCGTAGCCGAGCAGGCTCGTCAGCAGCGCGACCGTCAGCGCGGGCCGCACCGTGCGCGCGCCGCGCCGCGCGTCCCAGTCGCGCCGCGCGCCGAGATACACGACGAAGTACTGGATCGAATAATCGACGGCCTCGCCGATCAGGCTCGCGCCGAACACCAACGTCAACAGATGCAGCTTGCCGAATACCAGCAGCGTGACGGCGAGTGCGCAGACGATGCCGAACGCCGTCGACACGAAACCTAGCAGCAGCAGGCGCGGCGAGCGGAACACCCACAACATCAGCAGCGCGATCCCGCACAACGACGCGATGCCGATCAGGTGCACTTCGCGTTCGGCCGCGCTGCGCGCCGATTCCGCGTAGAACACGGCGCCGGTGCGCGCCACCGACACATCGGGAAACGCCTGTCGCAACGCGCTTTCGCTGTGGGCGAGCGCCGCTTGCACCGCGCGCTGCGTTTTGGTTTCGTAGGCCGAGCCCCGCAACGTCGCGACGATCAGCACGCTGGTCGCGGCGCCACGGTGCGCGACCAGCAGGTTGTCTTCGACTTCGAGATTGGAGGTTGCGAGCGGCAGGCCACCGAGCCAGCGTTCGAGCCAGCCGAACGGATCGTCGGCGAGCGGCGTGCTCAGGCCGCCGTGCAACGGGCTGTAGATGCGCTGCGCGAGCGTGTCGCGCAAGGTCGGGCCCGATGCACGCGATGCACCCGATGCGCCCGCGGCGCCGGCGGCGAGCGCCGCGCGGTCGACCGGCGCGAGCAGGCCGAAGCGATACGGCATGTATAACGCGGCGATCTGCGCGAGATCGAACGGCGGCAACTCCGCCGTCACCGAGGCGAACGCCCCGCTCTTTTGCAGCGATGCGCCAAGCTGCTGCGCCGCCGCTTTCGCGTGCTTGTCGTCGTGGCTGGTGACGAGCAACACCGTGCGGTCGCCGAGCGCGCTCGCCAGTGTGTCGACCGCTTTTTCGGCGACCGGGTCCGCTTCGGTGGCGGGCAAGAGCGCGAGCAGATCGGTCTGCAACGGCGACGGCCCCGCGAAGCGCCATGCGCAGTACAGCGCCGCGGCCAGCGCGAGCAGCAGCCACGCGGCGCGCACGCCCCACGTCTGTCTCGCGGACCGCTGTTGCGGCGCCTTGCGCGTATCGCGCACGTCCCGCATGTTCATTACGGCGCTCCGAGCAGGCTGCGTTCAGCCGCAGTCGGTTCGGTCACCGCCTCGCCCTGCGTGAAGTCGAGCCTGGTCACGTCGCCGTTAGCCAGCGTGATGCGCAAGCTTTGCAGGTAGTCGCCGCCGCCCATCTCCAGACGCTTGATCGACTGCGCGAGCTGCGGCTGATTCGGCGTCAGTTGCATGCGCCATTGCGCGGCGCTGCCTTCGGCCTGCACGTCGAACTGCGAGTACAGCGCCGACAGGTCACCGCCGAGCATCGCGCGCATCAGCTTCGAGATCTGCGCGACACCGCGTGTGCCTTGCGCGCTGCGGGCGCTCACGCGCCGGCCAGTGGCGTCGACCTGGGTGACGCCCGCGTCGGTGATCACATAGGTGGCTTTGTAGGGCGCATCGACGCGCCAGATCACGCCGCGCTCGCGAAAGAACAGCAACGCGCCGCTGCTGACGAGCGGCTGCTTCATCGCCGCGAGTGTCTGCGTCTGCGTGAATTGCGCGCGCACGCCCTTGGCCTGGGCGAGATGGGCGGCGACCTGCGAGACGAGTGCGGGGTTGCCGGCGGTCGATGCGGGCGCGGTGGTTGCCGCGGCTGCACTGGCTGCCGACGCCGGCCACGCCGCCATCCCGATCGCACCGGTCACGCTCAATGTGCTCAACGCACTCACCAGCAGCGCGCGCAATGTCATCGTCCCCATATGCGCTCCAGCTTTTCGAATACAACCGGCGGCGACACGAACTGCAACTCCTGGGTGGCCGCATCGACCGCGACCTGGATCGTGTAGCCCTTCGTGAGCCGCGTAGCGGACGCGCAATCGATAATTTCATAGCCTATTTTCAGGCGGTTTTCGTGTTCGAGCAGTTGCGTGCGCACATCGAGCCGCTGACCATACACCGCAGGCCGCACGTACTTCAGATGCGCCTCGACGATCGGCCACAGATAACCCGACGCCTGCATCTCGCGGTAGTCGTAATCGAATGCGCGCAGCAGCGCCGCGCGGCCGATCTCGAAGTACTTCAGATAGTGCCCGTGCCAGCACACATTCATCGCGTCGACGTCGTGGAACGGCACTTCGACCGTCGCGCTCGCGCTCAGCACTTTCGGCTTCCCGCTCATGCGTTCGGCCCTCCGCGATAGTCGTCGAGCAGATCGCACGCGGCAATGCGCGCGGTCAACGCGCGCAGTTCGCTTTCCAGCGCGCGGTCTTCATCGACGAACGGCGAGCCCGTGCTCACGTTGTCGATCAAGCTTTGCAGCGGCGCCGGCACCGGCGTCGCGCTGTCGATCCGCAAACGCAAACGCGCGGCCTGCACCGTCGCAAGCGTATGCGCGGCGGCCACCTGCTCGGTCAACTCCAGCACGCGCAAACAGTCGCGCGCGGCGATCGTCCCCATGCTGACCTTGTCCTGGTTGTGCGATTCGGTCGAGCGTGAAAAGACGCTGGCGGGCATCGTGTTCTTCAGCGCTTCCGCAGTCCATGCCGACGACGAAATCTGCACGGCCTTGAAGCCATGATTGATCGCCGCGCGCGCGGGCGCGGCGCCCGACAGATTGCGCGGCAAGCCGTTGTTGAAATTCACGTCGACCAGCAGCGCGAACTGCCGGTCCATCAGATCGGCGAGATTGGCGACCGCGACCTTCAGCGCATCCATCGCGAACGCGATGTGGCCGCCGTAGAAGTTGCCGCCGTGCAGCACGCGCTCGTTGTCGGGATCGATCAGCGGGTTGTCGTTGGCGCTGTTCAACTCGTTCTCGACGTCGCGGCGCACCCACGTCAGCGCATCGCGCGCCACGCCGATCACGTGCGGCGCGCAGCGAATCGAATAGCGGTCCTGCAGACGATGTCCGGGCGTATCGTCGCGGCCGGCGAGATCGTCGCGGATCCAGCCGGCCGCTTCGGCCTGGCCGGCGTGCGGCTTCACCTCGAACAGCGTCGCGTCGAAGTGCGCGGCACGGCCGTCGAGCGCCACGGTCGAGAGCGCCGTCAAACGCGCGGCGAGCCGCGTCAGATGATCCGCGCGGGCAAACGCGAGACACGCGAGGCCCGTCATCACCGCCGTGCCGTTCATCAGCGCGAGACCTTCTTTCGGCGCGAGCGTGAGCGGCGCCAGACCGAGTTCGGCCCACACGTCACGCACGTCGCGCAGCGCGCCTTCGAACTTCACGTCGCGCTCGCCCGCGAGCGCCGCCGCCACATACGACAGCGGCGTCAGATCGCCGCTCGCGCCGACCGAGCCCTCGGCCGGAATGCGCGGCAACACACGATGATTGATCAGATCGGCCAGGCGTTCGAGCAGCACCGGGCGCACGCCGGAAAACCCATAGGCCAGCGAGTTGAGCCGCGCGGCGATCACCGCGAGCGCTTGCGCGTCGTCCAGATGCTGGCCCATGCCGCAGCCGTGATAACGCGTCAGTTGCAGCGGCAGCGCTTCGATCAGTTCCATCGGCACGTCGACCACGCAGGCGTCGCCGTAACCGGTGTTGACGCCGTACACGGTCGCGCCCGCAGCCAGATGGCGGCGCAGAAAATCCGCGCCGCGCTGGATGCGCGCGCGCCATGCGGGGTCGGTGCTCAGCGCGACCGGCGCGCGGTGCTGCGCAATCGCGACGACCTCTTCGATCGTCAATTTGCGCGCGCCGAGCACGACCGCCGCCGTGTTTGCGTTGGCGTCGGCGTCGGCGTTGGCGTCGGCGTTGGCGTCGGCGTTGGCGTCGGCGTTGGCGTCGGCGTTGGCGTCGGCGTGCGCGTTCACGCTCGTGCCGGCATCGCGCGCTTCGCTCAGATCATGTTCGGCCATTCGCGCCTCGCTTGGGGCTGGCCCAGAAATCGAAGAAGTTGAACCATTGGTAAGGGGCCTTGCGGCAATAATGTTCGAGACGTGCCGCGTAACGTTGCGCCCACGTCGCGAGATGCTGCGCGCGTTCACGGCGCGGCAACTCGATGCGCTCGGCGAACGGCTCGAAATACAGGTGATAGCCGTCGCGCTCTTTCAGGCAGAACAACAGATACACCGGGCAGCCCAGCGCATGCGCGAGCACATACGGACCTTGCGCGAACGGCGCGCTCGCGCCGAGAAATCGCGCGTGGGTCGTGCGGCCCGCTTCGTGCGCGGGCACGCGGTCGCCGACGATCACCAGCAACTCGCCGGCATCGACGCGCTGCTGCATCAGCACCGCGGTCTCCGGCCCGAAGTCGCCGACTTCGAGCAGATGCCGCGCGAACTCGCTATGGGCCGACGCCAGCACGCTGTTGAAGCGGCGCGCGTGCTCCGTGTAGACGACCGCGGTGACTTTCGCGTGAGCGCCGTGTGTGGCGAGCGCGCGGGTCATCTCCAGATTGCCGAGATGCGCGCCGATCACGAGCGCGCCTTTGCCGCTCGAAACCAATGCTTCGAACGCCGAACGATCGTCGAATTTAACGTCCGCCTCGTCGACGCGCCCGGACCAGGCGGCGAGTTTGTCGAAACCCGACTGCGCAAACGCCAGCATGTGGCGATACGCGGACAGCCAGCCGGGACGCGGCGTCTCGCCTTGCGGCGCGGCCGCGCCGAGATGCCTGAAGTAATCGGCCGACGCCCCGCGCGCGGCGCGGCCCGTCAGCAGAAAATAGGCGACGACCGGATGCAGCCAGAGCGAGGTGAAGCGGCGGCCGAACAGCTTGCAACTGAGCGCGAGCAAAGCCATGCCGAGGTGGCTGCCGCGTTCGGCGACGCGCCACCAGTGCTGGCCGTTCGGCTCCGTGGCTTCATCCGGTTCGCGCGGTTCGCCCGGTTCGCATGGCTCATCGGCAAGCGCGGCGCGACGCGGCATCACCTTATGCGCGAGCAGCCTCGGCAGACGCCACAGCATGCCGAACACGAGCCGCGTATGGCTGCCGCTGATGCGCACGTTGTCCCACAGCACGTCGAAATGCGATATGCCGTCGGCGGCATAAGTGACGCGCGTCGGAATCGAACGGAACGCCGCGCGCCGCCAATGCAGGCGCACGAGGATTTCGATGTCGAAGTCCATGCGCGTGGGCAGCCGCACGCTATCGATCAGCTCGCAAACCAGCGCCAACGGATAGAGACGGAACCCGCACATCGAATCGCGGATCGTCAGCGAAAGTGTTTCGATCCACACCCACACGTGCGTCAGATAGCGGCCGTAAAGGCGCGCTTTCGGCACGCTCTCGTCGTAGACCGGCCGGCCGAGAATCACCGCGCCTTGCTCGGCGCGCGCCGCGTCGATGAAGCGCGGCACGTCGGCCGCATCGTGCTGGCCGTCGGCGTCGATCTGCAACGCGTGCGTATAGCCCGCGTCGCGCGCGGCGCGCAACCCCGCCATCACCGCCGCGCCTTTGCCGCCGTTGACCGGCAGACGCAGCAGCGTGAGCTGCCCCGCGTACTGCTGCGCGAGCGCGGCGAGCACCTGCCGGGTCGGCTCGTCGCTGCCGTCGTCGACCACGAAGATCGGCAGCCGATGCATCGCGAGACGGTCGACGGTCGCGCCGATCGCGTCCTTGTGGTTGTAGATCGGAATGACGATGCAGGCAGCGAAGCGGCTCATCACGCGGGCTCCCGATAGACGATCACCCCCGCCGCGCATTCGCGGCCGTCCATCCGGTACGTGAACTGCACCCGGCGGCGCGCGGCGTCGTGGGCCAGCGTGAGCTTGAGCACCGCGCCCGGCAAGACCGGCGCCATGAACTTCAGCCTGTCGATCGACGCGACCGCGCGCACGCCCGGCAAATGATCCGCGGCCAGACGGATCGCCCAGTCGAGCTGGACGACGCCCGGCAGAATCGGCAGGCCGGGAAAGTGGCCGGCAAAATGCGCGAGCGTGCGCGGCACGCGCAGTTCGTAATGCAGCGTGTCGCCGCTGCGCGTTTCGGCCAGCACGTCCATGCCTTCGGCGCGCGCGTCGAAGGCGGCCGCCACCGCGCTCACCGGCAGTTTGCCGCGCGCGTCGAACGGCAAGCTCAGCCGGAAACGCCAATGACGCGGCAGCACGACCACGTCGAAATAGTTCGCGAGATGGCGCCGCAGGGTTCGCGCAAGCAGCACGCGGCCTTCGTCGCGCAACGCCGCGCCGCCCGCGTCGGTCAATGCGACCACCGCGCCGGCGCGTTCGCGCGACGCGCCCTCCAGCGGGACGATCGCCGCTTGCGCCACATACGGATGCAGCGCGAGACGCGCTTCCAGCTCGGCCAGCGACACGCGCTTGCCATCCAGCTTCAGCACGCGGTCGAGCCGGCCTTGCAAACGGAAACGGCCCTGGGCGTCGCAAGCGATGCTGTCGTCGGTGCGGTGCCAGCCTGGATGGCCGAGATGCGGTGAGCGGACGTTCAGCGCACCCTCCTCGTCGCGGCGCACTTCGACGCCGGTCACCGGCTGCCATGCATCGGTCCGGTCCTGACGCCGCCACGCGATGCCGCCGGTTTCCGTGCTGCCGTAGATTTCGAGCGGCGCGGCGCCGTACGCGGCGGCGTAGTGCCGCGCGGCTTCGAGCGCGAGCGGGCCGCCCGACGAAAAGAACGCGCGCGGCACCGGCGTCAACGCGGCAAAGCCGGGCAACGCGGGCCAACGCGACAATTGCGCGGGCGTCGAGACGACCACCGTCGCGCCGCATTGCGCGACCCGCCTTTGCAAATGCAGCGGATCGAGGCTGATCGCGCGATCGAACGCGCGACCGGCAGCCAGCGGCCATAGCACACGAAACAGCAAACCGTAGATGTGGTGATGCGGCACGCTCGCGAGCATCGTCGCATCGCCGACCAGCGCGCCCCACTGCTGTTCCAGCGTGTGCACTTCGGCGTCGAATTGCGCGAGCGTCTTGCGGATCGGTTTCGGGCGGCCGCTGCTGCCTGACGTGTAGAGCGTGAGCGGGGCTTGCGGATCGATCGGGTGGGCGCGGCGCGCGGCGACGAGGTCCGCGCTCGTGTCGCCTGTGAAGAGCGGCAGGTCCGCATCGGTCAGCACCCTGTCGTACGCGCCGGCGAGATCGGCTAGATAGCCCGGCGTCGCATTGGCAGGCAACACCGGCTCCTTGCCGCACGCGAATAGCGCGAACAGCGCGCACGCGAAATCGAACGGATCGTCGATGCACAGCGCGTAGCGCGATTCTGTGCGCGTTTGTAGCAGCGCGATCAGTGTGGCGACGCGCGCGCGGAACGCCACGCGATCCAGCACCGCGTTGCCATCCCGGCATACCGGCGCGGCGGCTTCATCCGCAGCCGACAACAGATGGTGCAACGCGATCATGCCACCCCCGAACGCGCGGCGCGCGGCAGCACGACCAGATAACGCCAGATCACCTCGGCCACCAGCAGCACGCCGATCAGCCCATAAGCAATCGCACCGTTATAGAGCGACCAGCTCGCGCGACCCCAGTACAGCGCCGTGTAAGCGGAAAACGCGCCGTTCAGCACGAAAAACGCGCACCACGCCTGAGTCACACGCCGCGTATGGCGCACCGCGCCGGGCGGCAGATCCGGATTGCCGAGGCGCGCGAATTTTTCGATCATCGACGGTCCGCGCACGAGTGTCGCGCCGAACGCGATCAGCAAACCGAGATTGACGAGCGACGGATAGAGCCGCAACAGCAGCTCGCTGTCGGTGACGACGATCGCCGCCGACGCGCAGCTCAGCATGCCGACCACGGCCCAGTCGATGGCGGTCAGACGCCGCAGCGACGCCGCGAGCGTGCCGCCGCCGGCCCAGCGCTGCAGCCACAGAATCGCGAACAGCATGCAGCCGACCACACGCGGCGCGTCCCAGCGCCACGCGCACAGGATCAGCGCGGGATAGGCGAGCTTGAGCAGCGCTTGCACGACGAGCTTGCCCCAGCGCCGCGCAGGGCCGGCCTGCGCCGCGACGGCCGGACGCGCCGCCGCCGGCATGCGCGAGCGCGTGGCCGGCATCAGCCTTGGGCCGCCAGCAGGGTTTCGACCGCGCCGATCACGTCGCCCACGGTGCGCACCGATTTGAAGGCCTCGGGCTTGATGCGCCGGCCGGTCATTTCCTGCAGTTTGATCGCGAGGTCGACGGCGTCGATGCTATCGAGATCGAGGTCTTCGAACAGATGCGCGTCGGGCGTCACGCGTTCCGGCTCGATGGCGAAGTTCTCTTTGAAGATCGCGTGTATGCGTTCAAGAATCTCTGCGTCGGACACGGTTCATTCCCCCTTCTTTGAGGTTTCGTTCGTAGCAGCCACCGCTTCGCGCTGACTCGCCACCAACGCGGCCAGCGTGTTGATCGAGCGGAAGTGTTCGCGCGTGCGTTCGTCGTTCGCCGCGATGGTCAGTTGGTATTGCTTGCGCAGCACGATGCCGATTTCGAGCGCGTCGATCGAGTCGAGACCGATGCCGTCCGTATCGAACAACGGGGCATCGTCGTCGAGATCGGCGGGGGTCAGGTCTTCGAGGTCGAGCGCTTCGATCAGAAGCTGCTTAATTTCCAGTTTTAAAGAATCCATAAGCGAACAGATGCCGGGTAATGTGTGCTTCGACGGCGCTCGTCACGCTGCGCGCCGCGAGAGCCGGTGTTGTTTGATGGGCCGCAAGCTGCTCGACGCCTAACGGCGCGAGCACGTTCACGCGCATCCGGAATGGGCGCGCCGGAACGTGATACCAGCGCATCTGCGTCATGAACGCGGGCGGGTCGCAATCCATCAGCACCGGCACGATCGGCGCGCCGGCCTTTAACGCCATGTGCGCGAAACCGCGCGAAAACGCATGCAGCCGATTGCGCCCAGGACTGCGCGTGCCCTCGGGAAAAATGATCACCGTATAGCCCGCCGCCAGTTGCCTCGCGCCCGCGTCGATCAGCGCCGCGGGGTCCGCGTTGCTGACGTACTCCGCGGCTCGCACGATCCCCCAGAAGCACGGGTTGCTCCAGTGCGCGTTTTTCACGACGCAACAGGCGCGCGGCGTGAGCGACAACAGCACCATTACGTCGAGGTAGGTCGGGTGATTCGCCACCACGACCGATGGTCCGCCCGCGCGCAATACGTCCGAGCCCGACACGTCGAGCTTCATCACACCGGCACTGCGCAACAGTGCGACCAGCGCGCGGAAAAACCAGTGGATCACGCCCGTCACCGCCCGCTGCCGCGACGCGCGATGCGGCCACAGCCACGCGAGCGGAAACAGCAGCACGGAAAACAGCACGCCGCAGATGCCGAACACCACGAAGGCCATGCCGGTCGCGCAAAAGCGCCACAGGTAATCAAGCCGCGCGGTCATGCCAACTCCAATGCCAGAGGGCGCCGGCGCGCTGCCAGCAGGCCGGCTGGGCGGTTTCCAGACAGTGCAGCAGCGCCTGGCTCTGGGTCGCGAAGCTGGCGGCCTGGCCGAGGCCGCTGGCGGCGGTGGTTTCGGTGGCCGCTGCGGTTTCGGTGGCCGCGCCGCTCTCACGGTTGACGCCGGCCCCGTGTGCGCCCCCGGACCGCGCGGGCCGCTCGGCCCCGGCGCGGGACAGGGAGCACGTTATGTGCCCGGCCGCCGCCTCGCGGTCCAGC
Organism: Paraburkholderia sediminicola; assembly: GCF_046026895.1. Lineage (GTDB taxonomy): Bacteria > Pseudomonadota > Gammaproteobacteria > Burkholderiales > Burkholderiaceae > Paraburkholderia > Paraburkholderia sediminicola_C. Next base: position 46,059 of record NZ_JAQQEU010000048.1, read on the forward strand.
AGAATCGCGATCGCGCCGCCTTGCACTTCGTCTTCGATCGTGCCGTAGGCCGTGTCGGCCGGTTCGTCGGCGTACACCAGCAGGACCGGCGAGTCAGGCTGCGTCGCGAATTGCGCGTGGGCTTCCAGCAGCGCATAGCCGAGCGTTTCGGCGCCGGCCGAAATCGCGCTCGCCGCCGAGCGGTCGCCACGCGCAATCCCGAACACGCCCGTCATCGCGTTCAGCACCGACAGGCTGAAGGCGGTCGGTGACACCGGCTGGGCCGCGCTGATGCTGCGCAGAATGTCGGTGGTGCGGCGCAATTCCCCGTGACGCGACGCGAACACGACCCGGACCGCGCCTTGCGCGACGCAGTCGTGCGCGACTTTCAGCGCCACCTTGGACAGCGTGCTCAGACGCCGCCGCACCATCGGCTCGATGAAGCCAATCTCGGGGGCGGCGGATGTGGTAGCCGGCCAGCTAGACCAGCGACCGACCGGAATGGTCCAGTGCAGATCGGGCATATGGGTGTTCGCGTGGAGATAGGAGGAGGCCCGCGCGCCGGACGGAGCATACCGCGGTCGCAGCGTGCGTGCGCCGCGCGGATCGGCATCTCCAGCCGGGGACCATCCAGTCTTCTTATAGGGAGTTCGGCGAATGAGCAGTGCCTGCCCAGGTTTCAGGGCGCCTGGCAATGAGTTTGATGGATCGTCGCGGGCTCCCCTGGTCGCCGGAATATGGTGCGTATTCTGAATTAATTCAGCGACAAAAGACGTATCTATCTGTATCCGTCGCGTCGAGGCTATACGGGGTCAATACGCGAGGGCCAGTGATCGCAACTTCGGCACCCCGCGCCCCAACCGGCCCAAAAGCCAGTGGCGGCGCGCTTTGGGCGGCGCTGACGGCGAGCCCCCTGGACATGAGCCGCACCATTGCTTTCAACCAGCCTTCTGCACGCGTGTTTCAGATCGGAACATTTTGCAAGCTGCCAAGCGGCGCGCCCCTCGTGGGCTGCGCACGAACCACCGCGCACGGCCATCCGCTGCGGGCCGGCCGCATGCAAGGCTGCGGCGCTTCACGGCCAATTGCGCCGCGCAGGCCGGCTTGGCCTGCTATACTCCGTCCCTCATTGGGGAGTAGCCGCCCCGCCGCAGGTCCGCACCGTTGTATCCGGTGCGTCGCACGTGTGATCGCGGGGGCGCCTGTCAACAGACCTGGTCGTCACGGCCATGGCAGCCGCAGCCTCCGGCCTGGCGAGACCGATGATCCACGCGCCGCAACAGGGCCCGGCGTGTCGTGGGTCGTCGCTCGTTCATCGCAGGCCCGGATCAACCCACACCATCGTGAATCACGCTTTCCTCATTTCGACCGGCGCGGTCGCGCTCGCCGAAATCGGCGACAAGACGCAACTGCTGTCGCTCGTCCTTGCCGCCCGCTATCGCAAGCCTGTACCGATCATCCTCGGCGTACTCACCGCCACGCTCGTCAATCACGCCTGCGCGGGCGCAATCGGCGCGTGGCTCGGCTCGCTGCTCACGCCGACCCTCATGCGCTGGGCGCTGGCGGCGTCGTTCATCGCGATGGGTTTGTGGATCCTCGTGCCGGACAAGCTCGACGACGAGGAAGCCAACACCAGCCGCACGCATTTCGGCGTGTTCGGCGCGACCGTGGTGACGTTCTTCCTTGCGGAAATGGGCGACAAGACGCAGATCGCGACGGTGGCGCTCGCCGCGCGCTTTCACGATTTCTTCGGCGTGGTGGCGGGCACCACGCTCGGCATGATGATCGCGAACGTGCCGGCGATCCTGCTCGGCGACCGCTTCGCCCACCGGCTGCCGACCAAACTCGTGCACGGCATTGCCGCAGTGATGTTCGGGGTGCTGGGGACGATGGCGTTGTTTGGGATCGGCGTTTAAGCGGCGTCCCGGTTGCATGTTTCGAGTCGCCGCATTTCACGCAGTCCAGAAATGGAGACGGTCCTGCAGGTCATTCCCCGTGGGCCGTTTTTCATCGAGCTGTAACGCCTGGCGCTTACCGCGCGTAGCGTTCGGCGCACTGCCCCTACTCGGCGACCTTCGCTCCCGACGCCGGAACTGGAGCCGCGGCAGGCACGGCGCCAGCGGCGGCCATCTCGTTGGCCGGCCCACCGTTCTTGTCGACCAGGAGCTTGACCGTGTGCACGACGCCGTTGCCGAGCGGGAAATCGGCCAGCGCGCTGCGCGCCAGATACGGCATCGCCCCGACCAGCGACGACTCTTCGCCCGAGTTGCGCGCCGTCACGTTATAGACCTCCTTGCCCGTCGCGCGCTCGGTGATCCGCAAGCCCAGCAGATGCGTGAAAATCTGATAGGTCTGGCTCACATACGTGCTCGGATACGGACCCCAAGGTCCCCATGGATCGAACGGCCGGCCCCAGTAAGGCCCGGGCCACGGGTTGTAGTACACCGGTTGTGCGACGGTCACCATGTCGGAGCGAATCCCATACGCGAGTCCGACCAGATAACGCGCCTGCGCGCTGTCGACTTCGCGGAACCCATGCACCGCGAGCTCGCTGGCGACGATGCGCTCGTACGTGGAGAGTTCGAGATTGCTCTGCTGACCCGGCGGCCGCGTGAACGCAAAGGTGCGGGCCGCGTCGTTGCTGCTCCAGTCGGAGAACGCCGTGACCTGCGTGGTCACGTAGGTGGTGCAGCCGGACAGGAGCACCGTCAGCGCCGCGAGCAACAGCGCGGCGCGGCGGGTCCATGGGTGGATGTTCATGGTCTGCCTCGTGATGCCTCAGGGTTGCCCGTTATCGTCAGTCATGACCGGGTTCGTCTGCCGTGCGGCCTGTTGTCGCCTGTTGCTGCGCGTGCGCCCGATAATACGCTGACCTGGCGCGCCGGTAAAAAGTTCGCTCCGCACGATTGCCCGAGGCTTTGTACAATGGCTCGTCAAGCCCGGCTCGCGTGCCCTTGCGCGCCTGACCGCTCGAGTACCATCACCACAGAACGCCATGGCCGATACCGCAACGCCCAATGTGATCCGCCGCGCCGATTACGCGCCGCCCGCCTTCCTGATCGACACCGTCGCGCTGGAGTTCGATCTGGTCCCCGAACGCACGGTCGTCAGGAATACGATGCGTGTGCGCCGCAACCCGGACGCGTCGCGCGCCGCGCATCTGGAACTGATGGGCGAAGAGCTGGAGTTCCTCGGCGCGCAGATCGACGGCCAGCCGTTCGCCAACGCACATCCTCATGAACACGGCCTGCTGCTCGACAACGTGCCGGACAACTTCGAGCTGACGCTCACGACCCTTTGCAACCCGGCTGCGAACACCACGCTGTCGGGCCTCTACGTATCGGGCGGCAACTTCTTCACGCAGTGCGAGGCCGAGGGCTTTCGCCGCATCACCTACTTCCTCGACCGCCCGGACGTGATGGCGACCTACACGGTCACGCTGCGCGCGAGCAAGGCCGATTATCCGGTGCTGCTGTCGAACGGCAATCTGCTCGAAGAAGGCGATTTGCCCGACGGCCGCCATTTCGCGCGCTGGGAAGATCCGTTCAGAAAGCCGAGCTATCTGTTCGCGCTGGTCGCGGGCAAGCTGGTGGCGCTCGAAGAACGCATGAAGACCGGCTCGGGCAAGGAAAAGCTGCTGCAGGTGTGGGTCGAACCGCACGATCTCGACAAGACCCGTCATGCGATGGACTCGCTGATCCATTCGATCCGCTGGGACGAACAACGCTTCGGGCTCGAACTCGATCTGGACCGCTTCATGATCGTCGCGGTGAGCGACTTCAACATGGGCGCGATGGAGAACAAGGGGCTCAACATCTTCAACACGAAGTACGTGCTGGCGAACCCGGAAACGGCAACCGACACCGACTTCGCGAACATCGAGGCGGTGGTCGGCCACGAGTACTTCCATAACTGGACCGGCAACCGCGTGACCTGCCGCGACTGGTTCCAGTTGAGCCTGAAGGAAGGCCTGACGGTGTTCCGCGACCAGGAGTTCTCGGCGGACATGGCGGCCGGCCAGACCAGCAGCAGCGACGAAGCCGCGCGCGCGACCAAGCGCATCGAGGACGTGCGCGTGCTGCGCCAGATGCAGTTCGCCGAAGACGCGGGTCCGATGGCGCATCCGGTACGTCCGGAGAGCTATGTCGAGATCAACAACTTCTACACGATGACGGTCTATGAAAAGGGCTCCGAAGTCGTGCGGATGTATCAGACGCTGTTCGGCCGTGACGGTTTCCGCAAGGGCATGGACCTATACTTCAAGCGCCATGACGGCCAGGCCGTGACCTGCGACGATTTCCGTTACGCGCTCGCCGATGCGAACGGCCGCGATCTCGCGCAGTTCGAGCGCTGGTACAGCCAGGCCGGCACCCCAAGGGTATCCGTGCGCACTCGCTACGACACCGCGCAGCAGCGCTACAGCGTGACGCTCAGGCAAGGTTACGGCGACGCCGTGCCGGCCGCGCGCGACACCCAGAAGGGAGCGCTGCTGATTCCGTTCGCGATCGGCCTGATCGGCAAGGACGGCAAGGATCTGCCGCTCCAGCTGGAAGGCGAAGCCAGGGCTTCGGCCGCCACCACGCGCGTGCTCGAATTCACGCAGACTGAACAGACTTTCACGTTCGTGAACGTCGCACAGGAACCGCTGCCGTCGCTGCTGCGCAATTTCTCCGCGCCGGTGATCGTCGAGTACGACTACTCGGCGGACCAGCTGGCCTTCCTGCTCGCGCACGACAGCGATCCGTTCAACCGCTGGGAAGCCGGCCAGCGGCTCGCCACGCGCGAGCTGATGACGCTCGCCGAAGCTGCCGCCACGAACGTTCCGCTGCAACTCGACGACTCGGTGGTCGCCGCATTCGCGCGCGTGCTCGCCGACGAAACGCTGTCGCCGTCGTTCCGCGAACTCGCGCTGATGCTGCCGTCCGAAGCGTACCTCGCCGAGCAGATGGCCGAATCGAATCCGGCGGCCGTGCATGCCGCCCGCCAGTTCGTGCGCAAGCGTCTGGCCACGGCGCTGAAGGACGAGTGGCTCAAGGTGTACGAGCGGCATCGCACGCCCGGTGCGTACGAAGCGACACCCGAGGCGGCCGGCCATCGGGCGCTGAAGAATCTCGCGCTGTCGTATCTTGCGGAACTTGACGATCCGGCTGAAGCCGTGCGTCTCGCGTCCGCGCAATACGACGCCGCCAACAACATGACCGACCGCGCGGCGGCGCTCTCCGCCCTGCTCAACGCGGCGGCGGCCAAGGGCGGCAGCAGCGACGCGCAACAGGCGCTGGACGACTTCTATCAGCGCTTCGAAAAGGAGCCGCTCGTGATCGACAAGTGGTTTGCATTGCAAGCCGCGCAGCGTGGCAGCGCGCAGCGTCCTGTGATCGACATCGTGCGCAAGCTGATGACGCATCCAGCCTTCAACCTGAAGAACCCGAACCGCGCGCGCTCGCTGATCTTCAGCTTCTGCGCGGCGAATCCCGCGCAGTTCCATGCCGAAGACGGCTCGGGCTACGCCTTCTGGGCGGATCAGGTGATCGCGCTCGACGCGCTCAATCCACAAGTGGCCGCCCGCCTTGCCCGCTCGCTCGAATTGTGGCGCCGCTTCACGCCGGCGCTGCGCGAGCGCATGCGCGCGGCGCTGGAGAAGGTCGCTTCCCAGGTGAAGTCGCGCGACGTGCGTGAAATCGTGGAGAAGGCGTTGGCGTAGTGCCTGCCTGGCAGCCGCGTGATTGCGGCATCCGTCTCGAAAAGCCGGCACGCGTTGCCGGCTTTTTTTTCGTCCTGAATCCGGCTCGTGGGCGGCGATTGGCGCGCCCCACGTTGGCCATCTGGACGAATGTTCATGCCGGCTCGCAGGGGTGAAAGTAAACGCATTCTATTAACGGTTTACGTTTAACGCAATGCGTTATATCATCCCATGATCACGACATTCGGCGACAAGGCTACGGCGAGAATCTTTCAGGGCAAGTTCGTGCATTCGCTGCCGCTTCACATTCAGGCGCTCGCACGCCGCAAGCTGCTGATGATCGACGCCGCCAACTCCATCGTCAATCTGCACGCGCCGCCGGGCAACCGGCTCGAAGCCTTGCAAGGCCAGCGCAGCGGGCAATGGAGCATCCGCGTCAATGCGCAATGGCGCATCTGTTTTCACTTCGTCGGCGAGGAGGCGCTGAATGTCGAGATTGTCGACTATCACTGATTATTGGGAGACCGGCATGGTCATCAAACGCTCAGAGCTGAACAGTATCGATTTCTCCGACATCGATACCGGCGACAGCATCCCGGAAATCCATCCGGGCGAGATTCTGCGCAGCGAGTTCCTGGAACCGCTCGGCATGTCCGTCAATGCGCTCGCACTTGCGCTGCGCGTACCGGCGCCGCGCATCAACGACGTGGTGCGCGCGAAGCGCGCCATCTCGGCCGACACCGCGCTGCGGCTCGAGCGCTACTTCGGCGCGAGCGCGCAGTTCTGGCTCAACCTGCAGATCGCCTACGACCTGCGCGTCGCCACCGCGGCCGCCGGCGAGCAGATCGAACGCGAAATCGAGCCCATGCCCAAGGCGGATCGCCCCAAACTGCCCACGGTGTCGGCCGCGCACGCCCGCGCGGCGGCACTCGCGGCCAGCGTGAGCGGCAATTTCACCGCCGCCAGGGCACGCCGCAAGGCCTGAATCGCGCGGCGCGGTGCGGCGCCGGCCACAGCACCGCGCGCCCTGCGCGCGCAAAACCACGGAGCGGACACATCCAGCGGTTAAAATCGGGATATTCCACTAGCCTTCCCGGAGTACAGCAATGTCTTTGCAACGTCGTACCACCCTCACGAAGTACCTGATCGAGCAGCAGCGCGAGACCAATAACCTCCCGGCGGACCTGCGCCTTTTGATCGAAGTCGTCGCGCGTGCGTGCAAGGCGATCAGCTACCACGTCAGCAAGGGCGCGCTCGGGGATGCGCTCGGCACGGCCGGCAGCGAGAATGTGCAGGGCGAAGTGCAGAAGAAGCTCGACATCCTGTCGAACGAAATCCTGCTCGAAGCGAATGAATGGGGCGGCAACCTCGCCGGCATGGCATCCGAGGAAATGGAACAGTTCTTCCCGATCCCGGCCAACTATCCGAAGGGCGAATACCTGCTGGTGTTCGATCCGCTCGACGGCTCGTCGAACATCGACGTGAACGTTTCGATCGGCACCATCTTCTCGGTGCTGCGCTGCCCGGACGGCCAGCAACCCACCGAACAGTCGTTCCTGCAGCCGGGCACGCAGCAGGTCGCCGCGGGTTATGCGGTGTATGGCCCGCAAACCGTGCTCGTGCTCACCACCGGAAACGGCGTGAACTGCTTCACGCTAGACCGCGAACTCGGGTCGTGGGTGCTCACGCAAAGCGAAATGCGCATTCCGGTCGAAACGCGCGAATATGCGATCAACGCATCGAACGAGCGCCATTGGTATCCGCCGGTCGAGAAGTACATCGGCGAATTGAAGGCTGGCAAGGAAGGGGCGCGCCAGAGCGACTTCAACATGCGCTGGATCGCATCGATGGTCGCGGACGTGCATCGCATCCTGAATCGCGGAGGCATCTTCATGTATCCGGCCGACAAGCGGACGCCGGACAAGCCGGGCAAGCTGCGCCTGATGTACGAGGCGAACCCGATGGCATTCATCGTCGAACAGGCTGGCGGCGCCGCGACCAACGGCGAAAAGCGCATCCTTGATATCCAGCCGAAGAGCCTGCATGAGCGTGTGGCAGTGTTCCTCGGCTCGAAGAATGAAGTCGATCGAGTCACCCGCTATCATCTCGAAATAAAAAATAAGTGAGGGGCTTGCCAAGCTGCTAAACAAGTCCCTATAATCTTGTTTCTCCTGATGCCGGAATAGCTCAGACGGTAGAGCAGCGCATTCGTAATGCGAAGGTCGGGGGTTCGATTCCTCTTTCCGGCACCAACAGATTCAAGCACTTAGCCCAGTCATTGCGACTGGGCTTTTTGCTTTCTGAATTCCATGTAGGCACCGCATAGGCAAATTCGATCAACACGACTCTGCCTGCGCGCTCCGTTTTTCGCAGTGGCAGCGTTTGCCCCGTCGGCGCACAGACGTCATGCCGTTCTGTACGCCTTCATAACTGACACCAGCTCGACTTCTGCCGCTTCGAGTGCCGCCGTCTCGCGGTCGGGCACCACCAGTTAGGCCCGTACGGTGAGTGGTGGATGTCGTCGCCGAACCACGACATGTGCGTTAGAACAAGTGGAGTTGTGGGGGCAGCACTGCATCATCCTTGTCGGCCGGGAGGTTGACGGT
>NZ_JAQQEU010000049.1:0-53873 GCF_046026895.1 Paraburkholderia sediminicola
ATTAACGGCTTCAGATCCACAGTGCAGGCATCCTACGAACACACCTGCTTTCCTCTCTACTCAGCCCCTCGCTGACAGGACGGCCTCACCCACACTGACCAAATTGCGATCCACCTTGACAAACGACTCCTCATAGAAGGGCTTCCCCATCGAGTGCAAGCTCAAATGCGGTTTTCTTGTGTTGCAATGTTGCCTTGCCGGCGTCATGTGAGAAGGTGAAGGACTGCTGTACTACAACCGGTCATGTTGGGCCGACGGCCCGGACCCTGATGAAAGACGCGCGCGGGGGCCTCGTTCGCTGACCGGGAATGAAATCACTCTAGCCTTATCAGGTAAACCTCGCGCGGGTCCAACCCGCTTCACATCACCGCTGGCAGTGCAAAGTGATCGTTTAGTCGCTGATGGTACCGTTGCTTCTCGTTGCTGAAGGGTTGATAAACACATCGGTGGAGCTCACGCGGCGGCTGGCTCGTGCTTGAAGTCGTCGCCGTACTTGAGGACCGCCCACGCCATTCGCGCATTCCAGACGCTGGCGATGGCAGCCGATCAAGGAGCGGGTTTCGAGACCCACCGCAAACGCACTCAGCGCGACGAGTTTCTCGACACGATGAGAGGCCCGAAAGGGCCGAAAAGCAAGGGCTCAAGCTCGGCCTCATGACTGGGCGACGTTCAAATCGCTGACACGTCGTCAATTTAGTGGCTTGTTCAGCTTAGCCTTAAGGTTCGTCAGTGAAAAGTGTGGGTAGTCGGAGGCTCGGGCAAGTTACCAAGTGCGTGATATAGCGCGATTTCCGTGGTTCAAAACGCCCGTAATCCGCGCGCTTTTCTCATGGCGACTTTGGCCTTGTTATTCAAAATGGGTTCCTTCGATGCCTCGATGGAACACGCATCACTGCCGGTCCATCTTACTGTCTAGGAAACCGAGCGCGTGCTCGGCGCAGCATTGGATAGCAGTCCACACGAGCTGCGCAACCATGCCATGCTGCTGATCCTGGTGAGAATGGGATTGCGAGCCTGCGAGGTCCGGCACCTGACGCTCGACGATATCGACTGGGCAGGGAGTACCGGGACGTTGGTGAGGCTCTATATGCTGCTCATATGCTTATCTCCATCATGAGTGTCCTGGCAGTCTCTGTCGCACGATCTTTCTGAACACCACGGAGCCGTAGTCGCGCTGCGCGCTTTAGGGTCGCTGATGACTTTGCGCGGGATAACCACTGGCCAGAAGGCCGCATCAAGCGCCGCATATTCGAATTATTTTTGATTTTCGTTGCGGCGGATTTTCCGCGTATCGTGATCGGCCACATGGCTCTGCCCGGAAGGGCGACTTGTGAAGGGCCAGCCCGTATCAGCCAGCCCGTACCGATGGCAGCACTCAAGTCCGTGATCTTGTCGTTGCGTGCCGCTCTAGCACTCTACCCCGTGGATATACCACTTGCGAGCCGTCGGCCCCAAAATGGCTCTCTGACTGGAGAAAGACTTTGTCCCGTCTCGGATTCGCCCGAATGCTCTGCACTCTCGCCTGCCTTGCTATCTTCCCCGCGTCCGCGGAAACCGCATTGAATGTGAAGACGTCGTGGATTGGCAACACCTTCGGCTACGGCGATGGCACGTGGACGCAGATCAACATTACCGCGATGGCAGTCGCGCCGGACGGTAAGGTCTACACGAATGCGCCGTGGGATGAGAGCGGCGCGGAAGCGAGCGTGTTTCAGCATGGCAAAATGCTCGGTTCTTCCGGTGGCACGCATGGCTGGGGCAACGGCGGCGGCAACGCGGTCGCGGTGAATCACAGGTATTTGTTTGTCGCGGTCGCGGTCGGCAATGAAAGAGGCCATCTGGTGTCGCCGGGTATCTGGCCGGAAAAGGGCAATCAGTGGTATGGCGTTTCGCGCCGCGACATCGGCGATACGAAACGCGGTGTGCCGTTCCAGCTGGCCGCCAATTCAGGGGACCCACGTGCGCGGCTTGCGGCGAGCTTTCTGATGGTGAACGAAGTGCCGGCCGGCACGGTAGCGGATATCGGTGGTCTCGCGGCGAGCGATACGACGCTGTACGTAACGAACACCACGCGCGATCGCATCCAGATCTATGACGCCGATTCAATGATGAAAAAAAACACATGGGACGTGCACGAACCGGGCCGCATCGCTCTTGCGCCTGACGGCACTGTGTGGGCGCTGACCGATACGCGCGGCGACCGTGCGCCCGGTGTTGCGCATTACACATCGGGCGGCCAGCGTCTGAACGACGAACTGCCGCTGCCCGCGGACACGGTCGCGGTCGATATCGCAGTCGATCAGCTGGGACGCGTGCTGATCGCGGACAACGGGCCGCGGCAGCAGGTGCTGTTCTTCAGCAAGACGAATGGGCATTACGCCGCGAGCGGCACGCTCGGCGAACGTGGCGGGATTTTCAGCGGCGCCCTGGGGCGGCCCGGACCGCAGCGTTTCAACGGACTGACGGGTGTGGGTGTCGACGCTCGCGGCAATGTGTATGTATCGGCCAACGGCATTGGACCGCGTTACGACTCGGCCGGCGCAACGCTCGGCGCGACGCTCGAAAGCTATGCGCCCGACAGGCGTCGACAGTGGCAGGTGCAGGGCCTGTTGTTCGTCGACGGTGCATGGATGGATCCGTCGCGTCCTGACAGCGTCTACACGGGCAACAAGCGCTTCGAACTCGATCTGTCGAAGCCAACTGGGCACGAATGGAAATATGCGGGCTTTCTATCGGACCGGTTCAGGTACCCGGACGACCCGGTATTCCATACCGACCCGTGGCCGGGTCTGCCCATCGCACGCAGGTTGAAGGGCCGTACGTTTCTGTTCCTGACCGACATGTACGCGGACCATCTGAAGATCTACCGCTTCGATCCGCCGCATGACGGCGAGGTGGCGATTCCTTCAGGCTTCATCGCAGGCAGCGGTCAGGCTGTGGCGAAGGTGCCGAACGCGCCGCCGGGTGGCGACTGGATCTGGCGCGACACGAACGGCGACGGCAGGTTCGACAGCGACGAATTCATGCCCAACACGAGCGGCGCGAAGCTGGCAGGCGGCTGGGGCTGGTGGGTCGACACCGCCGGCGATATCTGGCGCACACGCGATTCAGCGGGCGTCTACCGTTTCCACCTCGGCGGCCTCGATGCGAGCGGCAACCCTGTTTATTCGTATTCGAACATGACTGCGTACCCGGTGCCGCAGCCATTCACCGCACTTCGTCGAGCAATCTACGAACCCGTGACCGACACGCTCTATGTGACGGGTTATACGCCACAGACTCCGCTTGACCGCGGCTTTTGGAAGGAGGTGGGCCGCGTTCTGGTGCGTTACGACAAATGGTCGACAGGCAAACCCGAGCAGCGCTACGCAATCACGCTGCCGTGGAATACAAAATCGAAGCCGGTCGCGACGATCATCGGACTGACGGTGGAAGGCAAGTATGTCTTCGCCGTGGAGCCCGTGGGCGCCGTGCATGTGTACGACAAGGATTCCGGCAAGGAAGTCGGCGTGATCCGGCCCGGCCCCGAAGTGGGCCGTGCGTCCGGCTACGTCGACGTGCCAAACGGCATCAGCGCGTATCGGCGCAACGACGGCGAATACCTGGTGTTCATCGAAGAAGACGCGCGCGGCAAGGTGATGATGTATCGGTGGAAGCCAGGATGACGTGAATCTGATTGCACTCCGAGCCCGCCGACAGTTCCACGCATTGGAGCGTACGCGCTGTTGCCGGAGACGGCGATTTCTGCGACCGGCGCACATCGCTACTTCAAACTGCTGGACCTGAAGCCGCACATCATCCTTGAAATAAGGTTGCAAGGCAGAAGAGTGGAGACTGCGAACGGCGGATCGGCTCGCCAATCTTGTGTCTGTCTCTACATCAAGCTGGCGAGCATTCCGGATCACGATGATTAACTGGTCAATGCCTGATACGCCACCGGAACTAGCGCTGGCACGGGCGCAAATCGAAATGTTAAACCCCACTTCGTAAAAAAACGACCCAGCCACGCTCACCGATATCACCGTTATCTCATCAAAATTGCGCGGCTCGGCGGTTACGTTGCCGTATACAGGTCAGCTTATCTTGGCCGCAAAGAATTGTGAGGTATTGGAACTTCAAATGACGTTTGCCATTCATGCGCGCCGGTCCGTTTTATGCCGCGTTATTAGAAGAGGTAAGCCTTGCCTGCGTGACATCCGGGCAGCGGTGAGATTTACCGTTGCCCGGCCGTAAGGTATCAGCACGACGACCCTCCCGGAGGTTCAGTCCTCGGCGCCCGTTGCGAACCTTCGCGGAACGGTGGCCGGAGCCAGAGCCGGGAGCGAGAGGACAAAATTCCATTTCAACACTCGCGTGTTGATTAAGTCCAACAACTACAGTCCACCGGAACCTTGTCGCCTGTTTTTTTGCCCGATGTCTAAAGTCCGAAGTACGACGCAGCATGCGTCGCCCCCCGGCGATATGCTCAAGCCACGACGCTCTGCGATTCCAGTTCTCCTCCTATGTCCAAGGCCTATACTTTTTGAAGCATTCAGTTACATTATTGGTTTTATTTTCGATTTAATTTCGGGCAGTTTAGCGTCCTAATACAGGCGGGTCGATTCGGTCGGCTCTTTCCTAGGGGGAGGCAAGTCGGATGGACGCGACTACTAGGCCGGTTGGAGGGCACTTTACGCAGCTCGACGCTCTACGGGGCATCGCGGCACTCACGGTCGTTTTGAACCACTTCACGATCATCGATCCGCTGCGCTGGATGTGGCGAACCCCGCTCCGTTTTCTTTTGACTGGGCACGACGCGGTCATACTTTTCTTCATCATCAGTGGATTCGTGCTGACGCTTCAGCTAACTTCGAGCCGAAAGCCCGGCTACAGGAATTACATGCTGAAGCGGATTTGCCGCATATATCTGCCGTTTGTTGCCGTCTTTTCCCTCGCCTATACATTGATGGCGCTCGTCTACGAGGGTCCCGTTCCCTGGGCGGGGGTTTGGGCCAACCGTTCCTGGGACGGAAGTTTCTCGGTGTCGGATGTGGTCAGCCATGTGGTCTTTTTGGGAAAATATCGAGCGGACCACGTCATACCGGTGATCTGGACGCTGATCTACGAGATGCGTATTTCGCTGTTTTTCCCGGTGATTGTGTTCTTCGTCCTACGCCTGCGTGCGAGCCATTCCATCGCGGCAGCGATGATCATTTCCGCCAGCGGGTATTTGTTACTGTTTCTCGAAGGGAAGAACCCGTACAACGCCAATCTGAAGGTGGAATGGGAGCTCACAGCCCACTTCACTGGCATATTCGTCGTCGGCGCAGTGCTTGCTGTCCATCGCGCTCGCTGGCAACAATGGCTCGGAACACCAATCCGGAGGGCCGTGGTCCTCATGGCGTCGCTCGGGTTTTACTTCTTCTCTCGGGTGATCCTAAACTTCGCGCCGGGCGGCCTCGCCGATTTCCTCTTCGATTGGGGCGTCGCCTTGGGCGCTTCCGGTATCATTTGTACGTCTCTTGTATCCGGGCGGATCACATCGATACTGGCATGGCGGCCGATCGTCTTTCTGGGTTCGATTTCATATAGCCTCTATCTGACGCATACGGTGCTCCTGCTATCACTGATCCATCTGATGCCCTCCCCGGGCGCGGCATGGATTGCGCTGGCCTTGGCGGCTCTGCTCGTCTTCCCCGTCGCAACCCTCGTCTATTTTCTTGTGGAACGGCCGTCAATGGCTATCGGTCGAGCGTTGATCCTGCGCCGGCAGGCATCAGATGCCCGGCTCTTCAGGCGTTTTGGCGAGCCCATGACGACACACCTGAAAGTCTCCATCTGTCTGCCGACGTGCAATCGTCCTGAACTGATCGTGCAGTGCATCGATTCATGTCTTGCACAAACGTACGCAAACATCGAGATCGTGATCGGCGACGATTCGAAAGACGAACGCACACGGCGCTTGATTGCCGAACGGTATCAGCACGACTCACGCGTTCGCTACTTGAAGAACGAACCGTCGCTCGGCCAGGCGCGCAATGTTGCGAGCCTGTTCGCACGGGCGAGCGGCGACAGGATCCTGTTGATCCACGATGACGATTACCTCGTCGACAACGGCATCGAGCGCCTGCTGATGCCGTGGCAGACGTATCCGGATCTCGACGTCGTATTCGCCGACCAGTACGAAGTCGATGCAAAGGGCCACGTGGATCGCGCGGCCAGCGATCGTCTAAACGCCGATTTTTATCGCACGAAGCAAGCCGAGGGACTGCAGATACCGCCGGGCCGCACAGGCCTGATCCAGATGTTCCCCAACAACGGCTGGCTTGCCGACGCACGCCTCGTCAAGCAGATCAGCTACGAAGAGCAGTACGGCATGAGCTGCGACTTTGTATTCGGTGTGAAGCTCTGCCTTGCAGCGAAGCAGGTCTACTACCTGAACGAATACGTTTCGTACTATCGCAAGACAGCGGTGTCGGTCTCGGCGAACACGCGCGGTTCGATGGCGGCCGCGTCGGTCAGCGCGTATGCGTTCCTGGCCGGACTGAAGCTCGATCCGGCGCTGGAACCCGCGCGCAGGACGGCACTGCGGCGAATCGTGCCGATCGTGGTCTCGGTCCATGCGAAGAACGGTGCGCCGCTCAGCGGCTTTCGCATCGCGCTCGGGCATCCGTTCGCATACAAACACGGTTTCAGCCTGCGCCTCTACTATCATCTGATGCTGCTAGCTCGCGCGGCGCTGAAGGCCGGGCCGCGGCGCATGGGCGGTGCCTTCTGAAATGGAGCCTCGTGCGCCCGACGCGATCACCGGGTTGGACAAGCACGACGCCGCATGGCGCAGACGGAAACACTGCGTGACCTGCTGCACGAGTTGGGCACGGATATCTTCGTGTCGAGCAGCGCGCGCCACGCGAAGGCCCGCGCACTCGTAAGCCAGGATCTATAGCAGCCCGCCGGCACCAAGATCGGTCCATCGAACAGGACCGCTGCGCGATCAAGCGGCGCACCCGACCCTGCTCGGGTGCAAGAATTTTCGCTGCGCCTGCATCCTGCTTGGTGGCATCGAACTCATGCACATGATTGTGAAAGGGCAGATGAAAGACAACGGCGTTCGCCCCCGCCTAGCAGTTCTACTCGCTGGCGACATAACCCATATCGACCTGTTCTCGCCCCGCAACCGTTAGCGCGACAAATCCTCAGTAAGTATGATGAAGACCCGGAAGATTTTGATGATTATTGGAGGGCTTCTGCTCGGTGCAGTAGGGACCACGTACCTGATACTCCTTCAGGCGGACCGCCGCGCAATGGCAGAAGTCACGGCGGCCGCCATCGATGAATCCGCACGCCCTCCCGTCGTCGATTCGCACGTCAGCGAGAATCACGTGACGGAAGGCAGCATCGGCCAGTCAAAGCCATTCGGCGCAATCACGAAAAGTACTGCCATCGCGCAGCAGCCGGTGGTTCCCGCTCCGGCTCCCGCACCTGCGCCCATGACGGCCGCATCCGCATCCATTCCGGCCGCCGCACAAGTCACCGGGCAACCGAAACCGCAGGAACAACCGAAGCAGGCGCCATCGACGGCAGTCGCGTCGGTGAACGTGCAGGACTCGGGTGCGCCGAAGGTGGTTCCGGCGCAGCGCGCCCAGCGTGGACGAAACGGTCTGGACCGTCGCGCGATAACGACTCAAGGCTCGACACCGGAAACGGACGAACTGGTCCGGGAATCGGCGAAGCTCGATCCCTCGTTGCCGCCTCCCACGCCCTTGCCGCCCGGCAGCCTCGGTGCTCGCGCGAGCACGGACCAGCGCGGCACGTATCAATCCGGGGCCGCGATGACGGACCAACTGTTGCGGGATTCGGCCAAGCCCGATCCTTCGCTGCCGCCGCCCAAGTAACCGACTTCGCCGGCAGCATCGTGCGGCTGCACGAACGCTCGCCCATCAAAGCACCAACTGGTTGCGGGTTTTTTTCGAGCGTGCCGGAATTGGCTGACCGCCACACGGGCATGGGTTTCGCATGCATCGCGGAGTCGGCCAAAATCCCGTTGCTTTGGTGGATCGAGATGGCGAAAAGCCAGCTATTTGTCTGGCCGCATCTGAGCATGGAGCGTCGCGGCCCCCGCCGAAACTGAGCTGCCATGCGATCGATCTTCAACCACATTTTGCGGTTGCTCTATCTGCGCTGCCAGTGGAAGGAACTGCCGATCGAGAAGGATCGGCAGGGCCGTGTGGAAATTCATTGCACACGCATCTATCGCGCGTTTCGGCGCTGGCAAGTCGATGGCTGTTTTGATGCCATTTTCGCGGCTCGGTGTTCAGGCTTCATCAGGACGATTGCCTGGACACCATGGCGACGGCACCATGGGCAGCGACAATTGTCCTCGACGGCGTGTTGCTTGACGCTTGTACCGGCTCCGGTTGTTTGGACACGCTTTTGCAACTCAGGCCGCTTCGTTAGCCTCTCCTGACGGGCTTGGAGGGGTGATTTGAAGCCCAGCTTTTCAAGACGCCAGTCGCGATTGTATCGATCCTTGAACGCGATGGCGGCAGCACGAACGTCGGCCAGGTTTTTGAAGATGCGCCCTTGGATAGCCTGTTCTTTCATTGTCCGCAGCCGACGACTCAAAAGTTGCCGTTGGCCGGTTCCAGGCGGAACCTGGCAGCAGTTCACCGATTTACCGCAGTCGCTGCCTGCACCAGCTCGCCAGCCCGTACAGGCCTCTGGTATAGGTACCCTTGCGCAAATGGCACGCCGGCCGTCAGTAAAGCCCGGTGTTGTGTCTCGGTCTCGACGCCTTCAGCAATCACCTGCAAACCGAAGTGCCTGGCGACTGAAACAACACCGTTGATCAGGTCAGCTCCGCCCGTATCGACCTGGCTCACGAACTGCCGGTCGATCTTCACGTAGTCAAATGGAAACCGGCTGAGCGCATCCAGGTTACTGTGCTGTGTGCCGAAATCGTCGATCGCGAACTTGATGCCCTTGGCCTTAAGTGCCTGGAAAACGGCTGCGGTGCGCGCGCTTTCGCTCAGCAGAAAGCGTTCGGTCAATTCGAGAACAAGGCTGCTACCCGCTGGCAGCTGCTCGTTCAGAGCCTCGACCTCGGCAACGAACCCCTTCCGTTCAAGGTCCCTTGCCGCGACGTTGACAGCTATGCGCAACGGAATGGCCGGAGGGCTAAGGCTCATCTCTGCGACTGAGGTGCGCAGCACGAACGCCGTTACCGGACCCAGCATGTCACTGGATTCGACTTCAGCCATAAAGACGGCGGGGCTGATCGACCCCCATCTGGGGTGATCCCATCGTATCAGCGCCTCCACTCCAACGATAGTGCGGCTTGCGACCGCTACGATCGGCTGATAGACGACGTGAAACTGCCCACGGCGCAGCGCGTGATGAACGGCGTTCAGGAGAAGTCGGCGCGGTGCGAACGCCATCAGGTACGCGACTGCGATCAATGCGGCAAGCAACAGTCCAACCGCACCGTAGGCTAGCCGGTACTTCCAGCGCGTGACGGCGAGGAATCGTTTAGACGAGGAAACCAGAACGGCGAACGGCCAGGTACCCGATGCAACGCGCGTCGTGTACGCCTTCCGAAATGCAGAGGCAGACAGGAAGCCGCCTCGATCATTCAATACACCAAACCCCGGCATTGATAGCGCTGCCGACTCGGCGCCTAATCTTGCGCCGTGTGCGAGCACGTCGGCAAGATAGTCGCCTTCGACAAGGTACAACACGCCAGCGCCTTGGCCTGCCGGGCTAAACATGGTAAGTACCGGTACGCCGGGCTGGAACGGGGTCTGTGCAAGCAGACCTATCCGGTCGCCATAAAAGGACGGGCTGAGATAAGCATGCAACGGGAGGTCAATCGGTCCAAGCGCGGACGAGCAGTACAGCCGCCCGTTTGCGACCAACGCGACGGCACGGACATAGCGAAGATGTGTTTCCAGCTCGGCCAGAGGGCGTTCTGCTTTTTCACAGGACTGGCCGGCAAGCGCGGCAAGCTCGGTCCGACGTCGCGAAATGACGCTGTCCAGAATGCCGTCGACTGAGGCAACGAGGTCATCGCCGATCAGCTGCTCATGGCGCTTGACTGCTCTGGTCGCGTGCTGTTCCCCGATAAGGATGGCGATCAGCACGACCAGTCCGCCACACACGACCACAATGGCCAGTGACAGCCGTGGCGGTATCTGGCGGAAAACGTCCGCCGTACGCGCGGTTTCGATCGGTGGTGGCATGCTGACGGACGTGGTCTTATCGGACATCACGCGATGCAGATTGCGACTGCTGGCCATCGGCCCTGACGAGGGCGAAGCGCTCCTGTACGTCCTTCGTAACGCGAATACATCTGGACGATGGGCAGGCACCGCGCATGGGGTGGCGAACAGAGACGCGCTTTCTCAGACATAGGCATCGCCGGGCTTGTCGCCCAGCGCAATCTCGCCGCTGTCGGCGAGCTTGCGGGCGATCTGCAATATCGTGCGCTGCTGCATTTCCACCTCCGACAGGCGCACCGGACCGCGTGCTTCAATGTCTTCAGCAAACAGTTCCGCCGCGCGCTGCGACATGTTGGTCAGGATTTTTTGAAGCAGTTCGGGTGGCCCGACCTTCAGGGCAACGAGGAGCGTCTGCGAGTCAATCTCCTTTAGCAGCAGGCGGATCGACCGGTCGTCCAGCGCAAGCAGCTTTTCAAACGTGAACATCTCGTCGACGATCTTTTGCGCGAGGTCGTCGTTGTAGTCGCGTACGGTGCCGATCACCGAGTCTTCGTGCTGGCTCGACAGGTTATTTATGATCTCGGCGGCCGCGCGTGGTCCGCCCATCACGCGGCGTTGCATGTTGACGCTACCCGCAAGCACTTCGGTTAGCGCATCATCGAGTTCACGCAATGCGGCCGGCTGGATGCCGTCAAGCGTCGCGATCCGCAACAGCACGTCGTTGCGTGCGCGTTCGGTGAAGCATCCGAGCACGGCGGATGCCTGGTTGGGATCCAGATGCACCAGCACCGTGGCGATGATTTGCGGATGCTCATTCTTGATGAGCTCCGCAACAATCGGTGCATCCATCCACTTCAGACCTTCGATACCGCTGATATCGCCGCCGACGAGAATGCGATCAACAACGGCACCGGCCTTGTCTTCTCCCAGCGCCCGGTTGAGGACGGACCGGATGTACTGGTCCGACTCGAGTGTCAGCGTCGTATGTGTTTGCGCCTGCTCGATAAAGGCGCACACAGCATCATCGACGGCGCTGCGCTCGACGTTTTTCAACGCAGCCATTGCGGCGCTCAGTTTTTGCACTTCTCGCGGGCTGAGATGACGGAATGCCTCGGTCGCTTCCTCCTCGCCGAGCGCAACCAGCAACAAGGCCGCCTTGACGACACCGTCGGCGCTCATCGGATGCACCTGCGGCCAGAAAACCATGCATATCTGTTCCGGTCAACCGGACCGCCCGCCTTGATGCAGCGTCGACCCGGTCCCCTTGCCGGCGGAGCATTCATACGTCTGATCCCCGTTTCGGGTTGACACCTCGGTCGATGTAGCCGTAGGCTTCGCGACCCAGCTTGCCCGCCTCGCGCCAGACCGCCGACGGGCATTCCCGTCCCGCGATGTAAAGCTCGATGATGTAGTCGCAAATTACCAAAAGACGATGGAGCGCCGCTTCCGTGTCCGCGTCGCCGATAGGCTCACGATGCAGGACAAGCCTGGCCGTTTCGGTGCGCTCAGCCAGTGCACGCCACTGCAGCTCAGAAACCTCAAGCCCATAGCCACCGAGCTGCGCAGCGGCGCTCGAGTCAATGTACAGGTCTCGGAGCGCCCCTACGATCCCAGGCACTTGCGGCACATGTGTCCGTTCGCCGCCTGCGTGCACGTGCGTCACGTCCGTTCCTCCGGCAAGGATGACGGGGGCTTGATCGTGCCCGCCATGGCTGCCCTGGCGGACATAGTCGTCACCCGCCGGGCAAGCGTCGGAAGCGCAACGACGACGCATGCTGTGCTCCTGTTCATGCGTGCGGGTGTTCATGGGATGGCGACAGTTCAGAAGCAGTGCAATTCGCGTTCCCGGGCGTGTTTGCCTGAGCCGAAGCATGGACCGGGCGTTCATTCGCGACCATCCCGAGTAAATCAAGAAGCGCTGACAGGCGCTGTCGATCCCGCGCGGTAATGCCCGGACGTTCAAGCACATCTTCGATTTCGGATGCCCAGTATTCCTGGCGGATCAATCGCGGGCGGCGGACCAGCGTGTTCACCGCCTTTTCAAGTTGGCCGATCTCGGTTTCCATGGTACTCATCTGCTTCTCCTTCCAGCATCCGCAATCTCAAATGAGCGCCTTGAATCACCTCGCTACATCACGGTGGATGGCGCCAAAGCTACACGGCAGGTTCTACCAATGCGTCGCAACAAGCCAGGTGAACAGGAAGCAGCCGGCTAGTACCGCGAGCCATCCCAGCAGGCGTTCAGGCGAGCGCGACATCAGCTGTCTCCGTCAACGCCACAGAGGGCGTACCGATTTCCGGGCTATGGCCTGGGTCTGGCAGGCGGAAGGTCGCGACGACCTGTGCCAGTCCGTCGGCCTGCTCGCTGAGGGATTGGGCTGCGGCGGCGGCCTGCTCGACAAGCGCCGCGTTCTGCTGGGTCACCGCGTCCATCTGTGAAATCGCCTTGCCGACTTCCTGGATGCCGGTGCTTTGTTCATTGGACGCCGCAGCGATCTCATGGATGATCGCGTCAACGCGCTTCACGGCACCGACGATCTCGCGAATGGCCGCACCAGCGTCAGACACCAGCGCCGAGCCCCGTCCACCCGGCTAACTGAATCCTGAACCAGCACCTTTACATCCTTGGCCGCTGCTGCGGCGCGAAGCGCCAGGCTGCGCACCTCACTCGCGACGACGGCAAAACCCCTGCCCTGTTCGCCAGCGCGAGCCGCTTCGACAGCCGCGTTGAGCGCGAGTATGTTCGTCTGGAACGCGATGCCCTCGATGACGCCGACGATCTCGGCGATCTTCGCCGACGAGTTCGAGATATCGTGCATCGTTTCGACCACCTTCCCGACCACCTCGCCGCCCCGGTCGGCGATGACCGAGGCGCTGCTCGCAAGCTCGTTGGCGCGCACCGCGTTGTCCGCATTGTTCGTCACCATCGAGGTTATCTGCTCCATGCTGGATGCAGTCTCCTGTAGCGACGCGGCCTGCTCCTCGGTGCGTTGCGAAAGATCACCGTTCCCGACGGCGATCTGCTGTGTGGCGGTCCTGATCAGTTCCGTTGAGCCTTTTATCGCCGCGACCACGTGCGCCAGCTGGTTGCGCATCTCTTCGATCACGTACAACACGCTGCGCCTGCTGGCGTTACGTGTATCGACTGGCATGCTCAGATCGCCGCCCGCGATACGACGCGCTACCTCAGATGCTAGCTCCGGGTCGCCGCCCAGCGAGCGTCGCAGCGCCCGATTGAGCAGGACGATCACAGCCGAGAGCAGCAGCGCGGCGATCACCAGGATGCAGCCCGAGCGCAAGAGTGAATCGTAAAAAGCCCGGTCGATGTCGTCGGTATATACGCCGTTGAGAAAAATCCAGCCCCACGGTTTGAACGTCGCCACGCGCGTGAGCTTTGGCGCGGGTTGCTCTTTACCGGGGCGTGGCCACACGTACCGGATAAAACCACTCTCATTAGCCTTGGCGACGTTGACCGCATCGCGGTATAGCGGGGTGCCATTCGCATCCCTGAAATCGCCGAGTACTTTTCCAACCAGTTCCGGCCTGAAAGGGTGCATCAGCATCTTCGGTTCGTCGGTCATGACGGTGTAGTAACCATCCTTGCCGAAGCGCAAGCCCTTGATGCGCTCCAGCGCCTCCCGCAGCGCGGTTTCGCGCGTGAGCGCTCCGCGCCGTTCAAGCTCCGCGTACTGGCTGACGAGGCTGACGACGTTGTCCGCGTTGTTCGCCTGGTCGTTCTTGCGCTCTTCAATGCGTACGTCACGCAGCGACCATGCGTCGAAGCCGGTGATGGCGGTCAGACAGACGAGACTGAGGTACAGCGGCAGCCAAAGTTTCTGCGCAAACGTTAGCGTTTTCATCGATGCGATTCACCCTTCGGGTTCAAAAGCGGTCTACACCGGTTACGGCAATATCTTGTGGTAGTTCTATCCGTGTAAACCCTTCACCACCTACTTCACTGCGCGGGGCGCGAGAATTCCGTTGCGGCACTTCGCCCCCTGAACGTGGGGATTTGCCGTACCCCGGGCGTCCAATCCGCACGGGACGGCAGGGCATCCGATGATCTGCCGTCGGCCACGTGCAGCGATGCGTTGCTGCAAGAATAGCCAATTAATCTGATGAAACCCTTAAGTGGCTTACCCGGGGCGGAACAAGCCAGCATGCGAGGCGGGATCGGCGCCCCAAACCGATGCAGACGCATCCGTTGACTTGCAGCAGACACCTCGTCGACGACCCACAGAATTCGAATTCAGGAAAACAGGTCAGTCAGCCTTAGGCACGCACGCTCGACGCAGCCGATGGAAAGTCTTCACGGCGCTCCGCCCATTTCAGAATCGCATCCAGTGCCGGGCACTCGCTGGCCTGGGGGCTGCTCTCTTCGGCGTAGACCTGCCAGCCGACGACCATCCGACTAAACACGTCCATGAACAGATAGAGATAGAAATACTGCCCACGAACCGTCGTCGGCAAGTAGGTGATGTCCCAGCTAAACAGCTGATTGGGTGCGTCGGCACATACCGCGCGTGGCTTGCTGCGGGCGCGGCCCGGTCGTTCACTGCGCCGGTGGGCGAGCTGTTTCTCTTCGCGCAGCACCCGGTAAAACGTCGATTCCGAGGCGATGTAGCGGCGCTGGTCGGCCAGGCGCGGCACGATCTGGCTCGGTGGCAGATGACCGAATTCGGCAGAGTTGGCCACCGCCAGCAGTTCGCCGACAGCTTGTGGGCGGGCTCATGGCGGCGTAAGGTGCGCCCAGCCACCGCCTCAGGACCGCCGCCTTGCCAGCGCTGCACGGTGCGCGCGCTCAGCCCCAGCATGGCACACGCGCGTGCCTGGCGAGCCCCGGCTGTGGTCGCCTCGCCGATCAGTTCCTTCAATGTCGCGCGCTCTTCAGGGGAAGTCATTCGTCCTCGCCCCCGAACAGCACCTGATACTTTTTTGAAAGCACCAGCAACGCGGCTGCCTCCGCTAGTGCCTTGTCCTTGCTCTGCAGTTCGCGCTGCAATTGCGCATTGGCCTGTTTCAGCTCACGCACCTCTGGAGCGTTTGCGCGTCGGCTGCCGGCGGCGCCGGCAGAGCTCTGGGGGCCGATGTGGAGAATACATACGCCCACACCTTCGCGTAAGCGCCGTGCAGCGCGTCGTCCGTGACGCTGTTCTTGAAGTTAGGATAGGAAATATCGAGCACGTTCTGCGCGATGGTGTCGGCGACGATCTGGCGCGGGAGGAACGCGCGGAACTGGTAATCGCGACCCGGCAGCGTCACCACCTCGACGTCGGCACCGAACACCGCCTCGATATCGCCGGCGCGGCGCGCACGCACCGGCAGCGTGGCGGCATCGGCCGGGTAGGCGACGATGGAAAGGAAAGCGTTGTTCAGGCAGATCCACATGAGACACCCCTCGTTGTTGTTGTGCGCGCTGCGCCTATTACCGACACAGTCGAGCTGCCGCAGCCAATCAGCCGGTACTTGTTGCCGCCGATGTTACCGTCGTGCGTGCCTGAGCGGGTGCCCTCAAGATTCGGACTGACCGGTGCCACCCACGAAGAAGAGGGGCTATGACGGAGCCGGATCAGAGCGCGGAATCGCATAACGATTAGGAAAAGAGGGCGAACGGTTAACGGGAAATAAATCCATATCTCGCTAAAGAACGGCAAGCATGGGGTCGTTATTCATATTATGAATTTGCATTCATAACGCAATATCCAAGCTGTCCATGAGATCTCGAATATCGGGGGGAATTTGCCGTGCCGTTTCTGAAAAATCTTAGGGTGCTGACCCAGCTGATGCTGGGTTTCTCTGTCGTGACCGTCCTTATGATCGGACTGGGTGGGTTCAGCCTCTTCGAGATCGGTGCCGAAAACAATCACGTATTACAACTGCGCGACAACTGGTTACCTTCCGTGCGCAGCAGCCTGCAGATGCAGGCTGGCCTGCGCGACATCCGTCTTGCCGAATACCGCCTTGCCACTGCACAGACCCCCGCTGAAATCCAGGATGCCGAGTCGCAAAGCGAGGCCCGTATTGCGAGCTATAGTCGCGCGGTCGCCGAATACGAGAAACTCATCTCGGAGCCGGAGGAAAAGGCGGCGTTCGCGGACATCCAGATGCTGATGCCGCAATACATGCAGATCGATCAACAGATCCATGCCCTGGCGAAAGAGAGCAAGGGGGCGGACGCCATGTCACTGTTGAAAGGTCCGGCGACCACGATTCGCTCCGCAATTGAAAAGGACATCGCCACCATCGTTGACGTAAATGTGGCGGGGTCGGTCCGCGAAGGCACGGCGGCAGGCCAGGCGTATTCGCATGCTGTTGCCCTTGTGATCGGACTGATCGTCGCTGCATCGGCAATTGCGCTGGCGTTGGCGTTGCTCATCGCGCGCGGCCTCGCAAGGCAGCTTGGCGGTGAGCCACGCGACGCTGCGGCACTCGCCAGCGATATCGCAGCCGGGAACCTGCGCACGGCGGTCCAGTTGAAGGCGGGCGATCGCAGCAGCCTGTTGTTCTCGCTGGGCGTCATGAAGGACCAGCTGACGACGATCGTACGGGGTATCCAGACCTCCAGCGAGTCAATCTCGGTCGCTGCCGGCGAAATCGCCCAAGGCAACACCGATCTGTCCCAGCGCACCGAAGAGCAGGCGGCGTCGCTGGAGGAAACCGCCTCAAGCATGGAAGAGCTGACCAGCACCGTCCGTCATAACGCGGACAACGCACGGCAGGCAACGACGCTGGCCAGCACGGCGTCGGAAATCGCACAGCGTGGCGGCGACGTGGTCCGACGTGTGGTGGAGACGATGCACGGGATCTCGGGCAGCTCGGCCAAAATGTCAGAGATCATCGCCGTTATCGAGGGCATCGCATTCCAGACGAATATTCTTGCACTTAACGCAGCGGTCGAGGCGGCTCGCGCCGGTGAACAGGGGCGGGGCTTTGCCGTCGTGGCCGGCGAGGTCCGCACGCTCGCCCAACGCAGTGCAAGCGCGGCCAAAGAAATCAAGGACCTGATCGGCGAGTCGGTGAATCGGGTGGACGAAGGCTCAAGGCTCGTCGGGGAAGCAGGCAGCACGATCAGCGAAGTCGTCCAGTCGGTGAGGCGTGTTGCCGACATTGTGGGCGAAATCTCCTCGGCCTCGGAAGAACAGCGCACTGGCATCGAGCAGGTCAATCAGGCCGTCACCCAGATGGACCAGGTGACCCAGCAGAACGCCGCCCTCGTGGAAGAAGCGGCGGCAGCGGCGCAGTCGATGGCCCAGCAGGCGCAGGGGTTGCGTGAGGCCGTGGCTGTCTTCACGATTGCCGATAGGGGGCCATCCGCGTCGCCGACAGTTGCGTCGCGGAGCGAACCGCGTCGGCCGCCACCGGCAGTTCGCACGCCCCCTCGTGCAACGTCGGCCGAGACGACGCCAGTTACTACCGCAAACAGGGAAACCGTCATCGCGGCCGATACCGGCGCATCGGACTGGCAGACATTCTGAGCGGGTCTGACAATTGAACAATACTGACGATGTTCTGGGCCAGATAGTCGAACTCATGGCGGCCAACACAAAGAAAATGGGCGTTCTTGGAGCTCGGGGAATGGTTTTGGGCAAGTTTCTTGAGGCGGTCTTGCCCCACCTCACGACGTTGCAGCGCATTGAAGGGTGACCCGGTCATTCCGACGGGGCATTGAAGAGGCCCTGTCGTGGACGCGCGATGTGCGACCGCACGATGACCCGTTTTTAAGTGCGATCGCCGCAAGGCTGAGACCACGACTATTTTATGGCTCATGTCGGCCCGTTAGCTGACGCTCACGAATCCGATTCGAGTGACTCTAACTGGCCGATACTGTTGAAAAAGTCGCTGCGTTGCTTTTCCAATTCGCTCGCAAGAAAATCGACCTCTCAGATCGGCCTACAAGCCGCTCGCGAACACTGGTCAAGGGTGAGAGGACCCCTAAAAACCTTGCGACAGAGACAGACAGCGACTTTTTCAACAGTATCGAGAGCTGCGCTGACGTTCGCACGGCGATGATCAGGAGTCGGCGAATGGTGGTTTGTGGCCGAGCTGAGCCGGCGGTCTGGCGGCCGGACGAGCACGCGTTCCCAACTTGCTGCTCACCGACGCTGATCCCTAACCTCGTACAGCGGTGTCGGTTCGGGGAGCCCTGAAACACACGGTTCGCTCAAGTCTGAATCATGCGCGGGTTCGCGAGCGTCGCGAAACACCGGTGCCTCGACTCAGTTGCGCTGCGGGCTCAACCACCATCCGATAGAACGGCCGTGTTCGAGCACGAACACGCCGAATGTGCCCACTGCGGCCGCAGCGACAAGACAGCGTTCGAGTGTGCCCAAGGTGACCGGCTTTTGAATAACTACTTTCTTGCCGTCCCAATACAATTCGCCAGTTGCCGTGTGGACCCCAACGAATGCAGTCCCCTCCATCGATATGCCGCGAACTCCATCAGGCCACTCTGGCGGCCGATGTGGTGAATACATGTTTTGGCGCATTCCCTTCCAATCCGGTGTCATGTCCCTCTCCGGTGTCTCGGCTCAACGATTCGAGCACAGACCGCCTTCGTGTCTGAGACATGTTCGGCTCCATTCGAAGTGTCTCTTGCATTAACTGTCGCGCGTCGCACGTGGTGCCGTGCCGAACTACTGTCAGATAGAAGCAATATAGAGAAAGCGTACATGAAAGGATGTGACTCGGCCGCGACGGCCTGGTGGTAGCTGTGCGACAGCGGGTGTCGAAGCGAACCAGCCGCTCGAATGACCGCTCCCCGAAGCGGGTGACGGCAGTTGGCCGATTGCCGCCTAATGCGACCGGTCGAAACCGACCCCATAAGAGACTTTCGCATCAAGCGCATGAAAGGCTGCTTTGCGATGGCCAAGCTGTCAACCGGCCCCGAAACGTTAGCAAACTGAGTCGAAGGGGCCGCTAACTCGAATCGTGCTCTGCTAGCATCTTCGTTGTTTCGTCGGCGAAGAGGTCCTGGCTAAACCGAAACTCAATGGCGAAGTGTAGACACTGATCCAGCCGTTACTACCACAGCCCAAACCCCGGCGGCCACGGTATCCCGGGCGAACCGTTATACGATCGTGCCGTGCTGACTGGTATCCTGCTCGTGTTGCCGTCCGGTGATAGGGGGCGGGCGGTAAGCGTCTGTGCGATTGAATTCGATCCGGTTAGGAAAGGCAACGCGTTTCTGCGCACGCCGGCGAAACACCACAGACATATTTCCGTGCAGCACATAAGGACCTTCGCCATGCACAACGAGCCGAAAAACAGTGTTGATCGCCGCGACTTCATGAAGACGGCGATCGCGCTGGTCAGCGCATCATCCGCTCTGGCAACACAAGTCGCCACCGCGAACGCCCAGGAAACGAATGCGGCGGCTGCCGGCGAAGCAACGGGGACACCCAAGGGTATTGTCTACACCGGGGACGTGATCCACGGGAAGAAGGTCATCAGTGCGCTCGACGTCAACGATCTGCAGCGCGGCGTGAAGCACATGTTCTTTTTCCAGGGCGTGCAGATGCCGACAGGGCAGTCCTGGTATGTGTCGGTTATTGTCGTCAGAGGCATGAAGCCTGGTAAGCGCATCGCCCTCATCAGCGGTGTACATGGTGATGAGATCAGTCCGGTACACACCATACAGACCGTTATGAACCAGCTCGATCCGACCCGGATGTCGGGCACAGTGCTGGCGGTGCTCGACGTCTCCCGTCCTGCGCTCGAAGCCATGGAGCGCAGATGGCCCAATTCCGGAAGAGGTATTGATCTCATCGACATCAACCGCGAATGGCCGGGGAACGAAAACGGCCCCAGCGCACCCAGCCGGCATGCCGGGCTGTTGTTCACCAGGCTCCTCAGGCCGAACGCCGACTACGCGCTCGATTTTCATACCGGCACGAGCGGGATGGACGTAACCTCATTCAATCTGGCCCGGCTGGAATTGCCGGAGGCACGGGCGATGGCGGAGTTATTCCCCATCAGTCAGATCTTCGACAACGCCGCCTACCCGACGCTGCTTGCGAACGCCCTCATCAACGTTGGGATTCCTGCGATCACGCCTGAGATTGGTGCCGCCCGTATCCTCGATCCCGTAATGATTCCATTGTTCGTGGAAGGCACGATGAATGTGCTTAAGCACTATGGAGTCGTTCCCGGCCCGATGGGACGCACCGGGCGGGACACCGGCATCTTCATCGGCAATAGCGGCCACGCAATCCTGTCGACACATGGCGGATTCGTGGAGCTTCTGGTCAAGTTGAACGACAAGATCAAGGTTGGGCAAAAAGTTGCCATCCAGCGTAACAGCTTCGGCGAAATCGTCGCGGAGTATACAAGCGAAGTCGCTGGCGAGGTCGCGGCGCGTCGGACCGATGCGACGGCCGAGCCAGGCATTCCGCTTGTGATGATTCTCTACCAGGGCTCGACGCAAGAAATCCCGGTCGATTACTCCGAGTGATTTCGGCGGCAAGCGTACCCTTGCAACGCAGTGTCGTATCCGGTCAGCACCTGGCGGGTGAGTGCGACTCGTGACCGACCGTCGCCACCTTCATATTTCCGGCTTCGTCAGAAGCTTTTGCGAATGCCATCGTCGACCACGCCTTCATCGTCAGAAATCTAAATGAGGCTTGCCCGGGATTCGTTAGAAATCCGCCATATCTCCGTCTGAACAGCTGACTTGAATGCGAAATCGATGGTCGGATCGAGCGGCGGAACGGTAGGAGATCCAGCAGATAGTCTCCGAACCAGCGATAGAAGCCTGCAACAATTCTCAGCCGACGATTAATGGTGCCAGGGTCAAGCCTCAGATCGTGGGCTTGCCAGTCTCGATAGACGCGCACAACGCTCTCGCCTGCTGAACGAAAGGGGCGGTTCCCAATGACCTGATTGGCATGAAGAAAGCTGGCAAAGTCCCACAAGTGTCGCCCATAGTTCTCCCAAGTCTTGGGATCGAGCGCCTTGCCGCGTTCCAGTAGCAGCCAGCGAAGATAATGGTGAAACGGCTGCGCTGGCGCCATGTCGTCCCCCAGTATCAACGAAAACCCGGGCGAGGACGGCCGGCATAAACGAAGTCGTTTGTGGTTAGGACAAGTCTCACGTTTCAGCGTACCCCAACATGGAAAGGCTTCCGTGGACGGAGTCGCTCACAAACGCAACATCAAGTCGATGTCACCGCCCCGGCCGTTGCCAAGGAAGGTGCCGTAGCCCGCTGGCCTATCCGCAAACAACTCGTAAGCCGGAATCAGCAGCGTTGAAGGCGACTCATTGCGTCCACTTGTCTCCAAACTCGCAAAAATTCTGTCGGGTATGCCGTGCGCCACCAAGGCGACGGAATAATCCCAGCGTGCTGTTTTTCGTCGCGCCTGCGGCCGCCAGTTATCCACAAGCGCTATCTCTCTTCCCTGCTGCGTGGTTCAAGCAGATGAAAGACATCCGATTGATTTAAAACACGTTTTCTACTAACTAATGTCGGTTTACCATCCAGTCGGCAGTTTCGAAGAACGAACCGAGCAGACGTTCACGCAGCGGCTCTGCCAGTCCGATATCCTCCATCGCCCACGCCATGCATCTGAGCCACTGATCCCGCTCGCTCGACGCAATCGCAAACGGCAGGTGCCGCGCGCGCAGGCGCGGATGGCCGAACCGGCTGATGTAGTGGTCGGGGCCGCCCATCCAGCCGCACAGGAACCAGAAAAACTTGTCGCGTGAGCCGTCGAGCGACGCCGGATGCAAAGCCCGAATCCCGGCGAAATCCGCTTCCAGATCCATCAGGTCGTAAAACCGGTCGACCAGTTCACGCACCCGCGCTTCGCCGCCCACCAGCTCGAAGGCCGTCAGCTGCGCCGTGGACACTTCGTCGTTCAAATCGCTCATAACCTGCTCATCAACCAGAAATAAAAATCACGCGTCCCGCAGCGATTGCAACGCGGGCCGCGACAGCACATGCCGCAGGCTCAGCCAGCCGCCGACGCCGGCACACGCAATGCCTGCGGCAACGCCCGCCGGCAGCAGCCACGGATCGAAGCTCAGATAAAACTCGAACACGCGGGTCGCCAGCACCCAGCCGATCACCTGCGCGCCGATCGCCGCCATCAAGCCGGCCAACGCGCCCACCGCGACGAACTCGGCAATCTGCACCGTGCGCACCTGCCGATGCGACGCGCCGAGCGCGCGCAGCAGCGCGGATTCTCGCATACGCTCGTCGCGCGTGCCGGCGAGCGCCGCGTACAGCACCAGCACGCCCGCCGCGAGCGTGAACGCGAACAGGAACTGCACCGCGCCGATCACCTGCTGCAACACGCGCTGAATCTGCGCGAGGATCGGACCGGTGTCGATCGCCGTGAGGTTCGGGTAGGCGCCGATCAGGCCGTCGATGGCGGACTGCCTGTCCTGCGGCAAATGAAAGCTCGTGATGAACGTCGCCGGGAAATCCTGCAACGCGGCGGGCGGCATCAGCACGAAGAAGTTGACCTTGAACGTCCCCCAGTCGAGCTTGCGCACGCTCGTCACCGGCGCGTCGATCTGCAGGCCGGTCACATCGAAGCGCAGCACGTCGCCGGGCTTCACGTTGATCAGCTTGGCGAGTCCCTGCTCGATCGAAATCTGCGGCGTCTTCGTGTCGCCGTACCACGTGCCGGCGGCGATCCGGTTGTCGTCGGGCAGCTCGGTCGTGTAGGACAGGTTGAATTCCCGGTCCACCAGACGCTTCGCGTCGTCGCCCTTGAACGAGTCCGGATTGACCGGTTTGCCATTGATCGCCGTGAGCCGCCCGCGCACCATCGGCGAGAGCGCCGTGCCGGGCACGCCGTGCGCGTCCAGGTAGTGCGTGACGGCGTCACGCTGGTCGGGCTGGATGTCGATGATGAATTCGTTCGGCGCATCGGGCGGCGTCGATTTGCGCCAGCCTTGCACGAGGTCGTTGCGCGTCATCGCGATCAGCAGCAGACACATCAGGCCGATGCCGAGCGCGGTGATCTGCAACGCGCTCGCACTGCTGCGCCGTTCGAGCGACGCCAGCGCATAACGCCAGCCGATGCCCGCGTTCACGCGCTCGCTGCGCACGATACGCGCCGCGCCCCACAATGCGAGCCGCGCGATGCACGCGAACACCAGCAAGCCGCCCGCGAAGCCGCCCGCGACGATCCCGCCGAGCTTCAACTCGCCCGCCGCGACGATCAGCAGCGCGGCGAACAGCACGATGCCGAGCGCGTAGGCAGCCCAGGCGGTGCGCCCCGCTTCGCCCCATTCGCGGCGCAGCACGCGCACCGGCGGCACGCGCGTGAGCGGCAGCAACGGCGGCAGCGCGAAACCCAGCAACAGCACGAGGCCGGCCGCGATGCCTTCGAGCGCGGGCCACGCGCTCGGATAAGGCAGCGCGACGTCGATCAGACTGCCGAGCCACGTCAGCAACGCGAGATGCCCGAGAAAACCGAGCGCGACACCGAGCGCGCCGCCGATCAAACCGAGCCCGGCGAACTCCAGCGTGAACAGCGCGCGCAGCGCCGCCTGGCTGACGCCGAGGCAGCGCATCGCCGCGCAGCCGTCCAGATGCCGGCGCATGTACCGGTGCGCGGCCATCGCAATCGCCACGGCCGCGAGCAACGCGGTCAGCAGCGACACGAGCGTGAGGAAATGACCCGCGCGATCGAGCGTCTGGCGCACTTGCGGCTGGCCCTCCTGCAACGATTCGAGCGCGACGCCGCGCATCTTCCCGCCGTCCACCTTGTCGTGCGCGAACTGCGCGAAACGGGCCACCGACGCATCCGCGCCCGCCACCAGCAGCCGATAGGTCACGCGGCTGCCGAAGGTGATGAGGCCGGTCGATTGGACTTCGTCGGCGCGCAGCATCAAGCGCGGCGAAAAGTTGATGAAGGAAAAGCCGCGGTCCAGTTCACGCGTAATCAGCGCGCCGACCGTGAAGCTGCGATTGCCGACTTTCACGGTATCGCCCACGTGCAGCTTCAACGCGTCGAGCAGCGCCTGATCGACCCAGACCGTGCCCGGTGCCGGAATCGACTGCGCGGGATGGTCCGGCGCGCCGGGCGCCGGCGCGATCCGCACCGCGCCGCGCAGCGGATAGCCGGGCGACACCGCCTTGATCGCGGCGAGCCGCGAGACCGGTTGCGCGCCGGTCGAATTGATCATGCTGGGGAAGATCGCCGTGCTGGCCGTGTTCAAACCGAGTGCCCTGGCCTGCGCGGCGAATTGCGGATTGACCGGATGATCGGCGCGCACGATGAAATCGGCGGCGATCATCCGCCGCGCGTCGCGCTCGAGCCCCTGATGCAGGCGGTCGGCGAGGAAGCCGACGCTCGACAACGCCGCCACGGCCAGCACCAGAGCCAGCAACAGCATCGTCAATTCGCCCGCGCGCCAGTCGCGCGCCGTCATGCGGATAGCCTGACGCAGCAGATCCCTGCCGCCGAGCCGGCGCGCCGGCGTTGACCTGACGCGCGCCGTGGAACCCCGTACCGTATCGCTCAATCGTGCCTGCTCCTGGCAAAACGCGACACCATGTGCATGGCCATGCCGCGAAACCCGCCCTGCACGCCGCGCCAGAGCCGGGGCAACGCCCAGCCGGCCAGCATCAGGAAACCCACCATCAATACCAGAAAAACGAGCGGCACGAACAGCGCGAGCAGCATCCCGCCGAACACGAGGCCGTCTTCCGCGGTCGAGGTGATGACATTCGACACCGGTTCCGGCGACAGATTGATCAGCGCGCGCGTGCCCGCCTTCGCCAGATGCGCGGTGCCCGCCAGCGTGCCGCCCGCCAGCGCGGCGATGGTCAGCAGCGCCGGATCGGCATGGCCGAGCGCGCCGGCCGCCAGCACGGCGCCGGCCGGAATGCGGATGAAGGTATGGATCGCGTCCCACAACGAATCGAACGCGGGGATTTTGTCCGCGAGGAATTCGGTGACCGTCAGTACGGCCGCCGCGCCGATCACCCAGGACGACGAAAGCGCGGACAGCGTATCCGGAAGATGGATCAGGCCGAGACGCTCGAACACGCCGGCCAGCAGGACCGTCAGATAGAGGCGCAGGCCGCTGCCCCACGAAAGGCCAGCAGCAAGCGAAAGTGATTCAAGCATGGCCGCCTCCAGGCGCGCTGCGCGTGCCGGGCGCTTCGGCGGCCGATAGAGCCTGGAACCCGGAGAAGTCCCGGACCGAAGTCGTCAGACCCGCGCCAAGCCGGCCGCGCCATAGAGGCCGCGGGCAATGTCAGGTTGGATTCCGTTTCATTATAGCCACGATAATTCGCAGAACGTAGAGCGGCGAAGAATCGGCGGCCAGGATGAAGCGCGGGGCGAGGCCGCTTTGGCTTGCCCAATGGCTCGGGCTAAGCGGGGCTTATCGAACTGCATGGGGCCTCGAAGCCAGCGCGCGACGCGCGCGGTTCAATGCCCGGACGACAGCTTCAGCCCGATCAAACCGATCACGATGAGCGCCGCGCTGGCAACTCGCGCGACGCTCAACGCCTCGCCCATCATGACGATGCCGAAGATGAACGCGCCGACCGCGCCGATCCCGGTCCACACGGCGTAGGCCGTGCCGAGCGGCAACTGGCGCATCGCGACAGCGAGCAGCGCGAAGCTGCCAAGCGCGGTCACGACCGTGAACACGGACGGCCACAGGCGAGTGAAACCTTCGGAGGACTTGAGGCCGGCCGCCCACGCGACTTCGAGCAAA
The DNA here is from genome assembly GCF_046026895.1 of Paraburkholderia sediminicola. Taxonomy (GTDB): domain Bacteria; phylum Pseudomonadota; class Gammaproteobacteria; order Burkholderiales; family Burkholderiaceae; genus Paraburkholderia; species Paraburkholderia sediminicola_C. The sequence continues at coordinate 25,878 of NZ_JAQQEU010000049.1, forward strand.
CCGGCGATCAATAGAAGAAACCAGGACATGAGACAGCTCCATGATGAAATGGGGCCGTCCCCGTTCGTAGCAAAAGCGCAAGGTCGTCCTTACGAAGCGTAATTATATCGAAGCGCCTCATTCGTTGCTTCGCGGCTGCGTCACACCGCGCCCACGAGGCGATAGCCGACGCCGGTTTCCGTAATGATGTGTTCCGGTTGCGCCGGATCGCGCTCCAGCTTGCCGCGCAGATGCGCCATGTAGATGCGCAGATAGTGATGGCTCTCGACATGCGACGGTCCCCACACGTCGCGCAGCAACTGCCGGTGCGTCAGCACGCGGCCGGCATGGCGCACGAGCGTCGCGAGCAGCCGGTATTCGATGGGCGTCAGGTGGATCGCGGCGCCGTCGCGCGTCACCTGGCGCAATGCCAGATCGACCATGACCGCGCCGAAGCGCACCTGCGGCGACTCGTTCGCGCCGCCGTGATTGCGCCGCCGCATCTGCGCGCGGATGCGCGCCAGCAATTCGGACACGCCGAACGGCTTGGTCAGGTAATCGTCAGCGCCGGCGTCGAGCGCGGCGACTTTCTCGCTCTCCTGGGTGCGCGCCGACAACACGATCACCGGCAGTTGGCTCCAGCCGCGCAGTTCCCGGATGACGTCGAGGCCGTCGGTGTCGGGCAAGCCGAGATCGACGATCACCAGGTCGGGCTTGCGCGTCGCGGCTTCGACGAGACCCTGCTTGCCGGTTTCGGCGTCGTGCACGACGATGCCCTCGCCTTCCAGCGCGGTTCGCACGAAGCGGCGAATCTGCTTTTCATCTTCAATCAGGACGACGGTGAGGCTCGGGTCACTCATGGGCGGGCTTGGGCAGCGGGTTGAGGGTGGCGGCGGCGCCGGGGGCGGCTCGAGGGTGGGTGGGAAGGCCGGCGTGCGGTTCGGCTTCGAGCCCCGCCTGCGCCAGCGGATCGGCCTCCTCGTGTTCCAGACCATCCGGCGCGTCGGGCGGCGTGTCCACCGGCAGCGTGAACCAGAAGCGCGCGCCTTCGACACGGCCATCCGCAGACACGCGATTGAGCGCGCCGATTGTACCGCCGTGCGCCTCGACGATCGCGCGGCAGATCGCGAGGCCCAGGCCGATGCCCGGCTTGGCCGATTCCTTCTCGCCGCGCGTGAACTTCTCGAACACGCGCGCTTCCATGCCGGCGGGCAGACCAGGGCCGTCGTCGTCGACGGTGACGCGCACGAGCGGCTTGTCGTCCGCGTCGATGCGTTGCGCGCCGATCGTCAACGGCGTGTCCGGCGCGGTGTACTTGGCCGCGTTCTCGAACAGGTTCGAGAAGAGCCGCTCCATCAGCACGGCATCCAGTTGCAGCAGCGGCAGGTCGGCGGGCAGCGCGACCCGCACCGGATGCTTCGCCAGCACGCGCCGGCAAGCACGCAGCGCGGCGCCCACCGTTTCTTCGAGCAGCGTCCACTGCCGGTTCAGTTGCAGGCTGCCCGCCTGCAAGCGCGCCATGTCGAGCAGATTCGTGACGATATCCGTCATGCGCAGCGCCTCTTCGTGAATCGCGTCGACCAGGTCGTCGCCGGGCTGCGCTTGCGCGTGCGCTTCGTCGTGCGCCTTGCGCCCCTGCGCCAGCATCGACGAGAAGCCGACGATCGTCGTCAACGGCGTGCGCAGATCGTGCGAGATCGCCGACAACAGCGAGTTGCGCAAGCGCTCCGATTCCATGTTGACGAGCGCGTCGCGCGCGATGTCGACGTAATGCACCCGTTCCAGCGCCAGCGCGATCTGCGCGGCGAACGCGTCGAGCATGCGTTGCTGTTCGGGCACGTCCAGCTCGCGCTCGTCGCGCAGCACGACCGCGAGCACGCCGCGCGTGCGCATCGGCGCCTTCAGCGGCAGATACAGCGCGCCCGCGGCCGGCAACGTATCCGTGCCATGGCCAGCGGGCTTCTGCTGATCGTAGACCCACTGGCCCACGTCGAGGTCGAGCAGCTCGCCTTCGAGCGTGATCGCCGCGTCGGGGTCCTCGATCTTCTGTTTGACCTGATCGGCGCTGTCCGGCAGCAGGATCGCGACGCGCGCGCCGAACACTTCGCTCACGTGCCGAGTGCCGATCCCGACGATCTGCTCGGTGGTCAGCGCCGCTGCGAGTTCGCGCGCCATCGCGTACATCGCGCCGGTGCGCTGTTCGCGGCGCCGCGCGACGCTCGCCTCGCGGCGCAGGCTCGACGTGAGATGGCTGATCACCAGCGACGTCAGCAGCATGCCGAAGAAGGTCAGCAGGTACTGCGTATCGGACACCGACAGCGACATGCGCGGCGGCACGAAGAAGAAATCGAACGCGGCCACGCTGAGGAACGACAGCACCACGCCCGGCCCGCGTCCCAGCTTCACTGCCGTGAAGATCACGCCGAGCAGATACAGCATCACGAGGTTGGTCAGGTCTATGCGGTCGATCAGTTGGCTCGACAGCAGCGTGATGGCCGCGCAGATCGCCAGCGCGAGCGCATACGCGCGCGGCGGCGAACGGCGTTCGCGCGCCGCGCTCAGCGCCTCGCGCCAGGCGTTCGCGGTGGTGTTGAGCAAGCGCCGCTCTGCGCCGCCCGTGTGTTCGGACGACGCGCGAATCAGCGTGAGATCGAGCTCGCCCGCCTGCTCCGCGATCCGCTCGCCGAGCGGCCGGCGCAGCCAGCGCCTCACCCCGGTACGCGACGGCGCGCCGGCCACCAGCTTCGACACGTTGCGGGCCTGCGCATAGCCGATCAGCGCGGTGAGCGCATCGGCGCCCGCGAGCGTCGCGGTTTCGGCGCCGAGTTCGGCGGCGAGCTTCAACGCGTTCAGCGTGCGTTCGCGGCGCGCGTCGGGCAAGCGCTGCAGCGCGGGCGTTTCCACGTAGACCGCCAGCCAGTCGGCCTTCAGGCTGGCGGCGAGGCGCGCGGCCGCGCGCACCAGCGCTGGCGCTTCCGGGCCGGGACCCACGCACACCAGCAAACGCTCGCGCGCCTGCCAGATACGCTGAATCGAACGGTCGGCGCGATATTCCCGCATCTGCGCATCGACGCGATCCGCCGTGCGGCGCAGCGCGAGCTCGCGCAGCGCAATCAGGTTGCCCTTGCGAAAAAAGTTGCGCACCGCGCGCTCGGCCTGCTGCGGCATGTACACCTTGCCGTCGCGCATCCGGTCGAGCAGTTCTTCGGCGGGCAGGTCGACCAGCGTGACTTCATCGGCGCGATCGAACACGCGATCCGGGACCGTCTCCCACACGCGAATCCCGGTGATCTGGCCGACCACGTCGTTCAGGCTTTCGAGGTGCTGGACGTTGACCGTCGTGTACACGTCGATGCCCGCGTCGAGCAGTTCGTGAACGTCCTGCCAGCGCTTCAGATGGCGCGCGCCCTGCACGTTCGAATGCGCGAGCTCGTCGACGAGGATCAGTTGCGGCTTGCGCGCGAGCGCGGCATCCAGATCGAACTCGCCGAGCTTGCGGCCGCGATATTCGATATGTGCGAGCGGCAGGACTTCGAGGCCTTCGAGCAGCGCGGCGGTCTCGCCGCGGCCATGCGTTTCGGCGATGCCGATCACCACGTCCGCGCCTTCGTCGTGGCGGCGGCGGGCGGCCTGCAACATCGCATAGGTCTTGCCCACGCCGGCCGATGCGCCGAAGAAAATCTTCAGCCTGCCGCGCAGACGCTTCTCTTCGTCGCGTTGCAGCTTGTCGAGCAGTTCGTCAGGATCGGGGCGGTTCATGCTTGGTGCTTGTAGTGGTTGTCATCGTCGTACGCGCGGCGGTGTCGGCATGGTGGCACGGCCGCGGCCGGCCTGCAAATGGCGGCGCGGCGTAGCAAAGGCAAAGGCGGCGTCTCGCGGACGCCGCCTTGGGCACGCTGCGGCGCGCGGCTGCGCTGCCCCGCGCTACCTAGCCCTGCTTCATCTCGTCGAGCGCGAGGTTCAGCTTCAGCACGTTTACGCGCGGCTCACCCAGAATGCCGAACTGGCGGCCGGTCGTAAAACGGTCGACCAGCGCCTGCACGTCGTTCGGCGCGAGCCCGCGCTTCTGCGCGACGCGCGCGATCTGATAGGCGGCCGCCGCCGGACTGATCTCGGGGTCGAGCCCGCTGCCCGACGACGTCACCAGATCGACCGGCACCGGCTTCGACATATCGGTGCCGGCAGCTTTCAACGCGGCGAGACGCCCGTTGACTTCGTCGAGCAGCGCCGGATTGGTCGGCCCGAGGTTCGAGCCGCTCGAACCCTGTGCGTTATACGGCATCGGGCTGGTCGCCGACAGACGGCCCCAGAAGTACTGCGGCGCATCGAACTGCTGGCCGATCAGCTGCGAGCCGACCAGCTTGCCGTTCTGCTCAAGCAGGCTGCCGTTGGCCTGATCGGCGAAAGCGGCCTGCCCGATAGCGGTCATCACCGCGGGGTAAGCGAGGCCCGTGAGCGCGGTGAGCACCGCGAAGATCACGAGCAACGGACGGAACAGATTTTTCATGATGATTGATTCCTCTTAGGCCGATGCGGCTCAAACCCAGCCGAACGCGGCCAGCACCATATCGATCAGCTTGATGCCGATGAACGGCACGATGATCCCGCCGAGACCGTAAATCAGCAGATTGCGGCGCAACAGAATCGCTGCGCCCAGCGCGCGATAACGCACGCCCTTGAGCGCGAGCGGAATCAGCAGCACGATCACGAGCGCGTTGAAGATCACCGCCGACATGATCGCCGACGCGGGCGTCGCCAGATGCATCACGTTCAGCGCGTTCAGCGCCGGGTAGGTGGTGGCGAACGCGGCCGGAACGATCGCGAAGTACTTGGCGACATCGTTGGCGATCGAGAACGTGGTGAGCGAGCCGCGCGTCATCAGCATCTGCTTGCCGATCTCGACGATCTCGATCAGCTTGGTCGGATTCGAATCGAGGTCGACCATGTTGCCCGCCTCTTTCGCGGCCTGCGTGCCGGAGTTCATCGCCACCGCGACGTCGGCCTGCGCGAGCGCCGGAGCGTCGTTGGTGCCGTCGCCGGTCATCGCCACGAGGCGCCCTTCGGCCTGGTGCGCGCGGATGGTCGCGAGCTTCGCTTCCGGCGTCGCTTCGGCGAGGAAGTCGTCGACGCCGGCCTCGGCGGCAATCGCTGCTGCCGTCAGACGGTTGTCACCCGTCACCATGATGGTCTTGATGCCCATCTTGCGCAGCTCGGCGAAACGTTCCTTGATGCCGCCCTTCACCACGTCCTTCAACTCGATCACGCCGAGCACGCGCGCGCCGTGTTCGCCCTTTTCCGCGACCACCAGCGGCGTGCTGCCGCGCCGCGCAACTTCCGTCACGGCATTGTTGACTTCGCTCGGGAAACGGCCGCCGTTGGCTTCGACGTATTGCTTCACCGCATCGGCCGCGCCCTTGCGGATTTCACGGCCCGGCGCCCCGGAGGAAGTCCCCGTGGGATGCAGATCGACACCGCTCATCCGCGTCTGCGCGGTGAAGCCGAGGAACACCGCATGCAGCGACGCCATATCGCGTTGGCGGATGTTGAAACGCTGCTTCGCGAGCACGACGATGCTGCGGCCTTCCGGCGTTTCGTCGGCGAGCGACGACAGTTGCGCGGCGTCCGCGAGCGCTTCTTCGGTCAGGCCCGGCGCGGGCATGAATTGCGACGCCTGACGGTTGCCGAGCGTGATCGTGCCGGTCTTGTCGAGCAGCAGCACGTCGACATCGCCGGCGGCTTCGACCGCGCGGCCCGAGGTGGCGATCACGTTCGCCTGCATCATGCGGCTCATGCCGGCCACGCCGATCGCCGACAGCAGCCCGCCGATGGTGGTCGGAATCAGGCACACCAGCAGCGCGACCAGCGCGGTGATCGTCACCACGTGACCGGCCTTGGCGGCTTCAACCGAAAACATCGAGAATGGCAGCAGCGTCGCGGTGGCGAGCAGCATCACGATCGTCAACGCGACCAGCAGGATGGTCAGGGCGATTTCGTTCGGCGTCTTCTGACGCTTCGCGCCTTCGACCATCGCGATCATGCGGTCGAGAAACGCTTCGCCCGGATTCGCCGTGACGCGCACGACGATCCAATCCGACAGCACGCGCGTGCCACCCGTCACCGACGAAAAATCGCCGCCCGACTCGCGGATCACCGGCGCGGATTCGCCCGTGATCGCCGATTCGTCGACCGACGCGACGCCGTCGATCACTTCGCCGTCGGCCGGAATCACGTCGCCGGTTTCGACCAGCACGACGTCGCCCCGGCGCAGATCGGTCGCCGTCGTGATGCGGATCGGCGACTTCGGATGCGGCTCGTTGAGCTTCTTGGCCATCACGTCGCGCTTCGCGCTGCGCAGCGAGGCCGCCTGCGCTTTCGAGCGGCCCTCGGCAAGCGCCTCCGCGAAGTTCGCGAACAGCACCGTGAACCAGAGCCACAGCGTGACCGCGAGAATGAAGCCCGCGGGCGCCTCGGCCTGGCCGCCGAGCGCGGCGATCCACAGAATGGTCGTCAGAATGCTGCCGACGTACACGCAGAACATCACCGGATTGCGGAACTGCGTGCGCGGCGTGAGCTTCTTGAAGGAGTCCACGATCGCCGGGCGCAGCAGCGCCGGGTCGAACATGGACCGGGTTGCATTATGTTCAGTCATTGAATCCTCGAATATCCCGATTGCGCTTGATAGCCGTTGGTTCGCATGGGCCGCCTCAATGGGCGCCCATCATCATCAGATGTTCGACACCAGGGCCGAGCGCGAGCGCAGGCACATAAGTGAGCGCGCCGACCAGCAGCACCGTGCCGAGCAGCAGCACGACGAACAGCGGGCCGTGCGTGGGCAGCGTGCCGCCGGTCACGCCGATGCGCTTCTTCGCGGCGAGCGAGCCGGCAATCGCCAGCACCGGAATGATCGTGCCGAAGCGGCCGAACCACATCGCGATCGCGGTGAGCCAGTTGTAGAACGGCGTGCTGACCGTCAGACCCGCAAACGCGCTGCCGTTGTTGTTGGCGGCCGAGCTGAACGCGTAGAGGATTTCGGAGAAGCCGTGCGCGCCGGGGTTCAGAATGCCGGCCTTGCCCGCGTCGCTCAACACTGCGATCGACGTGCCGACCAGCACCAGCAGCGGCGTGAGCAGCACGACGATCGACACCATCTTCATCTCGTACGCCTCGATCTTCTTGCCGACGTATTCCGGCGTGCGGCCGATCATCAGGCCCGCGACGAACACCGCCAGCAAAGCGAATACGAGCATCCCGTACATGCCGGAACCCACGCCGCCGAAGATCACTTCGCCGAGCTGTATCAGCAGCATCGGATAGAGGCCGCCGAGCGGCGTCAGCGAGTCGTGCGTATTGGCTACCGCGCCGCACGAAGCCGCCGTGGTCGCGACCGTGAAGATGCCCGACTGCGCAATGCCGAAGCGCGTTTCCTTGCCCTCCGCATTGCCGCCCGACTGCAACGCGGTCGCCGACTGATCGACGTGCAATGCGGTGAGCGCCGGATTGCCGCCCTGCTCCGCGCTGATCTCGCCGAACACGCAGACGCCGAACGCGATCGTCATCGCCGCGAGCACGGCCACGCCCTGCTTGCGGTCGCCGATCATCCGCCCGAACAACAGCGCGAGCGCCGCCGGAATGACGAGGATCGACAACACCTGAACGAAGTTCGAGAACGGCGTGGGGTTTTCGAACGGATGCGCCGAGTTGCCATTGAAGAAACCGCCGCCATTGGTGCCGAGCATCTTGATCGCTTCCTGCGACGCAACCGGACCCATCGCGATGGTTTGCGTCTTCACCGGCGTATCGACCGTGACCGGATTGCCCTTCGCGTCCTTCACCGGATTGCCTTGCGCATCGAGCTTCGGTGCGGCGTAGGTGGTGGTTTGCAGCGTCGGCACGTCCTGATAGGACTTGAAGTTCTGGATCACGCCCTGGCTCATCAGCAGCGCCGCGAGGATCATCGACATCGGCAGCAACACGTACAGTGTCACGCGCGTGATGTCGACCCAGAAGTTGCCGATGGTTTGCGCGGTGTGGCGCGCGAAGCCGCGCATCAGCGCGATCACCACCACGATGCCGGTGGCCGCGGACAGGAAGTTCTGCACGGTCAGGCCGAGCATCTGCGTCAGATAGCCAACAGTTTGCTCGGGCGTGTAGTCCTGCCAGTTCGTGTTGGTCACGAAGCTGACCGCCGTATTGAACGCACCGTCGACCGTCATCGCGGCGAACTGCTGCGGGTTGCCCGGCAGCCAGCCTTGCACGCGCAACAGCACGTAAAGAAAACCCACGCCGAGCACGTTGAACGCGATCGTCGCGATCGCGTAATGCTTCCAGCCCATTTCCGTCGACGGGTCGACGCCCGCGATCCGATACAGCAGACGTTCGAGCGGGCCGCCCAGACGGACGACGCGCGAGCTGCCGTCCATCACCGCGGCCAGATAGCGCGCCAGCGGCACGGCGGCAGCCAGCAGCACGATGATGAACAGGCCCGCCTGCAGGACATTGTTCGAGTTCATTCAATGTCCTCCGCGCGCAACAGCGCATAGACCAGGTAAATAAACAGCAGCGCGGTGGCCGAGCCTGACAACCAGAGGATCCAGTTCATGAGCGCGCTCCCTGGCCACGGCGAAACTGCATCAGCTTCTCGCAGCCGCTAATCAATGCAAAGGTCAGCGCGGCAAACAGCACCAGCCCCCCGACATACAGCACATCCATTTTTCTTCCCCATTCACGGACTTTGGATAGGTGCAACGGTATGCCTTGGCGCGTAAAGGACGGGTCAAAGGTGGGGGCGCGGGTATAAAGATCGTGTAAACGGACAAGGCCGTTCCATCGAGAGATGGAACGGCCTTGCTTGTCGCGCACAGGTCGTGCACGTGCCGTTTCATTTGTGGCGCGGCGCTCGCGGCCGTATCTGCCGCATCAAAGCGGCGGCGCGCTGCTATCCGTTCATGGCAGCAGCACCGTCGAGCCCGTGGTGCGGCGGCCTTGTAGCGCCGCGTGGGCCTGCCCGACATCCGCCAGCGCATAACGCTGATTGATGCTCGTCTTGACCTTGCCCGACACCAGCACGTCGAACAGTTCCGCCGACATCGCATCGTAATCGCTGCGCTTCGCGATATAGGTGAACAGCGTCGGGCGCGTGAAGAACAGCGAACCTCGTCCGGCGAATTCCGACGAATCGATCGGCGGCAGCGGCCCCGATGCATTGCCGAAGCTCACGAACATGCCGAGCGGCGCGAGGCAATCGAGCGAGCCCGTAAACGTGTCTTTACCGATCGAGTCGTACACCACCGGCACGCCCGCGCCGTTGGTGATCTCGCGCACACGCTTCGTGAAATTCTCGCGCGTGTAGACGATCGGGTGATCGCAGCCGTGCGCTTTCGCGATCGCGGCTTTTTCATCGGAGCCGACCGTGCCGATCACGGTCGCGCCGAGCGCCTTGGCCCACTGGCACACCAGCAGCCCGACGCCGCCCGCCGCCGCCTGGATCAGGATCGTGTCGCCGGCCTTCACCGGATACGTGCGGCGCAGCAGATACTGCGCGGTGAGGCCTTGCAGCATCACCGACGCGGCCTGCTCGTCGCTCAATGCATCGGGCAGCTTGACGACCTGCGCCGCCGGCAGCACACGCTCCTGCGCGTACGCGCCAGGCGGGCGCGCGACGTAGGCGACGCGGTCGCCCGTCTTCAGCCCCGTGACGCCCGCGCCGACCGCGCTGACCTCGCCGGCAGCTTCCATGCCGAGGCCGCCCGGCAACGGCAGCGGATAGAGGCCCGTGCGGAAATACACGTCGATGTAGTTCAGCCCGACCGCCGTCTGCCGGATGCGAATCTCGCCCGCGCCGGGCTCGCCCACTTCGACGTCGACCCATTTCATCACCTCCGGGCCGCCGGTTTTTTCGAATCGGATTGCTTTGGCCATCACGTCTCCTTGAGGCGGGTGTTGTTCGAATTTTTTCAGGTTGCCGCGAGCGCGCCGTCAGACTTGTTGATTGAGGCGCAACGTCAGCACGTCGAGCACCATGCGCGCGGTCGAGATGTTGGTCGCGCACGGAATGTTGTGCACGTCGCACGCGCGCACCAGCGCGTTGATGTCCGGTTCGTGCGGCTGCGGCGTCATCGGGTCGCGCAGGAAGATCACCATGTCCACCCGCCCTTCCGCGAGCTGCGCGCCGATCTGCAGGTCGCCGCCGTGCGGGCCCGACAGCATCCGCTCGACCGTGAGGCCGTGCGCATCGCTGATGCGCCCGCCGGTCGTGCCGGTCGCGACGATCTCGCAGCGCCTGAGCGTATCGACGTATTCGCCGGCCAGTTTGACGATGTCGTCCTTCTTGTGATCGTGCGCGATCAGCGCGATGCGGGTGGTCATGACGTAAGACTCCTGAAACCGTTGTGATTGTCGTTGTTGTGTCGTGCTGATCGTTTCATTGCGAAACCGGGGCGGCTGCTCGTGCGGCGTTGGGCGCTTCGGCAGCCGTCCGCTCAGAACGTGCCGGGATACGCGCCGCCATCGATCAGCCAGTTCTGCCCGGTGATGTAGCCGGCATGCACGCTGCACAGGAACGCGCACGCCCGGCCGAATTCGTCCCGGTTGCCGAAGCGGCCGGCGGGGATCGTCTTCATGCGCTGCTTGCGCGCCTCGTCGATGGAAATGTTCTGCGCCTTGGCCTGCGCCTCGAACGTCACCGCGATGCGGTCGGTGTCGAACAGCCCCGGCAGCAGATTGTTGATCGTCACGCCGGTCGGCGCGACCTTGCGCGCGAGCCCCGCGACAAAACCGGTGAGCCCCGAGCGCGCGCCGTTCGACAGGCCCAGCACGTCGATCGGCGCCTTCACCGCCGAGCTCGTGATGTTGACGATACGGCCATAGCCGCGCGCGCTCATCGAGTCGATGGTCGCGCGGATCAGCTCGATCGGCGTAAGCATGTTGCTTTCGAGCGCGCGAATCCAGTCCTCGTGCGTGAAGTTGCGGAAGTCGCCCGGCGGCGGGCCGCCCGCGTTGTTGACCAGGATGTCCGGCTGCGGACAGGCGGCGAGCGCCGCGGCGCGGCCTTCGGGCGTGGTGATGTCGCACGCCACGGTCTTCACTTCCACGCCGCTTTGCTGGCGGATTTCGGCGGCGGTCGCCTCGAGCGTTTCGGCGGTGCGCGCGACGATCGTCAGGTTGACGCCCTCGGCGGCCAGCGCTTCCGCGCAGCCGCGCCCCAAACCCTTGCTGGCCGCGCAAACCAGCGCGGTGCGTCCTGCGATTCCAATGTCCATGTGTATGCCCTCGTGACGTAGTCGTGGCGCGTCGGCGCCATGGCGTTGAAAGTTCCCCCTGATTCTAGAAGAATCGGTGCCGGACTGCGCCCACCCGCTGCAATCTCCGGTATCTTCGGGCGGCACTCTTTCGGTAAACTTGCGCCGTGGCGTGTCCGCCGGCCCGCCGCTTTGCGGACCGGGCGGCGCGCGCCGAACGATTCCGAACCGATCCCTCTTGCGCCCTCCGCGCCCCCGCCATGACCCAGGACAGCCGTTTTCCCAATCTTTTCATCCTCGATCACCCGCTGATCCAGCACAAGCTGTCGCACATGCGCGATCGGGACACCTCGACACGCACGTTCCGCGAACTGCTGCGCGAAATCACGCTGCTGATGGGCTACGAGATCACCCGCAACCTGCCGATGACCACGCGCCGCATCACCACGCCGCTCGTCGCGATCGACGCGCCGGTGATCGCCGGCAAGAAGCTCGCGATCGTGCCGGTGCTGCGCGCCGGGATCGGCATGTCGGACGGCCTGCTGGAGCTGGTGCCGTCGGCGCGGGTGGGCCACATCGGCGTGTACCGGGCCGAAGATCACCGGCCGGTCGAATATCTGGTGCGGCTGCCGGATCTGGAGGACCGCGTGTTCATCCTGTGCGATCCGATGGTCGCGACCGGCTACTCGGCCGTGCATGCGGTCGACGTGCTCAAGCGCCGCAACGTCGCCGCCGAGAACATCATGTTCCTCGCGCTGGTCGCCGCGCCCGAAGGCGTGCAGGTGTTCCAGGACGCGCATCCGGACGTGAAGCTGTACGTCGCGTCGCTCGATTCGCACCTGAACGAGCACGCGTATATCGTGCCGGGTCTGGGCGACGCCGGCGACCGGCTGTTCGGCACCAAGAACTGAGGGCGGGCTGCAAGCCGCCTGAGCACGGCCTGGAAAAATGCCGGGGCGGCTGCGCAACGCCGCCTCACCCCCGTGTCCGCGCGCTTTGCGCGTAGTTTCCGGCCACGTCGCCCCCTGCCGCACCCCGGCGGCGTGATAAAATCCGAATCCGCTCCAGAAGCGGCCCTATCCGCGTCTATGCCTGCACCGTCTGTACCGCCATCTGGCGCATCGCGCCCGTACGCGAAGCTTGCAGAGCCGGCGCCGGGTTTGCCGCATGCCAGCCGCCCCGCCCCCACCGCGTCGCCGACCTCCGGCCCCGCTGCGCCGGGCCCGGCGCAGCGTGAGCAGGCTGAAGCCGGTCGACACGGCGGCTAGTTCGGACGGGCCGCCGCCGGCGGTCTCACACCACGGTTTGACATCGAGGCGCGCAACGCAAGCGCCCGACATCGCAACGACAATTGCACTATGCGTGCGCCCCGCTGGCGCGCGCGACGGAGAAAGGTATGGCGGGTCATTCGAAATGGGCCAACATCAAGCATAAGAAAGCAGCGGCCGATGCCAAGCGCGGCAAGGTCTGGACGCGGCTCATCAAGGAAATTCAGGTCGCGGCGCGCATGGGCGGCGGCGACATCGACTCGAACCCGCGTTTGCGGCTCGCCGTCGAAAAGGCGTACGACGCCAACATGCCGAAAGACAACGTCAACCGCGCGATCCAGCGCGGCGTGGGCGGTGTGGACGGCGCGAGCTACGAAGAAATCCGCTACGAAGGCTACGGCATCGGCGGCGCGGCGGTGATCGTGGACACGATGACCGACAACCGCACCCGCACGGTCGCGGAAGTGCGTCACGCGTTCTCGAAGAACGGCGGCAACATGGGCACGGACGGCTCGGTGTCGTTCATGTTCGATCACGTCGGCCAGTTCCTGTTCGCGCCCGGCACGCCAGAAGACAAGCTGATGGAAGCCGCGCTCGAAGCCGGCGCCGACGACGTCGTCACGAACGAAGACGGCAGCATCGAAGTGCTGTGCCCGCCGAACGATTTCCCGAAGGTGAAGGCCGCGCTCGAAGCCGCGGGCTTCAAGGCCGAAGTGGCCGAGGTGACGATGAAACCTCAGACGGAAGTCGAGTTCACCGGCGACGACGCCGTGAAAATGCAGAAACTGCTCGACGCGCTGGAAAATCTGGACGACGTGCAGGAAGTCTATACAAACGCCGCGATCGCCGACGAATGAGCGTGCACCGGCCACGCGCGGCGCGCGAGTTCCCATTGAACCGCACCGCGCTGCCGGCTGGCCCTCGCGTCGTTGTGTCGCTGTGTCGCTGTGTCGTTGTGTCATCGCGAAGCGGGCGTCTGGACTTCGGTGCGCGTTTGCGCACCGTCACGCCACCGTCACTCGGGTTCACGCGCGTTCGGCTTGCCAGCTTCGCTGGCGCCAACATGCCCGGCGCGAATCTCGCTGTTTATTGCACGGCTGAGCTTGCTGCTTCAGCCGTTTATGGTTTTTAAGTCTCGGGGATTCACATGAAGTTACTCGTCGTCGGTTCCGGCGGTCGCGAACATGCACTCGCATGGAAGCTCGCGCAATCGCCGCGGGTTCAGCTCGTCTACGTCGCGCCGGGCAACGGCGGCACCGCGCAGGACGAGCGTCTGCGCAACATCGACATCACCGAGCCGGCCGCGCTCGCCGATTTCGTCGAGCAGGAACAGATCGCCTTCACGCTGGTCGGGCCGGAAGCGCCGCTCGCGGCGGGCATCGTCAATCTGTTCCGCTCGCGCGGCCTGAAGATTTTCGGGCCGACCAAAGAAGCCGCCCAGCTCGAAAGCTCGAAGGACTTCGCGAAGGCGTTCATGAAGCGCCACGCGATCCCGACCGCCGAATACGAAACCTTCGCCGACGTCGCCGCCGCGCATGCCTATCTGGACGCGAAGGGTGCGCCGATCGTCATCAAGGCCGACGGCCTTGCCGCCGGCAAGGGTGTGGTGGTCGCGCAAACGCTGGAAGAAGCGCACGCCGCGGTCGACATGATGCTGTCTGACAACAAGCTCGGCGACGCCGGCGCGCGCGTCGTGATCGAGGAATTCCTCGCCGGCGAAGAAGCGAGCTTCATCGTGATGGTCGACGGCAAGCATGTGTTGCCGCTCGCGTCGAGCCAGGACCACAAGCGTCTGCTCGACGGCGACCAGGGCCCGAACACCGGCGGCATGGGCGCGTATTCGCCCGCGCCGATCGTCACGCCGCAATTGCATGCCCGCGTGATGCGCGAAATCATCCTGCCGACCGTGCGCGGCATGGAGAAGGAAGGCATCCGCTATACCGGCTTCCTGTATGCCGGTCTGATGATCGACGCCCAAGGCAACCCGAAAACGCTCGAATTCAACTGCCGCATGGGCGACCCCGAAACGCAGCCGATCATGGCGCGTCTGAAGGGCGACTATTCGAAGGTGGTCGAGCAGGCGATTGCCGGCACGCTCGATACGGTCGAACTGGAATGGGACCGCCGCACCGCGCTGGGCGTGGTGATCGCCGCGCACAACTATCCGGACACGCCGAGAAAGGGCGACCGCATCAACGACATCCCCGCTGAAACCGCGGATTCGGTCACGTTCCACGCCAGCACCACGCTTGCCGACGGCAAGCTGACCACCTCGGGCGGCCGCGTGCTGTGCGTGGTCGGCCTGGCGGATTCGGTGCGCACCGCGCAATCGGTCGCGTACGGAACGATCAACCAGATCTCGTTCGACGGCATGCAGTATCGCCGCGACATCGGCTACCGTGCGTTGAACCGCAAGCACGACGCCCGCACCGAAGGCAAGTAATCAGCCACCACCCTGCTCGCCCGCGTGCGGCGCCCACGGCGCTACACTGCGGGCGCTACACTGTAAGTTTCAGCGTCCACGGCAGCAGGTGGGCCGGCGCGGGCGAGAGCCCGGCGCCCGATCCGAAACATCGCACGGCCGCGCCTTGCCAGGCTTCTCCCTGACGAGGGCCCGGCCGGTGACCTTCACGAAGAACCCGCGGCACGACGAGCGTGCCGCCCTCAGCATCCGCATTCATGACCGATTCGAGCTACGACGCACAAGCCGTGCGCAGCTGGCTGCAAGGCCTGCAAACGCAAATCGCGGACACGCTCGGCGCGTTCGACGGCACGCCGTTCGCGACCGACACGTGGCAGCGAGCGCCGGGCGAGAAGCTGCGCGGCGGCGGTTGCACGCGGATTCTCGAAGGCGGCAAGTTTTTCGAGCGGGCCGGCATCGGCTTCTCGGATGTCGCGGGCGACGCGCTGCCCGGATCGGCGAGCGCGGCACGTCCGCAGCTAGCCGGGCGCGGTTTCGAAGCGATGGGCGTGTCGCTCGTGCTGCATCCGCACAATCCGCACTGTCCGACCGTGCATATGAACGTGCGTCTGCTGATCGCGACCAAGCCGGGCGAAGAGCCGGTGTTCTGGTTCGGGGGCGGCATGGATCTGACGCCGTATTACGGCTACGAGGAAGACGCGCGGCATTTCCATCGCACCTGCCGCGACGCGCTGCAGCCTTATGGCGCGGACCTCTACCCGAGCTTCAAGCGCTGGTGCGACGAGTATTTCTTCCTCAAGCACCGCAACGAACCGCGTGGCATCGGCGGGATTTTCTTCGACGATTTCTGCGCGCCGGGCTTCGATCAATCGTTCGCGATGCTCAGGAGCGTCGGCGACGCATTCCTCGAAGCGTACCTGCCGATCATCGAAAAGCGCCGCAACATTCCGTACGGCGAAGCCGAGCGCGACTTCCAGGCGTACCGGCGCGGCCGCTATGTCGAGTTCAATCTGGTATTCGACCGTGGCACACTGTTTGGACTGCAGAGCGGCGGACGCACCGAATCGATCCTGCTATCGATGCCGCCCGTGGTGAACTGGCGCTACGACTGGCATCCCGAACCGGGCACGCCGGAAGCGCGTCTTTACAGCGATTTTCTCGTGCCGCGCGAGTGGGTGTGACGCGCATTTCGCCCGCGCCACACTGCACGCGCCCATCACGTGGCTACGACTGAGGACCTTCACCTGAAGCCGAACGCTCACCTTGTCGCCCTGCCTCGCCGGATCGGCCTGCTCGGCGGCACTTTCGATCCGATCCACGACGGCCACCTCGCGCTCGCGCGGCGTTTCGCCGACGTGCTGCGGCTCACTGAGCTGGTGCTGCTGCCGGCGGGCCAGCCGTGGCAGAAAGCGGACGTGTCGCCGGCCGCGCACCGGCTCGCGATGACGCGCGCGGCGGCCAGCACGCTCACACTGCCAGGCGTGACGGTGCGCGTCGCGACCGACGAAATCGATCACGCCGGCCCCACCTATACGATCGACACGCTGCAACACTGGCGTGCTCGCGAAGGTGAGGACGCATCGATCGCGCTTTTGATCGGCGCGGATCAACTGGTGCATCTCGACACATGGCGCGACTGGCGGCGCCTGTTCGACTTCGCACATATTTGCGCGGCCACCCGGCCCGGCTTCGACCTCGCGTCGATTCCGCCGGCGGTCGCACAGGAAATCGACGCGCGCCGTGCCCGCGCCGACGTTCTGCAAGCCACGCCCTGCGGCCACTTGCTGATCGATACGACGCTTGCGTTCAACGTTTCGGCCACCGACATTCGCGCGCATCTGCGCGAGCACGTGCGTCAACGGCTTGCCCTCACCGGCGGCGAACAGCAGGACGAGGCCGCGAGCCATGTCCCCACTGCGGTGTGGGACTATATTCTTCAACATCATCTGTACCACCGGTAACCCCATGGATATTCGCAAACTACAACGCGTGATCGTCGACGCTCTCGAAGACGTCAAGGCGCAAGACATCAAGGTGTTCAACACCAGCCACCTGACCGCGTTGTTCGATCGCGTGATCGTCGCGAGCGGCACCTCGAACCGGCAAACCAAGGCGCTCGCGTCGAGCGTGCGCGAAGGCGTGAAGGAAGCTGGCGGCGAGATCGTCAGCACCGAAGGCGAGGACATCGGCGAATGGGTGCTGGTCGATTGCGGCGACGCGATCGTCCACATCCTGCAACCGGCGCTGCGCCAGTACTACAACCTGGAGGAGATCTGGGGTGAGAAGCCGGTGCGCATCAAGCTGTCCACGCCTGATCCGTTCGGCGGCGCGCGCGCCAGCGAGTCTGAAGACGAGGACGAAGACGAAGAAGCGGCGGCTGTGAAGAAGCCGGCGCGCAAGACGGCCGCCCGCCGCAAGTAAGCGGGCTTTGGCCGGCATAGCGTAGAAGTCCGCCACTGCATCCGCGATCACCTTCGTCATGAAACTGCACATCCTCGCCGTCGGCCACAAGATGCCGGACTGGATCGCCACCGGCTTCGACGAATACGCGAAGCGCATGCCGCCCGAGCTGCGCATCGAGCTGCGCGAGATCAAACCCGAGCAGCGTTCTTCCGGCCGTCCGGCGGAAAGCGTGATGGCCGCCGAGCGGCAGAAGATCGAAGCCGCGTTGCCGAAGCATGCGCGCATCGTCGCGCTCGACGAACGCGGCAAGGACTGGACCACGATGCAGCTGGCCGGCGCGCTGCCCGGCTGGCAGCAGGACGGCCGCGACGTGGCCTTTCTGATCGGCGGCGCCGATGGGCTCGATCCCGATCTGAAAGCGCGCGCCGACATGCTGTTGCGCGTGTCGAGCCTGACCTTGCCGCACGCGATGGTTCGCGTGCTGCTTGCCGAACAGCTTTACCGCGCGTGGACCATCACGCAAAATCACCCCTATCACCGCGCGTGAGCAGACGAGGCGGCTGACCGGTCGCGAGCTTTTTTGTTGCACGTCTTGCCGCGCGTTTCCGGTCTTGCCGCCGGTGCCGATGCCGGTCGACTTTTACGTCGACCTTTTTGCATCGATCCCATTTTCAACGCGCCTGATTAACGCACGTGTGCGACGCGTTCGATCGACACCCGATCGGCGCGCCCGTGTCACGTTCCTGGATTCACGTTCCTGCAATCCGCTTCACCGAGACCCGTTCATGCCCACGCTCGCCGCTTCGCTGCATCCGTTCGTCTACCTCGCTTCGCAAAGCCCGCGTCGCCAGGAGTTGCTGCAACAGCTCGGCGTGCGTTTCGAACTGCTGCTGCCGCGCCCCGACGAAGATGCCGAAGCGCTCGAAGCCGAATTGCCCGGCGAACACGCGCGCGATTACGTGCAGCGCGTTTGCATCGCCAAGGCGCATGCCGCGCGCGCCCGGCTCGTGGCCGGCGGTCATGCGGCGCGGCCGATCCTCGTTGCGGATACAACCGTCACGATCGACGACGCGATTCTCGGCAAGCCCGTCCATGCCGACGACGCCGTCGCGATGCTCACGCGCCTCGCGGGCCGCGCTCACGAAGTGCTGACGGCCATCGCCGTGATCGATGCCGACGGCGCGCTGCTGCCCGCCGCGCTATCGGTGTCGAAGGTGCGTTTTGCTGCGCTGCACGCAGATGCGATCCGCCGTTATGCGGCGAGCGGCGAGCCGCTCGGCAAGGCGGGCGCATATGGCGTGCAGGGCCGCGCCGCGGAGTTTATCGAACATATCGACGGGTCCTATTCAGGTATCATGGGTTTGCCACTTTTTGAAACCGCTGCCCTCCTGCGTGCAGCGCGCATCGACTTCTAAAATAACATCATGAATGAAGAAATCCTGATCAATGTCACGCCGCAGGAAACGCGCGTCGCGCTCGTCCAGCAGGGCGCCGTCCAGGAACTTCACGTCGAACGAACGCTGTCGCGCGGGCGCGTCGGGAATGTTTATCTCGGCAAGGTCGTGCGTGTGTTGCCGGGCATGCAATCCGCTTTCATCGACATCGGTCTCGAACGCGCCGCGTTCCTTCACGTAGCCGATATCTGGCACCCGCGCATTGCCGGCGAGCCGCAACATCAGACGCCGCATCAGCCCATCGAAAAGATCGTCTTCGAAGGTCAGACGCTGATGGTGCAGGTCGTCAAGGATCCGATCGGCACCAAGGGCGCGCGGCTGTCCACGCAAGTGAGCATTGCCGGGCGCACGCTCGTGTATCTGCCGCAGGAACCGCACATCGGCATCTCGCAGAAGATCGAGAGCGAGGCCGAGCGCGAAGCGGTGCGCGCGCGTCTGACCGCCGTGCTGCCCGCCGATGAAAAAGGCGGCTACATCGTGCGCACGATCGCCGAAGATGCGACCAGCGAAGAGCTGGCGGGCGACGTCGCGTATCTGCGCAAGACGTGGGCGACGATTCTGTCGCAAGGCCAGCGCATGCCGCCCACCAGCCTGCTCTATCAGGACCTGAATCTCGCGCAACGCGTGCTGCGCGACTTCGTCAACGATGAAACGTCGCGCATTCAGGTCGACTCGCGCGAGACCTATCAGATGCTTGCCGACTTCGCGGCGGAGTTCACGCCGGCGGTGTCGTCGAAGCTGCATCACTACACCGGCGAGCGGCCGTTGTTCGATCTGTACAACATCGAAAGCGAGATTCAACGCGCGTTGTCGCGGCGAGTGGACCTGAAGTCGGGCGGCTATCTGGTGATCGACCAGACCGAAGCGATGACCACGATCGACGTGAACACAGGCGGTTATGTCGGCGCGCGCAACTTCGACGATACGATCTTCAAGACCAACCTCGAAGCCGCGCATACGATTGCCCGGCAATTGCGGCTGCGCAATCTGGGCGGCGTGATCATCATCGACTTCATCGATATGGAAAACACCGAGCATCGCGACCAGGTGCTCGGCGAGTTGAAGAAGGCATTGTCGCGCGATCGAACGCGCGTAACCGTGAATGGATTCTCGCAGCTCGGGCTGGTGGAGATGACGCGCAAGCGCACGCGCGAGTCGTTGGCGCATGTGCTGTGCGAACCGTGCCCGGTTTGCCAGGGCAAGGGGCAAGTGAAGACGCCGCGTACGGTTTGCTATGACGTGCTGCGGGAAATTCTGCGCGAGTCGCGGCAGTTCAATCCGCGCGAGTTTCGCGTGGTGGCGTCGCAGCAGGTCATCGATCTGTTCCTCGAGGAAGAGTCGCAGCATCTGGCGATGCTGATTGATTTTATTGGCAAGCCGGTGTCGTTGCAGGTGGAGTCGAATTTGAGTCAGGAGCAGTACGATATTGTTTTGATGTAGCTTGATTGACGCTTGTTTCGAGTTGATCGGAAAGCGAAAAGCGAAAAAAGCCGACCTGCGAGGGTCGGCTTTTTCGTTGGCGTGTGGGTATCCCAAAAGCATGGCCTCCCGGCGATCTGCCAGGTTTAAGCCGTTACAACGACGGACCGCTAGAGGTTCAATGCCGTTTGATCTTGCAGCAGGAGCGGGTCAGCGCTGTACGCTTTACTCGCGCAGTGAATATCGGTCGCGGTTTCCTGCAGGTGCGGCGGGCGCAGCAGCTGGCAGGAAACTGGTTGACTCGATCAGTCCGACTGCCATGGCACGTGAGAGCTCACAACTGGCAGGCCTGAAAGGTTTCCTTGAGGATTACATACGATACTCCCACACTGCGACGCCAGAGGATCTGACGAGGCAGCAACGACGTTAGTGCAATTGGAAAATTGAGCAGACAGTAAAATGCAGGGAGCCCCAGAATCGCTCCCGGTCACGCTCTTCACGGTCGTATGGGACCAGTGGATCTATCAGACCTTCTGTCAGATGATGCGGAATCGCCGGACTGATCCTTGAGGAACTAACCTCACTGCTTGACCCGTTCCGCGATGGCTGTCCATTAAAGCCAACCTCGCCTGAATATGCCGACTGCGCCGCAACGGAGCAGTCGGTTTGCCCGCCGCCGCGCCAATCGGTCGCTCGCGGCGTTGTGCGATATCGGCGCCCGAAGCTGCGGCACTCCCCACACGCCCCTCCCGACCCTCAATTTCTCAATTGACTCCACTGCCCAACGCGCGTAAAAAGCTTAACCATCCCACTGGATGTTAATGGGATGTTCCCCGGATGCCCTCTCGGAGTGCAAATGCCCAAACTCAGCCTCATCGACAGTTCCCGCCCCAAAGGGGGTGACACCGAAAAAATCACTATCAACCTCGGTCCGGTCGACCTCGGCCAGATCGACCTGCTGGTCGAAGAAGGCTTTTACTCGAACCGCACCGACATGATTCGCACGGCGATTCGCAACCAGCTCGCAGTGCACGCGCAGGTGGTCACGGAAACGGTGACACGCCGCGCGATGGTGCTCGGCTTGCAGCACTTCTCCCGACAAGATCTCGAAGCCGCCCAAGCCGCGCACGAACAACTCGACATCCACGTCCTCGGCCTCGCCAGCATCGCCGCCGACGTGCCGCCGGAACTCGCGGCGGCGACCATTGCATCGGTCGTGGTGCTCGGCGCGTTTCACGCCTCGCCCGCGGTCAAGGCGGCGCTCGCGGGACGCATCAGCTAGCCGTTTCGTTCGACTCATCGCGTGACGCGGCCTGCGGCTCGTCACCCGCCCACACATGCCGCCAGGCAACTCACCGCAAACCATCATGAACATGAACGAAGATTTTCTGAGGTCGATGAAAGACGCCTTCGATCTGCTGCACACGAAGGGCCCCACCGAAGCGACCGCCGCGGTTCAACGCGCGCTCGCTGGGGTCAACGCAGAAGCGGGCCATGCGCGCACGCCGCATACTCCGCGCGCGGGCAGCAATTGGACGCAAGCATGGTCCCGGGTTCAAGCGGAGGCTGAGGCACAGGCGCAGGCATACGCACAAACGCAGACCCCCGCGCGCCCGAAGCCGCACACCCCTGCCCCACACACCTTCGACGCCGCGACACCCGGCGCCTTCAGCACGCACACCTTCAGCAACAGTGCGGGCCAGCGTCAATACAAGCTATACGTGCCGGCGGTTTACAACAACGAGCCGTTGCCGCTGATCGTGATGTTGCACGGCTGCACGCAAAACGCCGACGACTTCGCGGCCGGCACGCGCATGAACGAGATGGCCGAGCGTCACGGCTTCATCGTCGTGTACCCGAATCAGCCGCAAACGGCCAATCATTCGAAATGCTGGAACTGGTTCAAGCCAGGCGATCAGCAGCGCGGCCTTGGCGAACCGTCGATGATTGCGGGCATCACGCGGGAGGTGATGACGCACTATCGCATCGATGCCGCGCGCGTCTACGTGGCCGGCCTGTCGGCGGGCGGCGCGATGGCGGATGTGATGCTGAACACGTCGCCCGAGCTGTACGCGGCCGCTTGCGTGCATTCGGGCCTCGCGCACGGATGCGCGAAGGACCTGCCCTCGGCCCTCGCCGCGATGAAGGGCGGCAAGCCGCAGCGCAAGCCCGCGCGCGCCGCGCCGCAACGTCCGCTGATCGTGTTCCATGGCGATGCGGACAAGACGGTCCATCCGTCGAATGCGACCGGCCTCGTCGCGTCCTTCGATGCCGGCACTACGACCGTCAGCGTGCCGGCCACGGCGGCTCACGCGTCGAGCAACGGACGCGGCGCTACGCTGCAACGGCGCGTCGCGGCCAATGGCGTCGAAGCGGAGCACTGGTTGATCCACGGCGCGGGCCACGCGTGGGCCGGCGGCAGTCAGCGCGGCTCGTACACCGACCCGGCGGGCCCCGATGCGACGGCGGAGATGCTGCGATTCTTTCTCGCTCATCCGCGGATGGATTGAGCGACGGATGTCGACTACCCGGCGGGCTTTGTCTCGCCGGCGTCGGTTGAGTTCAGCCGGTCCCGTCTGACTTTACGGCCGAAACGGCCGCAGCAGCAATAGCATCATGCCGGCCGCGATATTCTGCAAAGTGCCTTGCAACGCGAGCCCGATCGCGAGGCCGGCAGCGCCAAGCACCGCGAGCACACTGGCGGTCGCAATGCCGACCTCGCCGAGCCCCGCGATGAAGACGAGCACGCGCACCGCCCACGTGCCCATGGCGGCGAGCATCGACGCGAGCGTCGGGTCCGCATGCGTGCGGGCCAGCGTTTTGGCGAACATCGCGCCGACACGATTCGACAACCACCAGCCGACCACGAGGATCAATACGGCTAGCGCGATATGAAGCGCGTCATGGGTGAGCGTGACGAGCAGTGACGGTTGCAGATGCAATAGTCGGGAAAGGCGATCGTTCATCGTGACTCGGTTTCGTTGCGGGATGGGTTCTCCCGACGCGAGTCAGCAGGATGCGTTCCTGTCCCCATGTTCTATGCGAAGGCACATGGCTTGCTTTCCCTTGCACCCGCAACACCCCGCTTGCGCGACGAATAGGGAGTACCAGATGACTGCGCATTTCAACCGCACGACCGCGTCAGTTGGAACACGCCGCAAGGCGTCACGCAAGGTAAGGTCGTGGGTGTCATTTCGACGCATACGACCGTGGACCGTAGAACCGTCGATGCGTCGAAATCCGAGTCGCGTTACGAGGTGGAGTCCGAGAAAAGCGGCAAGCATGCCGTTCATCGCGGCGACGCGCTGCGGCGACTGAAGGTCAAGCCGCAGGTACCGCACCGCTCGGCAACGCCGCTTCGATGAACACCGCGCACAACGCCTCCATCCCCTTCGCGTCTTGCGCATCGAAGCGCGCGACGACCGGGCTGTCGACATCCCACACGCCGATCAGCGTGCCGTCCGGCGCGACGAGCGGCACGACGATTTCCGATTGGGACGCCGAATCGCACGCAATATGACCGAGGAACTCATGCACGTCGCGCACGACCTGCGTCTGCCGGGTCTGTGCGGCCGTCCCGCATACACCTTTGCCGAGCGGGATGCGCACACACGCGGGCTTGCCCTGGAACGGTCCGACGACCAGTTCGCGGCCGTCGTGAAAGTAGAAGCCGGCCCAGTTGAGATCGCTCAGCGAATGAAACACGAAAGCGGAAAAATTCGCTGCGTTGGCGATCCAGTCGGTTTCGCCGGCGAGGAGCGAGCGCGCCTGGGCGACCAGTTCTTCGTAATGCGCGGCTTTGGGCAGTTGCGAGGCAGAGGAGACTTCGAACATGACAGCGTCCGTGAAGTGAGCGGAAAGAGGAACAGCAAGGCGTGCAGTGTAAAGCAAGTGCCCGCTTCCTTCACGGCGCGCGGCCGCGGTCGCGCAGGCCTGCCCCTTCGCGCCGGCTGGCTTCAGCCACGCTGAAGACCCATCGGCGCGGCTGAAGCCAGCGGACCGGACAGTCCCTCTGTTACTGATCGACGCCGATGATCACGCTCGACGCCTTGAAGATCGCCGTTGCCGCCTTGCCGCTCGCGAGGCCGAGGCGATCGACGCTCTCATTGGTGATGATCGCCGCGACCTGCGCGCCGCCAGCGCCGATGATCACTTCCGAATTCACCGCGCCCTTCGTCACCGCCGACACGGTACCGGCGATGCAGTTGCGCGCCGACACCTGGCTCTGCGCGACATCGACCATCACGATCACCGACGACGCCTTGACCAGCGCAAACGCTTTCTTGCCGGCAGCAAGACCCAGCGATGTCGCGCTGCCGTGCGTGATGACCGCGACGATCTCGAGGCCGTCCTGGGTGCGCAGCGTGACTTCGTCGTTCACTGCGCCGTGTTTGACGTCTGCCACTTCGCCGGCGAATTGATTGCGTGCGCTGGTTTGCATGTCGTGCTCCTTGCTGGTTGGGACGCCGCGCATGAAGGTTGCGAAGCGAGGTTTGGGGTGACGGACCAGTGTATCGAAACGCCCACCGGTTGCAATCGCACGCGCTTGCAGTGCGTGGGATGAACGATCCGAACCGGCATGAGAACATGTAAGCGCTGTGTATCGGCGTGCATAATGCGGCGCCGGCACAACACAGCCGGACGCGTCGCACGGCTCACGGACGCCGTATCATCGTGCCCTTGGACCACTCTGCCGAACTCTATGTCTGTCGCCGTCCTGTTCCGCCGCCTTGCCGTTTCATGGCCGGGCGCCCGCCGCGCCGCCGCGCTGTGCGCCGCCGCGGCAATCCTCGCCGCCTGCAGCGGCCCGCCGCCGGCGCGCGATGTGCGTAGACAAGCGCACGCGTTCATCGATACCGTCACGCTATTCCCGCTCGAACATTACGACCAGAACGTCGATCACTGGCTCCAACCCGGCAGCCCCGCTTACGACCAGCCGTTCCTCAGTCCCGAGGAACAGCGTGAACACTTCGACGCGCTCTTCGCGCGCTACTTCGGCACCGGCGCAAAAGCGCCGTCGCCGTGGAATTCCGCCTACGTGACGCAGCGTGTTTATCGTGAGCAAGGCGCGGATATCGCCGCGTTGCAGCAGCGCCGCATCGACAGGTTCGACAACACCGGCAAGCAAGGCGCGGCGCTCGGCTACGGCGAGAATTTCCGCCCGCACGACAAGGCATGGATCGACGCGATCGCGCGCAACATGAACGTCGAGCAGTTTACGCGGACGCCGGTCTATCGGCCTGAACGCCGCGCGATCGCCACCGGCAACCTGATGGTGCGCGAACTGCCGACCACCGACCCATCGTTCTACGACCATCATCTGGCGGGCGAAGGCTATCCGTTCGATAACCTGCAAATCTCGGCCGTGCGTCCGGGCACGCCGTTGTATGTGCTCGGCGGCAGCGACGACGGCGCATGGCAATACGTGCAGACGCCCGACGTCCAGGGCTGGGTGCGCAGCGATGGCGTCGCGCTGGCCGACGACCGCTTCGTCGACGCATGGCGCGCGGCTGCTGGCAAATCGCTGGGCGCCGTGACGGTGGCCTCGGTGCCGGTGCGCGACAGCAGTGGCGCGTTCCGCTTCGACGCGCCGGTGGGCACGATGCTGCCGCTGTTGCCTGCGTCGCCATCCGCGTTGCCGCAGCAGTCCGTCGCAGGGACAAACGGCGCGCGGCAAGCGGCATCGGCTGGCGTCGCCGTCACAAACACGCCGGGCACCGTGGACGACACCCGCGCGCTGCGCACGGTTCTCGTCCCCGCCCGCGATCCCGACGGCCGCGCGCTCATCCGCACCGCCACGCTGAGCGACACGCAGATCGCGCCGATGCCGCTCGCCGCCACGCCGCGCCATCTGGCGATGCTGATGAAAGCGCTGATCGGCCGCCCCTATGGCTGGGGCAATAGCGGGCTCTACAACGACTGCTCGTCGGAGCTGCAAAGCATTTTCGCGGTGTTCGGCGTGTGGCTGCCGCGTCATTCGTCGACGCAGATGAGCGCCGGGCGCCTGATCGACCTGTCCACATCCACGCCCGCGCAGCGGCTCGACTATCTCGCGCGGCATGGCGAACCGCTGCGCACGCTGATCTACATCGGCGGCCATGTGATGCTGTACATCGGCAACACGACCCGCGACGGCGTCGCGGTCCCCGTCGTCTATCAGGACGTGTGGGGCCTGCGGCCCGCCGACGACAGCCGTCGCGCGGTGATCGGCGGCTCGGTGATCTTGCCGCTGTACGAGCACATTCCCGAGGACGCGTCGCTGCAATCGCTGGCGGCTACTCGGACGTTCCAGATCAGCATTCTGGGCGCGCCGGACGGGGTGTCGGCGCCGCCGTCCGCGCCGCCGGACGAGGACAACCCGGCGGGTTGAAGCGGGCTGGGGGCTGGCGGATGCGGCGGCGGCTGTTTTCGCGTCCGCATCGCCGCTCGCCCTTCGCCCTTCGCCCTTCGCACTCTGTACCCACACTTCGCACTTCGCGTTGTGCACTTCGCGCTTTTGCCCCTCCGCGCACACACGCTCGCCCCCCGCAGTTCCGCGCCACGCCCTCATGCCCCCCAGTACTTCCGCAACTCCCTCCAAAAATATTTTTTCGGGAGTGTCGATCCAACGGTAACGGACTCGTCGTAATGTTGAACGCCTGGCTCACGCAGCCGGTCTTTCAAGTCACGAACCTGTTACTTCAAGGAGTCACCGACATGACTAGCGCCGCCGTCAAACCGATCCCCGACGGGATGCACTCGCTCACTCCGTATCTGATCTGCGCCAACGCCGCGGAGGCCATCGCGTTCTACACGAAGGCCTTCAACGCCGTCGAGCAGTACCGCCTGCCCGGGCCGGGCGGCAAGGTGATGCACGCCTGCCTGAAGATCGGCGATTCCATGCTGATGCTGACCGACGAATGGCCCGACCATCAGGCGTTCGGTCCGAATACGCTAAAGGGCACGCCGGTCACGATTCACCACTACGTAGCGGACGTGGACGCCAGTTTCAAACAGGCCGTCGATGCCGGCGCGACCGTCCTGCTGCCCGTCTCCGATATGTTCTGGGGCGACCGCTACGGCCAGGTGAAGGACCCGTTCGGCCATCACTGGTCGCTCGCCACGCACAAGCGCGATCTGAGCACGGAGGAAATCCAGCAGGCGATGGCCACGATGAAGTGCGAATAGCCAGCAACGGAGAATAACGGCGAGGCCCGCCCGCCTTGCAGGAGCAGAGCCATCATGCAAAGGATCGCGCCGTGCCTGTGGTTCGACGGCAATGCGGAAGAAGCGGCCCGCTTCTATACGTCGGTGTTTGCGGATTCGCGCATCGCGACCACGCTGCATTACACGGACGCCGGCCCCGGACCGGCAGGCGGCGTACTGGCTGTCACGTTCGAGATCGAAGGCCAGGAGTTCATGGCCTTGAACGGCGGCCCGCAATTTCCCTTCACGCCGGCGATCTCGCTGTTCGTGCACTGCGGCTCGCAGGAGGAGATCGACCGCTACTGGTCGAAGCTGATCGACGGCGGCGGCTCGCCGTGGCAATGCGGCTGGTTGCAGGACCGCTTCGGCGTGTCGTGGCAGATCGTGCCCGACGCGCTCGGCGAGATGCTGCGCGATCAGGACCGCGCGAAAGCGAGTCGCGTGATGCAGGCGATGATGAAAATGGTCAAGCTCGATGTCGCGCAGCTGGAGCAGGCGTATCGCGACGGATAGCACGCGCTGCGACCCTCCCTTACTGCATCGCGCCGCTGTATGGTCTGGCGGTGGCGCGGGGGGCCCCCCCCCCCGCCCCCCCCGGCGC
Organism: Paraburkholderia sediminicola; assembly: GCF_046026895.1. Taxonomy (GTDB): domain Bacteria; phylum Pseudomonadota; class Gammaproteobacteria; order Burkholderiales; family Burkholderiaceae; genus Paraburkholderia; species Paraburkholderia sediminicola_C. The sequence goes on from NZ_JAQQEU010000049.1 coordinate 53,846, forward strand.
CACATTTTTTTCATAGGGGGCGGCCCCC
>NZ_JAQQEU010000050.1:0-51583 GCF_046026895.1 Paraburkholderia sediminicola
ACCAGTCCGTGATGCGGCCACGCTGCTTCGAGTGCAGCACCTTCGTGGTGAACGAGTGCGCCGAAACGCAAATTATCCAGACCGCGTCTTTACGGAGTCCATAGGAGATATGCAAATAATTGTCAGGACTACCTGCGACGCATAAAAACATTCATCCCCTGCGCTAACGTCACGAATATCGACAAATATTCGTGTCCATTGCGAAGAGTGCGGTCTCTATCACGCTCTTACTACCTTGGAAATACCTATGAATGGCGGCGAGCCAACACCAACGCCAACGCCATCACAGCGCACGCGCAACCCCCGCGCACGCGCAACCCCATGCACACACGACCCGCACGCGCTCTCACCCCGCAGCCCGTCGCGGCCAAAAAATATTGATCAGATTCCCTTCCGGATCGCGCAGCATCGTCGAACTGCACCGCCGCGTTCAGCGGCAGATCGGCTCACAGCAATTCGACTTCGTGTGTCGTTTCAGCGCGTCAAGGGCGGCCGCCAGACCGCCGGTTTGGAACACCAGCGGCTTGTAGCCGAACACCTCCAGATGACCAACTCCCCTTTGCCGTACCATCCTTACGTCGAACTCGTTCGAAGGAATGGAACATGTTGTCGGAAGACGAACTGGCTTTGCTCGACGCGATTCGCGAGACTGGCAGCCTGTCGCGAGCGGCGGCGCGTCTGGGCAAGGCGCCGTCCACTGTTTCGCATGCGGCGCGCCAACTCGAAACGCGCTTCGACGCGCTGCTGTTCGACCGGCGCCGCTACCGTCTGCAACTGACGCCCGCCGGCCAGCTTCTCGCCGACGAGGCCGCGCGTCTGATGCTCGACATGGCGCGCATGACGCAGCGCGTGCGGCAGATCGCGAGCGGCTGGGAAGACCGGCTGTGGGTGGTCACGGACTAGATCCTCGAATTCGAATTGCTGATGCCCGTGGTGCGCGCATTCGATGCGCTGAACTCCGGCGTCAAGCTGCGCTTCACGCACGAAGTGTTGAGCGGCACGTGGGAGGCGCTGCGCGACGGCCGCGCGGATCTGATCGTCGGCGCGACCAATGAGCCGCCCGCGATTCCCGGCCTGCGCTGGTTCGAACTCGGCGTGATGGACTGGGTGTTCGCGGTGTCGCCGCGTCATCCGTTGGCGGCCGCCGAGGGGCCGCTCGGCCGCGAGCGGATACTCGAGCATCGCGCGGTGGTGGTGGCCGATTCGTCGCGTGCGACGGCGGGGCGCGCGTACGGATTGATAGGCGGACAGGCGTCGCTGGCGGTGCCGAGTATGCGGGCGAAGATTCTCGCGCAGCGCGACGGCCTGGGTGTCGGATGGCTGCCGCGCCAGCGGGTGGCGTCGCTGCTGAAGAAGGGCGAACTGGTCGAGAAAGCGAGCGCCGACCCGCGCGAACCGAACGTGTTGTATGTCGCGTGGCGCGGCGATCATGAGGGACGCGCGCTGCAATGGTGGCTCGAACAGTTGCGGCAGCCGCGCCTTGCGAAACGCCTCGTGCGCGGCGTGGATCTGGTAGCCGGCGGTTGATCGGCGCGTAACTGACGGATCACCAGCCCTCGGCTCACAACGGGCAATTGGCAAGCCAGCGCCGTTCGCCAATCCAGCGCGCGACAGCTTGTTTTCCCAGACAGCGTGCCTTCTCATGGGGTCATACGCACCGTGCCGGGCGACAGCGCTTTTTGCACAGCACGCCCGATGGACATCTCCATGGGCACGCAATCACAGGAGCAACACGATGATCGAAGGACTGGTGGGCGGACGTTTATATGGCGAGGCGCAGATCCGCACGGGACAGAACGGCAGGCGCTTCGTGACCTGCAAGGTGCGGGCGGCCACCAACGACGGCGACACGATCTTCGTCAACGTGATCGCGTTCGACGACGACGTGCAAACCGCGCTGCTCGCATTGAGCGACGCCGACAGCGTCGCGCTGAGCGGCACCCTGACGCCCAAGGTCTGGACGGACAAGAATGGCCTCGTCAAGCCGGCCGTGGACATGATCGCCCACAAGCTGCTAACGGCCTACGACGGCCGCCGCGACGAAGCTGAGCGAGGCGCATGAGCCGGCAGAGAAGTTTTCGCGGACTTGCCGCCAGCCTCGTTCAGATACTCGACGAAGCGGTCGGCGACCGGCTCCGCGTCGCCGCTCCTGCGCAACAGCAGCACTTGCGATAGCAGCGTCTCGCCGCGCAACGGCAGAAAGCAGACCCGCGGGTCCTGCACCTGCCGCAACGTATACGGCACCAGCGCGACCCCCATCCCGAAGCCGACCATCGTGACGACGGTCTGCCACAAGCGCGCCTCATGCCGGATCAACGGACTGAAGCCCGCGCTCACGCACTGCGCGATGATCAGATCGTGATAATGCGGCGACACGGTGCGCGGAAACAGAATGAACGGCTCCTGCGCGAGCGCGCGCAGATCGACGCGGCCCTTGCGCGCGAGCGGATGATCGGCCGGCAGACAGCATAGGAAAGGTTCGGAAAACACCGGCGTGGAGATCGCGCCGGACGGGAAATTGCCCCAATGCGCGCAGCCCATGTCGATCTGCATCCGCTGGATCGCATGCACCTGCTCGCTGGTGTTCATCTCCTTCAGCACGACTTCGACGCCCGGATAGTCGGCCTCGAAGCGGCTCACCGCCTGCGGCATGCCACGGTACAGCATCGAATTCACGAAGCCGATCCGTAAGCGGCCGGCGAGGCCATGCGCAGAGCGAACCGTGATGCGCTCGGCTTCGGCCGCCTGCAACAGCAAACGCCGCGCTTCGCCGAGCAGCACCTGGCCGGCGTTGGTCAGCGCGACCGACTTGTTGGTGCGTGCGAGTAGCTGCACGCCGAGCTGTTCCTCGAACTTGCGGATGTCGAAGCTCAAGGCCGGCTGCGAAATGAACAGCCGCTTGGCCGCGCGGCCGAAATGCAGCTCCTCGGCGACCGCCGTGAAATAGCGCAATTGCTTCAGGTCCACACCAGTCTCCGTTTTTGACGATAAGCCATGTCTATCGTACCGGATATAAGTTGTATTAGACGATTATCGAAGCCGCTTCTATGCTCTTCCCACAACGCAACCGGAGTAAGCGCTAAAGCGGCAACTCTGGTCGACCGCAATCAATTGCATGGGACCGGAGTAAGCGCTAAAGCGGCAACTCTGGTCGACCGCAATAAATTGCATGGGACCAGAGTAAGGCGCTAAAGCGCCAACTCTGGTCGACAGGAGACAAGCATGAGCGACATCACCGCGCAGGCGGCACACGGCTCGTCCAATATTCCCGATAGCCGGGGCATCAACTTCTACACCAGCGATCCGGACTTCGCGCGCCTCATCAGGCTGCATCTCGGCGAGGCGCTGTATCGCGGGCTGGAAAGCCAGCTCGTTGCGCTGGGCCAGCGCGCGTCCGACGCACTCGACATGTGGGCGCTGTCCGCCGACAAGAACCCGCCGCAGCTGCGCTATCGAACGCGGCGCGGCGAAGCGCTGCAAAGCATCGACAAGCATCCCGACTACGTCGCGCTGGAACGCGTCGCGTACGCCGAGCTGGGTCTCGCGTCGATGAGCCACGACACCCGCAACGGCAAGACACCGCCGCCGCCGCTCGTCAAATATGCGCTGACCTTCCTGTTCGTGCAGGCGGAATTCGGCCTGTGCTGCCCCGTCAGCATGACCGATTCGCTCACACGCACGCTGCGCAAGTTCGGCGCGCCGGAACTGGTCGCGCGTTTCCTGCCGATGCTCGCCTCGCGCGATTTCGACACGCTGTTCCAGGGCGCGATGTTCATGACCGAACAGGCGGCCGGCTCCGACGTCGCGCGCATCGCCACGCGCGCGGCGCTCGAAACCGACGCGAACGGCGACGCGGCGTGGCGTCTGTACGGCGACAAATGGTTCTGCTCGAACCCCGACGCCGATCTCGCGATGGTGCTCGCGCGTCCTGACGACGCGCCGCCCGGCATCAACGGCCTCGGCCTGTTCCTGCTGCCGAAGACGCTGCCCGACGGCTCGCGCAACCGCTACCGGATCGTGCGTCTGAAGGACAAGCTCGGCAGCCGTTCGATGGCGAGCGGCGAGATCGTGCTGGAAGGCGCGCAGGCCTATCTGATCGGCGAAGTGGGGCGCGGCTTTCACCAGATGGCCGACATGATCAACATGTCGCGGCTGTCGAACGGCGTGCGCGCGGCCGGCCTGATGCGCCGCGCGCTGACTGAGGCGCTCCACATCGCGCGCAATCGCGAGGCGTTCGGCCGCAAGCTGATCGACATGCCGCTGATGCAGCGGCAATTGCTGAAGATGATGCTGCCCGCCGAACAGGCGCGCTCGATGTTCATGCGGATCGCGCTGCTGCTCCCGCAGGCCGACGCCGGCGACCGCCAGGCGGCGAAGTGCGTGCGCATCCTCACGCCGTTGATCAAGTTCCGCGCGTGCCGCGACGCGCGCCGCGTGACCGGCGACGCCATGGAAGTGCGCGGCGGCACCGGCTACATCGAGGAATGGAGTGACGCGCGGCTCGTGCGCGACGCGCATCTCGGTTCGATCTGGGAAGGCACCAGCAACATCGTCGCGCTCGACATCGCGCGGGCAGCCAAACGCGACGGCGCGCTCGAACCGTTGCGCCACTATCTGCAGGATCTGCTCGGCGCGGCCGGCCTGCCCGCGGCCAGCCTCGCGTTGCTGCGCTCGACCTTGACGCGTGCTTGCGACGCGCTCGCGCACGTCGCCGATTCGGGTCGCGACGAATGGGTCCGGCAGGCCGGCTCGGCGCTCTATCACGCGAGCACGGCCGTGCTGATGGCCTGCGAAGGCGTGCAACTCGCCCCGGATTACCGGCGGCTCGCGCTGGCGCATCTGGTGGTGCGTCACAAGCTGCTGCCATCCGATCCGCTCGATTTGCATACGGCGACTGACGACATCGCGGTGATCGACGCGCTGATCGAGGGCCGCGAGATCACACTCGGCGAAGCGCTGCAACTGCTGCCGGCAGGGGGCGAACAATGATCCCATCCGTGAACCAGACCGCTGGCAACAGCCGGGGCGCGCTGCATGGCATCAAGGTGATCGACCTGAGCCGCGTGCTCGGCGGTCCGTACTGCACGCAGGCGCTCGCCGATCACGGCGCCCAGGTGATCAAGCTGGAACCGCCCGATGGCGACGAAACGCGCGGCTGGGGCCCGCCGTTTTACGGCGACACCGCGTGGTACTTCGCGGGCGTGAACCGCAACAAGCAGGGGATCGCGGTCGATCTGTCGCGCGACGAAGGCCGCGCGATCCTGTGGAAGCTGCTCGAAGACGCCGACGTGCTGGTCGAAAACTTCAAGCCCGGCACGCTGGCCCGCTGGGGCATGGACTACGAGCGCGACTTGCGCGAACGCTTTCCGAAGCTGATTCACTGCGCGGTGTGGGGCTTCGGCCCCGACGGTCCGCTCGGCGGCTTGCCAGGCTACGACGCCGCGATCCAGGCGATGACCGGCCTGATGAGCGTGAACGGCGAGCGCGACGGCCCCGCCACGCGCGTCGGCCTGCCGGTCGTCGACATGGTGACGGGGCTGAATGCGCTCGCCGGCATTCTGCTCGCGCTCGCCGAGCGCGCGCAAAGCGGGCGCGGCCAGTCGATCGACATCGCGCTCTACGACTGCGGCGTGTCGCTGCTGCATCCGCATCTGCCGAACTATTTCGGTTCGGGCCGCACGCCGCAGCGCAGCGGCAACGCGCATCCGAACATCACGCCTTACGACAGCTACCGCACCGCGACCGCGCCGATCTTTCTCGCGGTCGGCAACGACCGCCAGTTCGCGAAGCTATGCGCGCATCTCGGCGCGCCCGAACTCGCCGGCGATCCGCGCTACGCCGACAACCGCAGCCGCTGCGCGCATCGCGAGCCGCTGAAGGCGGCGCTCGAAAGCCTGCTCGCGCCGCACGAGTGCGAACCGCTCGCGCACGCGCTGATCAACGCGGGCGTGCCGTGCGGTCCGGTGCAAAGCGTCGATGTCGTCGCGCAGCATCCGCACACCTTGCATCGCGCGATGGTGATCGAGTTGGGCGAGTATCGCGGCACCGCGTCGCCGATCAAGCTGTCGCGCACGCCGGCCACCTATCGCAGCGCGCCGCCGGCGCTCGGCGCGAATACCCGCGAGGTGCTCGACGCATTGGGTATCGACGCAGCCACCCAGCAGCGTCTGTTCGAAGCGGGCGTGCTCAAGGCCGACATGATCGAGAGCTAGCGCCCGCGGTATTGCGGCGACGGCACGCAGAAGCCGCGCCTTCCGAAAAAAGGATCTTGGAGACACCGACATGAATCGCGAGCCTGACCAACACGCCGTCACCCGGCAACCCAAGCGCGCGGCGGCTGCCGCGTTTGTCGGCACCACCATCGAGTGGTACGACTTTTACATCTACGCCACGGCGTCCGCGCTAATCTTCGGCAAGCTGTTCTTCCCCGGCAGCGATCCGTTCTTCGCGACGCTCGCTTCGTTCGGCACCTTCGCGGTCGGCTTTTTCGCGCGGCCCTTCGGCGGCCTCGTGTTCGGCCACCTGGGCGACCGCATCGGCCGCAAGAAAGCGCTGGTCGCGACGCTCGCGATCATGGGCGCCGGCACGGTCGGCATCGGTTTCCTGCCGACCTACGCGAGCGCCGGCACCTGGGCGCCGGTGCTGCTGGTGCTGCTGCGCGTCGCGCAGGGCATCGCGATCGGCGGCGAGTGGGGCGGCGCGGTGCTGATGGCGAGCGAACATGCGCCCAAAGGCCAGCGCACGTTCTTCGCGTCGTTCGCGCAGCTCGGCAGTCCGGCGGGGTTGATCCTGTCGCTGCTGGCGTTTCGCGCGGTGGCGTCGATGGACAAGGAGGCGTTTCTCGCCTGGGGTTGGCGCCTGCCGTTTCTCGCCAGCGCGGTGCTGCTGGTGGTCGGCCTGCTGATCCGCTCGGGGGTCGACGAATCGCCGGAATTCAACGCGCTGAAGGCGCAACGCCGGGTGGCCGCGCTGCCGGTCGCCGAAGTGCTGCGCGACGCGTGGCGCACCGTGTTGCTGTGCCTCGGCGCGAACGTGATCGGCGTGGCGGGCGCGTGGTTCGTCAACACCTTCATGCTCAATTACACGACGCAGACGCTCGGGCTGGATCGTTCGCTGATTCTCGATTGCCTGTTCGTGGTCGCGTTCATCCAGTTGTTCACGCAGCTCGGCTCGGGCTGGTTCGCGCAGCGTATCGGCACGGGACGCTTCCTGAAGGGCGCGGCCGCGCTGGCGATGCTGTCGCCGTATCCGATGTTCGCGCTGGTCTCCACGGGGCGGCCGGTGGCGATCGTGACCGGCATAGCGCTGGCGGTGATGTGCATGTCGAGTTCGTATGCGGTGATGGCCGGCTTCATGTCGACCGCGTTCGCGGTGCGGGTCCGGTATTCAGCGATTTCGTTGTCCTACCAGGTGTGCGCCGCGCTGGCCGGCGGCTTGACGCCGCTGATCGGCACCGTGCTCGCCCATCGGTATCCGGGCGCGTGGTGGCCCCTCGCGGTGTTCTATAGCTGTCTGGCTGGCGTTTCGCTGGTGTGCATCGGTACGCTGGAGCGCCGCAAGCGGGGCGCGGCGCAGGGCGCCGTAGAGGCGGCTTAGTCCGCCGTTTTCCCGCGCGGCGAGCGGTGGCGCGGGAAAAAATGCGAAAGAACCGGGCAGGAGATCGTTTTTCGTGGTTAACCCCACGTCATGCGCAGCCGACATGATGTCATCCTCAAGCGCAAACGCCGCCGGGCCTTCAGGCGTGCGGACAAGACGACGGGGGAAGTCAACATGAATCGGTTTCGTTCGCTGGGTGTGGCGGCTGGCGCAGCGCAATTCGCCAGCGCCGACATCCTGAGCAGGATGAGCGCTGCGTCGCGTGGCGCAGGCGCGGCGCGGTCGTTCGACCCGGTGCTGGAGCCGCGCAGCTGGCAAGGCCTGGCTGCGCCGCACGCGGCGAATGCGCAGTTCAAGATCCACATGTTCGACACGATGCGCGCGTTCGAAAAACGCGGTGTCGATGCGATCGTGCTGCCGTGCTTTCTCAGTCATACCTTCATCGACGAACTCACCGCGAATCTTGCCGTGCCGGTCGCCAACATCATGACGGCGCTGCTCGCACATGTGCGGCGCACGTTTCCGTCGGCGCGGCGGATCGGTGTGCTGACTGCCGGGGCCATCCGCGAAGACGGCCTCTTTGAGCGTTATTTCGACGCCCCGCGCTTTAGCGTGCTGCATCCGCGTGACGGCAGCGGCGTGGACTGCGTGACGAGCGCCGTGTATGGCGACGAGGGCATCCGCAACGGGCGCGTGCACGGCCGGCCCGTCGAGCTGCTGCGCGCGGCTTGCGCGGATCTGGTCGCGCAGGGCGCCGAGATCATCGTGCCGGGACTGGCCGAAATCGGCCTCGTGTCGCGCGCGCTCGGCCCGTTCGAGGTGCCGCTCGTCGATACCAATCAGGTCTACGCGCGCTATGTCGCGGCGGGCCGCTACACGCAGCAGGAGCGGCGTTTCAAGCTGGGTGTGGTGGGTGGCGTCGGGCCGGCGGCGACGGTCGATTTCATGGCCAAGCTGGTCCGCAATACGCCGGCCACGCGCGACCAGGACCACATCAAGGTGATCGTCGAACAGAATCCGCAGATTCCCGACCGCACCGACGCGCTCGTCGGCGACGGCGACGACCCGACGCTCGCGCTGTATGCCGCGTGCAAGACCCTGGAAGAAGGCGGCGCGGATCTGATCGCGATTCCGTGCAATACCGCGCATGCATTCGTCGAGCGGATCCAGCCGGGGCTGGCCATTCCGATCGTCAACATGCTCACCTGTACCGCCGATTACCTGCGCGAGACGTTCCCCGGCTTGCGCGAAGTCGGCGTGCTGGCCACCTCCGGCACGCTGGCGAGCCGGGTCTACGAACAGGCGCTCGACGCGCGCGGCTTCGCGCAGATCGCGCCGGGCGCGCCTGCGCAGGCGCGGCTGATGAGCGCCGTCTACGGCCCGCGCGGCGCGAAGGCGGGCTACACCTCGGGCGAATGCGGCGACGACCTCGCGGCCGCCGTCGACGATCTGGTTGCTCAAGGCGTGCAGGTGATCGTGCTGGCCTGCACCGAGTTGCCGCTGTTGCTGCGTGATGCCGTGCTGGCCTGCCCGGGCGGGCGGGTGGTGCGGCTCGTCGATCCGACCGAGGTGCTGGCGCGGCGCTGCGTCGCGTATGCGCTGGGCGGCAGCGGTGCGCAACGCGCGGTGACCGGCTCGGCGGAGTTAGCCGGGGGCGGCGGGGGCGGCGTGGAAAGCGCATACGGCTGATGGCGAGTGGCCGTCGCTCGCTTGCCTGTGTGCCGGATGCGTGCGGTACGTGGCGGGTGGGAGGGGAGATGTTCCGCAATGCCTCGCCGTCTGGCACCCCGTGGCCCTTCTGGCTCCTCCGGGCACCCCCTGGCGGCCCCTGGCACCTCCAGGCACCCCTGGCACCCCTGGGCCCTTGCTCTCCTTGCGCCCGCCGCCGCTGCGCGCGGCTCAAACCGTCCCTTCCAGACCGGTACGACGCTTGCTGCCGCGTTGAACGGCGCGGGTTTCTATCGCCGCTCGCGGCCCACAGCGCTGCGCCAACACAGCCATTCCGCGTCATGGAAAACTGTATAGATATACAGTATAGTATCCCGTTTCAAGCCGGGGCTCCTGTGCGCGTCACGCGTTCACCGCGTGGGCGCGCCGCCGCCGGCTGCACCGAACTTGCGCGGTCGCGAGGCGTCCGTGAGAGGTGGCCCACTCATTTAGACGGTCGGAAAAATTGTCATCTAACGGCACTATCAAGATTCGCGGCGCCCGCCAGCACAACCTCAAGAACATCGATCTCGACGTGCGAACCGGCGAAATGACGGTCGTCACCGGGCCGTCCGGCTCGGGCAAATCGAGCCTCGTGTTCGACACACTGTACGCGGAAGGACAGCGGCGCTACGTCGAAACCTTCAGCGCCTACGCCCGGCAGTTTCTGGACCGCATGGACCGGCCGCAAGTCGACCGGGTGGACGGCGTGCCGCCCGCCATCGCGATCGACCAGACCAACCCGGTGCGCAGTTCGCGCTCAACCGTCGGCACCATGACGGAACTCAACGATCACCTGAAGCTGCTCTATGCGCGCGCGGCCGAACTGTTCGACCGCAAGACCGCGCAGCAGGTGCGCCACGACACGCCGGAAACCATCTACGCCGAATTGCTCGAACGCACCGCGCAAGACGAGCCGCGGCTGGTCGTCACGTTCCCCGTCGAGTTGCCGGAGTCCGCGTCCGAGCAGGAAGTCGAGCAGTGGCTGTCGGCGAGCGGCTACACGCGCGTGCAGGCGCAGCGCGAGGTCGATTCGCCCACCGGCAGGCGCAAGTTGCTCGACGTGGTGGCCGACCGCTTCCGCCTGCGTTCGGTCGACAAGCAGCGGGTGATCGAGGCGATCGAGGCGTCGCTCAAGCGCGGCGGCGGGCGCGTCAACATTTACGTGCTGCCGGCCACGCCGGACGGGCCGCAGAGTCAGGCCGCCGAGCCGCGAATCTGGCGTTTCTCCACCGGCCTGCACAGTCCGGAAAGCGATCTGCGCTATGCCGATCCACAACCGGCGCTGTTCTCGTTCAACTCGGCCTACGGCGCGTGCGACGTCTGCCGCGGGTTCGGCCGCGTGATCGGCGTCGATCTGGGCCTCGTGATTCCCGACGCACGCAAGACGCTGCGCGACGGCGCGATCAAGCCGATGCAAACGCCCGCCTGGAAAGAATGCCAGGACGACCTGATGCGCTACGCGGCGAAGGCCGATATCCGCCGCGGCACGCCGTGGGGCGAGCTGACGGACGCCGAGCGCGACTGGGTCATCAACGGTTCGCCGGATTGGAACGGCAAGTGGCAAAGCCATTGGTACGGGGTCAAGCGCTTCTTCGAATATCTCGAATCCAAAGCGTACAAGATGCATATTCGCGTGCTGCTGTCGAAGTACCGCAGCTACACGCCGTGCGAAACCTGCGGCGGCGCGCGTCTGAAAACGGAGTCGCTGCTGTGGCGCCTCGGCAGCAAAGCGAACGCGGACGACGTATTGCCGTCCGCCCAGCGCTTCATGCCGCGCGGCGTTCAGTGGTCGCGCGCGCAGCTCGAAGCGTTGCCGGGCCTGACCGTGCACGACCTGATGCTGATGCCGATCGAGCGCATCCGCCGCTTCTTCGACGGGATCAGCCTGCCGAGCGCGTTGCTCGACGATGCGCTGAAGCTGCTGCTCACCGAAGTGCGCACACGCCTCAAATACCTGTGCGACGTCGGCCTCGGTTATCTGACGCTCGACCGGCAAAGCCGCACGCTGTCGGGCGGCGAGGTGCAGCGGATCAACCTGACCACGGCGCTCGGCACGTCGCTCACCAAAACGCTGTTCGTGCTCGACGAACCGAGCATCGGCCTGCATCCGCGCGATCTGAACCGGATCGTCGAAGCAATGCACCGGCTGCGCGACGCGGGCAATACGCTGGTGGTGGTCGAGCACGATCCGTCGGTGATGCTCGCGGCGGACCGGCTGATCGACATGGGCCCGGGGCCGGGTGAGCGCGGCGGCTCGATCATTTTCGACGGCGCGCCGGAGGCGATCCGCGCGTCCGGCACGCTCACCGGCGAGTATCTGGGTGGCCGTCGGCATGTGGCGGACGCGGCGCACTGGTCGCAACGTCCGGTGGACACCAACACGCCGCGCATCGTGCTCGAAGGCGCGACGGAACACAATTTGCGCGATGTCACGGTCGAAATTCCGTTGCAGCGGCTCGTCTGCGTGACGGGCGTGTCGGGCTCCGGCAAATCGACCTTGCTGCAGGACGTGCTGCATCCGGCCATGGCCCGGCACTTCGGACTCGCCACCGAAGCGCCGGGGGCGTTCAGAAGCCTGACCGGCGCGGATCAGGTCACCGACGTGGTGTTCGTCGACCAGTCGCCGATCGGCAAGACCGCGCGCTCGAATCCGGCGAGCTATGTCGGCGCATTCGACGAAATCCGCAAGCTGTTCGCGAAGGCGCCGCTCGCGCAGCAACGCGGCTACGGCCCCGGCATGTTCAGCTTCAACTCGGGCGACGGCCGCTGTCCGACCTGCGGCGGCTCGGGTTTCGAACACATCGAAATGCAGTTCCTGAGCGACGTGTATCTGCGCTGTCCGGATTGCGACGGGCGCCGCTATCGCGCGGAACTGCTCGAAGTGAAGATCGAGCGCGGCGAGCCGGCGCGCGCGCTGAGTATCGCCGACGTGCTGGAATTGACCGTCAGCGAGGCCGCCGCCTACTTTGCAAAGGATGCCGAAGTATTGCGCGTGCTGCAGCCGATCATCGATGTCGGCCTCGAATACGTGAAACTGGGCCAGCCGGTGCCCACGCTCTCCGGCGGCGAGGCACAGCGGCTCAAGCTCGCGGGCTTCCTCGCCGAATCGGCGCAGGCGCGCAGTGCGCGCAGCGCGAAGCAGCCGGTCGCGAGGCGTCTGTTCATGTTCGACGAACCGACCACCGGCCTGCATTTCGACGACATCGCCAAGCTGATGCAGGCGTTCGGCAAACTGCTTGCCAGCGGTCATTCGCTGATCGTGATCGAGCACAATCTCGACGTGATTCGCGCGGCCGACTGGCTGATCGACCTCGGTCCCGAAGGCGGCGACGGTGGCGGCCGCGTGCTGTGCGCGGGCACGCCGGAAGAGGTCAAGCAGTGCCCGCAATCGCATACGGGCGAAGCGCTGCTGCAATACGACCGCGCAATGGACGCGGCGGCCGCGCCCGAGTCGCCGGGCATGCCGTTGCAAAAGGCGCTGAGCGCGGCGCGCGCGCGGCGGGCGATCGAAGGCGAGGACGTGGTGCGCATCGTCAATGCGCGTGAGCACAACCTGAAAGCGCTGGACGTGGACATCCCGCACGGCAAGTTCAACGTGATTACCGGCGTGTCCGGTTCGGGCAAGTCCACGCTCGCTTTCGACATCCTGTTCCACGAAGGGCAGCGCCGTTATCTCGAATCACTGAATGCGTATGCGCGTTCCATCGTGCAGCCGGCCGGGCGGCCCGAAGTCGACGCGGTGTACGGCATTCCGCCGACCGTCGCGATCGAACAGCGGCTCTCGCGCGGCGGCCGCAAGAGCACCGTGGCGACCACCTCCGAGGTATGGCACTTCCTGCGGCTGCTCTACGTGAAGCTCGGCTTGCAGCATTGCATTCACGACGGCGCGCCGGTCACGTCGCAAAGCGTGGAATCCATCGCGGCGCAGCTATTGCGCGATCACAAAGGCCAGCACGTCGGTTTTCTGGCGCCGCTCGTGGTGAACCGCAAGGGCGTCTATACCGATCTCGCGAAATGGGCCAAAGCGCGCGGCAATACGCACCTGCGCGTGGATGGCGAGTTCGTGCCGGTGGACCCGTGGCCGAAGCTCGACCGCTTCCGTGAACACACGATCGAATTGCCGGTGACCGACCTCGTCGTGTCGGCGGACCATGAGGCCGAATTGCGCGAGGCGCTCGACCGCACGCTGGAAGCGGGCAAGGGCGTGATGCACCTGCTCGCGCCGCTCGATGGTCTGCATGACGCGATCAACGGCGGCCGTCCCACGGCGCAACTCGGCGCGGTGAAGGTGCTGTCCACCAAACGCGCGTGTCCGGTGTGCGGCACGAGCTATCCCGAACTCGACCCGCGCATGTTCTCGTACAACAGCAAGCACGGCTGGTGCACGACCTGCGTCGGCACGGGGCTGTCGCTCACACGCGAACAACGCGCCGCCTATGACGACACGATCGTCGTCGACGACAATCGCGGCCGCGAGCAGAGCTTGCCGTCGGAGGAGCAGGAACCCGAAGGCCTCGTCGACGAACCATGTCCGGATTGCTCGGGCACGCGCCTGAACCCGACTGCCCGCGCGGTCACGTTCAACTCGCAGGCAATCGTCGACGTCGCGCAATGGACCGTGTCGGACACGCGCGCGTGGATCGACACCTTGGAAATGACCGGCCGTGACGCGGAAATCGCGCGCGACGTGATCAGCGAGATCGGTAGCCGCCTGCAGTTTCTCGAAGAGGTCGGGCTCGGCTACCTGAGTCTCGATCGCGCGGCGCCGAGCCTGTCGGGCGGCGAAGCACAGCGCATCCGGCTCGCGGCGCAACTCGGCAGCAACCTGCAAGGCGTGTGCTACGTGCTCGACGAGCCGACCATCGGCCTGCATCCGCGCGACAACCAGATTCTGCTGAACGCGCTGCGCAAGCTGGGCGAGAAGGGCAATACGCTGGTCGTCGTCGAGCATGACGAAGACACGATCCGCCGTGCCGATCATATCATCGACATCGGGCCGGGCGCGGGCAAACGCGGCGGCACGCTGATCGCGCAGGGCAGCGTGGCGGACCTGTCGGCGCAGCCCGATTCACTCACCGGGCAGTTTCTCGCGCAGCCCATCGTGCATCCGTTGCAGCCGCGCCGTGAAGTGGTCGCGCCGGGCAAACGCGCGGCCGCGGTGCCGGAGAACTGGCTGACCGTGCATGGCGGCAAGCTGCATAACTTGCGCAATGTGACGGTCGGCATTCCGCTGTCGCGGCTGGTGGCGGTGACCGGCGTCAGCGGGTCCGGCAAGTCGACGCTTGCGCGCGATGTGCTGATGACCAATCTGCTGGATGCGGTCGGGCGCTCGGTGCTGTCGTCGCCGGCCACGCGGCGTGCGCGCGCGGCGGCCGAAGACAAACCTGCCGCGAACCGGCGCTCCAGTGTGCTGGCGCGCTCGGCGCCGCGGGCGCCGCTGACCGTCACGCATGCATGGCAAGGCTGCGACTCGATCAGCGGCTGGGAGAGCATCGACCGTGTGCTCGAAGTCGATCAGACGCCGATCGGCAAAACGCCGCGCTCGTGTCCCGCCACGTATATCGGCGTGTGGGACGCGATCCGCAAGCTGTTCGCGGGCACGCTGGAAGCGCGCGCGCGCGGCTACACGGCCTCGCGGTTCTCGTTCAACACCGGCGAAGGGCGTTGTCCGGCTTGTGAGGGGCAGGGTGTGCGCACGATCGGCATGAGCTTCCTGCCCGATGTGAAAGTGCCGTGCGACGTTTGCCATGGGCAGCGCTTCAATCCCGAGACGCTCGCGGTCACGTGGCGCGGCAAGAATATCGGCGACGTGCTGACGATGGAAATCGACGAAGCCGTCGAGTTCTTCGCGCCCATTTCGAACATCGCCCATCCGTTGCGGTTGATGAAAGATGTCGGGCTCGGCTATCTGACGCTCGGCCAGCCGTCGCCCACCTTGTCGGGCGGCGAAGCGCAGCGGATCAAACTCGTCACCGAGTTGAGCAAAGTGCGTGACGACATCACGCGGCGCGGTCAGAAGCCGCCACACACGCTGTATGTGCTCGATGAGCCGACCGTCGGCTTGCATATGGCTGACGTCGCGAAACTGATTCGCGTGCTGCATCGTCTCGCGGATGGCGGCCATAGCGTGGTGGTCATCGAGCACGATCTCGATGTGATTGCCGAGGCGGACTGGATCATCGATCTCGGTCCGGAAGGCGGCGTGGGCGGCGGGGCGATCGTCGCTGCGACAGATCCGGAAGGACTGTCCCGGGTCGCGGCCAGTCACACCGGCGCGGCGTTGCGGCCTGTGCTTGCGCGAACGCAGAACGGCGCGGCTGTCGTCGCGGGCGAGGGCACGAACGGGTGATGCAGCGAAGCGGCATAAACGCCTTTGTGCCGCTTTGCGTGGCCGTGGCGCGCGTGGGTTTGCACGAGTCGATAGAGCCCCGCCTCGTGGCGCACGGAAAGTATTCCGGCAGGGGCGATTCACCCCTAGTCCGGCATCTCGACGATCGCGCCGCGACCGTCGCGCTGCGGGCTTTTGGTGGGCCACGTGAACTAAACCTAGTTCCTTACCCGGTCCGATTGCTGCGCCGCGCTAATCATCCGACTTATAGATTTGCTCTGTAAAAGGTCATTTAATTCATACATAAAAAAACCGGGATGTTTCAAAAGTGAATCAATTTTTAACGCCCCGGAAATTGTCGCGAAATCCAGTAAATGGGTACACGTCGGCATATCGAGGTTCATCACCGGAATGAGGCCGATAAATTCCCGATTTGCGAATAAAAGCCGATTGAATGGGCATTATCTGCGGATATTGTTTTTCAGATTTGAAACACTTTAGAACGGCCGCGAAAACTTGTCGGCGCCGTGAAGTCTTGCTTTGCGTGATCTGGGAGTTTCTGACTGTATCGTGTGAAAGCGAGACTGCACGCGGTTCTCCGGGCAACGGACCCGCGCTGGCCCCCCTGCGTTTGCAGCACGGTCCGCGAACGCGAGGCGCTATCATATCGAACACGCGAGAATTGTTTTCTTCATACATTCGTCTGCGTAACGACATTTTGTTTTTCAAATTTACTGTAGCGATCTATTCCGCTAATATCACGCATAATCCATTAAACGGCGCTGCCGGCGGTTTAAACCGTAATCATTCCATTCGCTCGTCGTAACTGGCTAGCGGGGCATCGGGGTCCACAACGTATGACCGTTTGGGGAAAGATCATGCCGCACATGCACCTTGATACTGCGAGAATTACCTGGCTGCATACGCCCACCGTGAACGTGCGTACTGCAGCGCGGCGAATCGGCATTTTGCTGTTCGACGGCTTCTGGCTGCTGGGGCCCGGGACCGTGGTCGAGATGTTCCAGAGCGCCAATGAACTCGCGGGCTCGCGCGCCGGCGAGGAGCCGCCTTACGAAGTGCAGTTTCTGTCGCTGGACGGCGGCAGCGTCGCCAGTTCGTCCTCGGCGCGAATCTGGACCGAACGGATCGACACACGCTATAGCAGCGGCTTCGACGTGCTGTTCATCGCGGGCGGCTACGGTGCGCGCGAGGCCGCACGCGACGAACGGCTGCTCAACTGGCTGCGCACGGTGCAGGCGCGCACCCGGGCGATCGAAACGATCGGCGACGGCCGGCTCGTGCTGGAAGCGGCGGGCCCCACCGACCATGACGGGCTGCAACTGAACCGCTACCCCGGCGGCGCGTCGAGCGAGTCCGCGCTCAACGCCATCAACGACCGGCACGATTGCGCGCGCAGTGCGTTGATGTTCATCAAGCGCGACCTCGGCGCCGAACTCGCGCGCAGCGTCGCCGACCGCGTGATGCCAGGCATGGCCGCGACATGGGTGCCGTTGCCGGCCGAAGGCGGCACGCTCAGCGTGGCCGAGAAAATCCGCGCCGCAGCGCGCTGGATGGAAGCGAACTGCGACCGTCCGGTGTCGGTGGCCGACGCCGCGCAGGTGGCGGCGATGAGCGAGCGCAATTTCCTGCGGCGCTTCAAGCACGAAATGCAGGTCACGCCTTCGGACTATCTGCTCCAGGTGCGGCTGCGCATCGCGTGCAACTTCCTCACCGAGACCGAATTGCCGGTCGACAAGATCGCGCGCCGCAGCGGCACCGGCAACGGCGATCGCCTCGCGAAAATCTTCCGCAAGCGCATGGCGCTCTCACCCACGGAATATCGGGCGCGCAGCAGGGTATCAAATGAGGCGTAGCATGTAAGCAAGGCGCCCGTGCCGACGGGTGCGCCTCATCGTCGTTCGATGCGGCCGCAGCGGCGGCCGTCATTTCGCCGGCCAGCCTTCTTACGAGCATAGCGGCAATGGGCAACAAGGTAATGGCGACGGCGTTGCCGGAGGTCCAGCTCATCGAGCCCGAGGTGTTCTGCGACGAATTCGGCTTTTGCTTCGAGAGCTTCAGTGCGGACGAGTTTGCCGACGACGTCTCGCAAGGTTTCAATTTTGTGCAGGACCGGCATTTGCGCGCGGTGCGCCGCGTGTTGCGCGGGCTGCACTATCAGGTGCAACGTCCGCAGGGACGCCTGATACGGGTGGTGGCGGGCGAAGTGTTCGACGTCGTCGTGGATGTGCGTCTCAATTCGCCGAACTTCGGCAAATGGTGCGGCGCGCATCTGAGCGCGGCCAATCAGCGGCAAATGTGGGTGCCACCGGGCTTTGCGCACGGATTCGTGGTGCTGTCCGATGTCGCCGAGTGCGTGTGGAAGACCACCGAGTACTGGTTCCCTGAACTGGAGCGCTGCATCTGGTGGTCCGATCCGGACATCGGCATCGAGTGGCCGATCGATTTCGAACCGATCCTGGGCGCAAAGGATGCCGCCGGCCGCCGTCTTTACGAAGCGGAAAACATCGCCTGAATTGCATGTGAGTTTTTACGACATTGCGAGGAGGGCGCTCGCATGCTCAAGCTCGAAAGCGACACTGCGCCGACGGCGATCCGCACAGATGATGACCCGCTGATAGCGTCACAGAAGCCGTGACAGCCTGGCACCGCTTCGAGTGAGCGCGCGCGATTCGCGTCTGACGTGGCATGTGCGGTGAGCAGAGATTGAAACCCCGATGCGGGCAGCAACTATTGCAATACCGTGCGGCAAGTATTGCATTGGAGCTTGCCGTTGCATCGGGGCGTCCATGACAACTGTTGGCGCGTTGATACCGGACGCGCTGGTCAGCGTCGCATCACGCCCATCAGCAGGGTGACGAGGAAGATCACCACGAAGATGAAGAACAGGACCTTGGCGATTTCCGTTGCGCCGGCAGCGATGCCGCCAAAGCCGAATACCGCGGCGATGATGGCGATGATGAAGAATATTGCAGCGTATCGAAGCATGGGGCCTCCCACCGATGGATTGCTGGATGAACGTCGAAACGGCGATTCGTCGTGTGCACCGCGTGCTTTGACGAGTTATTGCCGCTGAGCGGAATGCAGCAATAGGTGTGCCCAGCGGTCCAGCGGTGACGAGCATGCGTGCGTTCTTCGATCGTATTGACCTGTTGCGATGCACTCGCCGTCGCCATGCTCGCTTCGTTGCCATCCCCTACCGCGCAACGGTGATTTCGACCCGGCGGTTCTTCGCGCGGCCTTCAGCCGTGCCGTTATCGGCAACCGGGTCCGCGTCCGCGTGGCCGACCGCTTCAATGCGGCTCGCGGACACGCCCGCTGCCTTGAGTAGCCGCATGATCTGCTCCGCGCGCTGTTCGGACAATATCCGGTTCGACGCGAAGTCGCGGCCGCGGATCGGGACGTTGTCCGTATAGCCGCTTACCGTCACCTTGCCCGGCATCTTCGCGAGTTCCGCAGCGACTCTCGCGACAAGAGGCGCCAGCGACGGGTTCAAACTTGCGCCGCCCGGCGCAAACATACTGTCGTTGCGGAACGTGATCGACGTGCGAGAGGCGTCCTCCTTGAGGCTGACGACGCCAGATGCGATTTCGTCGTCAAGAAGACTGTGCAGATCGCGACTGGGCGCTGCGGCGGACGGCGTCCCGGCGCTCCTGTTCTGTCCATCGTGAGTGACGAAGGCGAGTGCCCCTGCCACCATCGCTGTCAGCACGATCAGAGATAACCAGAGCACGGACCACCGGCGCGGCGCTTTGCGCAGCGCCTGCCCTTCGAATTGTGCGCGCGACACCAATGCGTCCGCCTTGGGACTGCGCAATGCCACGATCGCATCCCGCAGTTGTCGGCGGACGGCTTCGAGTTTGCGCGTGCCGTCTGCTGCGATGCGGTAGCGTCCCTTGAAGCCGAGGTTGAGGATCACGTAAGCGACTTCGAGCACATCGAGATGTTCTCGCGGCGCGGACATCCACTGCTCGATCAAACGATAGACACGGTCGCCGCCCTGACGGTCATCCCCCATCGCGGCGGCGAGACTCGCGTCGCTCCATTCGACGCCGGTGTGGCCGCCTTTGCCCCAGGTGGTCCGCATGACGGCTTCGTCGAGCGCGGTGCACAGGCAATAGCGAGCGTCACGCACATGGTCGCGCCGGATGTCGGTCTGTTCGCAGAGCTTCTGGAACACGCGCAGATCGCGCAGCAAGCGGTTGCGAAACGGGTCGACTTCGCCGGTGTCGAGCCATGGCGGGACGTTGGCCAGCGAACGCAGCACGGGGCGCGCCGCGGCGAGTAACGGATTCGTGACCGGGCCGGTCATCGCGTGCGTCGTCCGTTCACCGCGAAAGCACCGATCGGGTCCGACGACGCCGTTTGCGGCGCATGAGCCGCGCGCGCAATAGTCTTCGGCGCTGCTGGCCTGGTCGTGCCGCGCGCATTCCGATTCCGTTTGCCGGCCGCGAGCCGTGCGCGCGCTGCCGTCGCGCGGAGTGGGTCCGGTTCGCGAGCGCCTGGCCATTCTTCCCTGTAGGCCGCGAGCGTAGCGGCGCCGGGTGCCAACGTGGCGATCGCCCAGCAAATGACCATAACGGTGTGTCGTATCTGCATGTTGCTTCGCCGATGATTGATCTGGATGAGTGTTGTTACGACGCGCCTTGGTCAGCGCTTCGCAGGCATGCCTGGAAGCGACAGCGAATGGGCCGCTGGCAAACCCGGCGGCGGTCCGCTGTCGGCGAGGCTGAACACCGCCATCGAAGTCGGGCATCTGAATGTGCGCAGCACGTCGCTTGTCAGCGGATTGGCGACGCTGCCGGTGCTGGCGATATCGAGCACCGCCTTGCGCCCGTCGAAGTCGAATGCGACGCGCGTGCGGCCAGGCGTGGCCGTTTCGACGACGCTTCCCTTTTGCAGCAGCCGCATCAGCGCCCACGGGCCATCCGCCGCGAGCGTCGACGTGTCGGGCCGGATGCGCGGATGCGCGGTGATGTCCGCGTGCACGCCGCCACGCGGCCCAGGCCAGCTCACCGTGAACGGCGCAACCGGTCCGTGCTGGTAGAGCAGGCTCTGGCCGTCGATGTCGATCGTCAGGCCGCTGATGCTCGGATCGAGTTCGGCCACGCGAATGTCCGCCTTCCATGACAACTGCTTCTGGCCCGTATCGGCGAAGAACATCGCGCGGATCGCCCGCGCGTGCTGGAACGGTTCCAGGTCGGGTCCCTGGACGGGCTCCGTCGCGCCCGCGAGGGTCCTGTAGCGCCATGGATTCGCCGACGTATCGACGAACGGAGCGAGCGTTTTCACGAAGAAGTCGTCGATCACGCCGCCTTGCGCGAACATGCGCGTGAAGTCGTCGACACCGATGTCGCGCTTGCTGTCGGCGGCGAACGGAAAGTTGCCTTCCGCGTTCAGGCGGCAGACGTCGCCGACCACCGCCTGCATCTGCCGCGACAGCAACTGACCGATTTCCTGATTGACTTCGCGCGAGCCTTGCGCCGCGAGATCGAGCAGCACCTCGCGCAGCGGTGCGGGCATCGTGTTCGCGGTCATCTTGAGCTTGGCCGTCGTGTCGCTCGCGGGCGGCATGCTGTTGTTGACGAGCGCGTTGTCGGCCACGGTGAGCGTCGTGTAGTAGTCGTTCAACAGACTCGTCACGCCGTCCAGGCCCGTTTGGCGCGCGGGCGTCGCCGCGCTTTGCGCGGGGCTCTGCACCTCGGCGTTGCCGGTCACCACTTCGCGCAACGCGGCAAAACGATTGTCGACCAGCTCTCGCTCGACGCGCTCCGCGGCGCGGATGACGAGCGCCTTGCCGGCTGCCTGGCCGAGCTGCGCCGAGGCTCTCTGCAGGAAAGAACCGTCGCCGGCCGCGACCGCTTGCGTCAGACTGGTCTCGTGAACGGCGGCGCGCGCGAGGCGCGCGAGCGGCGAATCGGGCGCCGCGAAACTGCGCAGCACCTGCAGATCGAACGCGAGACTCGTGCCGGTGACCGTGCGGATGTCGCCGAGAAACGCGTCCCACTGCTGCGCGTATTCGCTCAGATAGAGACGCCGGATCGCCTCGGTCAACGGATCGTCGGCGCCGGTCGCGGCACTCGCCAACTCAGCCGTTTTTTTTTTGAGCCTCGCCCAGATAGGCGCGGCCCATCACCCACGCATCGTCGCCTTGCGCGACCTGCACGAACTCTTGCAGACGCTTGTCGAACAGGTTGCGATAGCCGTCGAACGTGAAGAGGCCCGGCACGCCGCGCGACACCGGCGCGCCGCTCGCCCGGGTGAAAACCGTGCCGGCTTGCGGGCCGACCGCGCGCAGCAACGTGAACTCGTCCGGCGCTTCCTTCTGCAGGGCCGCTTTCGCGCGCTTGTAAAGCCGCCCGGTTGCGTTGCTGCTGTCGAGGAACGAACGGGCCTGCTGGATCAGCGCGTCGTTGCGGATCGACGGCGGCTGCACGGCGCGATCGCCTGAGAACAACTGCTGCACGTGTTCGATCATCGATGCGCGGCCGCCGAAGATGGCCGCGCTGTCGGTTTTCGCCCAGTCGTCGAGCACCCATGCCTTGACATCGTCGGCGTTGAACTTCGCCTTGTCGTAAAGCATCAGGTACACGCGCAGCGCGTCGTAGGCGGCCTTCGGGTCCCGCTTCGCAATGGACTCGGAAAGCACCGACTCGATGCGCTTGACGAGTTGCGGCAACAGCAGATTGTCTTCGAGCGCGTTGTAGGTTTGACGGCTTTCGGCGACGACGCCGGGCGCCGTGTACAGACCAAAGCGATACGCACCGTCCGGTTCAGCGAGGTCGAGGCCCGCATGCGTGGCGAGATAGCGCGCGTCGGTCAGCGTATCGGGCAGGGCTCCGAAGTTGGGCTCCGTGTAGAGGTGCTCGACCCTGGCCGCGAGTGCCGGGGCTTTCTTCGCCACGGCGTCGAGATAGGCGGTGTTGTTACCGAAGCTGACCCACACGCCGGCGGCGAGCCAGATGAACAGCAACAGCGCGAGCGCGTGACCGGTCAGGCGCAGCAGGCGGAAGCGAAACTCCCAGCGGAGGTTGGGACGCACGAGCTGCGCTTCCGGGAACACAACCTTCGTCAGCAGATCGCGCAGAAAGTAGCTGTCGTTGCCGGCTTGCCGCGACGCGGTCGAGCGCAACGGATGCCCGAGGATGACAGCCAGTCTCTGCACGACGGTTCGGCGTTGCGCGGCGAGTTCGGCCGTGCCCTGCGCAGCGCTGGTGAAATAGACGCCGCGCAGCGTCGCATAGCGCTGCGTGTCGTCGTAGCGCGAATCCAGAAACACCCGTTCGACCAGCTCGCCCACCGGCCCGATGAGCGCCGTGAACTCCTCGGCGAGCGCCGCGAGTTTGCGGCGCCGGTCCACGTCGTATTCATCCTGAAGGCGCGTGTTGACACCGTTCGCGAGGCGCGCGGCGAGCAGGTCGAGTTCTTCGTCGCAGCGCGCGCGGATGCCTTCCTTCGCAATCGTTTCATTGCCGTATGGCAGCGTAAAGCCCCAGGTCTGCGCGCGTCCTTCGTCAGTCAGTGATTCGAAGTATTCGGTGAAGCCGGTCAGCTGGTCCAGCTTCGTCACCAGCAGATAGACGGGGAAGCGGATTCCGAGTTCGCTGCGAAGGTCGGCAAGACGCGCGCGCAGCGCCGCCGCTTCTGCGATGCGTGTCGTTTCGTCCTGACTCGTCAGTTGCGCCAGATCGACGGTGAGCAACGCGCCGTTGATCGGCGCACGCGGGCGCTGCTGGCGCAGGATCGCGAGGAAGCCGAGCCATTCGGCCCGGTCGTGAGTCTGCCGGATCGTTTCGGACTCGGCGCGAAGAGTGGAGGTGTCAGACTGATTGGCCGGCGCTGATTGGGCACCGTTGCTCTTGTCCTGGTCCGCTTTCTTTGCTTCCCTTTTAGCGTTGTCGTCCGATGGCGCATTGACGGCGGGCAGCTTGGACGTGGACGTGCCATGACGCGTGTAGTGCCCGGCTGTATCGATCAGCACCGCGTGATCCGTCAGCCACCAGTCGACATGAGCGGTGCTCTCTCTCAGCGCGCGGGCTGAGCGATGCATTTGATCCGCGACCGGAAGCGACAAGCCGCCCTGCAGGATTGCGCTCGTCTTGCCTGACGCTTTCGATCCGAGCGTGATGTACCACGGCAGTTCGTACAAGTAACGCTTGCCCTGAAAGAGACGGCCCAGTCCACGCGCGCCGGTACGCATCGCCTTCAGACGCGCCATCGCGCCGGAGACGATCTGGCTGACTTCATCGAGCGCTTTCGCAGCCGGCGATGCTTCCTTCCTGGCGCCGAACGTCAGCACGCGGTCGACGAAGTGTCTATCGGCGCGCATCTTCTGCCACAAGCGGAACGCCCAGTACGCAGCGAAGACGCCTAGCACGACGGCGATGGCGATCACGCGGGCCGCTGGCGATACAAAGGGCGCCGCGTCGCCGAAGCTCAGCAGCGGCGCGGCGTACCAGATCAACAGGCACAGCAGCGCGACGAACGCCGGCGACGCGGAGCAGCCGGCGAGCCACAGCAGCGCGCCGCCGAGCAGCAGTGCGATCACCAGCATGCGCATGCCGATGCCGGCGAGCGGCTTCAGTCCGCCGAATGCCAGCAGCGGGCCGACGAACCAGATCAGCAGCGCGACGATCAGGAGGGCGACGAAGGCTGGCAACTGACGCGACGCCAGAAAGGAGAAGAACTTCTTCATGCTTGAGTCCCGAGATAGCTGGAAGTCGTGCTCATTCGGCCACGCTGATTTCCACGCGACGGTTTTGCGCGCGGCCCCGCGCGGTTCTGTTGTCGCCAAGCGGATCGGCTTCGCCCTTGCCGAGCGCTTCGAGACGGCTCGCCGGTACGCCGGATGCTTGCAGCATCTGCATGACCTGAGTGGCGCGCTCTTCGGAGAGCGCGTCATTAGAAGCGAACTGACGGCTTTTGACCGGCACGTTGTCGGCGTAGCCCAACACGGTGACCTTGCCCGGCACCTTGACGATTTCGGCGGCGATCTTCGCGATCAGCGGCCCCATGGAGTGGTCGACCGACACGCCACCGGGCGCGAACATCGCGTCGCCGCGGAACGTCACCGCGCTGTGATGCGCGTCTTGGTGGACGCTGACCGTGCCGGCTGCGATCTCGTCCTTGAGCAACTGCTTCAGATGCAACGACGGCCTGGCCGCGGGCGGCGTCAGGCGCGCGATATCGGCGATCTGTTTTTGTACTTCGGCGCCGTGATTGAGCAGCTCGTTATTTGTAGTAGCCGAATAGCCCGAGCAGGATCAGCGACAACACGGCGAAGGTGATCCACACGGGGAAGTCGTAGAACGATTGGCGTTTGCCTTTGACGTCCGTTTGCCAATGCGCAGACAGCGCGACGGGCACTGCGCCGCGCTGCGCCGAGAGTTCGTTGTAGAGACGCTGGCGGACGGTTTCGTGCTTGCGCCGGCCGTCGGTCTGATAGCGATAGCGTCCTTCGAAGCCAAGGCTCAGCACGCGGTAGATCACTTCCAGCAGGTCGAGGTGTTGCTGCGGTTCGGTCATCAGGCGGCCGATCAGCAGATAGACCTTGTCGCCGCCCTGACGGTCCTCGTGCATCGCGGATGCAAGGCCGGTCGTGATCCATTCGAGACCGCTGTTGCCGATTTTTCCCCAGGCGGTCTGCGTGGCCGCTTCGTCGAGCGCGGTGCATAGGCAATAGCTCGCGCCGAGCATGTGGTCGTGGCGGATGTTGGCCTGTTCGCAGAGTTTCTGGAACAGATGGACTTCCTGTTCGAGCAGGAAGCGCAGTTCGACGATGGCCTCGCTTTCGAGGTACATGGGCATGTCGGCCTGCGCGCGAAGCAGGGGGGCAGCGGCTTCGAGAAGGGGGTTTTTTGCGCGCTTCACGGCGCTCAGGCGCGAGGTGAAGTCCACAGTGGGCACGGGACCGGGCGCCGGCGCCGTCGTGGAGATTGCCTCGGTGTGGGCGCCGGCGCCGGCATCGCTGGTTAAATCGTTCATTGAGCGTTGAGCCTTGTGGTGATGCGGCGTTCGGGGTTGGGGTGTTGGTTTTTAAAGGCGCTTTTCCGTGGAGGTGTGCGTGCTCGGGTGATGGGGCGAGCGCTACCCGCTTCGCGTGAGGTTCGTGATAAATCGCTTCAGTCCATCGCCGCACCCCACGACCCGCACCTACCCTCGCACACCCCACAACTCGAGCTTCAACGCAGGAAACTCCCCCGCGACGTGCAGCGCCAGTCCGCCATGC
This sequence comes from Paraburkholderia sediminicola, assembly GCF_046026895.1. GTDB lineage: Bacteria > Pseudomonadota > Gammaproteobacteria > Burkholderiales > Burkholderiaceae > Paraburkholderia > Paraburkholderia sediminicola_C. Next base: position 25,881 of record NZ_JAQQEU010000050.1, read on the forward strand.
CGCGCGACTTCTTCCCATAGCGGCCCCATCCTCGCCAGCTCGTAATAGATGTACCCGGCGTTGAACGGAATCTGCCGTGGCGGCACCGGCAGCGCCTGCAACGCGATGCCGGGCAGATGTCCGCGCACGAGGTCCGGCAACCGCTCGGAAGGGCCCGCCTTGGCTTGCGCGGCGAACTGCTGCTGCAGCACGTCCGGCGGCATCTGCGCGGACACCGCGAGCACCACGGCGGTGAAGCCCTGCATTTCGACCGGATCGACCACCGCGTTGCGCATGCCGTGGCCCTGGTCCTTGAGCGGAATACTCTGCGCGCTGCGCACCAGCACGGCGTTCAGGAGCCGATGCGTGTCGTCGACGACAGGCTTCAGGCACACATGCGGCGCCGTATGCTGATAAGCGGGATGCGTGTCGAGCGGCCTGCGCGTATCGGTGCGCACATAGGTCGACAGCTCGCCCGCCATGCCGAGCAGCAACGCGTAGAGATCGGCGGGCGGGGCCGTCGGCACGCGGCGCAGATGCTGAAGCAGCGGTTCGTAGCGGTTCAGCGTTTGCAGCAGCAGGTAGTCCGATACCTCCGCAGTCGTGCCGGCCTTGCCGTCGCCGCCCGTCAGCCGCGCCGCCAGCGCATTCGCGCGCAGGCGCGTGAGGTCGTGGATCTTCGCGAGCCAGCTCGTGAGCAGCGCGCTCGCGCCGTAGCCCGCGACCGGCGGCACCAGCGTGTCGTCGAGTTCGATGCTGCCGTCGGCGCGGATGGTCTTCACGCGCGTGAGCGCAAGCCCGATCCACGCATCGGTCAGTTCTTTTTCGGGGACGAGCCGCAGCCGCAGATGGGCCAACTGCACGGTCTTCGGACCCTGGGCGATCGAGTTCGTGTCGCGCAGTTCGGTGTCGAACGCGGCATGGCGCGCGAGCGAATCGGCGGCGGGCTCGAAGCTGATCTCCTCGCCGTTGGGCACGCGGATTGGCAACGCGACGCAGATCAACTGGTCGAGATGTTCCGGGCGGATCGTGAGCGGCGCGGGCGGCGGCGTGTTGCCCGGCGCGTCGAACGGCGTGCCGTCCGCGAAGATGCCGCTCGCGGAGCGCACGATCACCTTGCCGAGCGCGAGCGCCTCGGTGTCGATGCTGTAGTGGTCGAAGCCAAAGAAGAACGGCGAGAGCGATGCCGCGCGTTTGTGCGCGTAGTGCTCGAGGTAACGCTCCTGCTGCTGGAATAGCTGGGGGCGCAAGAACAGCCCTTCGCTCCAGACGACCTTGTTATGCCAGCTCATGCATTCGTTCCACGTGGTATAGCGCTATTTGCTTTCGGTGATCCGGATCGCGTTCGAATCGAGATCGACGGTCAGTTTCAGTTTCGGTGAACGGTAATACCAGGCCGCATTGGGCGTGGTGGGCAGCGTGTAGACCTCGCGCCACACCGAATTCGGCAGATCGCGATAGGCGGCGAGGATGCCGAGCCGCGTCGTCGCCGGGTCGGTGGTTCGCTGGAAGACTCTCCTGTCGCCCGGACGCAGCTGAAACTCGTCACGCCGCACGAGGTCGCTGGCGAGCACGGTCTTGTCCTGGTCCTGCAACGAGAAGTAGTCCGCGGTGGCGAACGCGGAGTCGGTTTTGAGTTCGTAGATCCGCACGACGATCGGCGCGGCCCGCTTCTGGTCGTCGGGATTGACACGGGCGGAGGCCACCACCGAGAGGTCGAGCCGGATCGGCACCTTCGACGGTGTCGGATCGCTGCTCGCGCACGCTGTCAGCATGAGCGCGGACGCGAGAACAATGACAGGGGAAATCAGGCGCATTCGGGGCCGCAATAAGAGCCGTCGCAACCAGCGTCACGACGGCAGGTCAACCTGGAAAATGGAAAACCCCGCGCACGACCTGTGCCGGGTCGAACGACACCGGCGCTTACGCTTCCTTGTTGCCCTTGATGTCGAAGCTCGCCGTCACGGCGCCGCCGCTGCCGCCCTGGGCGTTCTGCACGACGTATTCCTGCTTGACCTTCGAAAACGACAGCGACACGCTTTCAAGGCTGCGCTCGACGTCGTTGCGGCTGCCCGACGGCTTCACGCGCGTGACCAGCACGTCGCTCATCGTGACCTTCAGGTATTCGAGCGGATTGCCGCCGGCCTTGCGCATCACGAGCACGGCCTGATCGATGTGCTTGCCGGTCAGCGCGTACTTCATCAGATTTGGACTCGCACGGTCGATCCAGTGTTCGAACGTGAGGTCCTTGACGGTGGCCTTGCCGGCGCCGCCGCCGCTGCCGGCGTGCATCGTCGAGTCCTGCAGGATTTCCCAGTCCCACGTCAGGACCTCGATCTCGTCCTTGTGCCTGTCGTCCAGCGACTCGCCGTTGATGCCGTCGATCTTCAGAAAAATGTCTTGTGCCATCTTGCTCACTCCTTGGTTGAAAATGCATACGCATGTTCCGATTGCCCGGCCGGTGATGCCCCGAATGCCGTGCGCTCTTCAGGCGGCCTCAGGCGGCTTCCTTGACCGACGGCAGCCTGGCGACGAGCCGCAGCGACACCGTCAGACCTTCGAGCTGAAAGTGCGGCCGCAGGAAGAACTTCGCCTGGTAGTAGCCTGGATTGCCTTCCACGTCTTCGACGACCACTTCGGCCGCGGCGAGCGGCCGGCTCGCCTTGGTTTCCTGCGAGGAGTTCGCCGGGTCGGCATCGACGTAGTTCATGATCCATTCGTTCAACCAGCGCTGCATGTCCTCGCGCTCCTTGAACGCGCCGATCTTGTCGCGCACGATGCACTTCAGGTAGTGCGCGAAGCGCGAGCACGCGAACAGATACGGCAGACGCGACGACAGGTTCGCGTTCGCGGTCGCGTCGGCGTCGTGATACTCGGCCGGTTTCTGCAGCGATTGCGCGCCGATGAAGGTTGCGTGGCCGGTGTTCTTGCGGTGGATCAGCGCAATGAAGCCGTTCTTCGACAGCTCCGCTTCGCGGCGGTCCGAAATTGCGATTTCGGTCGGGCACTTCATGTCGACGCCGCCGTCGTCGGTGGGGAACGTGTGGCAGGGCAGGTTCTCGACCGTGCCGCCCGATTCGACGCCGCGGATCAGCGAGCACCAGCCATACAGCTTGAACGAACGGTTGATGTTCACGCCCATCGCGTAGGCGGCGTTCGCCCACGCGTAGCGGCGGTGATCGGAACCGTTGGTGTCTTCCTCGAAGTCGAATTCGTCGACCGGATTGGTTTGCGCGCCATAGGGCAGACGCGACAGGAAGCGCGGCATCGCGAGGCCGACGTAGCGCGCGTCGTCGGTGCTGCGCAGCGAATTCCACGGCGCGTATTCGAGGTTCTGCGCGAAAATCCTCGTCAGGTCGCGCGGATTCGCCAGTTCCTGCCAGGATTCCATTTGCAGTACTGACGGCGACGCGCCCTATAAACGGCGTGTGCGCAGCGGCCGACACCTTCGCGAGCGAGCCAAGCAGGTCGACGTCGGGCGGCGTGTGGTCGAAATAGTAGTCGGCCACGAGGCAGCCATACGGCTCGCCGCCGAGCTGGCCGTATTCCTCTTCGTAGATCTGCCTGAAGAGCGGGCTCTGGTCCCATGCGAGACCCTTGTAGCGTTTCATCGAGCGGCGCAGTTCGTCTTTCGACACATCCATGAAGCGGATCTTCAGGCGCTCGTCGGTCTCGGTGTTCGACACCAGATGATGCAGGCCGCGCCACGCCGATTCCAGCTTCTGGAATTCGTCGTGGTGCAGGATCAGGTTGATCTGCTCGGAGAGCTTGTGGTCGATCTGCGCGATGATCGCTTCGATGCTCTTGTACGCGTCGTCGGTGATCGTGACCGACTGCTGCAGCGCCTGTTCAGCGAGCGTCTGCACCGCGAATGCGACGGCTTCGCGAGCCTGTTCGGTCTTCGTTCTGAATTCGCGCGTGAGCAGTTGCGTGAAGTCGGAGTGTGTGTGCGCTTCGGTGGCGCTCACCTGGGTTGGCTGCTTTGTCATGGTCTGTCGTTCCAATGTCCTCGAAGGGGCCGTTCAGCGTTCAGTCCGGGCTGCTTTCCAATGTCGGTTCGTCCGTTGCGGCGGGGGCCTGCGGCTTCGGCGCCGCAGCGAGCGACCTGAGCAGCGGCGGGTTCTGCAGCAGCGAATTGACGAGCGACTCCGCGCCCGACTTGCCGTCCATATACGTTTGCAGATTGGCGAGCTGCGTGCGTGCCGCGAGCAACTGGCGCAGCGAATCCACCTTGCGGGCGACGGCCGCGGGCGAGAAGTCCTCGATGCTCTCGAAGCTGATGTCGACCATCAGCTGACCTTGGCCCGTCAGCGTATTCGGCACCGCGAACGCGACGCGCGGCCTGACGGCTTTCATGCGTTCGTCGAGATTGTCGATGTCGATGTCGAGGAAGCGCCGCTCCGACACCGCGGGCAACGGCTCGGCGGGCTTGCCGGACAGATCGGCCAGCACGCCCATCACGAACGGCAACTCCACCTTCTTCTCCGAGCCGTAGACTTCGACGTCGTATTCGATCTGCACACGCGGCGCACGATTGCGCGCGATGAGTTTCTGCGAACTGTTGGAAACGGACATGCGTGACTCCGTAGGTGCGGGTGAATGACCGGCAGGACTAGACCGCCTGCTCGGCCGGAACTCGTTCGGCGGTGACGGCGACATCTCCGGCGTGGCCGGCGTGCGCCGCATGCACGGGGCTGAAGACGAGCGCCGAAGCCGGCGCGGCGGTGTCGTCGCCGATGTCGAGGCCGATCCGTGCGAGCGGCCGCTGCGAAGCAAACGCGTCGAGCCATAGCGCGGAAAGGCGGGGCAGCACTTGCTGCTCGATGAAGCCGATCAGCACGCGCGCACCGGTCTCCCGCACGAGACAGCGTCCGACGATGTAGTCGACGACGCGCGGCGCGTAGGTGAGGGCGATGCCGTGGCGGCCGTCCATGCGCCGCACGACCTGGTCCAGATGCAGGCGCACGATGCTCGCGAGCGATTCATGCGCGAGCGGCCGGTACGGCACCACCGTCACGCGTCCGAGGAACGCGGCGGGAAACGCCTGCAGCAGCCCGGCAGTGAGCGCGTCGCGCAGCGCTTCGTGGTCCGGTGCGGGCGATGGCCCGGCGCACAGGCCGGCAAGCAGCTCCGAGCCCACGTTGCTGGTCAGCAGGATGGTAGTGTTGCGGAAATCGATGTAGCGGCCGTCGCCGTCTTCCATGTAGCCCTTGTCGAACACCTGGAAGAACATCTCGTGCACGTCGCGATGGGCTTTCTCGATCTCGTCGAGCAGCACCACCGAATACGGGCGGCGGCGCACGGCTTCGGTCAGCGCGCCGCCCTCGCCATAGCCGACATAGCCGGGCGGCGCGCCCTTTAGGCCGGACACCGTGTGGGCCTCCTGATACTCGCTCATGTTGAGCGTGATCAGATTCTGCTCGCCGCCATACAGCGCCTCGGCGAGCGCGAGCGCGGTCTGCGTCTTGCCCACGCCCGACGGGCCCGCCAGCAGGAACACGCCGAGCGGCTTGTTGGGATCGGTCAGCCCGGCGCGCGCTGTCTGCATGCGCTCGCCGATCTGCTCCAGCGCGCCGGACTGGCCGATCACGCGCTCTGCGAGCGTGGCCGGCAAGGTCTGCACGGCGGCCACTTCGTCGGTCACCATCTGGCCGACCGGGATGCCGGTCCAGTCGGCGACGACCTCGGCGACGAGCGCCTCGCTGACTTCGGGAAACACCATCGGCGTGTCGCCTTGCAAGCGCTTGAGTGTGTGTTCGAGTTCGCGCAGCGTGTGCTGCGTGGTGTCGTCAGGGTGGCCGGTGACGGCCGCCGCGCGCGCGGCGAGCAGTGCCTGCGCGGCTTCGAGTTGCGCCTTCCAGCGTGCGTGCGTCACGTGCTCCAGCGAGGCGAGCGCATCGATGCGCGCACTGACCGCGGCCAGCGCCTTGCCGGCGTCGAGCCCGATGCGCGCTTCCTGTTCGAGCAGGTCCCGTTCGACGCGCGCCGCCAGCAGCCGTTGCCGCACGTTCTGCAATTCGCGCGGATCGCTGTGCTGCGATAGCGCGACTCGCGCGCAGGCGGTGTCGAGCAGACTGATCGCCTTATCCGGCAACTGGCGCGAAGGAATATAGCGATGCGAAAGCGTCACGGCTGCGCGAATCGCTTCGTCGCGAACCATCACGCCGTGATGCTTCGAGAAGGTCGGGGCAAGCCCGCGAACCATATCGATCGCGGCAAGCTCTTGCGGCTCCCCGACCTGCAGCACCTGAAAGCGCCGCGTGAGCGCCGGGTCTTTCTCGATGTGGCGCTTGTACTCCGCCCACGTCGTCGCGCCGATGGTACGCACGGTGCCGCGCGCAAGCGCCGGCTTTAGCAGATTGGCCGCGTCGCCGGTGCCCGCCTGGCCGCCGGCGCCGATCAGCGTGTGGATTTCGTCGACGAACAGGATCACGGGCCCCGGCGATTTGCTGGCGGCCTCCAGCACGCCTTTCAGACGCGCTTCAACTCACCCTTCATGCTCGCGCCGGCTAGCAGCGCGCCGACATCGAGACTCAGCAGGCGCACGCCAGTCAGCCTGGGTGGTACGGTGCCGGCGGCGATCGCGAGCGCGAGACCTTCGACGACCGCGGTCTTGCCCACCCCGGCCTCGCCGGTCAGCAGCGGATTGTTCTGGCTGCGCCGCAGCAGCACGTCGATCATCGTGCGAATTTCGAAGTCGCGGCCGACGACGGGGTCGATTGCGCCGTCGCGCGCGCGCGCCGTCAGGTCACTGCAGAACTTTTCCAGCGGCGACGCATTGACGGGCGCCGGCGAGCCGAGCGCGTTCGACGCTTCGCCGGGTGTGGCGGTGGAGAAGTCGCTGTTGTCGTACGGCTTGTCGGCCGTCTCAGGGGAGCCGTCGATCCACGCGGGCAATTGCTCGGCGAGGCCGTCGAGCGGAATCTTGTAGAACAACGCGGAGATGGAGAGCAGCACGCGCCGCAACTCAGGTGTCCTGACGAGTGCGGCGACGAGCCATGCGCCGCGCACGCGCGCCTCGTTGAAGTTCAGCGTGGCGAGCACCCATGCGCGCTCGATCGCCGCGTCCACGTGATGAGAAAAATCGCTGATCGAACTCGCGCCCGCCGGCAACGCGGCGAGCGCGTGCGCCATGTCGCGTTCGAGCAGGTCGCGCTCGATACCGCAATGCCTGACGATGCGGTGCAGGTCGCTATCGGGCAACCGCAACAGCTGATGCAGCCAGTGCACGAGTTCCACGTAGGGATTGCCGCGCAGCTTGCAAAAGGCTGTGGCCGACTCGACGCTGCGAAACAGCGTTGCCCCGAGTTTGCCGAATAGGGCCTGTCGTGAAGTCGTCAATGGGGCGCTCCGCAATGGTTGTTCGTTTGATAAGCCGCGCGTGCATGGTCCTGCACTGGTGAAATCGTTATTTCGTCGGTGCGCGAAATTAAACGACGAGTCGGCAGGTTTAGTCAATTGCATTTCAAATAAGAGATATCGAATAATTGTCAATTGAAATGTTTCGTATGGATGGTTGGGAAGTTTCAGGATGGCCACAAGTAGCGCGGGAGGCCGTAGGGGCGCGTGGTCGAGCTAAATGGGAGCATTTTTAGGGAAAATGCATTTTGCTTATCTTGTATTTAAGGGTGTGATTTCTGTCGACTTTCTGTGAACGGGTTAATCTATAAGTGTAAAAATTGGATCACAAAAATAAGATCGGTTATTTGATGTCTCGGCGGGAAAATCTGGCAAATAAACGTCAAATTGCATCTCCACTCGACTCGCCATGATTAATCGTGTTTAAAATCCGCCATTATTGCTGATTAAGCGCCCACCAGGCGCCTATCAAGCGCTTATCCAACCACCCAGGCAAATCGCATGTTGATCACCCCACGGCGCAATGACGGCCCCATGCTTTCGGACGCACCATATCGCCGGCCGGAAGAGAGCGCCGGCATCGAAGATGCTCAGGCTCGCGGCTTCTCCGCAGCGCACGACGTGCGTGGCGCCCGAGCCGTGTTCGGCCTGATCGGCGCGTCCACCGCCAGCGTCGCCAAGTCGGGCGACGCGGCGGCCCTCGACCTGATCGACCTGCTGCATGACCAGTACCGCCGCGCGCTCGACGACCCTCAGGCGTCGTTCGCTGACGGCTGGACCACGCCGGTGGTGGTCGCGAGCGACACATCGGGAGAACCGGTGGACGGTCAGTCATCCGAAGAAACGGTCGAGGCGCTGCTCGCCGGCGCCAGATCGCTCGAACAGGCGTTCGGGCCGCTCGCGAAAGCCGATGCGCCGGACCTCGCGGAAGCCGGGCCGGTGCCTGAGATCCTGCGGCTGTTCGCGACCGCCGAATATCACGCCGCGGCGGCGCGGCGTTCGCCCGCATTGCCGCCGATGCTCGTGCGCCGCGAGCATCAGGCGCTCGGTATCGACAGTCCGCTGATCGCGCCGCTTACGAGCAGCAGCCCGGAAGAGACCGTATGAACGGCTCGTCATCCAGTCGACTTGAATTCAACGCGAGCACGCCGCGCGGCATGTCGCTCGACCCACCGAGCGCGCCCGATGACCGGGCGTAACGGCGCTGCCGACCGCTTGCGCGGCCAGCCACGCGAAGTATCCGATGGGCGCGACGCACATGAACAGCGCGCAGTACGCGCTGCCCGCGACGGCCTCTCCAGCCCGCGCCGCCCCAACGCCCGCCTGCTGCCGACCCTGCTCGACCGTCTGCGCGACGACGCGCCGCCGCGGCAGGCCGAAGCCCCCGGCGAGTACACCGTCACGCGCGCGCAGATGCGCGCGACATCCTGCAACGCGATCTGGCGTTTCTGCTCAACACGACCAGCATCGATGACCTCATCGATCGCGAACGCTATCCCGAGGCGGCGTCCTCGACCCTCAACTTCGGCGTGCCGCCGCTCGCGGGTGCGTTTATCGCGTCGCGCAGGTGGGCCGAGATCGAGCAGGTGATCCGGCGCGCGATCCTCGACTTCGAGCCGCGCCTGATTCCGCAAACGCTCGCGCTCGCGCCGCTGAAGGCAGCGGATCCCGCCGGCCAGTACAACAGCCTGGCGTTCGAGGTGCGCGGCATGATCCAGATGGACCCGTATCCGCTCGAATTCATGGTGCAAAGCTCGCTCGATCTGGAAACGAGTCAGGTAAGCGTGACCGGCACGCGGAAGCGCTGAAGCAGCTTCCTGCAAGAAAAAAGCGAACGCGGAGAACACGATATGGACCCACGGCTGCTCGACTACTACAACCAGGAGCTGATCTACCTGCGCGAACTCGCCGGGGAGTTCGCGCAGAGCCATCCTAAGATCGCGCGACGCCTGGGCATGCAGGCGGGCGAGGTGGCCGATCCGTACGTCGAGCGCCTGATCGAATCGTTCTGCTTCATGTCCGCGCGCATGCAGCTGAAGCTCGACGCGGAGTTTCCGCGCTTCACCGGGCGCCTGCTCGAAGTGCTGTACCCGAATTATGTGGCGCCGACGCCGTCGATGGCGGTCGCGCGACTCTACCCGAGCAGCACGGAAGGCCATCTGGTCGAGGGGTTTCGCATCGCGCGCGATACGGCCTTCACCGCACGCGTGCCGCACGGCGAGGAAACCGCCTGCCAGTTTCGCAGCAGCCAGGATGTCATGCTCTATCCGCTGGAAATCGTCGCCGCGCGCCTGACCGGCATTCCGCCGGACATTCCCGCGCTCGAGCGCTACGTGCCCGCGCATACCCACGTGCGCGGCGCGCTGCGGCTGCGGCTGCGCATGACGGGCAACGCGCGCATCGCCGATCTCAAGGGACTCGACCGCCTGCCGATCTACCTCGCCGGCGACGAGCAGGTGGCCTCGCACCTGTTCGAGCTGCTGCATACGGCGGGCGTCGCGAGTCTGACCGGCGCGCCCGGCCAGTTCGGCGCGGCCGGCCAACTGCATGCGGTCACCGCCAACGCGGTCGCTCATGAGGGGCTCGGGCTCGATCAGGGTTTGCTGCCGCTCACGTGGTCGAAGTTTCATGGACACAACCTGCTGCACGAATACTTCGCGTGCCCGAGCCGCTTCTACTTCTTCGCGTTGAACGGCCTCGAGGGCGGCTTGCGGCGCATCGGCGGACGCGAAGCGGAGATCGTCGTGCTGCTCGACCAGTCGCCCGAGCGGCTCGCGAACCTGGTCGACGCGACACGCTTCGCGCTGTTCTGCACGCCGGTGATCAACCTGTTTCCGAAGCGCACGGACCGGGTCGAATTGTCGGCCGCGGCGACGGAGTTCCGGCTGGTGCCCGCGCGCCTTGCGCCGCTCGACTACGAGGTGTTCTCCGTCGACGCGATGTACGGCCAGGTCGCGGCCACGTCGGCTGAACTGGAGTTCCGTCCGCTCTATCAGACGCTGAACAACGACGAGGGCAATCACGGACGGTATTTCTCCGCGCGCCGCGAACGGCGGCTCGCGTCGGATTCGGCGCGGCGCTATGGCACGCGCACGCCGTACGCAAGCACCGAGGTGTTCGTGTCGCTGGTGGACCAGAACGAGGCTCCGTACGCGGAGGACATCCGCTATCTGAGCGTCGATGCGCACTTGACCAATCGCGATCTGCCGAGCCTCGTGCCGCGCGACGGCGTGCACGATCTGACGGCGGCGGAATCCGCGCCGCTCGAAAGCGTCGGACTGATCCGCGCGCCGAGCGCACCGCGCCCGCCGTATGCCGAGCGCGAGATGGCGTGGCGTCTGATTCGCCAGTTGAACTTCAACTACCTGCCGCTGGAGGATCTCGATCATCGCGCGGGCGGTCAGGGTCTGCGCGATCTGTTGCGCCTCTTTCTGAGCGTCGACGATGACGCGCAGCGGCGCCAGGTCGAAAGTCTGATCGGCGTGAAGACGACGCCGGTCACGCGCAAACTGCCGGGTAGCGGCCCGCTGGTTTTCGGGCGCGGCATCGACTGTTCGCTGACGGTCGACGAGGCCGGTTTCTCCGGGGTGAGCCCGTATCTGTTCGGCCTGATTCTCGAACACTATCTGGCGCGGCACGTGTCGACCAACGTGTTCACGCAGACCGAACTGCATTCGATGCAACGCGGGCGCGTCGCGCGCTGGCCGGTGCGCATGGGCGCGCGCGGAGTCGCGTGATGGAGCGCGCCACGCTCAAGGCGGTCGTGCGCGACACCGCGCTGTCCCCCGAACTGCTCGAACACCTGCAGGCCGAGCCCTGGCGTCATGGGTTCTTCCCGTTGCTGCGACGCATCGGTGCCGATGCGCGCATCGATCCGGTGGGTACCGCGCAGCGTCCGCAGGCCGAGCCGTTTCGCCTCGGGCAGCAACCGAGCCTCGCATTCGCGCCGCGCGAGATCGCGAGCATCGGCGCAGCGAACGGGCGGCTCAAAGTGCGCGTGTTCGGCCTCGGCATGCTCGGCCCCAATGGACCGCTGCCGATTCACGTCACGGAGATCGCGCGCGAGCGGCAGGAGAGCCGGCATGACGCGACGCTCGTCAATTTTCTCGATATCTTTCACCATCGCTATCTGACGCTGCTGTATCGCGCGTGGGCTTGCGGGCAGGCCGCCGCGGGTCTCGACCGGCCGCACGACGAGCGCTTCTCGTTCTATGTCGCGAGCCTGACCGGGCTCGACGTGAAAGAAATGGACGGGCGTCTGTTGCCCGCGCATGCGCGGCTCTCGGCGTCGGCGCACCTGGTGCGCGAAGCCCGCAATCCGGATGGCTTGCGCGCGACGCTCGAACGCTATTTCGGCGTGCCTGCCGCGATCGAGGAATACGTGTTCCACTGGATCGGTCTGGACCCCGCCGATCACAGCTACCTGGGGCGGCCGGGCGCGCCGTCGACACTCGCCGAAGGCGCGATGCTCGGCGAGCAGGTGCCCGACCGGCAGCATCGCTTTCGGATCGTCATCGGGCCGCTCGACATCGACGCATACCTGCGCTTCACGCCGCAGGGTGCGGACCTGCCGCAACTGGTCGAATGGGTGAGGGCGTTCGTCGGCTACGAATTCGTGTGGGAGCTTGAGCTGCGGATTCGCGCGAGCAGTGCGCCGCCCGCGGTGGTCGGCGGCGCGCAGCGGCTCGGCTGGTCGGGGTGGCTGGGCCATACGCCGTCCGGCGAGCCCATTACGGGGATGCGGTTCGAGCCCGAGCAGTACGTCCATCAATTTGCGCGCAAACGGCTTGACCCGCACGATCAGGCATGCGAGCCGCGCGACACGGAATTCAGAGCATGAACAGCAAGATACAGAAGCCGCACCAGCCGGCGACCGTCAGGAACCCCGCGCAGCACGACTGGATGGCGCTGATCGACACCGATGCGCCATGCGGTCCCGACCTCGAATACGACCCCGAGTTCGTCGTGCTCGGCGCGAAGGTGGTGCTCCAGCCCGAAGCGCAGTACGGCGACTTCGTCGGCTCGCCGGAGCCGGTGAACTGGAGCGATGTCGAGCGCGATTGCCGAGGTCTGATGATGCGCAGCAAGGACATGCGGCTCGCGGTGCTGTTCAGCCGCTGCCGCGCGCGAGTGGCGGGCGCGGCAGGACTTGCCGAGGGCCTCGGTTTGCTCGCCGCGTGGCTCGCCGCGTTTCCCGAGGCTATCCACCCGCAGCTTGCCGTCGACAACGACCGCGACGCCGCGCAGGAAATCCGCATGAACGCGCTGCAGGCGTTGACCGATGCGGATGGACTGCTCGCCGACGTGCGCGAGATCGCGCTAACCCGTTCGACGGCCACGCGCTTGCAGGTGCGCGATGTCGAGCGGGCCTTCGCGCATCCGCGGCCGAGCGATGCCCTTGCGCCCGAGTCGGTCACGCGTCAACTGGAGGAGCTGCGTGCGCAGCAGCCGGCGGCGTTGGGCGGTTTCGACGACGCGCTCGCGAGTCTCGTCGCGATCGAGGCGTGGGCTCGCGAGCATCTGTCCGTGTATGCGCCGGATTTGTCGGTGTTGTCGCGCTTGGTGGGGCGGCTGGCGTGTGGGGACGCGCGAGCGGTGCGGCCGGCGAGGGTGACGAACGCGGCTAATGCGGCTAATGCGGCCAACGACGACGCGCCGCGCAAAGCTCAAACCGATGCCGATGCGATCGGCCAACGAGATACTGAGTCGAACGGACGCGAGCCGGAGCTGGCCTGTCGCGGCACATCGAGCGCCCGCTCGACCCCGGCAGACCGCCACGCGGCGCTCGAACTGATCCGCGACGCGCGTCACTGGTTCGATCTTCACGAGCCGAGCAGTCCGGTGCCGGTGCTGCTCAGGCGCGCCGAGCAAATGGTCGGCAAGCGCTATGCCGAGGTGGTGCAGGCCATTCCGGCCGAGTTGCTGGTGCAGTGGGATAGCGCCGAAGTCGAATAACGGCTGCGCGACGAAGGCAGCGAAGGCAGCGGAACGCAACCGCGCCTTCCCCGGCGACGCGTCGCGATCACCGCAACTGCGTGACCGCGAGCAGCAACACCATGCTGCCGGTCGCGCCATCTAGCACACGCCACGCGCTCGCGCGGCGAAACAGCGGCGCCAGCATGCGCGCCCCGTAACCCAGCCCGACAAACCAGATCCCGCTCACCGCCATCGCGCCGAGCGCGAACGCGACCCGTGCGCCTTGCGGCTCGCGCGCGCCGGCCGTGCCGATCAGCAGGAACGTGTCGAGATACACGTGCGGGTTGAGCCACGTGAAGCCGAGCGTCATCAGGATGATCGGCAGCGCGCGCTGGGAGGGCGCCGCGCCGCTTGCGGTGGCGTCCAGCACCGCATGTCCCGGTCGCACCGCGCGGCGCAACGCATTGATGCCGAACCATGCGAGATAGGCGAGCCCGACGTACAGCATGGCATGGACGAACACTGGGTAGCGTTCCACGAGCACCGACGCGCCGCCGACGCCCGCGCCGATCAGAATGAAGTCCGACAGCGCGCAGAGCGCGACGATCTTGCCGACATGCGAGCGCATGATGCCCTGGCGCAGCACGAAGGCGTTTTGCGCGCCGATGGTCACGATCAGCGAGGCGCACAGGGCAGCGCCGTGGGAAAAAGACAGCCAGTTCATAAACGGTCCAGTAGACGGAGGAAGCGATCAGGGCTAGTCTGCGGTTTCGTGATTCATAAGAAAAGCTAATTTAGTTAATGCCGATTAAGGAGCGCTAATGCTCGACTACGCCTTGCTCGACGCGCTGGCCGCCGTGGTGCGCCACGGCTCGTTCGACCGCGCGGCCAGCGAACTGAATGTCACGCCGTCGGCGGTGTCGCAACGGGTCAAACTGCTGGAGGAGCGGGTCGGCAGCGTGCTCGTGAAACGCGGCCAGCCGTGTGTCGCGACGACTTCGGGCGCGCTGCTGTGCCGCCACACCGAGCGCGTGCAACTGCTCGAAGCGGAGCTGAACGGCCGCTTGCCGGCGCTGCCGGGTGCACTCGTCGAGCCGTGGCCGGCGCTGCGCGTGGCGGTCAACGACGACAGCGTCGGCACCTGGTTCATCGACGCGGTGGCGCCGTTTTGCGTCGAGCGCGAAATGCTGCTCGATCTGGTGATCGACGATCAGGACCATACCGCGGAGCGGATTCGCGACGGCAGCGTGCAAGGCGCGCTCACCACCCAGGCCGAACCGGTGCAGGGTTGCCGCTCCACGCGGCTCGGCAGGATGCGCTATCTGGCGGTGTGCTCGCCGGCGTTTCGCGAGCGTTACTTCGCCGACGGCGTCACGCGCGAAAATTTGCGGCACGCGCCATGCGTCGATTTCAATCCGAAGGACCAGTTGCAAAAGCGCTTCATGCGCCGCATCACGCGAGCCGAGGTCGATCCGCCGCTGCACTGGATTCCGCATGTCGCCGGTTTCTTGCGGGCCTGCGTGACGGGGCTCGGCTGGGGCATGTGTCCGGAACGGATGATCGCCGCGCATCTGGGCAGCGGTGAACTGGTGGAGATGGCGCCGGGCAAGCCTATCGATGTCGATCTGTATTGGCAGAGCTGGCGTCTGTCGATTGGCTGGCTCGACGACTTCGGCGCGGTGCTGCGCAAGCGGGCGGCGGAGTTTCTCGACTGAGGCCGCGCGGGCGCTCGCGATCGCTTTGCCGGTCCGCGCGCGCCGCAATCAAAGCAGCAACTCGATTGAATGAAACAGCCGGCGCTGCTCCGGCTCCTGCGAGCGCGCCCCTTCGTCGATCACTTCCCGCAGACAGTCGAGAAAGCACGCGGCCGCCGGACTGGTCGGCGCGCCACGCCGGGACGTGATGCTGACGATGGTTTCATCGACCGTCTCGCGCAGCGGCAGCGCCCACAGGTTCTCCTTCGCGAGCGTCACTTCGACGAGCGGCCAGGGAAAGATGCTCAGCATGTCCGTATGCGCGAGCAGCCCGAGCACGACCGCCAGCGAATGCGCGAGATGAATCGTGTGCGGCACGCGCATGCCGCGCCGGCGGAACAGGTTGTCAGAGATCGTCTCGCGGCTCGCCGGGTCCCAGTTCAGCACCCATTCCGCGTCTTCCAGTTCGAGCAGCGTGCGGCAACCGGCCTTCGGATGATCGCGCCGCGCGACCACCGCCGAATGCGTCGAAAAGAGCGGCACGTTGTGAAACTCCGATTGCGGCGACGCGGGCGGCGGCCGGCCGATCGAAAAATCGAGGCTGCCGTCGCGCAGGCGCGGCTGCACGACGCCCAGCAGACCTTCGAAGAATTCCAGTTGCACTTCCGGCATCTGCTGCCGGAACCGCTGCACGGTGGGCGGCAGAAAGGTCAGCGCGACCCACGGCGTGACGCCGATCGACAGCTTGCCGGCGGCGGCGCCGCGCAGCGCTTCGATCTCGGCTTGCGCGCGCTGCAGTTGCCCCAGCACCAGCCGCGCATGCACGACCAGCGCGCGGCCGAACTCGGTGAACGCGACGCCGCTCGCGCTGCGCACCACCAGCGGCGCGCGCAGATCGGCTTCCAGTTCGCGCATCGCCTTGGTCACGGCGGCCGGCGAGAGTCCTAGCGTGCGGGCCGCGGCCCGGATACTTCCGGTATCCGCGATGGCCGCCAAGGTGCTGAGTTGATGTAGTTTCATCGGGCGAGGCGGGAGTGGGGTGGCAACCAGGAGTTGCTGCCGCAACGATTCTACGCCTGCCGCTGGAAAATCGGCGTCGCTATGCTGGGTTCACGCTTTCACAAAGACGGAGACGATACGTGAACACCATGGCCATTCCGGCGGGCATCGCCGAACTCGAAGACGAAATGATCGCGCTGCGACATCGCATCCACGCGCAGCCGGAGCTGGCTTACGAGGAATTCGCCACCGGCGAGCTGGTCGCCGAACGCCTGCAGGAGTGGGGCTACACGGTGCATCGCGGGCTCGGGCGAACCGGCGTGGTGGGCCAGTTGAAGGTCGGCAACGGTGCGCGCAGGCTCGGTCTGCGCGCCGACATGGACGCGCTGCCGATTCACGAAACCACCGGCTTGCCTTACGCGAGCAAGGTGCCCGGCAAGATGCACGCATGCGGCCACGACGGCCATACGGCAATGCTGCTGGCCGCCGCCAAGCTTCTCGCGCAGGAAAAGGGTTTTGACGGCACGCTGAATCTGATTTTTCAGCCCGCCGAAGAAGGCCAGGCCGGCGCGAAACAAATGCTCGAAGATGGTCTGTTCGACCAGTTCCCCTGCGACGCCGTGTTCGCGATGCACAACATGCCAGGCTTCCCGACGGGCCAGTTCGGCTTCCTGCCGGGCTCGTTCATGGCCTCGTCGGATACGGTGATCATCACGGTGACGGGGCGTGGCGGCCACGGCGCGGTGCCGCACAAGGCGGTCGATCCGGTGGTGGTGTGCGCGCAGATCGTGCTGGCCTTGCAGTCGATCGTGTCGCGCAACATCGCGCCGCTCGACATGGCGATCATCACTGTCGGCGCAATTCATGCCGGCGAAGCGCCCAACGTGATTCCGGAGACCGCCGAGATGCGGCTGTCGGTGCGGGCGCTCAAAGCTGGGGTGCGCGACTACCTGCAGGAGCGCATTACGGCGGTGGCAACCGGCCAGGCGGCGGTGTACGGCGCGCGGGCCGAGGTGGATTATCAGCGCCGCTACCCGGTACTCGTCAACGATGCGCAGATGACCGGCTTGGCGCGCCAGGTCGCGCTCGACTGGCTCGGCGAAGAGGGGCTGATCGCCGACATGCAGCCGCTCACCGGCAGCGAGGACTTCGCGTTCCTGCTCGAACGTTGCCCCGGCAGCTATCTGATCATCGGCAATGGCGACGGCGAGGGCGGCTGCATGGTCCACAACCCCGGCTACGACTTCAACGACGCTTGCCTCGCCACCGGCGCGGCCTATTGGGTGAGACTCGCGCAGACGTTTCTGGTCTGACGCGCGGCAGAGCAGGCGATAGCGAGCGGCACCGCGCGAGCGCGGCGCGCCGCGTCAGCAGGAAGCACATCACGGAGCGAGACGAATGGACTATTCCGCGACACCGCAAGCCCCAGGCGCCGATGCGCTCGGCAGGCAGAGCGTAGCGACCGCACACCCGGCCGCCCGGCCCGTCGAGCGCATGCATCAAGCGAAAGCGATTGCCGCCATCACGCTCGGCAACGGGCTGGAGTTTTTCGACTTCACGATCTACAGCTTCTTCGCGACGATCATCGGCAAGCTGTATTTCCCGGTGGAAGGTCAGCTCGCGCAATTGATGCTGGCGGTCGGCACGTTCGGCGTCGGTTTCATCATGCGTCCGGTGGGCGGCGTGGTGCTCGGCGGTTATGCCGATCGCGCGGGCCGCAAGGCCGCGATGAGTCTGACGCTGTGGCTGATGACGCTCGGCTCGGCGCTGATCGCGTTCGCGCCGACCTATGCGGCGATCGGCCTCGCCGCGCCGCTGCTGGTGATTCTGGCGCGGCTGATCCAGGGGTTCGCGCTGGGCGGCGAGATCGGCGCGTCGACCTCGCTGCTGATGGAGTACGGCAGCGACAAAACGCGCGGGTTCTATGGCAGCTGGCAGTTCGTGAGCCAGGGCATGAATACGGTGTGCGGGTCGTTGCTCGGCGTCGTGCTGGCGGCGTCGCTGTCGAGCGCGGCGCTGGAAAGCTGGGGCTGGCGCGTGCCGTTCGTGATCGGCATGGCGATGGGGCCGATCGGGATTTATATCCGGCGTCATCTGGACGAGACGCTGCCGGGCATCGAGGACGGCGGGACGTCCGAAGCTCTGCCCGTTTCGCAGCCGGTGCGCCGGCTGTTTCGCGACCACGCCCGCGTCATCACGATGGGTGTGCTGACGACGATCGGCGGCACGGCGGCGAACTACATCGTGCTGTTTTATCTGTCCACCTACGCGATCCGTATCCTGCATCTGCCGATGGCGTCGGCGTTGTGGGCGGCCTGGACCGCGGCGGTGGTGACGGTCATCTGCTCGCCGTTCGCCGGGACGCTGTCCGACCGCGTCGGACGCAAACGCGTGTTGTGGGTGTCGCGCGTGTTGCTGATCCTCGCGGTGTATCCGGCTTTCATGATCATCAACGCCGTGCCGAGCGTGCCGGTGTTGTTGTCCGTGGTGGCGGTGCTCGGGGTGCTGGTCGCGTTTACCGCGGTGCCGAATATCGTGATGCTGCCGGAGATGTTTCCGCGTGCGATTCGCGCGACCGGCATGTCGATCGTCTATTGCCTCGGGGTGTCGATTTTCGGCGGCTTCGCGCAATTCTTCGCGACGTGGTTGATCCAGATTTCGGGCAATACTCTCGCGCCGGCCTGGTATCTGATCGGCTGCGGGCTGGTGTCGTTGCTGCCCTTGCCGTGGATGCGCGAGACGGCGGGGCGGCCGATTGATTGAGATGTCGGCAGGCCGCGGCGCAAGATTCGCGCTGCGGCTTGCACCGTTCGTACTGACGAACCGGCCACAATGAAAAAGAGGCGCGATAATTTTTTATCGCGCCTCTTTGCATGGTCGGCGAGCAGCGTTTGCGGTTACTGACCCGCGCTCACCTCGCCGCCGATTTCCCGCCATCGGCCACCGGCGCATCGCCGCCGGCCGCCGCCGCATCGCGCGTCTCGGGCATCGCCGCCCACACCAGCAGCACAGCCAGCGCACCTGCCGCAGCCAGGCCGAAGAAGCTGACCGCATTGCCGAAATGATCCGCGACGAAGCCCGCAGCCGTCGTGCTCAACGTGGCCCCGATCCCCGCCGCCAGGCCGAACAGTCCGATACACAGGTTGTAGCGGCCCTTGTCGCCGGCGACGTCGGCGGCGATCAGCGGCAGCATCACGCCGAACACCGCGGCGCTCAAACCGTCCAGCATCTGCACCGGCACCAGCAGATAAGGGCTGCTGATTCCGGCGAACAGCAACGCGCGGATCGGCAGCGCCGAAAACCCGAGCAGCAGGATGGGCCGTCGTCCCCAGCGTTCGGCCGAGCGTCCGACCCACGGCGACATCATCGCGACGATCGCCTGCGGCACGATGATGCACGCCGCGATCACGAGCTGAACGTTGTCGCCCATGCCGGCTGTCACTTCGCCCGCCGCCAGGTTCAGCATCGCCGCGTTCGACAAGTGGAACAGCACGATGCACGCCGCGAACAGCAGCATCCGCTTGTCGCGCAGCAACTCGCGCAGGCTTTCGCGCCGTTCGAGCTGCTGCGGCGTCGGCCCGGCTTTCGGCAGTTCGACGGTGTCGGTGCGCTGGATCATCGTCAGCGCGATCAGCGCGGGCACCGCGAGCCCGGCGGTCAGCCAGAACACGGCGCGCGGCGAATAGTACTCACCGAACACACCCATCAGGCCGGCCGCCACCGCGCTGCCGATCGACGCCCAGCGCGCGTTGCGTCCCAGCCGGTCGCCGAGATTCGCGCGCCCCACCAGCGCGAACGAGATCGCGGCGAGCGCCGGCGTCAGCATGCAACTGGCGAAGCCGTGGAAGACCTCGGCGGCGATCACCGGCAGCACGGTCGGACTGACGGCCAGCAGCACCGCGCTCAGGATGATCGCGATGATGGCCCACGCGGCCGCGGCCTTCTTGTTGCGCAACGCGTCGACGGCGGCGCCGCCGGGCACCTGGCTGACCATCGCGCTGATGGTCCCGACCGACAGCGCCAAGCCGATCTCGCCCTGGGTCCACTTATGCGACGCGAGATAGGACGCGATGAACGGCCCGAAGCCTGTCTGCACGTTGGCGACGAAGAAATTCAGCCAATCGAGCGCGCGCAGACTACGCGCCGTGACGAGAGTGCGGCCGATCATCGGGCCGCCCGTGCGCTGGAGACCGCGATGGCCGTCGACGCGCTGCCAGGCGCCGAAGCGGCGGCTGGCGCGGACGCGGGAGCGGGCGGCGGCGCCGGCGACACCGCGCGGATCGGTTTGTCGCTGGCGTAGGGCGGCGTCGCGTTGATCTGCGCGTCGCTCAGTTCGAGCAGCGGATGCAGCTCCTTGTCGCGCGTGACGAAGTGCAGCGCCGACCAGTTCGCGGCGATGGTGCGCCGCTCGGTGCTGACCATGCCGCTGACGTCGAGCACGACCGCCTGCGGCTGCGCATTGCCGTCGATCAGCACGTCGATCACGCGGCCGACCTTGGCGCCGTTCGAACGCTCGACGGTGGCATCGATCAGCGGCAACTGCACGACATTGGATTTGGCCGGCTTGGCCGGCACGGCCCCGGTGTTGAGCGTGATCGGCGCGGCCTTGGCGGTCGGGGTGAAGCGGAACGCGCTCCACGGGAAGTTCACCTTGCGGTCGCCCACGCCGAGGAAGCCTTGCAGATTGACGACCATCTCGCGCGGCTTGCCGAGCGCGTCGGCGATCACGTCGACCGCGCGTCCGACCACTTTGCCGTCGGGCTTCTGCACTTCGCTATCGAGCAGCGCGCGCGCCTCGTTGCGCTCGATCGTGCGCAGCACGATCAGCGGCGGCGGCGGGGGCGGGGGCGGCGGCGGCGCGGGCGTGGCGACGGGCGGCGGAGGCTCGACCTTGTGCGGCTTGACGACCGGCTTCGTCGGTTTCTTCGGCTGCTCGGGTTCGTTCGCTTCGGTCTCGACCGGCTCGGGCGCGGAAGCCGCCACCGGCGCGCTGGCGGGTTCGACGGGCATGACCGTCGCGTCGACGATCGGCGCCTGCTGCGGGCCCCATAACAGGCTGCAGCCGGACAGCGCGAAGAGCGCGAACACAGCCAGAATCAGCACGCGCCAGGCAGGACGCGAAAAGCCGCCAGTCATCAGGAAAAACTCCATGGGCCGGTGCGGACGGGCGCACTGGGCCGCCGCGGTTATCGATCGAGGTACGGGCCAGAGTTTAACCCGCGGCGTCGGCCGGCCCCGGTTTTGCAGGCGATCCGGCTGCGCCTTGCAAGCACGCCTTGTGCCGCGCGGGGGGCAGCGCCACGCGTTTGCCGCGCTTTGCGTCCTGTTTGCCTGCCGTCGCAGATTGTGCGCCGGCCGCGAAACCGTCAGAACCCCTTTCACGTCGTCATGACGAACCGTAGGTGTAAACGCGCGGCGCGCCGATGTGCTTTGCCGTCCCCTGAACGATATAAGCGCCGCGACATGTACGGCATGCCATCCATGCGATTGGAGACATATCTGTGTTGCCCTACATTCGAGGCAACAAAAAGAGATGCACCACACATTAAACCAACCCAACGAGACGAACCCTGACGACGGCCATATCGACGGCCGTTTCAGCATGCTGATAAAGGAGGCACTCATCATGATGGAACCCAACGCCCAGGCGATTTCCGACGTCGCGACCGAATCGTTCGACGCAAAGGGCCTACTCGACCGCTATTTCGACATCTCGGCACGCGGCAGCTCACAGCGTCAGGAAATCGTCGCGGGCATCACCACCTTCCTCGCGATGGTCTACTCCGTGTTCGTCGTGCCGGGCATGTTCGGCAAAGCGGGCTTCGACACCAGCGCGGTATTCGTCGCGGTGTGCCTGACCACCGCGTTTGGCTCGCTGCTGATGGGCGTGTGGGCACGCCTGCCGATCGCCATCGGCTGCGCGATTTCGCTGACCGCCTTCACGGCGTTCGGCCTCGTGCTCGGCAAGGGTCTGCATCCGAACGTCGCGCTCGGCGCGGTGTTCCTGATGGGCGTGGTGTTCACCGCGATCTCGGTGACGGGCGTGCGCTCCTGGATTCTGCGCAATCTGCCGACCGGCATCGCGCACGGCACGGGGATCGGCATCGGGCTGTTTCTGCTGCTGATCGCCGCCAACGACGTGGGGCTGGTCGTGAAGAATCCGGGCGCCGGTCTGCCGGTGTCGCTCGGTCATATCACGGCATTGCCGGCGCTGATGTCGGTGGCGAGTCTCGCGGCGATCCTCGGGCTGGTGCGCCGCCGCGTGCCGGGTTCGATCCTGATCGTGATCGTCGCGATTTCGGCGATCGCGCTCGTGATCGATCCAGCTGTGTCGTTCCACGGCGTGTTCGCGGTGCCGTCGCTCAGCGCGCCGGGCCATGCGTCGCTGATCGGCGCAATGGACATCAAGGGCGCGTTGTCGATGGCGGTGCTGCCCAGCGTGCTCGCACTCGTGATGACCGCCGTGTTCGACGCCACCGGCACGATTCGCGCGGTCGCCGGTCAAGCGGGCCAGCTCGATGAACACGGCCGCATCATCAACGGCGGCCGCGCGCTAACGGCCGATTCGCTCAGCTCGATCTTCTCGGGACTGCTCGGCGGCGCGCCGGCGGCGGCGTATATCGAGTCGACGGTCGGCGTCGCGGCTGGCGCGAAGACCGGGCTGGCGGCGGCGGTGGTCGGGCTGCTGTTTCTCGTGGTGATGTTCCTCTCGCCGCTGGCCGGGCTCGTGCCTTCATATGCGACGGCGCCGGCGCTGATGTACGTGGGGCTGCTGATGCTGTCGAACGTCAGCAAGCTGCATATGGACGACATGGTCGACGCGATGTCGGGACTGATGTGCGCGGTGTTCATCGTGCTGACCGCGAACATCGTGACGGGCATCATGCTCGGCTTCGCGACGCTCGTGATCGGCCGCGTGGTGAGCGGCGAATATCGCAAGCTCAACGTGGGCACGGTCGTGATCGCTGTCGTGCTGGTGGCTTTCTATCTCGGCGGCTGGGCGATCTGATGCGCTGGCGAGGTTGCCCGGGCTGTGTCCGGGGCGGCTGACACTTTGAAGGAATGCGAGAGCGGGGCGACGCGATGGTGGCCGCTTCGCTCGTGCAGGTAGTGCGTGTAGCCGGTTGTTCTCCACCGTTGACGCGGTGCGCCACAGGGCGGGATCTGCGGCGCACCGCGTTTCTTTTTGTGCTTGCCAGCGGGTGTTGCTCGAATCGGTATGCGGCCGGTTGATATCGGTCGTTCAATCCGGCCGAAGCCGCCCGCAGTTCCACTACGTCAGTGTGTTCGCCGTTTTCAAACCAGTGTCCTTGACATCCGTCCGGGTGTTTCTATACTCAACCTCATGGTTAAGTATAACGATGCGGTACTCGATCGCACCTTCGCCGCATTGTCGGACCCGACGCGGCGCGCGTTGCTCGCGCGGCTGTCGGAGCGCGAGCTGTCGGTCAGCGAACTCGCCGAGCCGTTTGCGATGTCGCTGCCCGCCGTGATGAAGCACCTCGACGTGCTATCCGGGGCCGGTCTCATCGCGCGCACCAAAACCGGCCGCACGGTCGCGTGCCGGTTGTGCGCCGGACCGATGGAGGAAGCCATGGAGTGGCTCGGCCGCTATCAGCGCTTCTGGTCCGAATCGTTCGATCGTCTTGCCGCGTTCGTCGAACAGGAGCCCGAACCAGGTCTGCCGAGCCCGGACCCGCCCGCCGGTGACATCCACGCGCCGCGTCCGTCGGAGTCTTCAGAGCGCGGACGGCGCCGCCGCAATGGATGACGCGGATGCATCCGCACGGCGTCGAACTGCTCCGCGGGCAACGGGATGTGCGACGGCGATCGCCGCGGCTTGACCGACAAATTCATCCGCTGGAAGTGGGAGGTAGTCCGGGATCGTTCGAACTGCTTCGGATTCTTTCGAGTGCGCCTGAGCGAGGCTGCACGATTGATCTAGACGTCGCAGAAAAGGAGACGCATATGGACCCGCAACACCGCGTTGGCACGAGACAGGGATGGCTGGACGCGAGCCGCGCGTTACTGGTCGAAGAGAAGGCGCACATGCGCGCAGGCGATGAACTCGCCCGCAAACGCCGCGCGCTGCCATGGGTGAAGGTCGACAAGACCTACTGGTTCGATACGCCGCAGGGCCGCAAGACGCTTGCCGATCTGTTCGACGGCCGCAGCCAGCTGATCGTCTATCACTTCATGATGGGTCCGGATTGGGAAGAGGGCTGTGTCGGCTGCTCGTTCCTGTCGGATCACATGAGCGGGATCGTCACGCATCTGGAGCATCACGACGTGTCGTACGTGACGGTGTCGCACGCGCCGCTCGCGAAGATCGAGGCCTTCAGAAAGCGCATGGGGTGGAGCTTTCCGTGGGTGTCGTCGAGCGGCAGCGATTTCAATTTCGACTACCACGTGTCGTTCACGCCCGAGCAGCTGGCCAGCAAGAATGCCTTCTACAACTTCACCGGACAGGATGTCGGCATCGACGAGCAACACGGCCACAGCGTGTTCTACAAGGACGGCAACGGGGACGTGTTCCACACGTATTCGTGCTATGGACGCGGCGACGAACGGTTCATCAACACCTACGCGCATCTGGACGTCACGCCGAAAGGCCGCAACGAGGCCAGCAATCTGACCGACTGGGTCAGGCATCACGACCGGTATGAGGAGCAGAAGGGCGGTGCTTGCGCCGCGTGCGATTCCTGAGCGAGGCGGGGCGGCTTGACGTTGCCGCAATCCTAAGGGTTGGCGCCGCGTTGCGCGGCGCTTCGTGCGCTGCGCTTCAGAGCGCCATATCGAACGCGGGCTTGAGGAAAAATTCCATCGCCATCACGGCGAGGCCCATCGCGGCCGCGGCCAGCGTCAACACGCCGTACTCGTCGTAGCGTGAGTCGTACAGGCACGCCACGACGAACAGAATCGCCAGCAGGTTGGTCAGCCAATCAAAGTTCAGCGCGAAATCCATCGGTAAATCCGGGCTCATGTGCGATCCGGAAGGTCGGATCGCACGGTCAGGTGAGCGGGATTTTATCGAGATGAGCTTACGGATTCGCAACGGCGGGGCTTACAGCGATTACGGTCCGAAGGGGTCCTGGTTGGGGCATTTGCGTGCATTGCGTGGCTTGGTCTTGTTCGGAACCGGACAAGAACGGAGGCGAAGACCGGACCACACGCCCCGGCTACTGTCAGGCGCAAACGCACGTCGCTGCGCGGCCTGTTCAGGCACGCGTTCAGGATGCAAGACGACAGCGCCAACGCGGTCGCGCAGGTTTTGAACGATGACAGGTCGCTGTTTGATTGAGGCGAAGGCCGCGACCAGGGCTACGGTCGGGGTTGGCGCGCGTCGCGCAATCTGTCGCGTAAGCAGATAGCACGAGCTTTCTTCGAATTGCTTCACACACCATGGGGCGTCAGGGGGAAATAATCTCCTCGTTGGGTCCATGCACGTCACATTCCTAACGGCCGCTATGCGTGTAGATGATCCACTATGAAGATCTACATTACTTCGTTATGCGAATCGAATATCTGTCGATTATTGATGGATATTCGTCTATTTCTGATAGACGGCATGAGATGCGTACTTTGATAATCGGCCGATTGCGCTCATAAAAGGGGTGGCGAGAATGAAAGACGGGAACGGCCAGTCGACGCAGTGGCGCTCCGTGCCGGCGCACGACGTGGCGCGCCATGTCTCGATGCATTCGTTCACCGCGAGCGTATTGCACTCGAAGCAGCGTGGCCGCATCACGGACTGGC
>NZ_JAQQEU010000051.1:0-51121 GCF_046026895.1 Paraburkholderia sediminicola
GCTACGCCGTCACGGCAACGCATTGGAGCAATGCGTTGCTGAGCAACAACAGTTACGCGCGCAATGCGCGTAACTTTTCGGCGGTGCGAGGCTTTTTCGGCCTCGCGCGCGTTGGTCCCGCCAGCGCGTTCAGCCGCAGGAACGTCACTATTCGGCGTCCGACCACAAACGTCCCCCGGTTGCCCAGTTTTCGCGTTTCACGTCGGTGAGGATGATATCCACCGAATTCGGTTCTACGCCGAGCGATTCGCAAGTTGCTTGGGTGATCGCTTCGACGAACTGGCGTTTCTGTTCCAGCGTGCGGCCTTCGAAGAGTTCGATATGAAACGTGGGCATGGCATGACTCCGTTGAGCAATGAGAGAGACGAGCGAGGCGCGGCTTCAGTCGCGGTAACCGCGATCGATCCGGTCGAGCTTGCGCAGCAACGCGGGCCATTCGAGCGCGCCTTCGATTGCGCCGCCATCGTACAGTTGTTCCGCCGTGCGCGCCGCGACGGCATGGCTCGGCACCACCAGTTGCGCGCCGCCTGCTTGCGCTTGCAGCTGGATCTCGCAGGCTTTTATCAGCGTCGCCATCAGCACATAGGCCTCTGCGACCGTGCGGCCGGACGTCAGTGTGCCGTGATTGCGCAGCAGCATCGCGGGTTTGTCGGCGAGATGCGCGACGAGCCGTTCGCCTTCGGCCGGCGTGAACGCGAGACCCTCGTAGTCGTGATACGCGAGCTGTCCGTAGAAACGCAACGCATGTTGCGAGGCCGGCAGCAAGCCGGCCGGTTGCGCGGACACCGCCACGCCCGCCGTATTGTGCAGATGCATCACGCAGAACGCGTCGGCGCGCGCCGCGTGGACCGCGGCGTGCAACGCGAAGCCGGTCGCGTTCACCGCATGGTCGCTGGCGCCGACGATGTTGCCGGCGATGTCGATCTTCACGAGATTCGACGCGCGCACTTCATCGAACGCGAGGCCGAACGGATTGATCAGGAAGTGGCCGGGTTCGCCGGGCACGCTGGCCGAGATATGCGTGTAGATCAGATCGTCCCAGCCGTTGAGCCCGGCGAGCCGATAGGCGGCGGCGAGGTCGACGCGCGTTTGCCGCTCCGCGTCGGAGAGCGGGCCGGCCTCGGCAATGCGGCCAGCCGGGGTGTGAGTGAACGACATGTCTGTCTCCTGAAGTTGCCGGCTTGCCAACGCGTGCGAACCGGCGTGCGATGCCACGGCACGACGTCAATTCGCGCGCGTGGCTGGAGTCGTGATCGGGCTTGCGCGCTTCGTGCGCTGCGCCGGTTCGGCTGCGATCGCGCGGCGCGTAACGCGCTGCAGGAGTCTTTGCATGCACCACGTGGCGAGTACGAAGGGCGCTGTCATGACCGGCCAGCCGAAGTCAGCGGCTGCCGCTTGCAGCACGACCGCAAGCGCGACGCCGCCGAGCATCGGCATGACGCCGCAATCGACGAGCGCGAGCGCGGTGAGCGCGCCATTGAATCCTAACAGGCCGGCGTCGAACGAGCCTGTGCTCGCGCCGAGCAGCAGGTGCGCGGCGCTCGCGAGTGCCGCGCCGCTCAGGGCGCCCAGCGCATGCCGGCGCGATGCGGCGGCAATGCCGATCAGCACGAGCAACCCCGCTAACGCGCCCGGCGCAAAGCCGGTTTGCGCGAGGCTTGCGAGCACGCCGCTGCTCCATTGCGCCGCGCCGTGCACGTGCAGCGGCACGGCGCTGGCTGGCGACGTGGCGCTCGTCATCGTGGGCAGCCAGAGCCACGTGACGATCAGGCAAGGGCTCGAACAAACGCCCAGTCCACGCGCACGCAGCCAGCGCGACCACGGTGCCAGAAGCCAGGCGGTGCCCGTCGCGGCGAGAATCGTCACGGCTGCGGCGGTCGCGGGGTCGGCGATGAAGCTGAAAGCAGCGAGACCCGCCAGCGCGCCGTTGAAGCCGTGCAGCCCGGCGCGGGTGTCGGCGTCGCGATAGCCGGCGAGCAGCGCGCTCACGTTGGCCGCGACCGCGCCCATCAGCGCCGCGCACGCGAGGCGCCCGTCGGTCAGCAGCCAGGCGGCGAGCAGGCATGCGCCGGTGAAGGCGTTCGGTTGCAGCACGATCTGGCCGAGGCTGCGCAACAGCGTGCGCAAGGCGGCGGATTGGGCTTCGGTCGCGGCGGCGTGCATGGTTTTACGGCGGCTCGATGATGGGCTTCCGATGACGCCGTGCCTGCCCGCAACGTAAGCGGCGGCGCGGCCCGGCGGTCGGTCCGGTTGAGGGCGAACCGCGAGCATAGGCCAGCTACGCCTTATCGGGCATCGTCGCGGGTTGATAGGGGATATTTGCGACACCCGCGCATCGCGCGCGCCACATCGCTGCGCGGCGATCTTTCGCGCTACGATAGTTGCCCGGCGCAGGCCGCGCCGTTTCCCGAGGAGACAGATCGATGCGTGAACTACGGTGGGTATCGGAAGAGGGCGACGGTATCGAACATCTGTCGTTCGACGCGCGCGCGGACGGCTTCGCGGTGGAGAGCGTGCTGGTCGGGCAGCGCTTTGGCAATGCGTACGGGTTGCACTACACCGTGCGCTGTGACGAGCAATGGCGCACGCGGCATGCGTGGCTGAAGATCGTCGGCGGCGCGGAACTGGAGTTGCACGGCGACGGCGCCGGCCATTGGCACGACGGCCACGGTCTCGTGCTGAGCACGATCGAAGGCTGCATCGACATCGACATTGCCGCGACGCCGTTCACCAACACGCTGCCGATCCGCCGACTGCAACTGGCCGAGGGCGAGCGTCAGCCGATTTCAGTCGCTTATATCTCGACGCCGGATTTGCAGGTCACGCGCGTCGAGCAGGCGTACTCGTGCGTCGCGTTGCATCGGGAGTATCGCTACGAGGGTATCTTCCGCAATTTCACGGCGAACATGCAGGTGGACGACGACGGCCTCGTGATCGACTACCCGACCTTGTTCACACGGCTGCCGCGCATGCGTTGACCGGTGCTGCGGCCTTTCCGATGTCCGGCGACGATGGTCGACGCCCGGTTGCGAGGTGTGACGCTTGCCGGTTCGATGGAGCCGGCGGGCGAAGGTGGAAAAAGCGCCGTCTCGGCGATGGCGGGATTTTCGGCGCGGTGGCCGATGTGGCGAATAACGCGGTGGCCAATGCGGTGGCGACGCGAGCCACCAGCGCGGTGCTTCAGCCGCGCCGCTGCGCCGCGCTATCGGTCACATCGCCGGCTACATCGCCGGCCGCATCATCGGGCACGGTGGAGTCGCCGCGGCCTAGCGTGCGTTGCATCAGCGTGGTGTCGAGCCAGCGGCCGTGTTTGAAGCCCACTGCCTTCAACGTGCCGGTCAACTCGAAGCCCAACTGCTGGTGCAGCGACAGCGAACCGCCGCTGCCGCCGTCGGCGATCACGGCGACCATCTGACGCCACGGCCCGGCTTCGCAGCGCTCGATCAGCGCCTGCAGCAACACGCGGCCGATACCGCATCCGCGATAGGCGTGGCTCACGTAGATCGAATCCTCGATCGTGTTGCGATACGCGGCGCGGGGCCGGTAGGGCGTCGCATAGCAATAGCCGGCGACCTCGCCATCGATCTGCGCGACCATGTATGGCAAGCCGTGACTACGCACCGACGCGAGCCGCGCGCGCAGATCGTCGACGGAAGGCGGCGTTTCTTCGAACGACGCGACGCCGGTCAGCACGTGGTGCGCGTAGATCGCCTGAATCGCCGGGAGATCGGCCTCGCTGGCGTCGCGGATTCGCACGGCGGCGAGCGGGGCGCCGCTGGTTGCGTGCATTGCTGCGCAAGGCGATGGCGCGGGGTGGGTGTGACTCATACGTGTTCCTGTCGTGGCCGGAGAATAGGACGAGACGTTTTACTATGCCTGCCGCCCGCGCTGATTTGAAGCGCGTCAAAAATCCGCGCCATGAGCGCTTGCCGTTATCGTGTAGCGATTCCCGTGTCGAACGAAGCGGCGCGCTTCACAAATCGAACTGATCGAATTCGCTTTGCAATTGCCGGTTTCGCGCGACGCGTTCGTCGATTGCCGGCCCGAGCCGTTCCACGATCGCCGAGATCAGCAGATTGCAACCGCGCTTCTCGCCCGGCTCTCTTCAGACCACCGGCCGCACCGGCGCGCTTCGCGAGAAACGCCGCGCGCCTGCCACGCAAGCCACCACCACGACGGTGACCAGGATCATCGCGGGCGGGACCTGCTCGTGCAGCAGCAGCCCGGCCAGCAGCAGGCCGAAGAACGGCTGCAGCAGTTGCAACTGTCCCACCGCCGCGATGCCGCCGAGCGCCAGCCCGCGATACCAGAACACGAAACCGATCAGCATGCTGAACAGCGACACGTAGGCGAGTCCCCACAGCGCCGCATGGCTGATTCCGTCGAACGAAGCGGGCCGGGTCCACCATGCGAGCGGCAGCATCAGCGGCAGCGACAGCACGAGTGCCCACGAGATCACCTGCCAGCCGCCGAGGTGCCGCGACAGGCGCGCGCCTTCGGCATAGCCCAGCCCGCAGACGACGATCGCGGCCAGCATCAGCGCGTCGCCGATCGGCGATGCGTCGAGGCCGTGACGCAATGCGAATCCGACCACCGCGCCGCTGCCGAGCGCCGAGAACAGCCAGAACGCCGGTTGCGGACGCTCGCCGCCGCGCAGCACACCGAAGATCGCAGTGGCGAGCGGCAGAAGCCCGACGAATACGACCGCATGCGCGGAACTCACATGGCGCAGCGCCAAGGCCGTCAGCAGTGGAAAGCCGACCACCACGCCGAGCGCGACCACCACCAGCGGAATCACATCGCGGCGGGCGGGGCGCGTTTGACGGAACGCCAGCAATAGCAACAGGCCGAGCGTTCCCGCAATCGTGGCGCGCGCGACGGTCAGGAAGACCGGGTCGAGTCCTTGCACGGCAAGACGCGTGGCCGGCAGCGAGCCGCTGAAGATCAATACGCCTGCGAGGCCGCTCAACCAGCCGTTGGTTGTCTTTTCCATCAGAAGAGTCCACGCCCATGAAATAGAACGTATAGCATCCGCTTTGCCGCCAAAAACGGTAAGCTACAGATCAGTACACTTTGTACGAACTGTACGGAACATGGAGCAGTACAGATGGCGGAAGGTGAGAACAGTCGAGCTGCATCGGGCACGCGTGTCGGCACGGTGATGGACAGCTTGCGCGAGCGCATTGCGAGCCGCCTGCTGATGCCGGGCGCCCGCGTGCCGTCGATTCGCGCCATGACCGCGACACTCGGCGTATCGAAGTCGACCGTGGTGGAAGCATACGACAGGCTGGTCGCGGAAGGGGTGATCGTCGCGCGGCGCGGGTCCGGGTTTTTCCTGTCGGGGCATGCGCCGCCGTTCGCGCTCGCCGATCTCGGGCCGCGTCTGGATCGCGAGGTCGATCCGTTGTGGCTCACGCGCCAGTCGCTGGAGACCAGTGCGAAAGCGTTGAAACCCGGGTGCGGCTGGATGCCGCCGTCATGGCTGCCGGAAGACGGCGTGCGCCGCGCGTTGCGCGCGGTGGCGCGCGATCCGCACTCGCCACTCGCCGACTACGCGAGCCCCGGCGGCTTGCCCGCGCTGCGCCAGCAGCTCGCGTGGCGGCTCGCGCAGCATGGCGTGGAGGCGCCGCCCGAGCAGATCGTGCTGACTGACGGCGGCACCCACGCGCTCGATCTGGTGTGCCGCTTCCTGCTCGAACCGGGCGACACCGTGCTGATCGACGATCCGTGCTACTTCAATTTTCAGGCGTTGCTGCGCGCGCATCGCGCACGTGTCGTGAGCGTGCCGTATACACCGTCCGGGCCCGATCTCGCGGCCTTCGAGCGGGTGCTGACCGAGCATCGTCCACGCCTGTACGTGACTAATTCGGCGATCCACAATCCGACCGGCGCGACGCTTGCACCGGCCGTCGCGCATCGGCTGCTGAAGCTCGCGGGCGAGCACGAGCTGCTGATCGTCGAGGACGATATCTTCGCCGACTTCGAAGACGAAGCCGCGCCGCGTCTTGCCGCGTTCGACGGCCTCGCGCGCGTGGTGTCGATCGGCAGCTTTTCGAAGACCTTGTCCGCTGCGGTGCGTTGCGGCTACATCGCCGCGCGCGCCGAATGGATCGAGCCGCTGATCGATCTGAAGCTGGCTACGACGTTCGGCAACGGCCAGCTCGCGGCGAGCGTCGTGCACCGCATGCTGGTGGACGGCACCTACCGGCGCCACGTGGAAGGAATGCGCGCGAAGCTCGCCGACGCAATGGGCGAGACGATCAGGCGCCTGGGCTACGCGGGCCTCGACATCTGGACGCGCCCGCGCGGCGGCATCTTCGTGTGGGCGCGTCTGCCTGGGTCGCTCGATGCCGCCGAGGTCGCGCGTCACGCGCTCGCCGACAACGTGGTGTTCGCGCCGGGCAACGTGTTCAGCGCGTCGCAATCGGCGGCGGGTTTTCTGCGCTTTAACGTGTCGCAATGCAACCGGCCGAAGGTGTACGAGGCGTTGCAACGGGCGATGGAAGCGTCGGCCGTGTCGGCCGTGTCAGGCGTGTCACGCGCAAGGGAACGGGCGTGCGCCTGAACGCGCGCGCGTCCCGCTATCGCGCCGAAGCTACTTGCACAGCAGAAGCAGGCGTTCCTGCTCGGAGCATGTGGGACGCGGTTTCGGCGTCCCTTGTGTGGCGGCCGTGGCGCTCATTGCCGCACTCCTGTTCGTCAGACACGCGCGCAAGTGCTTCTCGACCGGCCCGTAGTATTTCCAGCCGCGCACGAGCGTCGGCAATTCGAGCTTCACCTGCTTCCATTTCGGATGTCCGTGCTCCTGCAGATTGTCGAAGTTCGCGCACAGCGAGTCGGCAAAACGATTCAGATTGCCGACGGTGTCGCGCAAGCCGTAATCGTAGGTGACGAGAAAAGCCTTCACGGTCAGCGTGGGGACGTCTTCCTTGAGCCAGGTCGGATAGCTGGTCGCGCGGATCGTCGCGGGGAAGTAGGTCTGCTTGGCGCGCACCGTTTCGGGCGCGGCCGGATCGACTCGCAGCAGGCGGATCTGCTGCAGCAGCTCGGGGTTCATGTCGTTGAACAGCTTCGCCGGCTGCCCGACCACGATGATCGCCACGTCCACCTTTTTCACGATCAGCGCGGCCAGTGCGTCCTCGTTGTTCAGGTGCACGACGTTCTGCTCGGGAATCGACTGGCCGAACATCAGGTGATAGAGCGTCGTGGCCGACTGCGCGGTGCCGCTGCCGATCAGGCCGACGCTGATGGTTTTGTCCTTGATGTCGGCCAGGGTTTTCAATGGCGAGTCCGCGCGCACCACGACGTTGATCTCCTCGTCGTAGAGCGGCATGATGAGCCGCAGCGGCCGGATCGTGGTGCCCGCGTCGGGGTTGCCCGCGTTAGCCATGTCGATGTAGGCCTGGTACACGTCGGACTGCACCAGCGCGAGCTTCACGCCGGGCTCGAAGCGCATGCGCTGCACGTTCTCAGCCGAGCCCTTCGACGCCACCACGTCCAGATCGATCCCCACCGGCTGCGCCACCCATTTCGACAGGTCCTGACCGATCTGGATATACGTGCCGCGCTCCGGCCCGGTGACGATCTTGTAGTGCGCCGGCTCCGCCGCGCCACCCAGCGAAGACACGACCATCA
This sequence comes from Paraburkholderia sediminicola, assembly GCF_046026895.1. Lineage (GTDB taxonomy): Bacteria > Pseudomonadota > Gammaproteobacteria > Burkholderiales > Burkholderiaceae > Paraburkholderia > Paraburkholderia sediminicola_C. The sequence continues at coordinate 7,636 of NZ_JAQQEU010000051.1, forward strand.
GCGCCAGCCCCAGCCATCCTGCCAGAAGTCTCTTCAGCATGGTCTATCTACCTATTGGTCAGGTTTTTACAGCTTCGCGCGCGATGCGCACGAAGCGCCGGTGAGCCGGTTGCCATGTCATGTTCAATGCGCCGCGACGGCCGTGTCCGTGTGTTGCCGCTCAAAGAGCAAACGATATTGTGTGCAACGGGCGCCGTTAGCTGCTATGTAATTCGGTATCCAAACAATGTGTCTACTGGCTGGGTGAGGGGTTCGCGGCGAGCTTGCCGCCGGTCGACGGCGCGCGGTGCCAGCCGGAGTCCTTGATCGCGCGTTCGCGCGCGTCGAGGCCGCTGCCGTTTGCACCGCCGCCCGCGGCAGTCGCGCGCGGCGCGGCCGCGATGAGTTCGCTGTTTGCCGGCACGCCTGCAGGCAACGGTGTTTGCAGCTGGACCGCTTGCGACCCCGGGGCGGGCTGCGCTTGCGCGAGCGGATTGCCTTGAGCCGCAGCGGCGGCCCCGGCGTGCGGCTTGAGTGGCGCCCAGCCCGTCTCGCGGATCACGCGTTCGAGGATGAGCTTCGCCGCGTCGTTGCCGGTGTCGATGGCGAGCGCCTCGTTCGCGTGCTGCCGCGCGCAGGGCCACGACTGCTGCGCGACGCACGTTTGCGCCGCCTGCAAGGCGCTGTCGCGGCGCGCGATCAAGGGCCGCAAATCGGCTGCGAGATTCTGCGCGTCGGCGTTGCCTGGCTGCAGCGACTGCGCGGCGGCGAGCGAGGCTTGCGCGGCAGACAGATCGTTGGCGCGGAATGCGAGGCGCGCCGATTGCAACGCTTGCGACGCGTCGCGGAACTGCTGCCCCGGTTTGGCTGGCGCGGCGGCCACAGGCGGGGCGGTGACCACCGGCGGCGCGGCCATCACAGGCGGCGCGGTGACCACAGGCGGCGGGGCGGGCGTCGCCGGAACGACCGGTGTGGCCTTGACGGCGTTGTCCGGAGCGGCGGGTTTGAGCGCGACGGTGGGCGCGGTCTTTACCGCGTTGCCCGCGGGCGCGGGCTTGACCGGGGCGGCGGGGCGGTCCGGTTGGGCCGGTGCCGCGAACGGCGCGATCGTGCCGGTCGTCGAGCGGGCGTCCTGGGTTGCGACAGTAGTCTGATCGGTGACGATGTCATCCGTATCGCTGCTGTCGCTGAAGAGCACATACAGCACGTACCCGAGAGCGAGCAGGAAAACCACCCCAATGGCGAGCAGCACTTTGCGCGCGGTCAGTCCCGTGTTGTACGGAGGATAAGGCGGGTCGTCGAACTGCGGCGGCGGCGCAACCGGCGCACTGGTCGACACGAGCGAGGTGGCGTGCGCCGCTTCGCGAGGCAGCGCGTCGGCGGGATGCGCGGCGCGCGCCGTGAGATCGGCTTCGCTGCGCACGGCCGGTTCGTCGTCGAAGTGCTGCCCGGCCGGGCTCATCGCTTCGGCGCGGCTGCCGGAAAGCGCGCTGCGTTGAGGCTTGCTTTCGTCGAGCGGATGTACCGCGCCGCAATACGGGCAGTAGTCGACCTGCCGGTACAACGCACCACCACAACGTTTGCAGGGCGTAGGAAAGCTATGACCGAATGCTGTCTGGGTGGACATACCGTGGACCCACCTGTGGAAAACGATGCCATTACGGCATCCGGATCGTGTTGAGGCTGGAGCCTTGTCCGCGGAATCACGATCCACATGCGCCGGAGAGTCTTGGAGACGCAAGCGCTGGCTTGCGTTGTCGTCGCTTGCAATATGTGGTGTTTCGCTCAGAACGTCAATGTGCGTTGGCCCCTATTCTGTGTGCGTCAGCGCACATTTTGAAGTAGGACGAAACAGTGCCGATGCCCCCAGAACGAGTGGATGCGCCGTTTTTCAACGCAGTGCTTTTGTGCGGGTGCAATACGCGAAGGCGTGGCGTAGAAACAGCACGAGGCCGACGCGCATGCGTTCGACCCCGTCATTAAGCGCTTGCATCAAGCGCGGGAAAGAGCACGGCAGCGATCAGTGCTTGCGCAGTGGATGATCCTTCAGCAACCATGCGAGCACGAAAGCCAGCACCACGACACAGGCAGCCGCGAGATAGACCGTGTGCAGCGCGCCGGCGAACGCGTGCAGATAGTCGTTGCGCAACGCCTCGGGCAACTGGCGGATCGCGGCGGGCCCCAGCGCGTGGGGCAATTCGGTGTCGGGCGGGATCACCGTTTCGAGGCGGGCGGCCAGGCCGTTCGAGAACACCGCGCCGAAACCGGCCACGCCGATCGAGCCGCCAATCGAACGGAACAAGGTCGCGCCCGAAGTAGCGACGCCCATATGCCGGAACTCGACCGTGTTCTGCACGGCGAGAATCAGCACCTGCATCACCATGCCGAGACCGCAGCCCAGGAGACCCATGTAGAGATACATCACATGAATCGGCGTATCGATGTGCAGACACGAAAGCAGCATCATCGCTACTGCCACGAGCAAGGTCCCCATGATCGGAAACATCCGGTACTTGCCGATCTTGCTGATGATGCGGCCCGTCACCATTGACATCAGAAACAGGCCGCCCATCATCGGCAGCATCTGCATGCCGGCTTCCGACGGCGTCGAGCCTTTCACCACCTGCAGATAGAGCGGGATGAACGTCACCGAGCCGAACAGCGACACGCCGATGATGAAGCCGATCAGGCTGCTCAGCAAAAACGTCCGCTGTTTGAAGAGTTCGAGCGGCATGATCGGTTCGGCCGCACTGCGTTCCTCGTGAATGAAACCCCAGATCGCGACGAGGCCCATGCCGAGCGTGAACCACAGTTGCGGCGACGACCACGGCAGGATCGTGCCGCCCTGGCTCGTGAAAAGGATGATGCAGGTGAGCGCGCCGGCGAGAAACGCGGCGCCCATGTAGTCGATGGTGTGCTTCACATGGCGAACGTGCGGCTTGAACACCGCGCCGATCACGGCGAGCGAAACGATGCCCAGCGGCAGGTTGATGTAGAAAATCCAGCGCCACGTGAGGTGTTCGACGAGGAAGCCGCCGAGCAGCGGCCCGATCACGGTCGCGAGACCGAACACCCCGCCGAACACGCCCTGATAGCGGCCGCGTTCAGCCGGCGGGATCACGTCGGCGATCGCGGCCATCGTCACCACCAGTAGCCCGCCGCCGCCGAGTCCTTGCAGCGCGCGCAGGACGATGAGCTGGCTCATGTTCTGCGCGATCCCGCACAGCGCGGAGCCGACCAGAAACACCACGATCGCCGTCTGCAGCACGATCTTGCGGCCGAACAGGTCGCCGAATTTGCCGTACAGCGGCACGACGATGGTCGAACTGAGCAGGTAGGCGGTTACCACCCACGACAGGTTGTCGAGCCCGCCCAGTTCCCCAACGATAGTCGGCAGCGCGGTCGAGACGATCGTCTGATCGAGCGCGGCGAGCAGCATGACCAGCAGCAGCGCCGGAAACAGCAGGCGGATCGGCGGATGGTCTGCAGCTGGCGAGTTCGCCCGTGAATCCTGCGGCGCAGGCACGGCGGGGTGAGTCGGAGTCGATTGTTCCATGGCACGGGGCATTGAAATTAATTAATTCGGAGATTAATATATGCGACATCGCCTCACTCGTCAAATTGAATGCAATGGCAAGGATTCCAGCAGATGACCAAATGGTGAAGAATTCGCCGCGCGGCACGGCCGCAGTCAAAGCGGGCACGACGTCGAAACGCCCGGCGAAAGCCGCGTCAGTCGAATCGGCGAGCGCGGCCGCTGCCGTGCCCGCGCGGCGGCCGGGCAGGCCGACAGGGGCCGCGCGCGGGCCGGAACAGCGCAGCCGCCTGCTCGACGCCGCGCTGGAGCTGTTCGCGCGGCAGGGCATCGTCGACACCACGCTCGGCGAGATTGCGCGCGAGGCGGGCTTTACGCCGGCGATGATGCATTACTACTTCAAGACCCGCGATCAACTGCTCGACGTGCTGGTCGACGAGCGCTTCGGGCCATTGCGCGCGGGGCTCGGGGTGCCGTTCCAGGAGAATCCCGACGATGCCGTCGCGGCGATCACGCAACTCACGCAGCGGCTGGTGCGAGCGGCGAGCGAGCACCCGTGGTTTGCGCCGCTCTGGGTACGCGAGGTCATCAGCGATGGCGGCCTGCTGCGTCAGCGCATCCATGAGCGATTCGGCGACACGCATCAGAAGGCATCGCTGGCGGCCATCGCACGCTGGCAGAAGGAAGGGCGTCTGAATGCGGGGCTGGAACCCGCGCTCGTGTTCGTCACGTTGATGGGGTTGACGCTTCTGCCGCTAGCCACGTCGAAGATGTGGCGCAATGATCCTTTGCGGCGCAACATCGGCGGCGAAGAGATCGCGCGGCATGCAGTCGCTTTGCTGGTTCAGGGGATTGGTCCGGCTAAAGCGGGCTGAAGCGCTGCGCACCTCGCAATGCGCGGATGTTCGCCGGATTCCACGGCCGGCGCGCTCGCGACTTGCCTTCTTGCTTCTTCTCATCCTTGCGCAATCTTGCATGCCATGTTGAGACGCGTGATCGGCTCACGCCTTGCGGCGCTTCTTCCATTCCTCAAACGCCGCCTTCGTCGCTTCGTTCGGCGGATAGGTGCCGGGCAATGCGGCGCCATCACGAATCCGCCCGGTGAGAAACGTCTCCAGCTGTTCCTGCTCGGCGGCGGCTTGTGCGACATCGGCGGCCATCTGGCGCGGAATCACCACCACGCCGTCGGCGTCGCCTACGATCACGTCGCCCGGAAACACGGCGACGCCGCCACAGCCGATCGGCACATCGATATCCACTGCATGGTGGCGAATCAGATTGGGCGGCGCGCTCGCACCCGCGCAAAATACCGGCATGCCCAGCGCGGAGATCGTCGTGCTGTCGCGCACCGGGCCGTCGGACACCATGCCCGCGACGCCACGCACCTGCAACCGTAGCGAGAGAATCGAACCGAACGACGCGCTGCCGCGCTCGCCGCGGCAATCCTGCACGAGCACGTGGCCGGCCGGAATCGTTTCGACGCATTTGCGCTGGGCGTACTCGGGGTCCGCAAACAGTTCGAGCACGTCGATGTCTTCGCGTGACGGAATGTTGCGCAACGTGAACGCGGGTCCGACCAGATTCGCGCCGCTGTGCGCAGCGAGCGGCGCCACGCCCTGCATGAAGGTATTGCGCAAGCCGCGCTTGAACAACTGCGTGGTCAGTGTGGCGGTGCTGACATGACGAAGTGCTTCGAGTGTCGCGAAGTCGAGATCGGACATGGTGTCGGATGGCCTCTGGTTGGGGTCGGGCAATTGGCGCGCGCGCGGCGCGGCAACCCAAAAAGCGAAGCGGCAGATGCGGCTCATGCGCCCACGATGATAGCGCCGCGCACGACCCGCGCACGACCCGCTCACGCGCCGCTCGAGCGAAGCTCGCGCAAAGGGTGGCGATACCCGTTGCGCGATCGGGTCAGGCAAACTCACGTCCGGGCGCGGCACGCTACGTGCTGTGAAGCATGTGGATGTGTACGCCGCGCCCGCTGAACACGCCCGCCGGCGACGCAAGAAAAATGAATACGAATGACGGAATGACGCCGGACGGCACCAGTTGTGAACGGGGTTCACGTGTGTTGCCGCGAGGCATCGGGAGTCGGCGTCGGGTCTGCCAGGCCTGCCGGGCTGTGGCGCCGGAAGCCGGTTTTTTATCGGCGTGCAAATATGGCGCGTTACCGTGCGCGCGTGTTGCGCTCGGGCCGTGTTCTACAATTTCGGCCTGTTTGCAACTCGGCGCATCAAATCGAGTCGGAACCATGAACACCAATCTCGCAGCCGCGCAAATCGGCGGCCAGCAGCAGAATGAAACATTGGCCACCTCTGACGGCCTAACTGGTTTTTTAGAGCAACAACGGAAAATGAACGGAGCATTGAGACTCGATCAGGCCACGATCGTGCTCGTAGAAGACGACCCGGATAGCCGGGAGTCGCTGACCTTGTTACTCGAGGCGGAAGGCGCGCATGTCTGCGCCGCGGCGGATGCGGAAGAGGGCGTCGAAGCGGCGCTGCGGTTGTCTCCGGACGCCGTCGTCTGTGATCTCGACTTGCCGGCCATGGATGGCTTCTATCTGATCCAGCGGCTGCGCGACCACGAAATTCGCAGCGATCAGACGCCTTCGGTCGCGGTGGCGCTCACGGGCCACACTGACGACGCGTACCGCTTGCGCAGTATCGGCGAAGGCTTCCAGCATTTCATGACCAAGCCCGCTCTGCCGGATGACCTGGTGACCTTGCTGCACGACGCGATCGTCGCTCGAGCGGCGGGTTGAGCGCGGGTTGGGTGATGGAGGGTGAGCAGGGTCGATTCGCGCTGGGCTCGCGGCGCGTAAGGGCCGCGCGTTTGAAGGCGAATCCGGCTTCGCGAGCGTCGCGAGCGCGTTGAGAAGCCGGAGGTCATCAGCCGGACTCGCCCCGCGGCCGCGATCCGGGCCGCCGGCGACACCGTTACTTCGCGGTAGCCACAGGCGTCGCCGCGACCGTGCCGGCTTTGCCGCCTTCGCCGCTACCCGCCGCTTCGGCTGCCTGACAGGCGGCGCACAATCCCTTCAGTTCAATTTCATCGCTTGCGAGGCGGTAGCCCGCGTCTTCGATTTGCGCGACGAGCGCCTGCCGCAGCTTCGGCTGATGCAGCTCGGTGACGCTGCCGCACTGTTGGCAGACCACCAGGATGCCGTGCTGACATTGCGTCAGATCGTGGCACACAGTGAACGCGTTGATCGACTCGATCCGATGCACGAGCCCCGCCGACAGCAGGAAGTCCAGCGCGCGATACACCGTGGGCGGCGCCGAGCCCGGATGGATCTGGCGCATCTCGTCGAGCAGCGAATACGCTTTGGTCGCGCGCCCAGAATTCAGCAGCAATTCGAGCACCTTGCGGCGAATGGGTGTGAGCTTCTCGCCGCGTTCGCGGCAATATTCTTCCGCGAGGGTCAGTGCGCCTTCCTGCGAATCACCGTGTGCGTGCGCCGGCTCAGGGGCAGCAGCGGAGTGGGCGGAGGTGGCCTGAGCGGCGGGCGCGGTGGGCTTGGAGGTCTTCATGCGTCGATTATAAAGGCGCGCGGTTTTTGCTGTGCCTCGCGCGCCGCCCATGCGAGATGCGCGTTGCCGTCGCGCCTGCGCGCCTTGACGAGCCAGGGCGCAGGACACTTGCGCGGCCGTACGACAGATCGACAAGCGAGCAGGCAAGCGGCTCGACAGAAACGCCTGTCGAGCCCGTGCGGCCAAATCGAAACCCAAACGCTAACCGAACGACTCAGGTCAGCGGAAAATCGACGTACTTCTTGAACCCCGAGCGAGTCGCAATGCGCGAATACCAGCGCTCCAGATTCGGCAGCGACGCGCGCGCCACGCCGTTCAGTCCGAACCAGCGTTTCGCGTACGCCCCGATCACGATGTCGGCCAGCGTGAACATCTCGCCTTCGAGAAAGAAGCGGCCTTGCAGATGCGTATCCAGCGTCCGCCAGAGGAGGCTCACCGCGCTCACATCGGTGGCGAGTTTGGCGGTATCGCGTTGTGCATCCGGCGTGCGGACGACGGCCCAGAACACCGGGCGCTCGGCGGGTTGCAGTGTGGACAGCGACCAGTCCAGCCAGCGGTCGACGCTCGCACGCCGTTGCGGCTCGGATGGATACAGCGGGCTCGATTCGCCGTATTGCAGCACCAGATAACGCAGGATGGCGTTGGACTCCCACAGCACGAAATCGTCGTCGACCAGGGTTGGGATCTTGCCGGTCGGGTTCATCGCAAGATAGTCGGGCTCGTTATTGCGGCCGAACTGCATGCCCGCATCGATGCGCTCGTATGGCAGCACCAGCTCGTCGCAGCACCACAAGACTTTCTGAACGTTGACCGAGTTGGCGCGTCCCCAGAGTGTAATCATCCGGTAAATCCTTTTTCTCTCACGGTTGGCAAGCCGCGCGCGGCGCGCGGCGTTCAACCAGCAACGATACACGATGCGCGCGGATTGCGCGCCATGGCGCGCAATCCGGCACATTCCCGCGGCGCGCCCGGGCCTGCGCGTTGCGTACAATGACCGCACCCGAATACGACGAGGCACCGCATGGCCCGCATTGTCCCCGACGACTGGAAGAGCCTCGCCGCCACCGGCGCGGCGGCACGCGAACGCGAGACCCTCGCGTTGCTCGAGGAGGCGCTCCCGGCTGACTACACGGTCTATCACGGCGTCCACTGGACGCGGCTGAACCAGAACTTCTCGGTGTTCGGCGAGGCCGACTTCGTGATCGTCAGTCCCGCCGGGCGCGTGATGATCGTCGAGCAGAAAACCGGCTTCCTGCGCGAGACACCGAAGGGGCTCGTCAAGGTCTATCTGCAGACCGAGCGCAACGTGGCGATCGCGCTCGCGCACACCATCGAGGGTTTGCATCGCCGCTTTACCGCGGCGTTCGGCGCGGGCACCTATTTCATCGAGGAACTGCTGTACTGCCCCGACCACATTGTCCGGAATGCGGCGATTGCCGGTGTGAATCCATCGCGTATCGTCGACGCGGCGCGTCGGGACCGGCTCGCGGCGGTGATCCGCGAAGGGTTGCCGGCCGACGAGCCGCGCCTTGCTTGCGCGTCGAAGATCCATCATTTTCTCGCCGACGAACTCGCACTCACGCCGGACACGAGCGCGCTGGTCGGCCAGGCGGGCACGCTCGTCACGCGCCTCGCGGGCGGGCTCGCGACATGGGCGCGGCGGCTCGAGTTCGCGCCGTTCCGGTTGCGCGTGATCGGCACCGCGGGCTCGGGCAAGACGCAACTGGCGGTGCAGGTGATGAAGGATGCGGTGGCGCGCGGGCAGCGGCCGTTATACGTGTGCTTCAACCGGCCGCTCGCCGATCACATCGTGCGGGTCGCGCCGCCCGAGGCGAAGGTCGCGAACTATCACCAGCTATGCGACTGGATTGCGCGCGACGCGGGCCTCAAGCCCGAGTTCCAGTCCGGCCAGGTGTTCGAGCAACTGGAGACGATGTTCGCCGACACGCCGATCGAGCCGCGCTGGCAGTTCGACGTGCTGATCATCGACGAAGGGCAGGACTTCCAGCAGCCGTGGGTCGCCGCGCTCGAGCGGCTGTTGCGCCCCGGCGCCGCGTGGTGGTGGCTCGAAGACCCGCTGCAGAATCTGTATATGCGCGAGCCGGTGGCGCTGCCGGGCTGGACCACGCTGAAGGAGACCACCAACTATCGCAGTCCGCGTGACATTCTCGACTTCGTGCGCGACATGGTCGGCGCTTCGGTGCCGCTCGCGGCGGGCAGTCCGTTCGACGGCTCCGAGGTTTCACTGTCCGTGTACGACGAAGCGCATGCGGCCGAAGCCAGCGTCGAGGCGACCAAGCGCGCGATCACGCAGGCTTTGGCGCTCGGCTTTCGCAAGCAGGACATCGTGGTGCTGTCGTTTCGCGGCCGCGAAGGCTCGGCGCTGACCGCGCAGGATCAGCTGGGCCCGCATCGGCTGCGCAGCTTCACCGGCAAGTACGATCTGTTCGGCAACCCGGAGTACCGCGAAGGGGACGTGCTGTTCGAATCGATCTACCGCTTCAAGGGTCAGGCCGCGCCGTGCGTGATTCTCACCGAGGTCGACTTCGACGGGTTCCACGAGCGCGTTGCGCGCAAGCTGTTCGTCGGCGCCACCCGGGCGACGATGAAGCTGATCGTCGTCGCGTCGCAGCGGGCGGCGCGGCACTTGGGGTTGCGCGACGGGAAAGAGAGCAGGGAAGCGAGGGAGAGCGAGCGCTAGTTCAGGCCGCTTTGCTCACGACGGGTCATTCGGCCCAAGCCCAAATTAAAACCTGAAGGCGCGGCGTCCAACGCCCTCAAACCCGCGCCGAAACTTCAGTCCACCCGTCACTCGATCAACTCCACGCCCGCGCACCAACCAGCATCGCGGTGCGCGTCAGCGCATCCCACCAGATCACGCGCAACAGCGGCGCCTGCTGTGCGATCAGCAGCGCCTGCACCGGATCGCTCTCGACAAAGTGCGTGACCCCGCCGCGCAACGCCGCCGTGGCCTTGTGCGCGGCGGCGCCGGCGGGACTTTCGTCGTGCGCGCCGGGCGTGCGCATCACCAGTTGCATATGACCGAAGCCATGCCGCGCGAGCCAGACCTCGGTGCGCGCGCGATCCAGCTCCGGGCGGCCGGTGATGATCGTGCGAACCCGCTGCAGATCGATGCCGGGCAGCACGTCGAACGGCAGCAGCGCATCGCGTTCGGCGAGCGCGGCGGCCAGATCCTCGTCGTAGCGCGCGAGCGGCACGTCGGGCAGCAGAATGCCGTCGAGGTCGATCGCATACGTCGCGTATTCGTGGTCGTCCGCCATCGCTGGTGCACGGCCGGTTTCGACGCGTTCCCAATCCGCGCGATAGCGCTCGGTGTAAGCCTGGCGTTCCCACGGAAACAGCGCGAAGTAGCCGCGCGCATCGATCGCGTAATCGGGTTGCGTGCGGCTCAGGTCGTCCACCGCGCCGGCCAGCGTCCTGACGTCGAGTCCCTGCTGGCGCAGGAACGCGATGCAGTCGGTCAACGTGAAGCCGCGCCCCGCAATGTCCTCGCACAGCAGCACTTTCGAACCCGCGGGCGGGACGGGCAGCGTCGAATCCCACGCGACCGCGCGCGACTGGCGCTCATAGCGCAGAAACGCAACCGGCGTGCCGACCGCATGCGACACCATCAGCGCAAGCGGCGCACCGCCGCGCAGAATGCCGATCGCCATCGTGAAGCGCTCGGCCAGCAACGCGGGTTGCAGCGATTCGATCCAATGATCGAGCTGTTCATACGTGAGGGGCAAAACCGGCTTGGTCATGGCTCTGATGGCGCCGCGTGGCGCGCGTAGGGCGAGTGTCTTTTTACAGGCGCGGCCCGGCTCGATGGCCAGGCCCGGCGGCGAAGCGGCGCGGTGCATTTTTGGGATAAAGAATTTTTGGCGATATTATGCATGCGGTTCAAAGATCGCGTGTCGGGGTGACGCGCATCACCGTCGGACATCACGTGCCGGCAAGCCCGTGCGGGCAACGAATCGAGCCAGGAGCGGCGACGGACTGCCTCGGCGCAGCGCCGGACCCCGCCAGCAAGAGATTACAGATAAAACAACGGATAAAAACAGGTGACCACGGTGACTGCATTGCGGCATGACAGAAACAGCGCATCTAGCCGCGCACGCTCGGCGATCGGCGTGATCCTCGCATTGGCCGCGTGGGGGGCGCAGGCCCAGCCGGCGGCTTCGAAGCTGGAACTCGACGTCGAGGGCAAGATCGGCAAGACCAACGATGCTTCACACCATGCCTATCACTTTACCGAGGCTGAGCTGCTTGCGCTGCCGGTCCATTCGATCACGACCGCGACCACGTGGACGCCGCGCTCCACCTTCACAGGACCGCTGCTCGCGGATATCCTGAAGACCGTCGGCGCCTATGGCGCCCAGGTCGAGATTCGTACGCTCGACGACTACACCTACACCGTGCCCGTGTCGGACTGCGACCGCTACGGCGTGGTTGTCGCGTACAGCATGAACGGCCAGCGTCTGAAGATCAGCGATTTCGGGCCGCTGTTCCTTATCTATCCGCGCGACGCATACCCCGGTGAACTGACGGGCGCGTTGGGCGATTCGAAATTCGTATGGCAGATCAAGGCCCTCGTCGTCAAATAGCGCGCCGTCCGTGGCGCCGCGTCTTCTACGTGCTGATCTGGCTGACCGCGCTCGCTGCGCCGGCCGGCGCGATCGGCTATCTGCTGTACGCGAATCTGCTCAACCCGCGCGCCACCGAACAGTTGACCCGCACCTACGACGGCTTCTACTGGGACGCCGCGCAGTTGCAGATCGCCTACGCGCGCTTTGAGAACCAGTTGCTGCTGTATCAGTCGGGCGTCGACGACGACTATCAGCGGCTGATGCTGCGCTTCGAGTTGCTGCAATCGAAGCTGCACGTGATGGCCGGCTCGACGAGCCGGCTGACCACGCAACTGGCGCTGCTGCAACGGCAGCTGGACGAAATCCACTCGCTCGATCATCTGCTCGCCGACATTCAACCCGCGGTGGACGCCTTGCCGCAGGACCACGCTCGCGCGAATCAGATCGTCGCGAGCATGCGCGAGCACTGGAACGAGATCAACGATCTGGCGCTGAGCCGCCGCTTCGCCGATGTCGCCGACCGCGAGGCGATGAACCGCGACTTCATCGACAAGCGGCGCATGCTGTTTGCGGGCGGCCTGTTGCTGCTGTTGCTGTCGGCGGCTGCGACGCTGCTGCTGGTGCTCAACGGCCGGCGCCGCACGCGTCTGATGCACCAGCAGCACGCGGCGCTCGCCGCCGAACACCAGGCGAGCTTGGCCGCGCGCGAGGCGGGTCTCGCCAAGGACGCGTTTCTCGGCATGATCAGCCATGAGCTGCGCACGCCGCTGCATGCGATCGTGTCGTCGATCGAATTGCTGGGCTTCAACTATCACTCCGAGGCCGACCGCAAGGTGATCCAGCGGCTCGAAACCGCGGCGCGGCATCTTGAAGCGCAGATGAAAGACCTCACCGACTACGCGCGTCTGGGCGCCGGCAAGCTCGAGTTGCGCCACGAGCATTTCGAGCCGCGCGAACTGCTCGCGTCGATCGTCGACGAACACGCGATGTCGGCCGCCGCGCGCGGGCTGAAGCTCGAAAGCGACGCGAGCGGCATGAGCGGTCTGGTCGATTCCGATCCGCACCGGATTCGCCAGATCGTCAACAACCTCGTCACCAACGCGATCCGCTACACCGAGACCGGCACGGTGCGGGTGCAATTGCGGCAACAGCCGGCCGTGCTGCTATTCGTCGTCAGCGATACCGGGCCGGGCGTGCCGCAGGCGCAGATTCCGCTGATCTTCCAGGAGTTCACGCAACTGGACGCGTCGCGCACGCGCCGCTTCGAAGGCGCGGGAATGGGGCTCGCCATCGTGCAGGGGCTGGTGAAACTGTTCGGCGGCGAGGTCGACGTGGCGAGCACGCTGGGCGGTGGCACCACCTTCACCGTGGCGATCCCGGTCACGCCGGTCGCCGCCGCGCGGCCAGCCGGCGTGGCCGCGCAAGCCGAGCCCGGCGGCGCACGGCCGTGCGTGCTGATCGTCGACGACAACCGGCTGATTCGCGAATCACTCTGCGAAATGATCGTGCACATGGAGTTCGACGCGCACGCCGTCGCCACTGCCGACGCCGCGCTCGCATGGCTCGACACGCACCGCTGTGACGTGGTGCTGCTCGACCTGCATATGCCGGAGCGCGACGGTTATACGTTTCTCGCGGATTTCGCGCACCGCGGCGGGCCGTCGACGGGGGTGCCCGTGATCGTAGTCAGCGCTTATGCACCGGATGCCGGTCCGGCGGGCGATAGCGGGGACGCGCACGGCTCGCAGCCGTTCTTCGACGCGTTGTTAAAGCCGGTGCATTACGAGGATTTGCGCAGCGCGTTGCAGCGGGCGCTGGCTTCGCGGCATACGGTGTGACGCCTCGCGCGCGACGTGCGAGCGGTGCGTCTGGTGCGTGTTGACCTGAGCACGCACCTTCAGCCGCGTTGCAGCGCGCCCTTGACCGCCGCTGTAGTGACCGGCGTTACGGCCGGTTCAGCCGCTTGGACAGATCGGCAACCAGGATCGCCATGCGCGCGGGCTTCTCATAGCACGCGACGTCGTAATCGCGGATCACCTGGCTGATCTCCGATTCGCTGGCCTTGCCGGTCATCAATTCGCCGGTGAGCACGAAAATCGGCGCATCCGGATTCTCCGACGCGCGCACCGCCTGAATGGCGGCCGCCGAAGTCTGCGCGCCGAACAGCCAATCGATCACGACACCGTCGAACACCTGGCTTTGCAGCTGTTCCGCGAAAGCCGCGAGGCCATAGATCGCCACCGCCGCGAAACCGCTGCGCTCCAGATAGTCGCGCAGGTTGTCGGCGCTCGCCTGATCGTCGTCGACCACGGCGATGGTCGGCTTGTCGGTCTCGGCGCGGCGCGGATAGATCTCGATCTTGTGGACCTCGTACGCGCTCTGGTAGAGCGTGCCGTCGTGACGCGCCACGCGCCACTGCCCGAGCTTCGAATACGCGACGAATTCCGGGCGGCTGCCCGGTTCGAGCGCGGCACCAATCCAGGCGGTGCACGCCAGTTCGACCGCGCCGATGCAGAACACGGCTTCCTGGGCGATCGCGCCGACCATGCCCGGATCGAGCGATTGCGCGCCGAACAGCTGGGCGGCGGGTTCGCCGAACACCTCCGCGACTTTCTTGATCTGTGACAGCGTCCACGGGCTGTTGCCGCGCAGCTTGCGGTGCCCCTGAGAAAAGCTCAGATCGAGGATGCGGCAAAGCTCCGTGGTTTGCTGGCGCTTGCCGATTCCGTGCCGGCTCATCAACTCGCGCACGCGCTCGGCAACTGCGATTGAGTCAGGTGAGTTCGTTTCGTTGGCCATACTGCGTGAGAATCCGCCGTCTTAAAGTGTGCTGGGGAGTGCGATACGGCACGCGCAGCGCGAGCATGCATCGTCGATGCAGGCCGACCGGCTTTGCTGGGGGGCCGCAAATGTACCGCAATAGTTATCGCGATCTGGATTTTTGTGGGACCGCCGCTGGGGCGATGAGTGCAAGAGAACAACCGACATTCCATCGATTTTTATCTGTTTGGCATAAAACGCATTTTACCGGTGAAACGGTGCATATCTGTAAGGAAATGCGTTCGGCGGGTGCGGCGCACCATGGCCGGCGTGGCTCGCGGCGCTGGATCGTCCGCGCGGGCCGACTCCGTCGCTTGCTTCCGGGTGCATGAACCTACGCCGCCGGCATTTTTTCGAGCCTGGCCGCCGAGCTTTTCAGTCCTTTGAAAATCCGTTCGGCGACCTTGGCCGGAAAGCACGCGGGCAATTCCGCCGAGACCTGCGCGATCACGTCGGGCGTCGCATCGATCAGCCGCTGGATCAACGGCTCGGCGTGCGCGCCATACGAGCATTTCAACGCCATCGCGTTGAAGTGGCGCCGCTGCACGTCGCGAAACGCATCGTGCTTGCTGCGCGACCACATGCCCATCGCGAGTCTGGCCTTGAACCATGACCACTGATTGGGGCCGTTGCCCTCCACCGGCCAGATCGACATCACGTCGTAAAGCGGCGTCAGGCGGAACTGGCCGCCCGCCAGCAGGCGGATGCTGAAGTTCTTCGCGTGGCCGTCCGGCGCCGCCAGCATCCAGAACAGGATCTGGCTGGTCAGCAGCGTTTCGATATCCTGCCGTGCCGCGACCGATTGCTGGAGTATCCGCGCGAGGTCGAGCACGCCGGGGCCGCCTTCGTTTTCGTATTTGCGATGCGACGGCACGCCGTACACCTGGCAGAAGTCTTCCTGCGGCAGGCGCAACAGCCATTGCCCGCTCGAATGCATCTGCCGGTCGAAGCGCTCCACGCTCAACACGCGCTGCTTGCCGAACGTCATGATCTCCGTGTTCGCGACCGGCAAGCCATAGGCGCGCAGAATGCGCAGGCACAGCCACTCGTTTTCAACGGAAGTGCTGAGATCGGCCAGCTTGTTGCCGACGAGACCGAGCGGCAGCTTGAAAATATGCGTGGTGGGCGTGGCGCCATGCGGCCGCTGCCATTGACCGTCGTGCCATAGCAGCGCGGTTTTCTCCTGCGCGCCGGCGAGCGAGATGCGGAAGTCGTCGCTTGCGTCGCGCGCGCCGAGCGCGGGACTGCTGACCGTGCGCGCCAGCAGGGCTTCGATCTCGGTGTCCGAAAGCGGCGTCCCCTCGATCCGGTCGACGCCGGCCGGTGCGTCGTCTTCCGCGAGCAACTGGACGGCGCCCACGCAATCGCGGCCGATGGCTTGCAGCAGGTCGAACGCGTCGAGCGTTTCGGTCTGGTAGCGCTGGGCGATGCGCTTTCTGATCGCCTCGCTGTCGGGCAGCAGGTTGTCGAAATAATTGAGCACACGCGGCCCTTTGTGCGCCATGTTGCCCGGCGTGAACGGCAGCGACAGCGACAGCGGCCGCCCCGCGGGCGACGCGATCCACGCGGGATCGTAGGCGAATTCCATCGGGCCGCGCGCGGACAGGCGCCAGACGCCGACGCGTTCACCGTTCGCCCATACCGAAAGCGCGCGTGAATGGGTTTGCCGGGCCATGCTCACCACTCGACGCCGGGTGCAGGCTCGGGCGCCGGCTCGCTCCTGTCGCGTACTTGCAGCTGCAGGCCGTAGATGCCGCACAGCGCCAGCAGCTGGTTGAGCGTGAGGGGCTCGGCATCGGTTTCCAGGGCGGAAATGCGGCTCTGGCTGACGCCGATCCGCGCCGCGGCCTCGGCCTGCGTAAGGCCGGCTTGCCGCCGGCTGGCGGCGAGCAGCTGGGCCATCTGATCCGGTGTGGCGATGAGGTGGAGCATGGCGAATTATCTGGGAGACGAATAAATGCAATTTATGCGTATCACGAATATTTGTCAAATATTCGCCTCACGAATATTGTGCGTATATCTGCCAGACGAATATTTTGCACATATCTGTGTGACGCATGAAGGTCGATCACCTCACCACTCAATGGGCGCCCGCGCAATCCCGCGCTTCTCGGCCAGCTGCGCCCGGAGCGGCGGCATTGCGGATAACGCGGGTGCCTGCGAAGATTATGCCTACACTTAAAACCCACCCGTCCGATGACCACGACTTACCCGCTGCACGCAAGCTTCATCCGCGCCGATCAACCCTTCCCCAGTCGAGCCGACGTGGTGATCGCGGGCGCTGGCATCATGGGCTGCGCGGCCGCCTATTATCTGGCGCGCCGCGGCCTGTCGGTGGTGGTGCTCGACAAATCGCGGATCGCCGGACAGCAGTCGTCGCGGGCTTGGGGTTTCGTGCGCCAGCAGGGCCGCGAAGCCGCCGAAGTGCCGCTGATGATGGCCAGCATCCCGCTGTGGAAAGAACTCCAAAGTGAGCTGAATTTCGATCTGGAGTGGCGTCAGGGCGGCTGCCTCTACGTCGCGTCCGATGAAGAGGACTGGACCTCGTTCCAGCAATGGATGGACGTCGCGCGCCAGTACGGGCTCGACACGCGCACGCTCGATCGCAAGCAGATCGACACCGTCGTGACCGGCATGCAAGGCCCGGCGCTCGGCGGCCTATATACCCCGAGTGACGGTCAGGCCGAGCCGCGCCGCGTGGCGGCCGCTTTCGCGGCGCGGGCGGCCGAAGCCGGCGCGCTGTTTTTCGAAGGCTGCGGCGTGCTCGGCGTGGAACGGGCGGGCGGCGCGATTGCCGGCGTAGTCACCGAGCGCGGCACGCTGCGCACCTCGCGTCTGATTTGCGTGGCGGGCGCCAGCAGTTGGCGGCTGCTCGACACGCTCGGGCTCGAACTGCCGCAGCAGGCTGTGCGCGGCACCTGCATGCGCACCAACCCGCTGCCGCGCATCACCGCGTCCACGTTCTGGGGCCACGGCCTCGGCGTGCGCCAGCGCGCGAACGGCGCCATCAATCTGGCCGACGACATGCAGGTCGACGTCGACCTGACGCTCGGCCATTTGCGCGCGCTCAAGTGGTTTTTGCCCGAGTTGTGGAAGCGGCGCGAGAAGTTCAGCTTCCATCTGAATGGCGCGTATCTGCGCGATCTGCGCGAGCGCCTGCCGGGCGTCGTGCCGGCCGGCGAGCGCGTGCTGCAGCCGCGCGATCCGCATCCGCAGCCGAACGTCGGGCACGCGCCGCGCGCGCTGAAAAAACTGCGCACGCTGTTCCCCGCGTTGAAAGACGCTCAGGTGGTCGAATCGTGGGCCGGTCTGATCGACGTGCTGCCCGACGGCATTCCGGTGATCGATGCGCCGTCACAGGTGCGCGGACTGACGATCGCCACCGGCTTTTGCGGCCATGGTTTCGCGATGGGGCCGATCGTCGGCAAGCTGCTCGCCGAAATGAACGACGGCGGTGAGGCGTCGCTCGATCTGTCGGCGTTCCGTTTGCAGCGCTTCTTCGACGGTACGATGCAACGGCCGCGCAGCATGCTGTGAAAACGCCCCTCATCCAGACGCACGACCGATGAACGCCATGAACGAACCGACAGTCCGCCACGCGGGCGTCCCGTATTACACGCAATGGGGCAGCCCCGAATGGGTTCGGCACATCGTCGAGCAGCAAGGCGACCCGTGCGACGATCCGCACTGGCAGCGCAGCGGCTTCGCCGACGCGCAGCGCTACCGTTTCTGGGCCAGGCGCCTGTGCGGCCTGACCTGCCTCGAATCCGCACTCGACTACTGGCGCATCGGGCACGCGCCGCGCGCCGCGCTGCTCGACGAAGCGCTGCGGAATGGCGTGTACCGGATGCGCGAGGACGGCGGCGTCGACGGCCTGATCTACCAGCCGTTTGGCGACTGGGTCAGCGGCGCGTTTGGCGTGCGCGTCGAGGTGCTGCCGCAGGCGCCGCTCGAAGAGATCGCCGCGCGGCTCGCCGCCGATACGCTGGCGATCGTCTCGGTGAGCCCGGAGATCCGCTATCCCGACCGGCCGAATCAGCGCCAAGGCGGCCATCTGATTCTGCTGCACGGACGCGATCGCAACGGTGTGTGGTTTCATAATCCATCGGGCATCGCCCCGCATCAGGCCGACGTGTACCTGCCGTTCGCCACAATGGCGCGTTTCTATGCGGGGCGGGGGATGGTGCTGAGGCGGATCGTCCGTTAGGCGCGGCGACTGCGGGGTGGTCGGGGGCGCCGTCCGGCGAATTGTCGGGCAACATGTTACCCGCCAGGCCAGCGCGTCCCGCGCAGTGATCAGGCCCGTTTTCTGCTTCAATGTGTTCGTCGTCTTTCGCGATACCGGACCTGACATGAAACGATCCTACTGCCTGCTTGCTGTCGGCCTTTTCGCTCTTGGTGCCGCCGCCTCGTCGAACGCCGCCACCCAGGACGACCAGGCCAAAGCCTGTCGCGGCGACGCGATGCATTTCTGCGCAGCCGATATTCCCAACAAAGCCAAGATCACCGCCTGCATGAAGCAGCACATCGACGAACTGAGCCCCGCCTGCCGGGCGATGTTCAAGGGCGGCCAGAAAGGCGCCGATAAGGCCGCGTCGCAGTGACGGGCGCTCGGGAGGTTGAGCATTGACGCAAGCGCCGCGCGCAGGTGTTGTGCGCGGCTCGAATCGCGAGTTGACCGGGGCTTTGATGCGTGGCTTGGCTCGCGCGCTTGATCGCGGCGTAAGCGCCGCGCGTTCGCGTGCTGGCTGAGTTTCGTCTGGACCGGCCGCGAACTGCCCGCGACCGGCCGCGCTCCCTCATCCTCAAAACCCGTTGCCCCTTCAATCGAAAAACCGCTGGCATTTTCGGTGTGACTGGTCATCGGCGCCGCACTCGGTTACGGTGGCGTGGTGCCCGCAATGACTCGCCCGCGGTTATTCACGCTTCAGTCCGCGCGAACGCGGTCCACCGATTGGGTGGCCGTAGTGCGCCAAATCCGAACACCCCCTCACCAGGATTGGAACGACCTCGCTCATGACCCGCCCGACCACGCAGATTTTCGACGCCGCCGCGACCGCGCGGCTCATTCCGTATGCGGCGCTAGTCGACGCCCTGAAGCGCGCGAGCCTCGACTATGCGGCGCAGCGCATCGTGAGCCCCGAGCGGCTCGTCGTGCCGCTCAACGCAGGCGGCATCATGCTGTCGATGCCGGCCACCGCGCCCGATCTCGCGATCCATAAACTCGTCAACGTGTGCGCGAGCAACGGCGCGCGCGATCTGCCGACCATCCACGGCCAGGTCATGGCCTTCGACGCGGATACGGGCGAGACACTGTTCGTCCTCGACGGCCCAGCCGTGACGGGGCGCCGTACCGCGGCGATGTCGATGCTGGGCGTCGCGACCTTCGCCGCGAACGCGCCGCGCGAGTTCCTGCTGATCGGCACGGGCACGCAGGCGCTCAACCATCTGCAGGCGATCGGCGAACTGTTTCCCGACGCGCGCGTGCGGGTGAAGGGCAGCGCGCCCGCGCGAGCCGAAGCGTTTTGCGCCGCGCATGGCGGCGGCGTGTATGACCTGCAACCGCTCGGGGGCGCGGCGATTCCCGACTCGACTGACGTAGTCATCGCACTGACCACCAGCAAACAGCCCGTCTACGACGAAGCGGCGCGTGCCGGGCGGCTCGTGATCGGGGTCGGCGCCTTCACGCCGGCGATGGTCGAGATCGGCGCGCGCACGCTCGGCGCCAGCGCGCTTTTCGTCGACGACCCAGCCGGCGCGAAGCACGAGGCCGGCGACTTGATCCAGGCCGGCGTGGATTGGGCGAAGGTCGGCGGGATTGCCGGGGTGTTGGAAAACGCAGCGCTGTTGCCGGCGGCGACGCCGGTGGTGTTCAAGACCGTCGGCTGCGCGGCGTGGGATCTGGCGGCGTGCCGGGTCGCGCGCGCGGCGTTGTCAGGCGGCTGAAGGCTTTGGGGAAGGGGCGGCCCAGGGCGATGCGAATCGCGCAAATCCCCATGCAAACAGTCCCTTGGCGTCCCCGTTTGGCAACTTGCGCCAACCTGGGGCAGATGTTGCCGTGCAAACTATCCCAAAACGTTGCACCATAGGCATTTGCCAGAAAAAAGCCGGCCAGCCGGCGCGGGGTATCTTGCCTACGCTTTTTCTGTCCCCTTGACCGATGCCTCTTCATCACGACGCCGCGACCGCGCTATGACGACCCAACACGCTTCAGCCACACCCGACCTGCCGCTCGACATGATCATCTTCGGCGGCACCGGCGACCTGTCATTCCGCAAGCTGCTGCCCGCGCTATACATGGCGCATCTGCACTGCAATCTGCCACCCGAGACCCGTATTCTCACGATCGGCCGCAAGCCCTGGTCGCGTGACGAGTACATCGCCGAATTCATGGAGCTGAAGGCCAAGCCCTTCATCGAAAAGAAAGCGTTCGACGCGACGGCGTGGGACAAATTTCTCGCGCTGTTCGAATACGTGCGGATGGATGTCGATTCGGCCGACGACTACCAGCGTCTGAAGAGCGCGTCGCGCGACGGCGTGAGCCGCGTGTTCTATCTCGCGACCTCGCCGGATCTGTTCACGAACATCTGCGACCACCTGGCATCGGCGGGGCTCGTCGACGCCAATTCGCGCGTCGTGCTCGAAAAACCGCTGGGCCACGATCTGGCCTCCGCGCAGGAGATCAACACGGCGGTCGGCAAGCACTTCAGCGAAGCGCAGATCTACCGGATCGACCACTACCTCGGCAAGGAAACCGTACAGAACCTGATGGTGCTGCGCTTCGGCAATCCGATTTTCGGCCCGCTGTGGCAGGCGCCGTATATCAAGCGCGTGCAGATCACGGTCGCGGAAACGGTCGGCGTGGGCAGCCGCGCGGGCTTCTATGACAAGACCGGCGCGCTGCGCGACATGGTGCAGAACCACTTGCTGCAATTGCTGTGCATCGTCGCGATGGAGCCGCCGGTGTCGCTCGATCCGGACGCGGTCCGTGACGAAAAGCTCAAGGTCCTGCGCTCGCTGCGTCCGATGACGCCCGAAGACATCGCTCGCGACACCGTGCGCGGCCAGTACACCGCGGGCGCCGTGGACGGCGAGGCGGTGGGGGGCTACCTCGAAGAAGACAATGTGCCAGCGGGCAGCCGCGCCGAAACGTTCGTCGCGCTGCGCGCGCATATCAACAACTGGCGCTGGGCCAACGTGCCGTTTTACCTGCGCACCGGCAAGCGGATGCAGAAGAAGGTGTCGGAGATCGTCATCGAGTTCTCCGAACTGCCGTTCTCGATCTTTCCGAACGGGGGGCGCAACTATGGCAACCGTCTGGTGATCCAGTTGCAGCCGGAAGAATCGATCCAGTTGCAGATGCTCGCGAAGGAGCCGGGCAGCGGCATGCACATGCTGCCGGTGAATCTGAATCTGGATCTGCAGCAGGCCTTCACCGAGCGTCGCGCGGAAGCGTACGAGCGCTTGCTGATCGATGTGATCCGCGGACGCCTCACGCATTTCATGCGCCGCGACGAACTGGAAGCCGCATGGGCTTGGGCCGAGCCGATTCTGGCAGGCTGGGCCAAGTCGGGCGAGCGGCCGCGGGGGTATACGGCGGGCACGTTCGGGCCGGCGGCGTCGACCGCGTTGATGGCCCGCGAGAATGCGGTGTGGGCCGAAGAGACGCTATAAAGCATCGCAATCCTCGATGCTTCGACGGCGATGACGGATGCCGCAACGGGCTTTGCCCGATTGCGGCCCGGTCGTTAGCGATGCTGCATGGACTCGATCACGTCACGCACACGTTCCATGCGGCTTATCAGGACCGCCCGAGCTGGACTGAGCTGGTGCCCCCGAACCTGGCCATGGCTCGTCAACACGCTCGCCGCGATCGAACCGGTCGCGCCTGATTTGCAGCACGTGAGCCTGATGCAGGGCTACAAGGTATACGGCGGCCATCAGGGGCCGTTCAAAACACCGGCGCGCGACAACGACGCGCATTTCGTGCCGCCGGAGTTCGTGTTCGATCAGCAGCGCTTGCTCGAAACGCGTCAGGCGGGCAAGCGCTGGAACTGGTCGGCGCTTCGCCCCGCGGTGTTGGGCGGATTCGCGCTCGGCAATCCGATGAATCCGGCGCTGGCGATTGCCGTGTATGCGGTTGCGTACCAGGACGTCTCGTCATGGCGTTTTGCCGATTTCGTTTTCTCTTCGGACTACGATATGTTCGGCGACGGGTCGAAAGCGCGGCGCTTCGGGTTTCATGAGTTCATCGATACGGAGACGATGTTTATCGACATCTTCGATAATCTCCGCCGCCGCAAGCTGATTCCATGAATGAACCCATTGGGCATGACGATTTGATTTCACAGGGATTACGTCTATGATGACCTTCCTTAATCGCGTGGCACGGCGAGATAAAAACGGAGACATCAATGAGGCGAGTTCTCGTGGCATTGAAGTGCATGGCGATCGTCGTGGCTGTTCTGGCCATTCCGGCATGCGGCGGAGATAACCTCACCGCCGCCAACACACCAAAGTGATTATCGACAGCGACTACAACACGCTGAGCGACGACGGCCAGCTCGGCGTGATGGCCGTGCAATTGCAGGCGCAAGGCTCGCTGAAAGTACTGGGTATTACGGTCGTGTCCGGCAATCAGTGGTTGAAGCAGGGCACGTCCGACGCGTTGAAAGCGGTCGAGCGTCTCGGCGTCGAAAAGCAGATCGGCGTGTATGCGGGCGCCAATTATGCGTTGTCCCACGACTTCGCGACGATTCAGGCCGAACTGAAACAATTCCCCGGCGGCGACGGTTATCTGGGCGCCTGGAGCACGCCCGAGCCGACCTCGGATAGCGAGCTCGTTGCGCCGCCCGACGGCTTCGCGACTCACACCAAAGTGCAGAGCAAAAGCGCGGTCGATTTCATTGTCGATTCGGTGAAGCAGTATCCCGGCGAAGTGACGATTCTCGCCATCGGCCCGTTGACCAATATTGCGCTCGCCACGCGCCAGCATCCGGAGATCGTGCCGCTCATCAAACAGATCATCTACATGGGCGGCGCAATCGACGTGCCGGGCAACACCACGCCGACCGCGGAATTCAACTGGTGGTTCGACCCGGAAGCGGCAAAGACGGTGCTGCATCCGCCGATCAAACAGGTGGTGATTCCGCTCGACGTGACGGACACTGTGCAGATGGACAAGACGCTTTACGACCGGGTCGCGCACGACCCCACGAAGCAGACCATCATCACGCAACTGTTCAAGACCTTGAACGGTTATGGTTTCGACGGCAAGAACGGCTTCGAGACGAATCCTGACTACACGACGAACATCTGGGACACGCTGACGCTCGCGTATCTGATGCATCCTTCGTTCGCGACGCAGACCGTGGACGAGTGGGTGGATGTGGATACGAGCTTCGGCGCCAATGACGGCAAGGCAACTGGTTATACGAGTTCGCCGCCGGCGGGTTTGCAGAAGATGACGATCGTCAAACGCTTCGACAATCCGGGCTTTTTCAATTTCTACGTGGATCTGTTGACGCGGCCGGTGCCGGTCACGCTACCGAACTGACGCGTCGCGTCGCGGCGGGTTGCGCGCCCGCCTGCAACCCGCCTCAGGCGGGATGCAGGCCGCGCAACAATTGACGCACACGCGAGAGATCCTGATCGACGTGCTCCGTTTTTTCGAACAGCTCCGCGAGCCAGTCGACGAAGGCGCGCACGCGCGGCGACACACGGCGGTTCTTCACGTAGGCCACCGAGACCGGCATCGGCACCGGCTTCCATTGCGGCAGTACTTCGCGCAGCAGCCCTGAAGCGAGGTAGGGCTGCGCGGCGATCCGCGCGGGCTGAATCAGGCCGAGGCCTTGCAGTCCGCAGGTGAGATATGCCTGCTCGTCGCTGACCTTGACGAAGCCTTCGACCTTGACGTTTTGCGCTTCGCCGTCCACTTCGAAATCGAAGTCCATTTCGCGGCCGTTATGCGGCGACATGCAATTGACGGCGACGTGTCCGCGCAGATCGTCGAGCGCGCAGGGTGTGCCGTAGCGAGCCAGATAGGCCGGGCTTGCGCAGGTCACGTGTTCGATGGTGCCGAGTTGCCGCGCGACCAGATTCGAATCGGGCAAATCGCCGAGCTGGATGCTGCAGTCGATGGCTTCGGAGATCAGATCGACTGTGCGGTTGCTCACGCCGATCGCCAGATCGAGGTTCGGGTAACGGGCGTGAAAGTCGTCGAGGGCCGGCAGGACGATGCCGCTCGCCACGGCGCCCGGCATTTCGATGCGCAGACGGCCGGTCAGGTTGTCGGTTGCGTAACGGATGCTGGCTTCCATTTCGTCGATGTCGGCGAGGATCTGTGCGCAGCGTTCGTAGTACGCGGCGCCTTCGGGCGTGACGCTCAGACGCCGCGTGGTGCGGGCGAGCAGCGCTGTGCCGAGCAGAGCTTCCAGGTTCTGCACGATGGTGGTCGCCGTCGCGCGCGGAATGTTCAGTGATTCCGCTGCGCGGGTGAAGCTGTTGGTGTCCACGATTCGGATGAATGTGCGCATTGCAGTTATTCTGTCAATCACGGTGCAAACTCCAGTGGAGGTAAGGGTTGGGGTTTTGGTTTTTGCCTGCGGCGCTTTTTGGTTGTGCTCTTAGGGTGTTGGCTTTTCCTTGAATTCACGGTGGTCTATTAGCGTTGCCCCTGTGCGGGGCGGCACCTACTTTCTTTGCATGCCGCAAAGAAAGTAGGCAAAGAAAGCGGCTCAAACCGCTAACTCTTAAGCGGGTCCCCTGGCTTGGAGGGGGCAGTGGTGCATCTGGAATCTGTGTCATTGCGCATTCAGCGTCAGTGACAAAGCAGTCATTCTTCCGGCGGCGCTGCGCGCGCCGACGCGGTACTTCATCAAGTCATTGGTTTTTATTCGACGCCTCGCCGAGGCGAAGCCGATGGCCCCGCTGCACGACGAATCATCGACGGGTTTCCGTTGCAGACCCGGCCGCGACGCACGCAGTGCGGAGCGGGAGCGGATGACGGCTTTGTCACTAACGCGGAATGTGCGAGCGCACAGATTCCAGATGCACCACTACCCCCTCCGAGCCAGGGGACCCACTTAAGAGTTAGCGGTTTGAAGCCGCTTTCTTTGCCTACTTTCTTTGCGGCTTGCAAAGAAAGTAGGTGCCGCCCCGCACAGGGGCAACGCTAATAGACCGCCGTGAATTCAAGGAAAGGCCAACACCCTAAGAGCACAACCAAATAACGCAACACGACTAAAACAAACAAAGAAACAGTGCCAACAAAAACCCGCGCCGCAGGCGCAAAAAAAAACCAATCCGCTGCGCGGGCAAAAAAACCACTTACTTCCGCAAGGAATCCATATCAATCACAAACCGATACTTAACATCACTCTTCAGCATCCGCTCATAAGCGTTATTAATTCCCTGCATCGGAATCACCTCAATATCAGAAGTAATCCCATGCTCACCGCAGAAATCCAGCATCTCCTGCGTCTCGGCAATGCCGCCAATCAACGACCCGGCCAGACGCCGGCGCTTCATGATCAGATTGAACACCTGCGGCGACGGATGATCGTGCTCCGGTGCGCCGACCAGCGTCATCGTTCCATCGCGCTTGAGCAGATCCAGAAACGGGTTCAGGTCATGTTGCGCGGCGACGGTGTTCAGAATGAAATCGAAGCTGTTCAGATGCGCTTGCATCTCTTCCGGATTCTTCGAAATCACCACCTCATGCGCGCCAAGCCGCTTCGCATCCTCGATCTTCGACGGCGACGTGGTGAACAGCACCACATGCGCGCCCATCGCGCGAGCGAGCTTCACCCCCATGTGGCCGAGTCCGCCGAGGCCGACGATGCCGACTTTCTTGCCAGGACCCGCACCCCACGTGCGCAGCGGCGAATACGTGGTGATCCCCGCGCACAGCAGCGGCGCGACGCCAGCCGGGTCGAGATTGTCCGGCACGCGCAGCGTGAACGCTTCGTCCACGACGAGCTGCGTGGAGTAGCCGCCGTAAGTGATCTGCCCGTCGACGCGGTCAACACCGTTGTACGTGCCGACAAACCCGTTTTCGCAATACTGCTCCAGACCTTCCTCGCAACTCGCGCACGTGCGGCACGAATCGACCAGACAGCCGACGCCGACCAGGTCGCCCGCCTTGTACTTCGTCACGTCACCACCGACCGCGGTCACACGGCCGACGATCTCGTGACCCGGCACCACCGGAAACACCGTGTTCTTCCATTCATTGCGCGCCTGATGCAGATCGGAATG
Source organism: Paraburkholderia sediminicola (assembly GCF_046026895.1). GTDB lineage: Bacteria > Pseudomonadota > Gammaproteobacteria > Burkholderiales > Burkholderiaceae > Paraburkholderia > Paraburkholderia sediminicola_C. The sequence continues at coordinate 34,350 of NZ_JAQQEU010000051.1, forward strand.
GCACACGCCGCAAAAGAGGACTTCCATCTGCACGTCATGGGCGCGCAGTTCGCGACGCTGGATTTCGAACGGGGCGAGCGGCGCGGTAGCGGCGGTCGCTGCATAGGCATAAGTCGTGCTCATGGGTAGCTCCAGCAAAGAGGGTGAGGGTGTAAGGCGCCCGCGATGGGCAACGCATGTTGCCGGTGCGGCGAAGCCTGGCATTGAACCGGGATCACGGCGCTGGCGGCGGTTGACGCGTGCTGGCGAATTCGCCGAAGCGTCGAATGGCCAACCAGGCCAGCGCGGCGCGGGGAAAAAGTTGATCCGGCAGGGTTCCCATGATAGGAGCCGGCAGCGAGTGCGGGAATACCTGAATGTCTTGAAGATTTGCCTAAAACTCCTGGCGAGAAGCGCGACAGGCTGTTTGATGCTAAATTTCAAGCATTATTCTCCTGGCCGTCACTATACCGTCATGTCGACCCGTTCCGCTGAACCCACTACGACCGATCCGGCGCAGCAGCGTGTGATCGAATTGTTCGATCTGCTCGCCCCCCTTCCGGGCATCACGCATTCGAGTCTGGAAGGCGTCAACCTGCTGCGCGCGAATAGTCCGATGTCGCGCAGGCCGGTGATGTACGAGCCGAGCATCGTGATCGTTTGCCAGGGCCGCAAGCGCGGGTTTCTCGGCGATCAGGTGTTCCAGTACGACGCGCAGCAGTACCTCGTGCTGTCGGTGCCGCTGCCGTTCGAATGCGAGACCGAGGCGAGTCTGGAGAGGCCGTTCCTCGGGATCTCCGTGCGCGTGGACCTGACCATGGTCGCCGAATTGCTGATGGCGCTGAACGAAACGCAGGGCGCCGCGCAGCACGAGCCGGTCGGCATCTACTCGACGCCGCTCGACCCGGCGCTGTGCAATGCGGTGCAGCGTCTGATGGAAGCGTTGGCTTCGCCGCTCGACGCGCGCATTCTCGCGCCCGGCGTGGTGCGGGAGATCTGTTATCGCGTGCTGACGGGTGAGCAGGGCGATGCGATTCGCGCGGCGCTCACGCATCAGAATCATTTCGGCCGCATTGCCAAGGCGCTGCGCCGCATTCACGCCGACTACCACGGCGAACTCGACGTCGATACGCTCGCCGCCGAAGCGGGTATGAGCCTCGCGGTGTTTCACGCGCAGTTCAAGGCCGTCACGGCGACTTCACCGATGCAATACGTGAAGACCACGCGCTTGCATCACGCGCGCCTGCTGATGGTGCAGGACGGTTTGAATGCGGGCGCGGCGGCCGCGCGTGTGGGTTACGAGAGCGCATCGCAGTTCAGCCGCGAGTTCAAGCGCCTGTTCGGCCTCAGTCCGGTCGACGAAGTCAAACGCATGCGCACCGTCTACGATGCGCCGCCGCCGCGCATGCAGAAGCCGGTGGCGCGCTACGTGACCGCCGTTTAGGCGCGTCGAAGGCAATGCCACGGCTGGCGAACCGTTATAAGCCGCTGAACCAGTTGTACCCCTGATCTTCCCAATAGCCGCCGGGATTCGTATTGGTCACGAAGATCGCGGCGATATGTTTGGGGTTCTTGAAGCCGAGCTTGGTCGGCACTCGGAGCTTGAGCGGATAACCGTATTTCGCGGGCAGCGGCGCGTTGCCGAAATCGAGCGTCAACTGCGTTTGCGGATGCAGCGCCGTCGCCATGTCGAGGCTGGAGTAATAGCGGTCCGCGCATTTGAATCCGACATATCGGGCAGTCAGATCGGCGCCGATGCGTTCGAGGAACGTGCGAAACGGCACGCCGCGCCATTGGCCGATCGCGCTCCATCCTTCGATGCAGATGTGGCGCGTGATCTGCGAAGCTTGCGGCAGCGCGCGCAACTGGTCGAGGTTCCAACTGCGCTTGTCAGACACGAGCCCCGACACTTCCAGCCGATAGGTCGAGCCGTCCATGTCGGGCGCGTCGAACTCCGGATAGAACGCGTTGAACGGAAACGGGTCGGTGATGTCGCGGGCCGAATAGGTCGGCGCGAGCCGGTTGCGGTCGAACAGCCAGCCCTGCACGCGATCGTTCCAGCGCGACATCGCCCACAGCACCTTGTCGACGGAATCGTTGTCCTGCATGTTGCAGCCGGAGAGCATCGCGAGTGCGCCGATCGAGAGCGAGGAGCGCAAAAACAGCCGCCGTTGCAGACGCTCGATTTGCGGTTGATGATCGGCGAGAAGGATGCGCGTCTTGCGCGCCGCGGCGGGTTTCGGTGCGCTCATGCCTGAGTCCCTTCATGCGCGGTGCGACGGGCGCGGCCCGTGAGCATCGGCGGCAACGTGCGCGGCACCAGCAGCACCAGCGCCAGATGCACGACGACAAAGCCGATTACCCCCGCCATGGCGATGAAGTGCACGCGTCGCGCGAAATCGAAGCCGCCGAATAGCGCGGTCAGCCACCAGAATTGCACCGGCTTCCAGATGGAGAGTCCGGACGCCACGAGCAGCACGCCCAGGCACAGCGCGAGCAGATAAAGCGCACGCTGCACCGCGTTGTATTTGCCGGTATCGTGGGGCAGGCGAAAGCGCATCGCTAACGCCGCATCGTGCGCGATATCGCGCGGGTGAACCGGCAACAGCTTGCGCCGGAAATGCCCGCTGCCGATGCCGTACGCCAGATACAGCAGCCCGTTTGCGCAGAGCAGCCACATCGCCGCGAAATGCCATGCAATCGAGCCGCCGAGCCAACCGCCGACGGTCGCCCACGTCGGGAACCGGAACGGAAAGAAGGGCGACGCGTTGTAGATCGCCCAGCCGCTCATCACCATGCAGACCATCGCGAACGCGTTGATCCAATGCGTCACGCGGACGACGAACGGGTGAACCAGCATGCGCGCTTGCGGTTTGGACATGGGGAGGACGGCGGGGCGAACGGAAAGTGGCAAGCCGCGTCATGACGCAACGCGGCTGTTCGAATGGTCGGACAAAGACTGGCTAAAGCGCCGCTTTACATCGGCGGCGTGACACCATGCTCGCCGGCCGAGATGAAGTTCGCCGCCATCGAGCCGTCCGCTTCCTTGTGCGCGAACAGCACGACCTTCGCGCCCGGCACCAGCAACGAACGGTCGCCCGGTTCGAGACTGACGATAGGCACGTCCTGCGGAATCAGGACTTTCTTCTCACCGTCCTTGTACTTCACGGTGATGGTGCGGCCGTTGCTGACCACGAGCGAGCCGACCGTGCCGTTGGTCATCGAGCTGTTCGAACCGAGATCCCACGGACGATGCCCTTCACCGGAGCCGCGCATGCTGGGCGGGAACACGTGCACTTCGAGCGCCTTCAGCGTGCCGTCGGCCTGCGGGATCGCGGCGGTGCCGACGTAGCTATCCGGCTTGATGTCGTTGACGTTGGCGAGCGTGACGCCGCGAATCGGCGTGTTGGCCTCGAGCTTCACATCGACATCCTTGCCGTCGCGCGTGTGGACCTTGAGCAGATCGCCCGTGAGCGAGGTCACCGTGCCGCGCACGCCGGTGGGCGCGGCGTTTTGAGCATGAGCCGCAACGGTTGTCACGAGCAAGGCGGCGGTGAGCGCGGGGGCGACGAGTGCGCGTAGTGCCTGCGCGGAAACGATCTTCATGAATCTGCTCCGGGGTGGTGAACGGTAGGGACAGATTAGGCGGCGAACTGGCTCGGCAGGGTGACAGATGAATGACAAAAACGTCATGAACGGGGCAGCGGCGCCACGTAAAATGACCGCGATAGTGAAGTCCCGCGTTGCTGCGCGCGCCGGACTGCGCCGCCGAATCACGGCCCGAGCCCAACCTCGGGCCGCAGCCTGCGTTGGAGCACCGAGAACCATGAGCATCCTCGTCATCGAAGACGATCCGAAAACCGGCGACTACCTGAAGAAGGGTTTGCGCGAGAGCGGCTATGCAGTCGATCTCGCGCGCACCGGCACGGACGGCCTGCACATGGCGCTCGAACATCCCTATGACCTCGTGGTGCTGGACGTGATGCTGCCCGGCATCGACGGCTGGGAAATCATGCGTGCGTTGCGCGCGCGGCGCGATCTGCCGGTGATTTTCCTGACCGCGCGCGATCAGGTCAGCGACCGCATTCGCGGCCTCGAACTCGGCGCGGACGACTATCTCGTCAAGCCGTTCTCGTTTACCGAACTGGTGCTGCGCATTCGCACGCTGTTGCGCCGCGGCGTGATCCGCGAAAGCGACCTGTTCGAGGTCGCCGACCTCAAGCTCGACGTGCTGCGCCGCAAGGTGACGCGCGAAGGCGTCGACATTCCGCTGACCAACAAGGAGTTCATGCTGCTGCATCTGCTGGTGCGCCGGCAGGGCGAAGCGCTCTCGCGTTCGCAGATCGCCTCGGAAGTGTGGGACATGAATTTCGACAGCGACACCAACGTGGTCGACGTGGCGATCAAACGGCTGCGCGCCAAGGTCGATCATCCGTTCGAAAAGAAGCTGATCCATACGGTGCGCAGCATCGGCTACACATTCGGCGACGGCGCATGAAACTCTGGACCGAACGCTCGCTGACCGTGCGCACCACGGTGCTGTTCGCGTTGATCGCGTGCGTGGTGATCGGCACGCTCGGCGCGTATTTTTACCACTCCGCGCAGGTGTCGCTGCAACGCCGCGCCGATGTCGTGCTCACGGGCCGGGTCGAGCATTTCAGCCGGATCGTGCACGATCTTTATTCGGTGAGCGAGTTGAAGAAGCGGCCGCTGCTGTTCGAGACCATGCTCGGCGCGGAGCAGGACGTGCTGCTGTTTCGCCGGCCCGGCGAAGCGCCGTTCGTCGATGTGAACCCGGCGCACGTGGAGGTGCCTGCGCTACCCGCTGGCACCGTGGACCGCCCGCCGAGCCTCGCCGACATCCGTCAGACGCGCTTGCCGGACGGCCTGCCGGTGCATTGGGCGATTGCCACCGCGCGAGCGCGTGAAGATGGCAGCGAGGTCGAAGTGATCGCCGGCCACCCGATGACGCAGGAAGTGCGGATGCTGGCCGCGTACCGCAATCGCATCGTGCTCGCGACGCTGACCGGCATGCTGGCCGCGACGCTGCTGGCCTGGTACGTGCTGCGCCGCGCGTTGCTGCCGGTGCGCGCGATTGCCGCGCGGGCCGCGCAGATCAGCCCGGCGAGCCTGTCGGTGCGCCTCGACAGCGACGCGGCGCCGGTCGAATTGCGGCAGCTCACGCACGCATTCAACGCGATGCTCGACCGTCTCGCCGACGGCTATCAGCGGCTCTCGCAGTTTGCCGCCGATCTCGCGCATGAGATTCGCACGCCCGTCGGCGCGCTGATCGGGCAGACCCAGGTGACGCTCGCCAAACCGCGCGACCCCGACGAATATCAGCAATTGCTCGAATCGAATCTCGAGGAGCTGAACCGCCTGAGCCATATCGCGGAGAACATTCTGTTTTTGGCCCACGCGGATCACGCGGCGTTGTCCGTCGAGCGGGAGCCGGTCGATCTGCGTGAGGAACTCGTCAGGATCGCTGACTATTTCGAGGGCCCCGCCGACGAACGCGGGATGCGCTTCGAAGTCGAAGCCGAAGGCACGGTTTCGGTCAATCCGCTGCTGTGCCGTCGCGCGATCAACAACCTGGTGGTCAACGCGGTGCGCTACGGCGCGAGCGACACGGTCGTACGTTTGCGCGGCGCGCAGGACGCAGGGGGCGCGACCGTGGCGGTCGAAAACGACGGCGAGCCGATTCCCGAAGCGCAACTGAACCGGCTGTTCGATCGTTTTTATCGCGCGGATGCGGCGCGCAGCGCGTTCACCGAATCGAGCGGACTGGGGCTCGCGATCGTCAAGGCGATCATGCACCTGCATGGTGGCACGGCGCGCGTGGTGTGTCCGGCGCGAGGCGTGGTGCGCTTCGAATTGCGTTTTCCGCGCGCCGATGCGCACCGCGAGCTGCGCCCGCAGTGAAGCCGAGGCCTATACTCGTTTGATGGCGAAGCGGCCCCGGCCGTTTCACCGCGCTTTGCGAAGGCTCGCAAAGCGTATCCACGGTCTGCGTCTCACATCGGGAGTCGTGTCATGGTCAAACTCGCTCTGTACGTTCATCTCGAAGCCAAACCCGGCAAGGAACAGGAGGTCGAGGCGTTCCTGCTGGGCGGCTTGCCGCTCGTAGAGCAGGAGCCGGCCACCGCCGCATGGTTTGCGCTGAAGCTGGGGCCGTCCGCCTTCGGCATTTTCGACGCCTTCGCCGATGAAGCCGGGCGCGACGCGCATCTGAACGGCAAGGTCGCGGCCGCCTTGATGGCGAAGGCGGGCGAACTGCTCGCGTCGCCGCCGAGCATCAACAAGGTGGATGTGCTAGCGGCAAAGTTGCCGGGTTGATCGAGCGGGTGGATGGGCTTGCAGTGCGCGGACACGGCGCGGCATGGCAGCCACGCCGCGCGCCCGACTATCGCCCGTCAGTACTTCTCGACGTGCGATCGCGCCTCAATTGCCGCCCGCGTCTGCCGCCGGGTGGGTCGCGTAGTGCGCGCGTTTTTCGTCGTACATCAACAGGTCGGCGCGCCGCACGCCCGCTTCGAGCCGGTCGCCGCGCTGGCACGTCGCCGCGCCCATCGAAAAGCTCAGCGGCGAACCCGGGTAAAACTGGTTGTTCATCTCCACCAGCTGCCGGATCGCATCGATCATCGCGGCGCCACCACGCTCGTCGGTGTCCGGCATCAGGATTGCGAACTCGTCGCCGCCAATGCGCGCCGCGTGAAACGGCGTTTCCATCGCCTTCGCGAGGACTTCGCCCGCGCGCCGCAGCAGCGCGTCGCCGGCGGCGTGGCCGAGCTGGTCGCGTCGACGTCGGCGGCCTCGAATTGCGTGAGGGTCTTCTGATTGACCTTGATCACGCGGATGCTGTGCGCGCATTGGGCGACCCGGCTCGGATCCGCGGCGAAATGCGCGCAGATCGGTCACGCCTTCGGCTCGCCATGCATCGAACAGCGCGCGCACGCCGCTGAAGTCTTCGAGCCAGAGCGAGACCGGCGCGAGTTCGAACATCACGGAGTGGTCCCCCGAGGGGACTTGCTTCGGGGCGTCCTTGATGGGCGCAGGGCCGCGCAAAACGGTATCCAGCATGGATTTCTCGGAGTCGAAGTTGCGGCTATCTTAGGGCGGGGTTCGGCGTCGGCTGAAAAGAAAAGGCACGACGCCTCTTCTCGCAGGGCCGTCCAACAGGATATCGGCCCGGCCTGAATGGACTTGAGGCGCTTGCGGCGTTGCGCTCGACGCGTAAGAGCGCAGGCGTGATCGTGGCTGCGAGCCCGCATGAGCCTTGCTACACTCGAAAGCCTCGAAGCCCGTCCATCCACGCCGCCGATACGAACCTCACCATGAAGCCATCCCTGCTGGTTTTGATCCACTTGAACGACGACAGCCGAGCCAGCATCGCGACGGTGCTCGACATCGTGTACGCGCCCGATGCCCCGCTGCGCGACGCTGCGATCGCCGCGCACGGCGCTACGATCCGCGCCGTGCTGACCAACGGCACAACCGGGCTAAGCGCCGCGGAAATCGACCGGATGCCGCAGCTCGAACTGATCGGCGCGTTGGGCGCAGGCTATGAAAATCTCGCCGTCGACCACGCCCGTGCGCGGGCCATCGTCGTCGTCAACGGTGCGGGGACCAACGATCACTGCGTCGCCGATCATGCGTTCGCGTTGCTGCTCGCGGTCGTGCGCGACGTGCCGCAACTCGACCAGGCCACGCGCGCCGGCGTCTGGCGCGATGCGCTGCCGCTGCACCCGAACGTTTCGAACAAACGCCTGGGGATCGTCGGGCTCGGCAATATCGGCGAGAAGGTCGCGCGGCGTGGCGCGGGCTTCGACATGGAGATCGGCTATCACAATCGCAAGCCGCGTGAAGGCTCGCCGCTGCGTTACTTCGACCGCGTGGAAGCGCTCGCGCACTGGTGCGACTTTCTGGTGGTTTCGACGCCGGGCGGAGCGGGCACGCGGCATCTGATCGGCGAGCGCGTGCTCGACGCCCTCGGTCCGCGGGGGTTCGTCGTCAACGTGTCGCGCGGCAGCGTGGTCGATACCGCTGCGTTGGCGCGGACGCTGAGCGCGCGGACGATCGCGGGCGCAGCGCTCGATGTGTACGAAGGCGAGCCGCATCCGCCCGAGGCCTTGCTTGCGCTGCGCAACGTGGTATTGACGCCGCATGTGGGCGGCCGCTCGCCGGAGGCGATCGCGGCCTCGGTCGACAACTTCATCCGCAACGCGAAGCGGCATTTCGCGGGCGAGCCGGCGTTGACGCCGATCTGATGCGTGCGATGCATGCGACGCCGGCCGCGCGCGTTGCGGTGGCAGCCGGCTCGCCCCTGCGCGACGGCCAGCCGATCCCCGAAGACACGATTGAACGCGCGCGGCTCGCAAACCGCTGATTGAAAAAGCGTCCCACTGAAAGCCAGACCGAAACTATCGGCACCGCCGATAGTTCCTCTTGCAAATCGCGATTTCTCTTCCGACGCCGGTGCGCATAGGATGGTCGTCACTGCATCCCGCTTCGACACCCTCCCAGCAGCGACGGAGATTCCGTATGGAACACCACCCCCGCACCCAGAACGAACGGCTCGACGTCAAAACCACCACCTGCTACATGTGCGCCTGCCGCTGCGGTATTCGCGTGCATCTGCGTGACGGCGAGGTGCGCTACATCGACGGCAATCCGGAGCATCCGCTGAACCAGGGCGTGATTTGCGCGAAGGGCGCCTCGGGCATCATGAAGCAGTACTCGCCCGCGCGCCTGACCCAGCCGCTGATGCGCAAGCCTGGCGCGGAGCGGGGCAGCGCGCAGTTCGAGCCGGTGTCGTGGGAAGTCGCTTTTGACGTACTCGAAAAGCGCCTCGCCGCGATCCGCGGCACCGATCCAAAAAAGTTCGCGCTCTTCACCGGCCGCGACCAGATGCAGGCGCTGACCGGCCTGTTCGCGAAGCAGTTCGGCACGCCTAACTACGCCGCGCACGGCGGCTTCTGCTCGGCCAACATGGCAGCCGGCATGATCTATACGATAGGCGGCTCGTTCTGGGAATTCGGCGGCCCGGATCTGGACAGCGCCAAACTGTTCTTCATGATCGGCACGGCGGAGGACCATCATTCGAATCCGCTGAAAATCGCGATCTCGAAGTTCAAGCGTGCGGGCGGCCGGTTTATCGCGATCAATCCGATCCGTACCGGCTACGCGGCGATTGCCGACGAGTGGGTGCCGATCAAACCCGGCACCGACGGCGCGCTGTTCATGGCCTTCCTGCACGAACTGATTGCCGCCGACGCGTGGGATCACGAGTTCGTGCGCCGCTATACGAACGCGGCGGAACTCGTCGATCTCGACGAGACCAGCGAAAATTTCGGGCTGTTCGTGCGCGATCCGCAGCGGCCCGCCGGCAATCCGCTGTTTCCGCAGAATCACCTGTGGTGGGATGCGCAAGCCGGGCGCGCGGTGCCGCATCACGCGAACGGCGTGACGCCCGCGCTGGACGGCCGCTATACGCTCGACGACGGCACGCCCGTCACGCCGTCGTTCGCGTTGTTGCGCGAGCGCGTGGCCGGATGCACGCCCGAGTGGGCCGCCGCCATCACCGGCATCGCGGCGGACACGATTCGCCGCCTCGCTGGCGAAATGATCCAGACGAGTCGCGAGCACCGCATCACGCTGCCGATTCGCTGGACCGACGCGTGGGGCGAGACGCACGAAACGGTCACCGGCAATCCGGTCGCGTTTCACGCCATGCGCGGACTCGCCGCGCACTCCAACGGCTTCCAGTCGATCCGCGCGCTCGCCGTGCTGATGTCGCTGCTCGGCACGATCGATTGTCCTGGCGGCTTTCGTCACAAGTCGCCGTTTCCGCGCGCGGTGCCGCCGTCGGCGAAACCGCCGAACAGCCCAGACGCCGTCAGGCCGAACACGCCGCTCGCCACCGGCCCGCTCGGCTGGCCCGCCGCGCCCGAGGACCTGTTCATCGACGAACACGGCGGCCCGGTGCGAATCGACAAGGCGTTCTCGTGGGAATATCCGCTCGCGGTGCACGGCCTGATGCACAGCGTGATCACCAACGCGTGGCGCGGCGATCCCTATCCGATCGACACGCTGATGATTTTCATGGCCAACATGGCGTGGAATTCGTCGATGAATACGATGAAAGTGCGCGAGATGCTGGCCGACAGGCACGCGAACGGCGAGTACAAGATCCCGTTTCTGGTGGTGTGCGACGCGTTCCAGTCGGAGATGACTGCGTTCGCCGATCTGATCCTGCCGGACACGACCTACCTCGAACGGCACGATGCGATGTCGATGCTCGACCGGCCGATCTCCGAATTCGACGGCCCGGTGGATTCGGTGCGTGTGCCGGTCGTGCCGCCCACGGGCGAGTGCAAGCCGTTCCAGGAAGTGCTGATCGAACTCGCGTCGCGGCTAAAGTTTCCCGCGTTCACCACGGCCGACGGCGCGCGGCGCTTTCGCGACTATCCCGACTTCATCATCAATCACACGACCGCGCCGGACTCCGGCGTGGGCTTTCTGATGGGCTGGCGCGGCAAGGACGGCGACAAGGCGCTGGTGGGCGAGCCGAATCCGCGGCAATGGGAGCAGTACGCGAAGAACAATTGCGTGTTCCATTACCGGTTACCCGAAACCTTGCAGTACATGCGCAACTGCAACGGACCGTACCTCGAGTGGGCGGTCAGCAACGGCCTTCGCAAATTCAGCGAGCCAATCCTGATCCAGCTTTACTCCGACGTGATGCAGAAGTTCAGGCTCGCCGCGCAAGGGCGCACGAGCGGCAGGCAGCCGCCGGACCATTTGCGCGAGCGCGTGGCAGAGTATTTCGACCCGCTGCCGTTCTGGTACGCGCCGCTCGAAAGCGCGGCCACCGATCTCGCGCGCTTCCCGCTCGTCGCGGTGACGCAACGGCCGATGGCGATGTACCACTCGTGGGACTCGCAGAACGCATGGCTGCGGCAGATTCACGGCGAGAACTATCTGTACATGAATCCGCTGATGGCCGCCGAACACGGCATTGCCGACGGCAGCTGGATCTACGCCGAATCGCAATGGGGCCGCGTGCGCTGCATGGCGCGCTTCAGCGAGACCGTCGAGCCGGGCACGGTGTGGACGTGGAACGCGATCGGCAAGGCGGCGGGCGCATGGAATCTCGGCCCTGACGCAAACGAAGCGCGGCGCGGCTTCCTGCTCAATCACCTGATCACCGACGAACTGCCCGGCCACGACCACGCGGCCTCGCGGGTGTCGAACTCCGATCCGGTGACCGGCCAGGCCGCGTGGTACGACGTGCGCGTGCGCATCTATCCGGCCGAGGCGGATGCGCGGCACACACTGCCCCAGTTCGCCGCGATGCCCGCGCTGCCGGGATCGACCGGCGTGATCTCGCGGATCGTGCAGACCTACTTCGCGGGACGCGGCGAGTTCGCGGCGCGGCTCTCCGGCGCGAACCGGCGCAAGTAGCGAGTCACCGGTGGCGGCGATGAATGCAGGCAGGGTGGCGGCGAGCGTTGCAACAATCGCGGCGCAAGTGCTGTCAGTGTCGACAGCAGCAAGGAGATTTTGATGACCCAGATGGCGTTGGTGATCGATCTGAACGTGTGCGTGGGCTGCCAGGCGTGCGTGACGAGTTGCAAGGAGTGGAACACGTCCGGCGAATCGGGCAGTCTCGCCGACCTGAACCCATACGATGCGGACCCGTCCGGCACGTTCTTCAATCGCGTGCAGACTTTCGAAGCCGGCAGTTTCCCGAATGCCGAGACGATCCACTTTCCAAAATCGTGTCTGCACTGCGAGGACCCGCCATGCGTGCCGGTCTGTCCGACCGGCGCGAGCTACAAGCGCAAGGAGGACGGCCTGGTGCTGGTCGATTTCGACCGCTGCATCGGCTGCAAGTATTGCGCGTGGGCCTGTCCGTACGGTGCGCGCGAGCTCGACGAGGCGCGCAAGGAAATGACCAAGTGCACGCTGTGCGTCGATCGGATCCATGATGAAAATCTCTCCGAGCGAGACCGGCAGCCGGCTTGCGTGCTGGCGTGCCCGACCTCGGCGCGGCTGTTCGGCGACATTCACGACCCGCAGTCGGTGGTGTCGAAAGCGATCGAGGAGCGCGGCGGTTATCAGTTGATGCCCGAGTGGAACACCCGGCCCGCGAATCACTATCTGCCGCGCGTGCCGACCGTGGCTTCGGGCTGCGGCGGCGACGCGTGCTCGTGCAAAACAGCCGACGCGGCCGAGCCGCCGGCTTCGCTCGACGCACAACTCGAGCGCGGCACACTCCATCTCGCGTCGATCGCGACGCGCATCTAGCGAACCCACAGGACCTCAAGATGAATCCGGCATTTTCCGTAGTGTTCCTCACTACTTTAAGCGGCGCGGCCCAAGGCCTGCTGATCGCGCTCGTCGGCGTGGAGAGCGCGGCTCAACTCGGGGTGCTCGCGCCGCCTCCGGCTGCGTTCTACATTATCGGCAGTGTGGTGTCGGTGCTGTTGGGCGGACTCGGACTGCTCGCGTCGTTCTTCCATCTCGGTCATCCCGAGCGCGCCTGGCGCGCGATAGCGATGTGGCGAACCTCGTGGCTGTCGCGCGAATGTCTGTGCCTGCCCGCGTTTCTCGCCTGCGCGTTTTGCTACGGCGTTGCGCATTGGTTCGGTTCGCCTTGGTCGCTCGCGCTCGGCTGGCTCGGCGTGCTGGCGAGCGCGACGCTGTTCGTCTGCACCGCGATGATCTACGCGTGCCTGCGCTTCCTGCAGGAATGGGCGACGCCGCTCACCCTGGTCAACTTCGCGCTGCTCGGCTGCGCGTCGGGCTTCACGCTGGCCACGGCGCTGAGCGCATGGTGCGCGCCCGCGTTGACCGCGGGGCTCGCGATCTGCGCCTGCGTGCTGACGCTCGCGGGCTGCGCGAGCCGCACGGCGTCGCTCGTGCGCAATGCGCGCCTGCGGCCGAAGTCGACGGTGCAGAGCGCGACCGGCATCCACAATCCGAAGCTCGTCCAGGTGTCGCGCGGCTTCACCGCCGGCGCGTTCAATCTGCGCGAGTTCTTTCATGGCCAGTCGGCGGGGACGCTGCGGGGCGTCAAGTGGGGCTTCCTCGCGGCCGCGTTCGTCGCGCCGGTCGTGCTGATGGCGCTCGGCGCGAACCTGCATTCGATCGGCGTCTCGCTCGGCCTGCTGGCCGCGGCTTGTCTCGTGCAGTACGCGGGGCTCGTCGCGGAACGATGGTTTTTCTTCGCCGAAGCGAAGCACCCGCAGAACCTCTATTACGCGAGAGTCGGCTAAAGCGCGGCCTCGGATGGCCGCGCGGTCGTGCCGCGCGGGATCGGCCCGATTGGCAGCCGCTCGCGCGGCGGCGATTCGCCGTCGGCCAGCCAGTTGGCGAGCGCGCGCGGCGCGCTCGCCGGGTTGGCAGGCGGGCGGCTTATCCGCATGCGCCGACTTCTCCACACGCCGTGCAGAAATCGCACCCATCCTTGCGAATCACCGCATTCGCACCGCACGAGCCGCACTTGCGCCCAAGCATCGTGAACAGTCCGTGCGCGCCGCCGGACTGCGTCAACGCGGCGTCGTCAGCGGCGTCGGCGGGATGCGCACGGATACCGAAATCCGCCGACAAAGCCGTCTCCGCCTTCCTCTGCCCGCGCGGCAACCGCGCCAGCATGCGCGAGGCCACCTGATTGCCTTCAGCGTCGAGAAAGCCACGCCGATACAGAATCTGCTGGATCGCGAACGCGAGCGCGGCCACTTCCGAATCGTGCCAGCGCGGCGCGCGATGTCCGTCCAGACGTTGCACGTCGCCGAGCCGGACCTGCCCGCGATCCCACGAGACCTTGCGCATGTCCTGCAAATTGCGCGCGACAAATCCGCCGCGCGCGGCGAGCGACAGCGAGCGCATCGTCGCCGTGATCCATTGCTGCGATTCGTCGCGCTGGCCGGTGGGAATGAAGAACTCGATAGGCCGCTCGATCGTCACGTCCTCGCCGCCCAGGCGTCCGGTCACCTCGATAAACGATACCGCCACGTAGAGCGACTTCTTGCCGGCCTGGGTCAGATATTCGACCTTCTCGATGATCGCCGGCAATTCGCCTTTGGGCCGATGGTCGATTGCGATGCGCAGCGGATCGAGGTCGCTCTCGGCGAGCGTGTCGTCCGCCTGCGGCGGGCTCACGCTGAGCACCGCGCCGAGCGTCTCGTTCGGCCGGTACGTCGCGAGGCCCTTGAGGCCGCTTTTCCACGCGTCGAAATAGAGGCTTTCGAACGCTTCGAACGGATAGTCCGCGGGCACGTTCACCGTCTTCGAAATCGACGTGTCCACGTAAGGCTGCACGGCCGCCATCATGTCGAGGTGATCGCGCGCCGACATCTGCAGCGCGCTGACGAAATACTCCGGCAGCTTGCCGACATCACCGCCCAGTTCGCGGTAGAGCCGGTACGCGTGGTCCTCGACTTCGAACGATTCGCGGCCGCCGTCGGCCATCACCTTCATGCGCGTGTAGGTCCACGAGAAGGCCGGCTCGATGCCGTTCGACGCGTTGTCCGCGAACGCGAGGCTCACCGTGCCGGTCGGCGCGATCGACAGCAGATGGCTGTTGCGGATGCCGTCGCGGCGGATCGCCTGCTTGATGTCCTCGGGCAGGCGCGACGCAAAAGTGCCTGCCTCCAGATAGCGCTCGGCGTCGAAGAGGGCAAACGCGCCGCGCTCTTTCGCCAGTTCCACCGACGCCCGATATGCCTCGTCGCGCATCAGCCGCGCAATGCGCACGGCGAAGTCGCGGCCTTCCTGCGAGTTGTAGCGCAAGCCCAGCATCACGAGCGTGTCGCCGAGTCCGGTGAAGCCCACGCCGATGCGCCGCTTCGCGCGCGACTCCTCGTATTGCTGCGGCAGCGGCCACAGCGTCACGTCGAGCACGTTGTCGAGAAAGCGCACCTGGGTGCGGGTGCGCTGCGCGAGACCGTCCCAGTCGAACGAGGGCTGGCGGCCTTGCATCTGCGCGAACGGATCGACCACGAAGCGCGTCAGGTTCAACGGCCCGAGATTGCAGCAGCCGTACGCCGGCAGCGGTTGCTCGCCGCACGGGTTGGTGGCGCGAATCGTTTCGACGGCGCGCAGATTGTTGTCTTCGTTCATCCGCGAGATGAACACGATGCCCGGTTCCGCGACGTCGTAAGTGGAGCGCATGATGCGATCCCAGATCTCGCGGGCGGGGCGCTCGCTGTACACCCACAGGCCGTCCTCGCGTTGCCGCACGTCGCCGGCCGAGCGCAGCGCCGGCGACGGCTCGGCGCGATGCACCAGTTGCCAGGGCTGATCCTGTTCGACCGCGCGCATGAATTCATCGGTGACGCCGACCGACACGTTGAAGTTGTTCCAGCGGCCCTTCGAATGCTTGGCCTCGATGAATTCGAGCAGGTCGGGATGGTCGCAATCGAGCACGGCCATCTGCGCGCCGCGCCGCGAGCCGGCGCTTTCGACGGTGCGGCACGAGGCGTCGAACACGTCCATATAGCTGCACGGGCCGGACGCCGACGAACTGGTGGTGTGCACGCGCGCGCCCTTGGGCCGGATCGCGGAGAAGTTGTAGCCGACGCCGCCGCCGCGGCGCATGGTTTCGGCCGCCTGCAGCAGCGCGACGTAGATGCCGGGCAGGCCCTGTTCGTCGACACCCTGGATCGCGTCGCCGACCGGCTGCACGAAGCAGTTGATCAGCGTGGCGGCGATCCCGGTGCCGGCCGCGCTCATGATGCGGCCGGCGCCGAGCGCGCCGTGCCGCAGATTGTCGACGAAGAGCGCTTCGACCGATTCGCGCAGTTGCGGCGGCTCCGCCTCGGCGACGCCGCGCGCGACGCGCTTGAAGACGTCGTCGGCCGATTGTTCGGCGCCCTTCGCGTATTTTTCGAGCAGAACGTCAAGGGAAAATTGCTGGGGTGCGACGGGAACAGCGGGGGGAGCGGGAGGCGCCGATGCCGGGCGGGTTTGCGCCGTGTCTTCTGCCATGATGGGCCCTCAAACGGCGCCGCAACGGACGCGGCGCGGTGGTGGAACGGCGGGTCGTTGCCGTCGCGCGGGGTGCGGGCGGCTGACTTCACGCAGCGAGGTCCACCTTAGCGCAGGCGGCGCAGAGCCGCAATCGGAGGGTGCGGGAGGCGCGGCGCTGCACGGCCGTGCAGGTGGCCGGGTGCATTTCGTGCGGGGTATGGCTTGCGGGGCGGGTGCGCGCTTTGTGCGCCGTGCGCCGCCGGCAAGGATGCCGGCAAAAAAAGCGGCCAAAAGGGGTCAATCTGGGATCAGAAGATCGAAGCGGGTTGCAAGCGTGGTCGAAGCGTGGTCAGGCGGGTTCAAAACATGGCCGAAGCGGCAAGCGCGGTGTGCCGCCGCGTCAGGCGGCTTCTGCCAGCGCGCCCAGAATTTCGGCACAGATCATTGCGGAAGCATTGGACGGCGCCGGCCGTTCCGCCGGCTTGAACACCGCGTCGCCGCGGCGGATCTTGCGGCGCGACACCGCGCAGGTGCCCGACGTATGCGCCGACCTGCGCCGCCAGCGCTGCTCGCCGTAATGACAGCGGCCCGGTTCGACCCAGCGGATGACCAGCGTCGTGTCGGAGCGCTCGAGGATTTCGATGCGTACGCCATTGGTACCGTCAAGGGGGATGGACTCTAAGGTCATCATCGTCGGCTCCGTATTGTGGAGAGCTGAATGTAGTCCTGCGAGCGCCGGATAGCCATTCTGCCCCGGTTGAAACACTGTTCTCCGAATAGCAACAATGCCGCTTGACATTCGCGATCGCCCGAAATGA
>NZ_JAQQEU010000052.1:0-50497 GCF_046026895.1 Paraburkholderia sediminicola
GTCACCCGATCACGCGAAGATGACAAAGCGTCCGCCGTCGACGGTGGCGCAGGAGTGGCTGGTGCGGTGTCCGGATGGGAAACGATAAATGCAGCGTCTGGTGTGACCGCGAGCGGGTGCGCGCCTGCTCGTGCCTCGCCAGAGAGCTTCTTGCGCCACAGGCCGAAGGTACTGACGGCGAGCCCCTGCTCACGACAGAAACGTCGAAGGCCCAGTCCGCTTGTGGTCCATGCCATGACCATCTCGCGCCAGAATGCTTCGCCTTGCCGGGGGCGCCGTGCGCCCGTCGGTACGGCCTCGCCCGTTGCATCGTCCATCGCATTGCTCCGTCGTTACGATGGCATCACCTTCGCACTGCGCTTACGAGCGTTCAAGACGGGATGCGCTGACGGATACGCCGGAACCGATGCTGCCGCATCTGTCGGGTCAGGAAGTGTTGTAGTGGCGAGCACGAGCGTCGGCAACAATGCCGCCGCGCCGGGCAGCGCCGCGGTAAACATTCGCATGGATTTTTCTCGTCGTAAGTCACCTGGATGGCCGACGGGCGGCCATCAGGTCGAAATTCCGCGTCGCGGCTTCGGCCGCGACAGAAGGACTAGACGAGGGAGATACGGGGAGGTCGTTCGATGCCGCCGGTCAGAAACGACGCGACACGGTCCGATGTGGGAAACAGAACTGCAAAATGAACAACGTCGGCAGATGTCGCCACTGTGGGGGCTGCTGGCAAGGCCCCGCCGAAACAGCAGGACGCGCAGGTCGAGCACGAGTGGGCATGGTGCATATCGCCGCCATGGGAATGGCCGTGATGGTCACCGTCAGCCATCGTCACATCATGCGAGTGACCGTGACGCGGAGTCGACTCGTCCGTGTCCACATGCTGCGCGGACGCGACATCACTCCCGAAATGCGAAGACCCGCATTTCATGGAGACGGCCGCGAACGACTGAACCGGAAGGCTCAATGCCAGCAGCACGATGACGAAGAGTTTGCGCCAGTAAGACATGGGTTGCAGTCTAGCACGCAGTTTAAGAGGACTGTAAGGCCGAGACCGTCTCACGGTGTAACTGTTTGCCCCTTGGCCACAACAGCCAGGTCGACGTCGCAAGCCAGGCCGAACGGACAACTTTCACCTTATATTTTCCGCGCCCGGCCGCCGTCCAGGCGGTTGGACGGACACCAAGGGCAGGCGCATCACGCAGGCACTTGACCTTCCTACCATGGGAAGGTTCATGCTAAGGGTTCTGATTTGGTACTGGAGGCAAAAATGAAATTCGAGGTTAAGGATATGTCATGCGGCGGGTGCGCCAACTCGATTACGCGCGCCATCACCAACGTCGACCCGGCAGCCAGGCTGGACATCGATGTCACCACCAAAATCGTGAAAATCGATTCGGCGCTGCCATTGGACCGACTGGTCGCCGTCATCGAAGAGGCAGGATTCCATCCCACTGTCAAATGCTGACGACGCCGTCGCACGGAGGTAGACGAAATGCGGTTCCCTTTTGGCGCCTTACTTTTGATGTTCGCGTTTCAGCTTCCCGCTCATGCTGAGAACGTCATTGTGCTGAATTCGGCCGACGCGAGCGTGAGCCTGATTGATGAGGCAACGCAAAAGGTGGTCGATACCTTCCCGGTGGGAAAGGAGCCCCACCACGTGATGGCGACCCCCGACAATCAGTCGCTAATTGTCGCGAACTCCGTGGCCAACAATCTCGTCTTTCTTGACCCGAAGTCTGGCAAGGTTCAAAGGTGGGTGCCCGACATCGAAGACCCGTACCAGCTCGGCTTCTCGTACGACAGGAAATGGTTCGTCACGAACGGTCTGCGGCTTGACCGGGTCGACATCTACCACTACGACGGAAAGAACGTCACGTTGGCGAATCGCGTGCCATTGTCGGCGATGCCGAGCCACATGATTTTCTCGGCGGACAACAAGATTGTTTTCGTCACGTTGCAGGTTTCAGGCGAAGTCGCGGCAATTGACCTCGCTACGCAAACGGTGCTCTGGAAGATGCCGGTCGGCAAGGCGCCGGCCGGTCTCTGGCTCACGCCAGGGGACAAATATCTACTGATTGGAATGACAGGCGCTGACTACGTGGCCGTTATCGATTGGCGCGCGCGCAAAATCGTGAAGACCATTCATACGGACAAGGGTGCCCATAATTTCCGGTCGCTCGTCGACGGGCAGCACGTTCTGGTGTCGAACCGGGTCGGTAACACCATCAGCATCCTCGACCAGAACAGTCTAACCAACGTTGGGACTATCACCGGTCTGCTGCCAGGCCCAGACGACATGGAGCTGACGCCCGACAAGCGATACCTGTGGGTGACCTTCCGGTTCACCCGCTACGTCGGCATCATCGATATGAAAACGCTGAAGCTCGTCAACACCATCAAGGTCGGAAAATCACCTCACGGCATTTACTTCTATAACCGCGCGCCGCTGGTATAGGAGTCTTCACGCAGAAGGTTGGTATTTTTCAGGACCGGCGACCGCGAGATGATGCGGATGATGGAAAGCGGTCAGCACGACCACGGTGGGCATGAGCACCATGCCTCCCATGGCCATACACACCATCAACATCACGGCCACTCAGAATGACCTTTCCCAACAGGAGATTGAAGATGAAAAGCCTTTTTTCCATCCGAGTCGCGCTTATCTGCACAGGTGCCGCATTGACCATTGCCGCACTTCCCGCGAACGCCCAGCAAAGTGCATCCATGCCCGGAATGAATATGTCCAGTTCGGCGGATACTGGCTCAAGCCCGTCAACATCAGCGTTCAAGGAAGCGGACGAAAAGATGATGAAGGAGATGAGCGCGCCCCCATACGGTGGGAACACCGACAAGGACTTCGTGGCGCACATGATTCCTCATCATCAGGGCGCCATCGACATGGCGAAGGTGGAGCTGAAGTACGGCAAGGACCCCGACATGAAGCGGCTGGCCAAGAGTATCATCAAGGCACAAAATGAGGAAATTGCGTATATGAAGAAGTGGCAGGCCAAGCACGCTGGCGAATGATGGTGTAATACGCAGACAGATTGCTGACCTGCAGCGCGTGCAGCCGGTGACAGGCTGGAGTGGCGATGGACGACCGTGCTCGTCGCAAGGACAGACGTAAAACCCTGACGGAGCGAACGACGTCGGCGATGCGGGAGCGACTCGAAGGTCGAGGCGCGCGGGTGTTCCTGCCATTTTTCGGCCCGGCGGTGGTCGTCTCAATCGCCTACATGGACCCGGGGAACTTCGCGACGAACATTCAGGCTGGCGCGAAGTACGGCTATACGCTCCTCTGGGTTGTGCTGCTGGCAAACCTGATAGCCATGCTGTTTCAGGCGCTCTCCGCAAATCTCGGGATAGTTACCGGGCGAAACCTCGCGGAGCTTTGCCGCGAACACCTCCCCAAGCCGCTCGTCCTTCTCATGTGGGGTGTGAGCGAGGTGGCCGCGATGGCAACGGATTTGGCGGAGTTTCTTGGCGGAGCAATCGGCCTGTCACTGTTGTTCCACATGCCGTTGTTTGTCAGCATGGTGGTCACAGCTCTCGTAACCTATGCGCTTCTGTTGTTTGAGCGCGCCGGTTTCCGTCCACTCGAGCTGGCAATTGGAGGACTGGTCGGAGTGATTGGCTTGTCCTACCTGGCCGAGCTATTCATCGTGCCAATTGGGGTGCCGTCAATAAACGGGTTTTTTCGTACGCTAAGGTCTCGCCCTGATCGGCTTAGTGGCGCGCAACGGACGGAATCGCCCTCTGGCGACGCGTTTGTTCGCGTGCCATACGTAGTCGCCCGTCAGGTTGATATGATTCCAGCCCAGCGGTGCGACGTGCGGGATCAGGCTCTCGTCAATCTCGCGCTGCTGGCGTAAGGCGGCAATCGATCGCTCCAGATATACGGTGTTCCACAACGTGATCGCCGCCACTACCAGATTCAGGCCGCTGGCCCGGTAGCGCTGGTTTTCATAGGAACGATCCCGGACTTCACCTAGCCGATAGAAGAACACCGCCCGTGCCAGCGAGTTGCGGGCTTCGCCCTTGTTCAGTCCGGCAGACACTCGGCGGCGCAACGCCGGGTCCTGGAGCCATTTCAGCGTGAACAGCGTGCGCTCGATGCGGCCGAGTTCGCGTAGGCCGACAGCGAGGCTGTTCTGCCGCGGATACGCGCTGAGCTTGCGCAGGATGAGTGAGGCCGTCACCGTGCCTTGCCGGATCGACGCGGCCAGCCGGACCACGTCGTCGAATTCCCGTTCGATCAGTTTCCGGTTGATTGAACCGCCAATCAGCGACGACAGCGCCGGCCAGTCGCCCGGCTTGCCGGGCACGTACAGATTCTTGTCGGCAAGATCGGCGATGCGCGGCGCAAACTCGAATCCGACGAAGTGACACAGCGCGAAAACGTGGTCGGTGAAACCCGCCGTGTCCGTATAGTGCTCCTCGATACGCAGCTCGGACTCGTGATACAGCAAGCCATCGAGCACATGCGTGGCGTCGCGCACTGGTGAATTGATGACCTTGGTGTGGAACGGGGCGTACTGGTCGGAGAGATGCGTATAAAACAGCACGCCAGGTTCGTTCGTTGCCGTACTTCGCATTGCGATATCCGGAAGCTTGGCCGTGCCCTCCGGCGCGGAACCGCTGACCGTCCGACGACGAGGTTGTGCCTTCGCCCCAGTATGCTGCGAAGGGCAAGCCATGCTGGTAGTTGACCAGCTCGGCCAACCCTTTCTGATAGGTTTCGTCGCGGATGTACCAGGCTACCAGCCACGACAGTTTCGCCACGCTTGTGCCCGGACATGCATCGGCCATCTTCTCCAGCCCGAGATTGAACGCATCTGCAAGAAGCGCCGTCAGCAACAGCGTCCGGTCGGGCGGCTCGGAGTCACTTTTCAAATGGGTGAAGTGTCGCGTGAAGTCGGTCCACTGATCGACCTCGAGCAACAGATCCGTGATCTTTACGCGCGGCATCAGGTCATAGACCTGCCGCATGAGCATATCGGCCGCGGCCGGCGTCGCGTCGTCGAGCGGCGTGATCTTGAGCCCTTTGTCGTTCAGTTCGACGTCCGGCAATTCGCCGGCCGCGGCAAGCCGTGCCGTTTCGTCAAGCGACTCGCGCAAGCGCGCGAATCGCTCATCGAGATAGGCGGTCGCCGAGGTGTTCACGGCCAGACCGAGCCGATTCCTATGATACTCGTCGTCGAACGTTGCACGCGGCATCAGGTATTCGTCGAAATCCTTGAACTGCCGGCTACCGATCACCGACACGTCGCCCGAACGAAGCGCGTTTTTCAGCTCGCTCATCGCGGCCAGCTCATAGAACCTGCGATCAATGCCGCCGTCCTTGAACACGAACCGCCCCCAGCGCGGCTTGACGAAGGCCGTCGGCGCATCGGCCGGCACTTTCCGGACGTCGTTATGGTTCATTTCGCGCAAGGCGTCGATCGCGTTCATCAGGTCCTGGCGGGCCGATGCTGCGCGGAAATCAAAGGTGTCGAGGAAGGTTGGCGAATAGCGACGCAGCTGCGTGTAATGGTCCACCAGCAACGCGGTTGAATCAAACTCTGCATCACGTGCGAGCAACTCGGCCTCGTGCACGCTCGCCATAAAGGTTTCCCACGGCACGATCGCTTCGATCGCCTGAAACGGATCGGCGCCCGCTTCCTTTGCCGCGATCAATGCGGCCCCCACCTTCGCGTATAGGCGGACCTTGTCGTTGACCGCCTTGCCTTCGGCAGCGAAGCGCTTCTCATACTTGTGTCTGGCCTTGGTGAAGAACGAACCGATCAGACGGTCATGCAGATTAAGAATCTCGTCGGTCAGCGTCGCGGCGATGTCAAGCAGGATCGCGACAAGCGTCGCGTGACGCCGATCGGTTTCATATTCTTCGAGGTGGTAGACAGCCGTCTGTCCGCCTTCCCGCGCCAGGCGTAGCAGCCGGTTTTGATGAACAGTGTGCCCGATGTCCGGTGGCAGACCGAGCGATCGGATCGCCTGCAAGCGTTCGATATGTGCGAGAACAGCCTTCGTACTAGGCTCGCCCGGTGATTGCCGCAACCAGGCCAGCCTGCTGACAGGCCGGTCGGGCCGCGGTAACAGGAGCTGGTCGAGCGCCGAGCGCAACTCAATGGTCAACGGCGTGGTCAGCAGCCGATGCACTTCGCGCTGTGCGCGCGTGGCGACCGCGGCGCAGAGCTTGTCAAGAGCGGCGACTGGCGGCAATAGCACACGTCGTCGCCGCAGTTCGTCGACTGCGGCCTGTGCCAGCACGACGCCTTGTGTCGTCTGCATCGCGATAGGTAACAGGAACTCGACCAGCGCGCGATAATGCTGCCGACCGAATTGCACCAGGCCCAGTTTGCTCAGGAGTTCCTGCAGATGTTCCCGTCGCGTCTCGTCGCGTGTAGCGTACACGTCCCAAACCGCGGGGGTGACGCCCAATTGCGCTGCAACGATGCCGATGATCGGCGCATGCGGCTTCTCGGTCGGCCCCAATGCCCGACCTGGAAATCGCAGGTACACCATCAACACCGCGATGCCGAGGCGATTGTGTCCGCCTGATGCTGACGCACAAACGCGAAGTCCTCCGTCGACAACGTGGCCAGACGGATCAGCTCGCTTGCATCGTCCGGAAAGGCGAACAGCTGAAAACGTTGCGCAGGCGTCAGAATCTCGCGTCGAGGCATGGCTTTCCCCGGTCACGCTAACGCAGTAGTATGGCATTTAACTAATGTTTATGGCCATGCCCAGATGATGGCGCGCGAGACAAGCCCCAGCGGGCCTTCCGGGCCGACGTTTTTGCGGGGTTTTTGGCCACCGAGGAATGCCATGCGTGCAGCACTCTATGCCCGTGTCTCGACCCATGACCAGCAGACCTTGCCACTGCAGATGGCTGAAATGCGCGAATACGCGGCGAAGCGCGGCTGGCATGTTGTTCTGGAAGTCGAGGAAGTTGGATCAGGAGCCCGTGTCAGACCGAGACGCGAAGAGCTGATCAAGGCGGCCAGACGCCGCAAGATCGATCTCATTGTTGTCTGGCGTCTCGACCGGTGGGGCCGATCGCTCCTCGATCTGATCTCGACACTCCAAGAGCTGCTTTCTCTTGAAGTTGGCTTCGTTTCCCTGTCTGACGCGCTCGATATGACGACGCCAGCAGGCCGCGCGCTTGCCGGCATGCTGGCAGTGTTTGCGGAATTCGAGCGCGATATCCTGCGCGAGCGCGTGAAGGCAGGCATCGCTCACGCCAGACGTCAGGGCAAGCCGCACGGTCGACCCCCTAGTGTCGTGTTCCGGGCTCCGGAGGCGCAGGCGCTGTTTGCACAAGGACTCAGCAAACGGGAAATTGCCAAACGCCTCAATGTCAGCCGGACGTCCGTGCGTCGTCTCATCAGCGCAATCGACGGTACCTCGGGTGGCACTGCCGCCTAGGGCACGTTTCCGTCGATCAGAACCTGACCGTCATGCAATGCGAATCCCCTGAGGAACATCATGAAAGCACGTCGGACCGACCCCCTGCGCGGACTCGCTGCGTACCTGGACCAGCGGCGGGCATCGGTTACGCAGCGGTGGGTGGAAGCGGTTCACGCGGAACCGCGCCTTCAGCAAGCCTTAACGCTGACCGCCGATCAACTCATTGATCACGTACCGGAGATCTATGCCGAGGTTATTGCCGCGCTGAAAATCGATGGACGGGCGGAGATGCCGCTCGCGCTCGAACGCAACGTCCGGCTGCATGGCAACTTCCGCTGGACGCAGGGCTATCGCCTCGATGAGCTGTTCCAGGAAATGGATCTGCTGCGGCAAATCATGCAGGACGCGGTGGCGGACTATTTCGCGCAGGAGGCAGACCATCCGCGAACGTTCGAGGCGCAAGCGCAGCGAACCGTTCAGGACCTGTTCAGTGCCATGGTCCAAAGCTCGATTGTGCAGGTGCTGGAAGACCAGGAGCTGCGCATCGGCGCGTCGCTTGACGCTCGCGACCGCGCGCAGGCCGCCGAGCGCAACAGCAAGGAGCGGTTGCGCATCGCGGCTGACGCTGCCGGGCTGGGCATTTTCGAATGGGACCTGGCGGAACGGCGCGCCCTCTGGGAAAACGCGCGAATGTACGAGATCACCGGCCAGCGCCCCGAGGATGGTCCCCTGTCGGGCGAGGAGTTCACCCAGGTTATCGTCCATCCGGACGACGCTTCCGGAATGGCGCGAGACTTTGATAGCGGCAAGGTCTCCGGTGGCCAGGTGCATACGGTCTTCCGCATCTTTCGCAGGGGCGACTCGGCGTTGCGCGTCCTCCAAATGTCCGGCCGCTTCCAGTTTGGCGATGACGGCGTCGCGCGCTGTTTTATTGGCGCGCTCGCGGACATTACCGACCGCAAAAAGGCCGACGATGCATTGCAGGAAGCGGATCGTCAGAAGGACGTGTTTGTGGCCACGCTGGCTCACGAACTCCGTAACCCGTTGGCGCCGATCCGCGCCGGTGCTCACGCGATGAAGCACTATCAGGCCGCGCTCCCCGCGCAGATCCAGTGGGTGCAACAGGTCATTGAACGGCAAAGCCGCCATCTTTCATCGCTGCTGGATGATCTGCTCGACGTGTCGCGGATCAGGACCGGCAGGATCAAGCTGAAAAAAAATGTGTGCGCTCTACGCGAAGTTATCACGGCAGCGATGGAGACCAACCGCCCCCTCGCGGACGCGCGCCGGCAACAGTTGACCGCAAGCCTTCCCGCCGAACCCGTCTTCGTGAATGGCGATTCGACGCGGCTGACACAGGTCGTCTCGAACCTGCTCGACAACGCCATCAAATATACCGCGGACGGTGGCGAGGTCCGTTTGAGCGGAAATGTAATGGACGATCACGTGTTCATCTCGGTCGAAGACACAGGAATCGGGATTGAAGCGACGATGTTGCCCCACGTGTTCGATCTGCTGGTCCAGGCTGATCCGCTGATGCAGGACTCACAAAGCGGGCTGGGCCTTGGATTGTGGGTCGCGCGATCGGTGATCGAACTGCATGGTGGTGAAATTTCCGCAACGAGTGCAGGCCCTGGCAAAGGCAGCCGTTTTACCGTGCGCCTGCCAGTCGTACCGGCACCCCTCGTCCAGGCTGCTGAAAGCGAAGCCGTCGCACACCCGGGTAGCCGGCGGCTGCGGATACTGATCATCGATGACCACCGTGATGGCGCTGACTCGCTCGCCCTCGTCCTGCGCATGGAGGAACATGACGTCAGGACAGCGCAGGATGGTCCCAGCGGACTGCAGGCGGCGACTGCATGGTCGCCCGACGTGATCCTGCTGGATATCGGACTGCCCGGGATGAGTGGATACGATGTCGCCCACGAACTGAGGGCGTTGCCGGAAACCCGCGACTCGGTATTGATCGCACTGTCGGGGTTCGGCGGCGACGCAGACATTTCGCGCTCGACGGAGGCCGGCTTCACGAAGCATCTGGTCAAACCGGTCGATCCGGATCAGCTCATCCAGACATTGCGCGACATCGGACGAGTCCGGTAATCGGAGGACCGCGTTCGTCAAAAACGGAGGGCATTGCAATGAACGAAATGACCGTCGTCGAACGAATCCGGGCGCGCGCGTACGAACTCTGGCAGCAGGACGGCGGCCTCGAAGGATGCGCAGACGAGTACTGGCATATGGCTCGTGCGCTCATCGAAAAAGAGATCGCCGGTCAGGACCCGTCACAAGGTATTGATCAGGATGCCCAGCCAGAAGAGTAGTTGGACATTCCGGCATCGGGCCTGCTCCTGCCCAGCCGCAGCTCGGACTGCCGCTTTGCATGTTTCATGCACTCATTTTGCAGCAAGAGCGATTTGACCGCGTCTTAACGTACGAAAAAACCCGTTTATAGACGGCACCCCGAAAACGCACTGGTGTCGGCGTGCCTTACGTTCCTTACGGATACAGCGGACAAGGACAGTTCGGGGTTGACCTTGTTCCAGATAATCCAAAGATCGCCATACCCGTTGTCGGCCAGTGCAAACTGCGTGAATCTGCCTCGTTTACGCTAAAGGACTTGAAGGCTGAGCTCACCAAGACCGACGGGTTTCCGGGTTCAATTAAGCTCTACGTGTTGTATACCACTGCCACGCGGCATGTGAGTATCCAGGATGCTCTTCAAAGTGGTCAATACTTGCATACGAGGAGCAACGGCGAAACCTGCGAGGTACTTATCGTCTACTGGGACGATATTACGGACCTCGAGTGTGTGCCGCCACAGCTTCGCGCACAGATGTTTCCCGGCGCATTTCAGTTGTTCAGCGCGGCCACTGCGCCGGCAGCCGATTCGGCCGCTTTCATCGCTTCTCTGCACACATTCAAGGCATTCGTTCCGACGGTTTTTCCGGTGCAAATGTTCCACTGGCTTGAGAGCTGGAACTTTGCTCTAGGGTACGTTCCGAGCAGCATGTTTAACCGGATTACGAACCTATGCATAGAAATTGACCGCGCGGAGCACGGAAAAAACGGCGTGCATGATTTCCTGTACATTGGTGATCGCTCTGTTCTCGCGAAGTGCCTGCCAGCGGCTGAGCGATTCTTTAGCGCCGTGACGGAATTTCGGCGCGTCATTAACGCGCACACAATTGGCAGCAGCCTTGATGACGGAACCGAAGTTCAAACTCTCGGTGGCTTGCCAAAGGACGCTTGGGCTGGAATCACCGCGCAATGGCTGGAAGCGGCCAAGTGGCTTGCATCAGTCTATCGGCGCGATGTATTAGGTGAGGTATCAGACTGACGCTGGTCGGCGATCAGCCGATCATCAACTCGATGGTCGAAAAGTCCGGATCGTCGCCATGGAGAGCGCTCTGGCATCACGGGTGCGTCATTGTGCCGTGCGATGGGCGTAGACCGCATTAATTATGTCACTTCAGATTTCCCGTGGCATGAGGGTTTCGATCATCGAACTGACAATTTAATTTCCACTCCGAACGAAAATGAAAACGTCACTTCGCGTCAGGGATAGCGCAATAGGGATGAGTTTCATATGGCTTTTCCTCGGTATCTCACGCCACAGCTGATTACTCTGCGCCTGGCGCTTCCTTGTCTAGTTCGTTGTAGTCCTCGGCGGGGTCATCGCCGACCACATCCTCAAATTCGAGCGATTCGGGGAAGACGTCGAGCGCTGCCTCCGTTAGTTCCTCGGCCAACGCGTTGATCGAATCGATCCATTCCTTCGTCGCGATTCCCTTGTCTCCGTTCTGCCAGTTCGCCGACCGATCATCGAATTCGTCTTCAAAGGCGCGATGCACGTCATCGAGCATGCCCCGCGCCGCATCGACCTTTTCGTTATATGCGTCCACGTCTGGTTGCAGCTTCGCACGTGCCGCGGCAACCGCCTCATTGAACACACGCACAGACTCTTCCAACGTGCTCCGCTGCGCCGTCAGTTCTCCGAACGCTGCATCGATGCGCTTCTGATTGAATATTCCACGCCAAAGTGAACAGAGATTCCACGGCAAAAAGAACACGAATTCCACGGCAAAGTGAATGCCGATTCCACGGCAAAAAGAACAAGGTTTCCACGCCATCGCGAACAGGATTTCGAGGTGGCGGCGACGCGGGTCAACAGTGGCACGCTCGACAATTTTGTCGGGGGTGCCGAATGGCAAATGTCAGGTTGACCATGCGCAAAATCAGGGAAGTGCTGCGGTTGCATTTCGAGTGCAATCGCAACCAGAGGGAGATCGCCGATGCGGTCGGCGCCTCGACAACGACGGTGTGGCATTACCTGCGCCGCACGCGGCTGGCGGGCCTGGGCTGGCCGCTGCCGCCGGAACTGCTGACGGATGACGCGGCGCTCGAGGCTAGGCTGTATCCGCCGCCGGCACGGCGCGAGCCAACCCGCGGCATGCCGGACTGGCCGACGGTGCATCGCGAGATCGGCAGGAAAGGCGTCACGCTCGATCTGCTGTGGCAGGAATATAAGGCGCAGCATCCGGACGGCTGCGGCTACAGCTGGTTCTGTAAGGCTTACCAGGAGTGGGCGCAGCGGCTTCCGGTCACGATGCGGCAAACGCATGTGCCGGGCCAGAAGCTGTTCGTCGACTACTCGGGCAAGAAGCTCGGCATCATCAATCCGGGCACCGGTGAAATCCGCCAGGCCGAGCTGTTCGTCGCCGCGCTCGGCGTGTCCGGCCTCACCTTCGCGGAACTCACGTGGACCCAGCAGTTGCCCGACTGGATCGGCTCGCACGTGCGCGCCTTCGCGTTCTATGACGGCCTGGTCGAGATCCTGGTGCCCGACAATTTGAAATCGGGTGTGCACAAGCCCGGATTCTACGACCCCGACATCAATCCGACCTATCAGGAGATGGCCTCGCATTACTCCGTGGCTGTGATCCCGGCTCGCAGTAAAAAACCGAGGGACAAGCCGAAAGCAGAGCTATCGGTCCTCCTGGTGCAGAGATGGGTTCTTGCCCGCCTGCGCAATCAGCGCTTCTTCAACCTGGCCGAGGCCAACCGCGCCATCGCCGCATTGCTGACCGACCTGAACAACCGGCCCTTCAAAAAGTTGCCTGGCTGCCGCCGTAGCGTCTTCGACGAGATCGATCGCCCGGCACTCAGGCCATTGCCCGAGCGGCCGTATCAGTACGCGGAATGGAAGGCCGCACGCGTCGGCCCGGACTATCACGTTGAGCTCGATCAGCACTACTACTCGGTGCCGTACCGCTACGCACGCGAACAGGTCGACATGCGTCACACGGCCAACACCGTCGAAATCTTCCATCGTGGCCAACGCATTGCCGCCCACGGCAAAAGCGCTCGCCCTCGCTACCACACCACGATCGACGCGCACATGCCACCCGAGCATCTGGCTGTCGCGAAAGGCTGGGATCCGCAGCGGCTGCGCAACTGGGCCGCCGACATCGGTCCGCATACGGCGGCCGTCATCCAGCACCTGCTGGGTGCCCGCAAGCACCCGCAGCAATCCTATCGAACCTGCCTGGGCGTGCTGCGCATGGGCAAGGACTACGGGCGCGACCGGCTCGAAGCCGCCTGCCGCCGCGCCATCGATCTAAAAGCGCCGAACTACAAGTTCATTGCCTCGACGCTGAAGAACGGCCTCGACCGGGAGCCCGAAGCGGCTCCCGCCCAGGCTGACCTGCCACTCATGCACGCCAACGTGCGCGGGCCGTCTTACTATCATTGAAAGGGAGTCGTTATGCTGCAACATCCCACTGTCGACAAACTGCACGCGCTGCGCCTGCCTGGCATGGCCGCGGCGCTTGCCGAGCAACAGAGCCAGGACGGCATCGACCGGCTGGGCTTTGAAGAACGTCTGGGCCTGCTGGTCGAGCGCGAAGCCAGCGAGCGTGACTCGCGACAAACAGCGGCCCGGCTACGCCGGGCCAGACTGAAGATCCCCGACGCGTCGCCCGAGGACATCGACTATCGCACCGCCCGCGGGCTGGATCGGGCGCTCACCGCCCGTCTGCTGACCTGTGAGTGGATTCGGGAGCGGCAGAACCTGATCCTGGTCGCGCCAACCGGACTCGGCAAGAGTTGGCTGGGTTGTGCCTTCGCAATTCAGGCGTGCCGCCAGGGATTCTCCGCCTGCTATCTGCGCGTGCCGAAGCTCAACGAGGAACTGGCGATCGCGCACGGCAGCGGCCGCTACGCTCGGTGGCTTGCGCAACTGGCCAAGACGGATCTCATCATTCTGGACGATCTGGCGATGGCGCCGCTGACGGATTCGGCGCGACGCGACCTACTGGAGGTTCTCGATGACCGGCACGGACACCGATCCACACTGGCGACCAGCCAGATTCCCGTGGACCACTGGCACGAGGCGATCGGCGAACCCACCGTCGCGGACGCAATCCTCGACCGGCTCGTACACAACGCTCATCGCATCACGCTCGCCGGCGAATCGCTGCGCAAGACGCGCAGTCGATTGACTGCGAAGCCGCAGTCCGAGTAAAAAGGCAAGGTCCCGCGTCGCTGCGCTCCGCTTGTTCGCGATGGCGTGGAATCCTTGTTCGCTTTGTCGTGGAATCACGATTCACTTTGCCGTGGAATGGCTGTTCTCTTTGCGTGGAATACGCAGACCTTCGGCGCGCCGATCGATTTGTGCCCTGCCGACTCTCCAGCGTTCTTGAGATTCCGCTGGCTTCGGCACGTGAGGGATTCTGTCTTTTCACAGGTCACCCGGCACTGGCATGGGCGGCCACCGAATTGCGTTATTGTCCCGCGTGCCTTGATCTGGGCTTCCACGCGGCGTGGTTTCAGTGGCGATTTATCGAGCGATGCCCTGCGCATGGATGTCGCTTGCGGCGAGGATGCCGCAAATGCGCTGCGGCCATACCGTATGCCCTCAACAGCAGTATGGCAACGCACCCGCTGTCGTGCGCCAGCTGCAACACGTCCTGGGTTCCGGTGCTGGATCGTCCAGCCGGGAGTTGCGCGCCGGTCATCGGCCGTGCTGCGCGAATCCTCAGACGCTGGCAGGTCCATGTCGCCGACGCGATGACGCCAATCGCCGCCACGCCGTATCGGCCTCGCGATCAGGCAACCGGAAGGTTCCTGTCTCAGCCGGCGGCAGGCATCGAAATACGGATGGCACCTCTGGTCCAGCATATTCGGCTATTGAACCGACTGTACGATGTGCCGCCGCCGTCGCCGATAGAACTACTGGCGCGGCATTCCATCAAGGCCGGTGTGACGGGCGAAAGCCGGGTTACTCCACTGCCACGCGAAGATTGGCAAGCTGGCGGGATGCACTATGCCCGGGGCGACTGGCCACATTTCGGCGATGATTATCTGGCATACGAACACGTTTTGCGTCGCGTCGGGCACGAACTCTTCGGTGATACATCCCGGATTGCGCCCGTACGCCTATCCCGGGTGAATCGCTACGATGAAATCGTCGTTCGCACCCGGGACATGGGTACGGATCATGCGACAGCCCTCGGCTGGTCAGTGAGTTGGTACGGATTCTCGCGCACATGGGCACCAGACGATGCGCCATCCATGCCGGCCGTTGGTTTGACTGGCTGGCTTGCCAACGCACCACACCGCCCCGTCGACGTTCCCCCTGCGTGCTGGCGTGAACAGATGTCCGTCTGGCTATCGGAAGACCTCGCGAGATCAGCCTGGGTATGGTCGCGCATTGTGCTATTTATGCGAGCCAGAGGGAAATATCTGCTGCACGGACAACTGGCGCGGCCCTCCAAACTGGCGGACCTGCGCCGGCATCTCTAAAGCGGTGCATAGCCTTTGTAGCCGCCCACAAACATGCTTGCAGATCGTAAAACGCCCGCATTAAAGATTATCAACCCGAAGGGACGTCGGACCTTGAATGACGTGCGGGGTTGCCCGGCAAAGGATCGTCGTGCACGAACTAAACATGTCCACTGCTGCCGGGCAACACGCAGAAGTCGACCAACTGCGGGCGTTCGGCACATCTGTCTGGTTCATCAACAATCGGTGCGCACCCACCGAATCGGCCATTGCGCTTTAAAAGGCGTGCGGTTAGTACCCTTTGGAGGGTCGCATCCTGGCGCGCGTGTGACCATCTAGCCTGATTACTGTGCAGACCGTTCAAGGTTGTCTTTCAATGTTAATCTCCAATGACCAAACGGGGGCTTTGATGCACCGACTGATCGCGTATCGCGGCTTCGAGATTGATGTCGAATTGACTCCGGCTGCTGAAGACACGTTTGACGTGACTTTTCAGATAAAAGGAGGCACTAACCTCGGAGTGCTCGGCGCGCGAGGAGGCCGCATACCACTGCGCAACGGCCCATTCACTGAACGCTGGGCCTACTTGGTAGGCGAAATCGCCGGACAGGCCGCAGTCGACGTGTTGCTTGGCCCAATTGACTGATTGCATCTCTATTTCCCCGACTCGGTGCGCTCAGTGACCGGACCGGGTACGGCCATTTTGAGACCTTCGACTTGCTTTCGGGAAGGGCCGCTGACCGTCGCGTCGATTAACGGCCCTTCCGAAAGCCGGCGACGTGGCGTTTGAGCCGCAGTAACGCAGCTGTGGCAGATACAGGCGAAGACCTGGATAACCAATAGAACGCCAACCGGACGCAGACTCCAGCCAAACGCGGACAGTCCCCCTTTTCGCACGGACACTGCCTTTTTCGTGATGCGCTCGACAATCGGCTGGGTGATGCGGGCTCAGAGCATGAAGCAGGGAACCGTCGAGTTCGCGCCAGCACCCGGACGCCGGATACCGCGGTACCCGACATTGCGCAGGCGATAGCGATGCGCGGCTCGCGTGCAAGCACGAAAACGATGTGCATGAGCGGTCATCTTTGCGATGCCGGCACAACGCAAGCTTTCACATTCACCACGTCACGATTTAGTTTGCTTTTCGATGGCATTGAGCGCATGGTGAAAAGACCAGATGACCTGACCGCCCTTTTTCGCATCCGGACAGGCATGGGTTCATGACGGTCAGTATCGCTTAAGGAGCGCGCCATCATGACCATCCCCATCATCGTATACAGAGGGTACGAGCTACGTGCGTACTCTCATCAGGTATTCCCGCTGCACCGTGACCCGTATGCCAAAGGTCCGCGCCAGTTCTCATCCGTCGTGCGAATTGACACCATTCCCTCCAGCGAGGTCAAGGCCCGGCGCTATGCAACGTTGTTCGACGCGGGAAGTCCCACCACCGCGGGCGACGCCATCGACGTCGCGATGCAATACGGCAAAGACATCGTCGATGGCAAGGTTGAGGCGACCGGACTCTGACACATCGAATGTCAGTCAGTCCAAAGCTTAAGTGGAGCAGGTCATGCAATATCCGCTTTATGTGCACCGTGATGGAGCTGCCGGCTTTCGTGCCAGTTTTCCGGATCTTCCCCGAGCAGTTGCGCGTGGCCATTCGTTCGATGAACTGAAACGCAACGCACAGGAGGTTGTCGAACTGATGTATGACCGCAGCGAGCAACTCATACCCGCCCCCACCTGCAGTACGTCGGAATTGAAGTCGCTCGACATGGACGATGGGAAAGGGATCTGGATGTTTATCGAGATCAATCTGGCGCGGGTTACCTCGAAAGCCGTGAGCGTTCAATTCAGTCTGCCCGAAAGTCTGCTGCAGAGAGTCGATGCTGCAGCAAAAGAGCGTCACTCGACGCGCTCTACGTTCTTTACGCTGGCTGCCGTACAAGAACTTGGGAACCGGGACGAAGGGCAATTGCCCTAGACGCCGGTTGTCTGACGGGTGTCCGCGGACGGATGACATCGCGCGCCACGACCGGCGTCAACAATCAAGACTCGAACTTACGATGTGCCGCGTCGTCCTGACTATCGAGGGCGACGCCAACCGCCTGTTGGCGAACCAGTTTGTTACATAGTAGGAGTGCCTCATGATTGATGACCAGGTAAATGCCGAAGAACTGGCAGAAAGCAGAAGACAGAGAGAGGCTGCGGCGAATGCGACGGATGATGGCATGCCGGTGGTCCAGGGAGGTAAAGAGCGAGATGCCGCCGAAGGGATTCGACACAGAACACCGAAGCAATGGGTCAGGCACGCAAGAAAATGGCTGGGTGCTGGAAGCGGCTTCATGCGACCCTGAACGTCGGTGACTCGTAAGGAAAATATTGTTCCGCCCTGAAACTGAAACGGCGGAGGCGGAAGAACCGGCGAAGCGTCGGTTCTTTTGCAGTGGTGCGGCATCGTCCCGGTACAAAAGTCCTAACCAGGCTCTGACGCCAGATCTGCTGGCGCAGGTTTGAGAAG
Source organism: Paraburkholderia sediminicola (assembly GCF_046026895.1). GTDB lineage: Bacteria > Pseudomonadota > Gammaproteobacteria > Burkholderiales > Burkholderiaceae > Paraburkholderia > Paraburkholderia sediminicola_C. The sequence continues at coordinate 17,708 of NZ_JAQQEU010000052.1, forward strand.
ACCGGCTACGGTGCCATATCGCGATCCAGGCGAGGCGGCATGGATTTCGACAGCCGCACGCGTGAAGCATCCGCGGCTCGTGTGACAGGTTCGGGGCGCCCGAGCCTCTGTACGGCAGCGTGCAGACATGCCAGCCCGGCCGGTACAGACGACGCAGCAGGGTCTGCTACCCGATGGGAACAGGCGCGTAACCCGACTGCTTAGTGTATTCGATTAAGTCGAGCGCGCATTGACATCAGGCAAGGCCACTGCCCGACGGTCACCTGGATGAACCGCGACGCGTTTACGTCCCGGTCGCAGCGCCTTCAAATCCGGCAACAGGCGCTCGCATTCCCGCTTCATCACGGTGCAGCACCCGCAGACACGTCTGATGCATAACGGAGGCCGCAGTGACGCCTCTCGAGACGGCGTAGACGGGTTGGGTCCAATGGTACCGGAGTCGCGGAATGGGGCTTGCTCACGACGGCGGGCGAAGTGAATTGCTCCGCCCGCATCGCGTCAGAACACCGAGACCATATCACTCCTTTCCCCCACCGTTGATCCCGCTTCCGCTTCGCCATACCTGCTTTCCCCGCTCGGAGAGCTCGCCGCAACTATGCTCCGCGTCGGCCTCCGTCCCTTCGATCGCCATTTCACCGCCGGCCTGTTCCTGTGCCTTTTGCTTCTGCCTGTGCCGCGCTGCCACAGCTTCATCGTGCGACCTGCCTGCATAATTCATGGTCATCTCGCCAACTCCTTCAAAAAGTAGTCTTTGCAACGTGCCAAGCTGCCCAGCGCGTGTCATTTCTGGAGCGACCATCCCAATTGCTCGCGTAGCCGGTCCAATAGATGATGCTGATCCATCCAACGGATCTCCCGCTTGCGCAGAAGGCTGCGCCTGTATCGCCGCAGCGACACGCCGAACATCAGCGCCAGCCCGACCGCGATGCCCCACATTGCATACGTCATATCATCCTTTTCAATCTGTTCTCGCTTTACATTCGGCGACAGACCGCACGATAGAGAAATAGCACGCACGCGCCCCAGCGCTTCCAAAATCATGTCGAATCACTCAGTGCTTATGGTGCAGCCAGTCGCGAATTGGATGCACGTCTAGCCAGCGGGTAACCGGCTCGTCCTTGTGTTCTCGCCTGTACCGTGCCGCCGCGAGTATCGCGACGCATAGCAGCACCACGATCCCCACTACAAAACTGATCATTGACTGGGTCATGGCAGCCTCCTTTGAGGTCAGAACCCTACTTATAATTTTAGGTGGCCAGGGAAATAGCAGGAGCCATCTTCATTCAACGCTCCTTGTTCGTGCGAACCGTGTCGCGCGGCTGCATAGTGCGATACAGCCAGCGACGCTACTCAGCGGGTCCCAGGATGACGTTCCGGCGTGGCCGGACGAACGGTCGATTCAGACTACCTTGCGCTAAATGCAGCACAGGCGATGGTGGCACCCCTGATCGCCGTCAGAAGCGAAGCGGCGTTGCCCCGTTAGGGCGCTCCAGGAAGCCGGGGATTGGCAGATCTGGAAGCATTCTCGCGCCAGGTCTGTAGCTTATGAAATCGAATATCGATTCTGCGGACCGCCGACATACTGCTTCTTGGCGATTTCGAGAACCTTTTCGCGAAACTCGTCAAAGGCACCAAGCACCGACCGCTCGTCGGCTCCAACGCCACGTTGCAGATTTCTGAGCATGGCGTCGTCGACCATGAAGGTGATTTCGCGTGAATTGTCGTACCCCCAGAAACACACGCAATGTCGGGAGGCATCATAGCTACGGCTGGGGTTGGGAAATTGAAGCACCGCGATCAACTCTTCGCGCGCACGGCCGAGTAGCGCCACTTACTGGCGTTGGAGTCGATCGCGGCGTAACTGACGCGTCTTTTCTCTCCTCTCAGAGCATCCGCTGCGTCGAGTATATGAGCACGCGTCCCGCGTTCGACGGCGTACTCGCTCTCGCTGCCAATTGCAGCCGAAGCAGGTCTGAGTTGCGATCGCATGATGGGCTCCGAAGCTGGAGGTCGCGCATGGGCGACCGGTCTCCCCACTGTATACCCTTTGGCTGACACCGACGTCTCTATTTACCTTGAATCCTTGGAGTTCAGTTTTCCGAAACGTTTATACAATTCGACCTTGAAGAATTCGCTCGGACGGCGACCGCCGTCGCTTGTCCAGCGCCTTTTGCTCCGCTATACGCAGGCGCCGATCACTAGATGGCGGCGACCGCCGACGGAGCGGATTACGCTGGTGGGTACCACTGCCGCTCCGGGAGGGGTCATGACTGACCTTCACGATTTACCGGTGCGGGATCGTTGGGCGCGCCTGTACTTCGCTCGTGGGTCACTTGCTTGCCGCACCGTCTGAACGGGGGGACTGCGAAAAGTAATCACCGCGCTGCCCACCAAACGCCGGCGTCATCCCCTAACTGACGACGACGTCCAGTTCGGCCGCTCCAACCCTCGAGCGGTGGTTCTACCGGCCCGCAGAGCGGCCCAGGATCCGGTGGCGATCCTGCGTGATCGCAGGCTCCCTTGTGGCAACGGTGCGAATCAGTCGCCCCAGACCAGCTGTACAAAACCGGCTGGGGGGCGTTGGGGCGCGGTCGTCATCAAGTCGCGGAATCGAACGCGCTTCGGCAAACTGCTTGCGTTCGGCGCCGCCTGTGTGATGCCCCGGCAATCGGGTTGTCTTCACGAAAGCCGGGGGATGTTTCCAGCGCCTAGGTCACCCTTCAGGTGTCTTCGAAGGTATTCGGGACCGCCGACTTCAAAAACTCGTGGCCATCCCATGTTAGCCGCCAGTCGCTACCCATCGAGCGGACGAGATTTGCGTCGGCCAGCAGGTTCAACTGATACCACACACCCCGGTTCGAAACATCGAACGCATCCTTGAGCGCGCTTTCAATGTCAAATTCGCTGAGGTGCGCGGATTTGTTTCCCTCGAGAGTCTTCAATATTGCGAGGGCCAGATTCATATCGCGTTTCACGATCTCCTCCTGTCGCAGAGAGGACATACATCGAAAGGGCGCCACCGGTACAACGTCCGTGCAATCATACCGGGTGTGGCTTGGTGCGCGGCTCTTTGCGCTTTCGCACAGTTCCGCGAAAAGGGGTGGCACGACGCGAGCCGCGCAGATCCACGATCGACGTTCATTGGATGGGAAGCCACTGGACGTTCCATCTAACGGAGAGCTTGTGGCCGACCAGGCATAATCCCGTGCGGTCGTCCGGCATCGTGTATCTGATTGCTTTTTTCGTGCTCGTCGCGAGTGGTTTCGCGCAGTGACTGCGACAGATTCCCGGCTGGCTTCTGCGCCGACCTTGAAACCGGCTTTGTGCCCGGTACGGATAAGGGTACATCGATAGAACGTGTGTCATTGTCCTCCGAAAGGAGTCTCTGGGACGCAGGCATCGAAGTACACGGCGAGCCCTGTCTTCTCGCCTGTGGGGGGCGCTGATTGCAGAGCTGACCGGCGGCGCCGCAATCGATGTGATTCCGGGTTCCCGACAGGCTCATGCCACGGTCCGAACGCGTAGGATGATTCAACACCTGTCGCGAGCGCAGCCGGGGATTCAACGCTTCGGCCCCCTCATACCCTCGGTTTCCATCGCAGCATTCCGCTCTTCGCAGGCTTCAATGGGTTCCATGGTCTCGTCGATGGAAGCTGTCGCGCGTTCTGTGGCCGCCTTCGTTTCGTCGACGGTGGAACCGAGTCCTCCGTCGTCGTCGCCCGGTGGCTCCAGCATGTCTCGAAGCATGGCCTCCAACGCCGGCGTGTCCCACGGCGCGCCATGCTGCTCTTTCTTCTTTATGTAGTGCCTGACTTCTGCGTCCTGCTCCGGCGTTAGCGGAAGACCGCGAAATGTGCTTTGGGGGGTAGCGTCGGTCATGGTATTGCTCCGGAATTTATCCCATTTTGAGTGTAGCCCTGTTGTGGGCAGCGAGCCTCTACTATCGGTCTGCGCGTGGACTGATTCGTCCATTCGCATCGGCTCGTCCAGCGAGCGCACGTTGCTATCGGCACAGATACGAGCCCGGGCGCTTTGCGCAATTGCTGCCGATAGCGGCACCGTGCAAACAATCCCCGGGGCGGGACAACGTCACGCGATGACATGGTTCAGCGCAGGTGCCTTACGCAGGAGGGACATACCTCGAGCGTGGCTTGCATCTTTTTGCGGCACCTGCAGGCGGTTTCTACTGCTCATGGCGATGCGAGCACCGATGCAAATCGCGACGGGTCATGACGGATGGCAGGAACTATGACAAAACTGTCCAGACAGTTTTCCATCGAGCGCGTGCACAAAAGCTGTACGCTGGTGATTCCCGACTGCGACCGGATCGGACCCGGATAAGCGCATGGCATTCGACTTTCACAACCTCAGCCGCGGCTATGACGCACTCGGACACTACGTAACGTTCTGGGGTTTTCTGCGGCTATGACAACGCCATGAAGGGGACCACGAATATCGCTGTCGGGCAGACGGGAGGACGGAAGATGCGACTGATCGAAGCGGATGAACGTCAGGCTTTCCTGGCGACCTTGCAGCGCAAGGGACTGGCAGAAGGTGAATTCGAACTGCTGGAAACGGATACGACTGACCCCAAGGGCGACGAGAACGTCGGCCTGCAGGGATATGTCACCGTAACCAGACTATCAACACAAATTGCGAGGGAATACCCCATCGGCTTCGAAACCGGTTGGGTGCAGCATTTCAGACAGGATCTCGAAGCTGGCGTCTTCGATAAGCCGGAATGAGATCCCGCTGTTGCGGCGAACTTTCCGAGCTGGGCAAGCAGGTATGACGAAGTGGAAGCGGGATCAACGGCGGGAGGCAGTGATGTGGTCCTTGTTGATCCGGAGCGATGCGGGCGGCTGAGTGCATTTCGCGCGCCACATCGCTGATGAATCGGGACGCTGGTAGCGAGCGGTCTCGATCAGTAACCCCAGGCACGCCAGCGCCCAATGCGCCTACGCGGCGGTCTTGACTGGTGTCAGGGTGGCCCTGCCGGATCGCGCCCGGCAATCGCACAGGCGACCGTCCGCTTACGGGCGTTGAGTTCGAGCGTCCGAGAACGACCCTGAACTACGAAACGCCAGCCGAACGCCGTTTGCGCAAGGCAGCGCTTGGCGCCACGTCGCGCGCCCCCTGACCGAGCGCCAGCGTCTCGTTTGCGTCCGCGAGGCCAGAGGCGGTCAACGAGGAGGCGATAGCCGTCTTTCGGTGTCGCATCCTCGTATGCCCGCTTGACAAAAATCTTCAGGCTCTTCCGTTTCGAGTGCGGCATTTTTCGCTCCGTTCAGACCGGTGTCCCGATACGCATTACCGGACCCGGACCAGGTCTTGCGCGACGAGCAGTTCAACCCTTTCGCGCAGCATGGGAAGGACTTCGCTTTCGAACCACGGGTGCCGTTGGAACCACGGCTGGTTGCGCGGAGACGGGTGCGGCAACGGAACGAAGGCCGGCGCGTATTCCTTCCACGCCCTGACTGTTTCAGTGAGCAACGGCTTGCGTCGGTTGCCGAGAAAATGCTGTTGTGCATACTGGCCGATCAGCAAGGTCAATTGAATCGTCGGCAGCTTTTCCAGCAGGCAGTCCAACCACCGCTGCGACACTCGCGACGCGCTGGTTTGTCACCGCCGTTACCGCGCCCGGGATAACAGAACCCCATCTGAATGATCGCGAACTGCGACTCGTCGTGAAATGTCGTCACGTCGATTCCGAGCCAGTTCCGAAGACGGTCGCCGCTCGCGTCATCCCACGGAATGCCCGATGCGGCACGCGCGCGCCCGGTGCCTGTCCGACAATCAGGATGCCCGCGTCGGCTCCCGCACGCACGATCGGGCGAGGACCGAGCGGCAGGTGCGGCACACATGCCCGATAGGCACGCACGTCAACCGGAAGCGCATCGAGCGAAGAACAGGGGTGTTATTCATTTTCCGGCCACTTCGTTTCCAGGTTGTCGTCATGGTGTTTGCGTCGCTCACCGGCGATCCCCTGCAACTCGGCTGCTCTGGCGAGTACGACGGTCACGAGTATCGATGAATTCTGGAAAGAAGTGAGTGCATGCGGGACGCCGGATGCCAGATAGACAAGGTCACCGGTACGCAGGATCTGGTGGCCTTCGTTCATCTCGAGATCGACTTCACCTTCGATGCATTGCACCGTGACCGGTCCATCGACTGCATGCACAGGCATCCCCGTGCCAGCCGGAAGAACGATCCGCATGACTTCGAGGCGCTCTTCCTTGAACAGTGCCGTGGTCGGAGTCTGCTCCAGCATGTCGCCGAGCGGTAACAGGCTCGCAACCTCACCAGACGAAAGATGTGATATAGCCACCGGTCTCTCCTTGACGTACAACCCGATCAGTTCAGCCGGCAGTGTGGATCACCAGGCGGCCTGCCGCGCGTGTTGCGATAGCATACTCCGCACGATGCCGGAAACCTGAATCACGGCGGGAAACGGATAGCGCGCACCGGCGCCTATCGCCAGATCCGCGCCGGCGGATCGCTAGCCGGAAATGTCTGGTCGAAAGCCGTATCGACCCGATCGAGGGCAGGGAAAGACGGCTCCCGTAGCTCCTGGGCGTCCTGCTGCTGACCGGTCGACCGACGGATGCGAGGCTGCCGAACACCGGTGACCGGCCCCGGGGTCAGTCGTGGGTCATGCGGATGGGCAACGGATCTCATGGTCGGTCTCCAACGGGTTTCTATTGACTCGCGGACGGATTGGCGTCGTCGCAGGGGCAATCGCACAGGTCAGGTGTGCGCCGACTCGCGATTGGGGTCTGTCCGGTGCCCGACACTTGCGCGCCCGGGAAATGACGTTTGGTCCGGCAAGACCGGGAGGCCTGGTCGCGCGCGGGTTCGATCAATAGAAACACACGATAGCGGACATGTGGCCCGACATTACACCGCGCGGCGCGTGAGCATCGACCTGATCTGGCCGATGGCATACGCGGGATTCAGGTTCTTCGGGCAGATGTCGGTGCAGTTCAGGATCGTGCGGCAACGAAAGAGCCTGTATGGGTCCTCCAGGTTATCGAGCCGCGCCCCGGTGGCCATGTCGCGCGAATCGACGATGAACCGGTAGGCCTGCAGCAGGCCAGCCGGTCCGACGTACTTGTCCGGATTCCACCAGTACGAAGGGCAGGCCGTTGAACAGCACGCGCACAGGATGCACTCGTAGAGGCCGTCAAGCTGGTCGCGTTCTTCGGGACTTTGCAGGCGCTCCCCTTCTGGCGGCGGCGTATCGTTGATCAGATACGGCATCACCGAGTGATACTGGTTGAAGAACGACGTCATATCGACGATCAGGTCACGGATCACGGGCAAGCCGGGCAGCGGCCGCAGGACAATCCGCGACGGCAGATCGTTCATGTTGATCTGGCATGCAAGACCGTTCCTGCCGTTGACGTTGATGGCGTCGGACCCGCAGATGCCTTCGCGGCACGAACGCCGTAGCGAAATCGATTCGTCGACCGACTTCAGCCTGACGAGGACGTCCAGCAGCATCCGGTCGCGCGGATCGATGTCAACCTCGAACGCCTCCATACGCGGCCTGGTATCCGTGTCCGGGTCATACCGGAAGATCTCGATCACGCGGCAGTCACTCATCGTGCATCTCCACTTTGTGTTCCGGGTTCCGAGCCGGTGGTGCTGCTGCTGGCGGACGGCTTTCCGCTGTTACGGATCAATAAGGCAGCCGGCGAGCTGGCTGGTTTTCACTCCCATCGTCAATGCCCGCCGGAGCCGCCCGCTCCGCTGTAATAACCCGATGGAGCTGGGCGAATCGCTCGTCTACCGGGCCCTCGAACAGAGGGTCCGGCTGTCCACCCGCATCAACAAGCTCAATGGCATGCCAGTCGTCATCGTCGAAGTAGCCTATCGCGGCGGGAAACAGCGTCAGCTCTTCGACAGTCATGTTATGCCGCAACCGCTCCGCGTAGAGACGGACGTGGATTTCGACCAGTTCCCGGGACATGTTTTCTTCACGGGCCGCCGCTTCCAGATCCTGGAGCAGTTCGTGACCCTGCGATATCAATGTGACGTGTTGCGCCTCGATTTCCCGCGCAATCCCGCCGGACAACGCGTTCTTGCTCCGCAGTTTCTCCGCGATGCGATCCTCGATCGCATGATGGGTCACATCGGGAAAGCGTGTCAGATAGTAAAGCGCATCCACCAGCAGCGCGATGTTCGGTGCCCCCGGATCAGTGCGCAGTGACCGCCCGTCGTTGAGCAGTTGCACGAGTCGTCCCAGCCTGCCATGTTCGGCCTGCAGGCGCTCAATGACCGTGTGCATCGGGCGCCTCGTCCTGGTTCGGGTTCATACTCGTACTCACCGCCATCGTGTCGAGTGCCAGCGCCGAATGCGCATACGCCGCGCCAGCACGCATCTCGGCCGCGACCCAGATGGCCTCCATGATCTCCTGTCCGGTCGCGCCGCTTTTCAGGGCGGCCGTCGTGTGTCCGCGTATGCAATACGGGCACTGGGTCACGTGGGCGACCGCCACGGCGATCAGCTGTTTCGTCTTCGCGGGTAGCGCGCCGTCGGCGAAAACGCTGTCGCTGAATGCCTTGAACGCAGCTAGTGGTCCGGGCGCCAGTTGCTTGCGCCTTGCTGCGATTCCGGGGTTCGACGGTGGATACATTGCTTTGTCCATGGTTTGGCTCCCAATGCTGGTTCAATGAAGGCGCCACAATGTGGACGCCGAACTCACACCGTATCCGGAAGCGTGCGACGCAGGCAAGCTGCCGCCCGCCGCAGGATGACGCGCCAGCGCTCATCCTGCACTACCCGTCCGGACTCCGGATCAACCTTTGCTGATCTTCGCCTTGTAGCCTGCGTCTTCGAACGCAACGAGGAACTCCTCGGCCATCAGCCACGAGTCGACCTTAACGGTTCTGGCATTGACGTCGACATCGACTTTCGCGTCGGGGTCGACCGCGCCGATGGCCCGGGCAAGCTTCTGTGCGTCGCCATCCCCGGTCATCTTCTCCACCTCGAATTCCATATGTTCCAATTCCATGCAGTGCTCCGGGCACTTCGAATCCGAACGGCCATGCCTTGTCAGTCGACCGGGATCGATATTGGGCCGGTAGCCGCACAATGCCCGCCCGTTGAATGAGGGGCGCCACCGTTACCGTTGATTCGCCTGCCCGATGCAGTTTCACCTCTATCCTTGTGCGCCGGCAAGTTGGGCAATTCAATTAAATTTAAACTATGTCACAACGTGATCTATAGTGGAATGCACGGGATCATCGTGAAAATGTGCTGTTGAATGTTCGGCAGTGTCCGCGCGCCCCGACCTCGCTGCAGGTACGTAGCAACGAACGGAGGGCATCCACCATGACAACGAGATTCAAGGTTGGCGATCATGTGACCTGGAATTCGGAGGCCGGCCATGTCAGCGGCAAGATCATCAAGGTGCATACAAAAGACACCGATTACAAGGGGTACACCCATCACGCCAGCGCGGACGATCCACAATACGAGATCAGGAGTAACAGGACCGACCACATCGCGATGCACAAAGGTGGCGCGCTGAAAAAGATGGCTTCCTGAGAGGGGCTGACTGCTACCGTACAGACGAGCCGCCGACGAATGTGAACCCCTGTCGCTGCGAGCCTGCGTGCTTTAGCCGTTTCGGGTTCGTCGCCGCGAGGCATGCACGCGGGTACAAGGAACGGGCGCAACAAGACCGGCGCGGCTTGTGACGGGACAGCAGATGCTGCAATGCGCTTCGCCCATCGCGAAATTTGCCGGGAGATCGACTGAGGGTACCCATGCGCACTCCCGCGAGCATCCCATCCACCCGATGCTGGTTGTGTTTCCGATCGGTCTCTGGATTTTTTCCCTCGTCTGCGACGTCGTCCGTGTGACCGGCACCCCCGGCGACGCGTGGGCTACCGTCGCGCTTCACAGCATGGTCGGCGGCCTCGTCGGCGCGCTCTGCGCGGCAGTGCCAGGATTTATCGACCTGTTGTTCGACAAGGGTGATGCTGCGCCAGTCAGGAACGTGCCAGGGGGATCGGCCAGCGGCCGCGGCTCAAGGGCAAGGGGATTCCGGGGAAGACGCCGGCGACCTGTACGCAATATTGACGATCGTGCTGCCACCGGCCGACAGCGACAGCGCGCGGGCGGCCTACGAAGCGATGCGGCAGGCGTTCCACTTTGATCCGCGCGCGCATTTTACGGGTTGTCAACCATGAAAGAATCGGTGGCGGTCTTCGTGGAAGGTGAAATTGTCGAGGAAGACGTCGAGTTCACGCTCGTCGAATTGTGCCGGGCAAGCGGCGCGTCGGAAGAACAGCTGACGTTATGGATCGCAGAAGGCGCAGCCGAGCCGCAAGGCACCACGCCGCGCGAATGGCGCTTCAGCGGTGCCGCACTGCGCCGCGTGCGAACCGCCCGACGGCTCGCACAGGATCTCGAGCTCAACGCACCAGGCATTGCGCTCGCGCTCGACCTGCTCGATGAAATCAACACATTGCGAGCGCGTTCGAGGCGCCCGTGCGGTCGTTGAGCGTGTTTTTCACGTTCCTCATCGGCTCAAGGGCGAGCCGGACATCAAGGCCCAAGATATGAGGCCAAGATATGGTTGGCCGGCCGGCTAACCTGAATCAAGCCGGTTGATGCGCGACTCACGGAACACAAGGTTGCGGGACTGCAAGAAGGAGATGGGATGGCACGCATTCACCCGGCACCCCGGCACGATCCGGTGGAGGCAAGTCTGAGCCCCGCGGACGACCGGGTTCACCTGAATCACTGGCTGCCGCCGCAGGCAGGCGTGGTTCCCCGGATCCGGATCGGTCAGCGCTGGGTCAACGTGCTGTGGGCATTGCCGATTGCTTTCATACTGCTGGTTATCGGCGTGGCCATCGCACAGGCACTGCGGCAAATCCCGGCGGTGCAGGAATTCCTTGTGCGCTACCCGGGTATCCCACCTTCAGGAGTAGCTGTCACCACGGGATTCCCCGCCTGGCTCAGGTTGCAGCATTTCCTGAACCTGTTTTTCATGGCGTTCATCATTCGTGCAGGACTCCAGATTCTCGCCGACCACCCGCGGCTGTACTGAAACGCGATTGCACGCCCGGGACGGAATGGTTTCGCTTCCAGAAGGCGGTGCCCACCGGCCGGGTTTGGACCGCGAAGGACGATTCGGTCACGCTTCCGACGTGGCTGGGTATTCCGGGAATCCGTCACTCCATCGGTCTTGCCCGATGGTGGCATTTTTCGATCACGCTGCTGTGGATGATCAACGGCATCGTCTTTTACGCGCTGCTGTTCACGACCGGCCAGTGGCTGCGGCTGGTGCCAACGACCTGGGAGGTGTTCCCCAACGCAGCCTCGACCGCCCTGCAGTACCTGTCGCTCACATTCCCCGCTGATCACAGCTGGCTGCGCTACAACAGCCTGCAACAGATCGCCTATTTCATCACGGTGTTCGTCGCCGCGCCCACTTCCATCCTGACCGGCTTCATGCAGAGCCCGGCGATTTCCAACCGGCTCGGCTGGGGCGGCCGGGCGTTAAACCGCCAGCGGGCACGTTCGATCCATTTCATCGCGCTGTGCTGGTTCCTGTTCTACATCCTCGCGCACGTGACGCTGGTGTTCATCACCGGAGCCCGGGTGAATCTGAACATGATGTTCGCCGGCGTGAACGGCGACTCCTGGAGCGGCGTGCTGGTCTTCGTCCCGGCCATGGCCCTTGTGGCCGTCACCTGGTGGCTGGCGTCGCCGTTCACGCTCCGTCATGCGCGTCTGGTTCAGCGGATCGGAGCGTTCCTGGCCCGACCATTCAATAGCGTGACGCAGTGGTGGGACCCGACGAGCCAGCTCACCGAACAGGACATCTCGCCGTATTTCTGGCCCAACGGAACGATGCCGGCGTCGGCCGGGTTCGACCAGCTCGTGAAGGACGGTTTTGCGCATTACCGGCTGAGAATCGATGGTCTGGTCGAAAAGCCGGTAGAGCTCACATACGCCGAGCTGAAAGCGATGCCGAAGCAGGAACAGATCACCACGCATTTCTGCCTCGATCTGGTGAAACTGACGGCCGATGCCCGCTACGCGGTGTTTTACTCACTGGCCGATGGCGGCGATGGCGGACGCTACTACGACGTCCACAGCATCGCCAACATGCGGCACGAATTGACGATGCTCGCCTATGAGATGAACGGCGCGCCGCTCAGCGTGCTGCATGGCGCGCCGTTGCGGCTGCGCTGCGAGAACGAACTCGGTTTCAAGATGGTCAAGTGGATTGCAGCCATTGAGTTCGTGCACGATTTCGCCGACCTCGGGGCGGGTGAAGGCGGCTACAACGAGGATCACGAATTCTACGGCTACCGCGTGCCGATCTGAGTCGCTTCTCAGATGAAAACGAACATCGCGATCACCGCGGCGGCCATCACACCGGTTGAAAGCCATCCCAGCATCCGCAGCCGCACGGGCGTGACGAACGTGCCCATGACCTTCGGGTTCGACGCCATCAGCATCATCAGCACCATGATCGGCACCGATGTGACGCCATTGATGACGGCGCTCCAGAACAGCGCCCTGATCGGGTCGATCGACGTGAAATCCAGCGCGAGGCCCGCGACCGTCGCGAGCACGATGACCCCGTAGAACCGTTTCGCCAGCTGCGGTTCGAGCGTGAGGCTGTTTTTCCACCGGAAGGTGCCGGCCATCGCATAGGCGGCCGAGCCGGCCAGCACGGGCAGCGCGAGCAGCCCCGTGCCGATGATGCCGAGGCTGAACAGCAGGAACGCAAACTGGCCGGCGATCGGTTTCAGCGCGGAGGCGGCCTGCGCCGAAGTCTGGATGTCGGTGATGTGGTGGGCATGCAGGGTGACCGCAGTAGTGAGCATGATGAAAAACGCAACGAGATTGGAAAACGCCATCCCGATCGACGTATCCAGGCGGATTCGGCTCAGGTTTGCCGGACCCTGTGACGGCATTTTCGTCAACGCCTACTGCCCTTGCTTCGCATGCAGCTCCTCGACCTCCTGCGACGCCTGCCAGAAGAACAGGTACGGGCTGACGGTGGTGCCGAACACCGCGACCACCGTCGTGATGTAGCCCGCGCTCCACGAGCCGTGCGGAAGTACCGTCCGCAGCGCCACGGTCGCCCACGGGATCTCCACCGCGAAGACAACGCCGACGTATGCGAACAGTGTCAGGGTGAGCCACTTGAGCACGCGAACATACCCGCGGTACGGCACGAACACCTGCAACGTCAGCGAAAACACACCCAGTCCGACCGTGTAAGCGCGCGTGGGGCCGCCGACGAGCAGATTGACGGCCGCACCCATGGCCGTCAGGTCGGCTGCAAGGTTGATCGTGTTCGCCACCAACAGGAGGATGACGGTGCCGTACAGCAGCCATCGCGGGTAATGGCGCCGAAGATTCGTCGCGAGACCATGACCGCTCACCCGCCCAATTCTTGCGCTCACGACCTGAATGGCGACCATCAGCGGATACGTCAGCAGGACGGTCCACAGCATGTTGAAGCCGAATTGCGCACCCGCCTGCGAGTAGGTGGCGATACCGCTCGGATCGTCGTCGGCCGCGCCGGTGATGAGTCCTGGTCCGAGCTTCGCAAACCACGAGTCGGCCTGACTGTCGACTTCGATATCGACCTTTGCGGACGAGGTCATGTCGTGTTTCATAAACGCCCGGAGCGGTGCGACAGCGGTAGATTGTAGGATCGAATCAGTTATACATATCGCGGACCAAAGGCGACCGTCGCCGCGTCGGCACCAGCCTGCGGCCCGGCCTATTCAGCGAACAGATCGGGTCCAAACACTTCGTAGTTAATACGCGTCTCAGGGATGCCCAGACTCTTCAGTGCGTCGTGCTGCGTCCGCACGAACGGAATTGGCCCGCAGATGTAGTAATCGGCATCGGTCAACAGGACGGAATCCCGGATCGGTTTGATGTCAACCATCCCCGGGTAATCGTAGTCCTGCCCCTGGACATCCTGCGGAAGCGGTTTGTCGTAGAAGACGACAAGGTGGAAGTTGGGGTTGGTTCTGGCAGTCTCGCGCAGCCGGTCGCGCATCGCGTGCATGCCGCTGTTGCGCGCACCGTGCACGAACACCACGTGCCGGTACGGATCCTTGAGAGCCCGCTTGAGCATGCTGATAATCGGGGTAAGCCCCACGCCGCCGCTGATCAGCACGATGGGCGTCGTCGCACCCACATCGATATGGAAATTGCCGTACGGCGCGGCCAGCCTGACTTCATCCCCAACCTTGACGTGATCGTGCAACAGGCTGGAAACATAGCCCGGCGGCTGTGAGCCGCCGCCTTCACGTTTAACGGAAATGCGGTAGCTGCGTGCGTTTGGCATGTCCGACAGGCTGTACTGGCGAATCTGCTGCAGACCGAGTGCAGGCACGTCCACCGCAATGCTGATGTATTGCCCGGGTTCGAAATTCGGGACAGGTCCGCCATCGACCGGCTCGAGCACGAAGGACGTAATGACGCTACTCTCGGGCCGCTTTTCGCGAACGATAAAGTTGCGCCATCCGATCCAGCCGCCCGGTTGCGCTACGGAGCGCTCGCGCAACTCACTTTCCATGCCCATCAGGATATCTGCAAGGTTGCCGTAGGCCTGGGCCCAGGCAGAAATGATGTCCTCTCTTGCCGCGCTACCCAGTACTTCCTGGATTGCGGCCAGCAGGTGGTCGCCGACAATGGGGATTGCTCCGGCCGCACGCCCAGGCTCGCATGCTTGCTGGCAATATTCTTCAGCACCGCCGTCAGGCTCCCCGGGTCCTCGATGTTCTCCGCGTACGCATACACCGCGCGCGCCAGCGCCTGCTGCTGCTGGCCCTGTTCCTGATGTGCCATGTTGAACACGTTCTTCAACTCAGGATGGGCCTCGAAAAGGCGCTTATAAAAGTGCTCGATGATGGGATATCCATGCTGTGCGAGCACGGGCGCGGTGGCTTTCACGATGTCCTTCGTTCTCTCGTCAGCATTGCTGCCTCCTTTGCAAGATTACGTCAATCTGTGAGCTCACAGTAGCTCCAGTCTATACGTCGGCATGTCGAATGGAATGCAGCCGGCAACCAGGGCTGCCACGAGAAGCGTCGGCGCGACAAATGTCTTGCCCGACTTTTCATCAATGTACTCCGGCCGGCGGCGAAATTCACCGGGCTCGTTTTCGCGGAATACCCGGGTGCGCAGCGGGTGGACGTCTTTTTGATCGAGTCAGATTGCATCGCCGCATCCTCGCCGACTGGTACAAACAGGTCGACAATTCACGCCGTTGAGATAAGTCTTCTTATCTCAAGGCGCACTTTCATGGACTAAACTCGGTGTCATGAAAACACGTCTGACGTCCCCCTCCGCTTCCGCGCCGACACCAGACGGCTTTCCCGATGCCGACTCGCTGGCTGCGCTGCGTGCCTGGTACGCGGGCCTGTCGGCGCGGGAAGCGGTCCAGCGTTACCTGTGCGGTAGCATGGGCGAGCGACAGTCTGCACGTGGCATCCTTGGGCGCATCCGTCGCCAACTGGTCGCCGTGGCTCGCGGTCTTCACCGCGACGATCTCGCCATACTGTTCGGGCATCCGGTGGCCGAACGTATCGAACGGGCCAAGGCGGTGACGCACGCGATAGGGGTGCTCCGGTCGATGCCGGCACCGGAGCCGCAGATCAGCGACGACATCGAACGATGGTTTCCCGCCCGAAGTGGAAAGGCACTGCGCGCACACGGTATCGATACGCTAGCTGACCTGACTGTGCGGATTCCCCGCCGTCGCAAGTGGTGGAA
The DNA here is from genome assembly GCF_046026895.1 of Paraburkholderia sediminicola. Taxonomy (GTDB): domain Bacteria; phylum Pseudomonadota; class Gammaproteobacteria; order Burkholderiales; family Burkholderiaceae; genus Paraburkholderia; species Paraburkholderia sediminicola_C. The sequence continues at coordinate 33,480 of NZ_JAQQEU010000052.1, forward strand.
AGCCGTACCCGGGCTCGGCGCGGCAAGCGCACGGCGGATCGAAGCGTTCTTCGCCGCGTATCCCGCGCTGACGGAGCGGGCACGCGCCCTGATCACGGCCTCTGTTCCGGGTCCGGCGTTCCGTGGGAATCACTGCGGCTGCCGCACCAGGTTGATGGCTCGTCAGGTGCCTTTCGCGCGCCTTGGCACACCTGCACGCTCGACGCCAAGAACGATTACGCAGCCGTGCAGGCCTGGCTGTCGCTGCACGAGTCCACCGCAACGCAGCGGGCCTACCGTAAGGAAGCCGAACGCCTGATTCTCTGGGCGATCGTCGAACGTGACCGCGCCCTGTCGTCGCTGACGACGGAGGATGCAATCGCGTACCGGAGTTTCCTGCGCCGGCCGGCGCCCCGCGAGCGCTGGGTGGGGCCCGTGCGGGCTCGCACCTCGCCGGAGTGGCGGCCATTCTCGGGTGGGCTGTCCGCCCGCTCAACCGCCTACGCGCTGTCGGTGCTTGGGGCGATGTTCCGCTGGCTGATCGCGCAGCGCTATCTGCTGGCGAACCCGTTTGCCGGCGTCAAGGTACGCGGCACCAGCCGCTCAACCGTGCTCGATACGTCCCACGCCTTTACCGAGGGCGAGTGGCTGCTCGTGCGTACCATTGCAGACGGACTCGAGTGGTCGTATGGCTGGGAAGCGCCGGCGGCGCAACGCCTGCGCTTCGTGCTGGACTTCGCGTATGCGACCGGCCTGCGCGTGAGCGAACTGGTCGGCGCCTGTCTTTCCAACATCGAAACCGACGCCCGCGGTGATCATTGGGTGAGCGTTATCGGGAAAGGTCGCAAGGCGGGTAAGGTTGCGCTGCCACCTAGGGCCCGCACTGCGCTGGACCGCTATCTGCTAGAGCGAATGTTGCCGGTCACGCCAACCCGCTGGCACCCCGACACGCCGCTCATCGGCAGCCTCGAGCAGGACAGCGTGACAGGCATCAGCGGTGTGCGGCTATGGGAGATTACGCGGCGATTCTTCGGGAAAGCAGCCGAAGTCATCGAGCCGGACAATCCGGTGCTCGCGGAAAAGCTGCGTCGCGCGAGTCCACACTGGACTCGGCACACCCATGCCACTCACGCCCTCGCGCGCGGCGTGGAACTCACCACCGTGCGCGATAATCTGCGCCACGCGTCGATTGCGACCACGTCGATCTACCTGCACAGCGATGACGTTAAGCGGGCCAGGCAAATCCGTGACGCATTCGCGGACTGATACGCCCGGGCTTGGCCCGCATGTTGGCGTGGTGGCGTCAGCCGGACAGACGGTTTTTCGCTAAATGGAGGAGTTGCAACTTTACGTCAATCGGCCGCAAACCCTTTCCCCATAAGGCCCACCGTTTCGACTTCCTTCTAAAATGGAAAGAGTCTCAACTTTAGTAGCAAATTCGCACCAACTTTAGTTCGTTTGACAGCTGGGCTGCTGGGACGATGTCGACCATCACAGCTTCCACGGTCGCCTCGTTCGTGGCGAGGTACTGTGTTTCGACGATACGCCCCTGCCACCGGAACTGCGTGAGCGGTTACTGCGCGAATGCGAACGGTTGGCGCTCGTCGAACAGCAATTTGCAGCGCTTGAGAAAGCCCGGCACGAGAATCTGCCGCCCCCCGCACGCAAGCGGATCGAAGACCTGTCAAGACTGAAGGGTCTGGGACCGGTCGGCGCGTCGCGCCTCGCACTCGAACTATTCTGGCGGACATTCCACAACCGCCGTGAAGTCGGGGCGTGTGTTGGCCTCGTACCGCAACCCTACGATAGCGGTGAGAGCCGGGTGGATCAAGGGATAAGCAAACAGGGCAACCGGCGCGTGCGCGCGCTGTTGACCGAACTGGCATGGTCATGGCTGCGCTACCAGCCCGACAGTGCGCTGACACAGTGGTTCTACCAGCGCACCCAGGGAACGCAAATGAATCGCCGTTCCCGACGTATTGCGATCGTCGCCGTTGCGCGACGCCTCGCGATTGCACTCTGGCGCTATCTGAAGGATGGGCTCATACCCGAGGGAGCGCAACTGAAGTCAAGCTAACTTAAAGCGTGCGGTAACAACGCCATTATGAAAGGCTCGAAACAGGATGCAGGGGCGGTCTGAAGTGAACATGCCCGTGGGGTGCCCGGGTTACTGCTAACGCGCTTTTCAGCCCCGGCCTCCCCGTTCAACGCTACTTCGGATCGGTGAAGCGCGTCTGCCGCAACCCGGTTTGTTGCTCCCGCTTTGCAAATTCCTCGCGTGCGGCCAGCATCGCGGGCTGATGCTCCACGGCCCAGCTGTGGAGTGACCGTAGTGGCACGATCAACGACCTTCCGAGGTCCGTCAGCTCATAGTCCACACGCGGTGGAATGGTCGGATACATCGTCCGGCTGACCAGGCCGTCCTGCTCCAGGCTTTTCAGGGTGAGCGTGAGCATGCGCTGTGAAATGCCTTCGATCAGGCGCGCGATCTGGTTGTAACGCATCGGCCCGTTCGACAACGAGCCGACCACCATCACCGTCCATTTGTCGCCGATGCGGGCGAGCGTTGGGATCACTTCCCGGCACCCCTCGCGGGAATCCGACGCCTCAGTGGCGCGAACAGGAATGTTCGTATCAGACAAAAAAGTGCCTCCTTGTGCGAACTTTTTCAGCCTCTATCATAGCGTAACGAACAAAATGTTCCTTACTGCGAGGTCCGGAGCGGCGCGGGCGATCTCGGTGCTGCCCCGTCCTCAGATCCCGGAGAAGAAATTTGAAACTATTGCACATTGATTCCAGTATCTCAGGCGCCCAGTCTGTCAGTCGCCAACTGTCAGCCAGTATCGTGACCCGCCTCAAGGACGCCTTGCCGGGTCTCGGGGTCAGCTACCGTGATCTGGCGGCCGAGCCGGTGCCGCATCAGTCACCTGCCGCCCGGTTCGCAAAGCTGAAATCACTATACGAGGCGGGCGCGCTGGTCGGCGAGGTCGGGGAGATGGTAGCTGCCGCCATGCAGGGTGGTGCCCAGGTCGATGCTTCGGCGCAGGGTGAAGTTGAGGCAAGTAACGGTGCCCTGGACGAGTTCCTTGCCGCCGATATCGTCGTCATCGGCGCCCCGATGTACAACTTCGGCATTCCGAGTCAGCTAAAGGCCTGGATCGACTGCCTGGCCGCGCCGGGCAAGACCTTCAGCTACACCGCGACGGGCGTGGAAGGCCTCGCCGGCAGTAAGAAGGTGATTGTTGCATCGTCGCGTGGCGGGTTCTACTCCGCGTCGTCGCCGATGGCCTTCATGGATCACCAGGAGACGTTCCTGTCGAGCTTCTTCCGGTTCATCGGCATCACCGACGTGACGTTTGTACGCGCCGAAGGGGTCAACACAGGTCCTGAGCAGCGGCAGCGCGCGCTCGAATCCGCGTTGGCTGAAATCGCCCTCCTGAAGGCTGAGTGTCCGCGCAACTGAACCAGGAGAAGACGAGGCCCGCGTCGAAGGGGCAGTGAACAGCGTGCAATTGACAACAAGGTGGGCTGCAATGAAATCGTTGAATCAGGAAGACAGGATTCTGCTCGAAAGCGGATTACTTCCAGTAAGAAAGGTCGATATCGAGACCCCGCGTCTGGGAGACGCACCGCTTGCGATGACGTACCGGACAGGTGGTCCGGTCGATGCTCCAGCAATTGTTCTACTTCACGGTATCGGTTCGAGTTCCGCGGGGTATCGTGCCCAGCTGGCCGGTCTCCAGGACAGCTTTCGGGTCGTGGCATGGGACGCCCCGGGTTACGGTCAGAGCGCACCATTGCGGGTTGCTAGACCGGGCGTTGAGGACTATGCCGACGCGCTCATGGGCCTCATGTCGGCACTTGGCATCGGCACCGCTACCATTGTCGGCAGTTCGTGGGGAAGCGTGATTGCCGCCGCCTTTGAGAATCGCTATCCGGAGGCAACCCGCTCGCTGATTCTGTCGGCACCAAATGTCGCGCGCGGACATCTACAGGGCGAGGCGAAGTCCCGAGAAGTTGAGGCGCTTCTGCATGCGGGCAAGGCGATGTCGCCGTCCGATAGGGTGGCCATGGTTGACCTGCTTGTTGCACCAGACACGCCCTCCGCCGTTCGGGATCATGTATTGCGGTTGGCTGACGCAGTCACGCCGGCTGGCTGGGCTCACGCAGTGTATATGGTTTTCTCGGCTTCCACCCCGCCTCTGGTCGCGGCAGCGACGGTGCCCGTATCAATCGTCGTTGGCGACCGTGACCGGATGGCGCCGATGGACGAGCACGCGCTGAAGCTGCATACGGCGGCCCCTGCCTCGATCCTCCACGTCCTGGAGGACATCGGTCACGTTCCAAAGCTCGAGGCTCCCGCCCGATTCAACCAGATCCTGCGCAACGCGGCGGGCGTAGCCGACTCGTAACTTCAACTGACCGAGGCGCGACGGCTTCCTTCCAGACAAGTGTGCCGTCAGCGTGCACGGCGGCGCAGATTGGCTCCTTCGCCGTGCCGTGCCCGAAGGCGAGCGGCAGTGCACCGGGCAGCGCTGCGCATGTCGTCTTCAGGATCGGCCTGAAGCACATCAGGCTGGCGCGATAGATCGCATCGCGCGGCGACAGTCCTTTGCGCGACGCGTCGATAGCGAAATCCACCATCATGATCGCGTTCTGCTTGAGCAGGATCGCGCCGATCAACGACATGACTGTGAACTCGACGTGAAACAGCATCAACGCGAGCAACGCGCCGACGCCGGCCGAGGGCTGCGTCGCTAGAATCGTCAGCGGATGTGCATAACTTTCGTAAAGCATGCCGAGCACGATATAAACATATAAACGGCGGTAAGCGCGACCACGATCAGCAAACACCTGCCAGCCGGCACGCCAGCGCGAACGACCGTTTGACCGCAAAGCTGCCGCTAAAGAGGCGCGGGATCCAGCGGCCGGAGTGGGTGTGCGCCGTGAAAAGGTGGCGCTTTCCAGCGGGTGCAAGCCCCGCCCGGCAAATGCTCCAGCCGGAAGCAACCGGAGCAGCTATGGAGGCAACGAAGTGGCTGAAGCCTTCGGTGATGCGTGTCACAAATTGGTGACAGCGCGAGTGTGCAGGCCGTAACGCGAGTGAACGCCGAGCAAACCTCGAAAAGGTCGATGCGCAGGCCGACCCGACAACCCTATCGGGGAAGGCTGATACGGCTGGGCGAATGAGCAGGCTGGACGCCCAGTCGCTGCGCCGGGGTAGTGGCGACAGCATGTACACAAGGAAAGCGTACGCAACACGGGAAGTCCCTCGGCGTGGTCAGGGATGACCAACCGGACGCCCGCGAGGGACAGGCCGGGCGCCTTGGGATGACGGAGAGGCCCGTAGTACTGGTGAAGCCGGGTAATGCCGGTGGAGGGAAGGGGCCTCAGTTCAAGACCAACGCAACACGTAGTGAGGGACCTGGAGATTGGGCAACCTATCAACTCCGATCAGTGTTCAGAAGCTGCAGATGGCGTTACACGCGAAAGCGAAGGCAGAAGCCGGGTACCGCTTCTATGCGCTGTACGACAAGATCTACCGTGAGGATGTGCTGGCGCATGCGTACGCCCAGTGTCGCTCGAACAGGGGCGCGCCAGGTGTCGATCGGCAAGACTTCGCGGAGATCGCAGCGTACGGGGTGCAGAAGTGGCTCGGTGAACTGGCGCTTGCGCTCAGGCAGGAGAGTTACCGGCCGGACCCTATCAGAAGAGTGTTTATCCCGAAGGCCAATGGCAAGCTGAGGCCACTGGGCATCTCGACCTTGCGTGATCGGGTGTGCATGACGGCAGCGATGCTGGTGCTCGAACCGATCTTCGAAGCGGACCTTCCATCAGAGCAGTACGCTTATCGCCCGGGGCGAAACGCCCAGCAAGCGGTGATCGAGGTGGAGGAACGGTTGCATCGAGGGCAAACGGACGTTGTTGATGCCGACCTTGCGGACTACTTCGGAAGTATTCCACACGCCGAACTGATGCTGTCGCTTGCGCGACGCATCGTTGATCGGCGCGTGCTGCATCTGATCCGGATGTGGCTGGAATGCCCCGTGGAAGAAACCGATACCCGAGGCCGGAAGAAACGTACGACGGAGGCCAAAGACAGCAGACGTGGCATTCCGCAAGGCTCACCCATCTCACCACTGCTGGCTAATATTTATATGCGCCGGTTTGTGCTGGCATGGAAGAAGCTCGGACTTCAGCGCAGTCTTGGCAGTCGCATTGTGACCTACGCGGACGATCTGGTGATCCTGTGCAAGAAAGGGAAGGCTGAGGAAGCCTTGTCACGAATGCGCGAGATCATGGACAAACTGAAGCTGACGGTCAACGAGGAGAAGACACGAATCTGCAAGGTGCCGGAAGGCGAATTCGACTTCCTGGGTTATACGTTTGGGCGGCTGTACTCAGCGACGACTGGCCAGGCCCGTATGGGCATGCGTCCGTCGAAGAAGAGTATCCGGCGCATGGTCGAAAAGATTCATGCGATGACCGCACTCAAGACGGTGTGGCAAGAGACCACGGAGCTGGTGGGCCGGTTGAACCGCACGCTGCGCGGCTGGGCGAACTACTTCAAGGTAGGCTCGGACAGACGCGCGTATCGGGCGCTCGACAGCTACACCGCTACGCGGTTGCGTCGGTGGTTACGCAACAAGTACAAGGTTCGACGTCGCAGGGGCGGGACTTATCCATCCCAGCACCTCTACGGGCACTTCGGTCTCGTGCGTCTGACTGGTCCATGGTTGTGAACCTGCCGTGTGTGAAGGCGTGATGTCCTGTCCGAGAGCCGGATGCGGGAGATCTGCATGTCCGGTTCGATGAGCGGGGTGTGGAAACGGGGTTAAGGCGAGGTTACTCGGGCACCGCCAGACGAAAGGGGCGGCAACAGACAAACCGAACCTACCGCTACCGCGCCACATCTCGACTCTACCGAGCTTGTGTGAAAACACGCTGATCACCTAGACTGGATTAACTCATTCAGCGTGGGTGACCGGATGAAGCGATTCATAGAGGGGGAAGACCGCAAGCAGGTGACGCTGCTTCCAGAATGCCTCGATGATTTCGTCGCCGAGGACAATCCGGTCAGGATCATCGAGGCGTTCGTTGAGGAGCTTGACCTTGGCTCACTGGGCTTCGATGGCGCGATGCCGTCGACTACAGGTCGTCCGTCCTATCATCCGGCAGTGCTGCTGAAGATCTATATCTACGGCTATCTGAACCGGGTCCAATCGAGCCGTCGCCTGGAACGGGAATGTCAACGCAATGTCGAACTGATGTGGCTCACGGGTCGTCTGGCGCCGGACTTCAAGACCATAGCGGACTTCCGTCGTGACAACGGCATTGGCATTCGCAACGTGTGTCGCCGCTTCGTGCTGCTGTGCCGTGAGCTGAAGCTGTTCTCGCAAGCACTGGTCGCCATTGACGGCAGCAAGTTCAAGGCAGTGAATACGCGCGATCGCAACTTCACCGAGGGTAAGGTCGACAAGCGGCAGAAGCAGATCGAGGAGAGCATCCAGCGATATCTGAACGCGCTGGAGACTGCCGATCGTACGCAACCCGCGGAGCTGGAAGCGAAGACCACTCGATTGCAGGACAAGATCGCTCGCCTACGCGAGCAGATGCGAAATCTCGATCAGATCAAGGAGCAACTCAAGACGCAGCCTGATGGCCAACTTTCGATGACTGATCCCGACGCTCGCTCCATGGCGACGAGCGGCAAAGGCTCGGGAATGGTGGGCTACAACGTGCAGGTGGCCGTTGACGCCAAACATCACCTCATCGTGGCTCACGAGGTCACAAACTCTGGCAGTGACCGGGCGCAGCTTAGCCCCATGGCAAAAGCTGCGCGCGACGCAATGGGTAAGACCAGACTGCGGGCAGTCGCCGATCGTGGCTACTACACTGGGCCCCAGATCAAGGCGTGCGCCGATGCGGGCATTGCGGTCATGCTGCCGAAGCCGACAACATCAGGTGCGAAATACCATGGCCGATTCGACAAGGCAGACTTCATCTACGTTGCGCGGGACGACGAATACCAATGTCCAGCTGGAGAACGAGCCATTTACCGTTACACCAGCGAGGAACACGGGATGCAGCTACACCGATACTGGAGCAGCGCCTGTTCGCAATGCAAAATAAAGTCGCAGTGCACGCCCAGCGGCGAACGACGGATAAGTCGATGGGAGCATGAGTCGGTGCTGGAGGCAGTTCAACGCCGGCTGGACAAGACGCCTGATGCGATGACCGTGCGGCGTCGAACCGTTGAACATGTGTTTGGAACGTTCAAGCATTGGATGGGCTACACGCACTTCCTGACGCGCAGGCCGCCCAACGTGGGAACCGAGATGAGCTTGAACGTACTTGCCTACAATCTCACGCGAGTGCTGCGAATCCTAGGGTTCAGGAAAACAATGAAAGCGATGCGGCTGGTGGGTGCGTGAGCACCCGGGTAGACCTGAAACAAGGTCATTACGCTCGTCTGTAACGCTTCATAGCGATCGCCGTCTCGTCAGCGCCGTGATACGCAAAGGCATTCGAATGCGTCGCAGGGGTTAGGGTCACGCGTCACATTGTTATGCCATCGGGTTTCCACACAACCTGGGTCGCGTGCTGCCGATCGCGATCGTGCGAAATTCGCGCGGTCCATGCTGTTTGCATGAGCGAGTACCCGGTCACATACAGCCACTGGGTCAGCCTGGGCAAATCGTGACAATCCGCGGACGCGACGGCTGCCTATGCACTTCAACGTCGAAATTGTTTTCGATCAGCGCGTTATGATGGGCGACACTCAGCGCCGCTCGGTGACGCCTTGTCTCTTCACGGTCAATCCGATTGCCCGTCAGAAGCCGCGTTTCGTTCGCTCATCCACCCGATCGCCGGATCGCAATGTGAGAAGAAGCTGCTCGTGCCTTCTCCAGCGTTGCGACGGGCGCTTGAGAGGCTGCGAGCACATAGAGGCTGTGAATGAAGCCGCGCACGCGAGGCAAGGGAGCATGTTTGGCAACGACGATCAGATTGAGCCGGGAATAGAGATTGCGTGAGTATCGCTTTAAATTCTTGAATCATGGAGCGCGCGGTGAATAGTCGAGTACAGCAGATCTTCGGGCCGGAGTTCAGTTTTGGCATTGGCGGCGTGCCTTTGGGCAATGAATTCGAGGTTGTCACGGACGCCGGTGCGCAGAGGACAATGGAAGCCTCGTGGGAGGCAGGCATCCGCTATTACGACGTCTCTCCTTGGTACGGTCTGGGAGAGGCCGAGCGGCGCTTCGGTCGGTTTCTGCACAACCAGCCTCGAGACAGTTATGTGATTTCAACGAAAGTCGGAAAATTGCTGATGGCCTCCCCGGACAACGACAGCAACAAGCTATTTCCGTTGGGTAAGTCGCCAAACAGCGTAGTCTTCGACTACACGTCCGACGGAGTGCAACGGTCCGTCGAGGACAGCCTCCAGCGTCTCGGCATCGACCGTATCGACGTCCTGTTTGTCCATGATGTGTCGCCGGACAACGGTTTCTTGCCCAGGCCTTGGACAGAAGAATTCTCGACCGCACTCGAAGGCGCGTTCCCGGCACTATGTCGTATGCGTGACGAGGGCATAATCAGGGCGTGGGGAGTGGGCGTGAACTCACCCGAACCTATCCTGCGCGTTATACGGGAGTCGGACCCGGATGTCTGTCTGCTTGCTTCTCAGTACTCGCTGGTCGAGCATACCAATGCGCTGAACAACATATTTCCCCTAGCTCGTCAGCACGAGGTCAGTTTCGTCATGGGCTCCGCACTGAACGCCGGTTTTATCTCGGGCAGTGCGCGCTTCAACTACGGTGACAGTCGATGGAATATCTCGCAGGCTCACATAGCGAAGCGCGACAGGCTTCGTTCGGTGGCGCAGCAGTTCGGTGTCGATCTGCGCACAGCGGCACTTCAGTTCGCCGCCGCTCCTGATGTGGCGGCTGCCTTGATTGTCGGGGCGCATACGGAAGCTCAGGTACTTGCAAACGTAAGTTCGATGAAAGACAAGATTCCGGCAATGTTCTGGGAAGAACTGAAACGACAGGGGCTTATTGAGGAGAATGCCCCGGTTCCGGGCGGCGATGTCGCGGGCTGACACGTTGGCATTCGGCGGCGTCCTTGGGCGCGAAATCTAAAGCGAGCTAAAAAACTAACATTGTCGCGCTGCCGCGTGCATGCCCCGCCTTGACTGGCAGCGAGCCGCAGTCCCACAGTATCGATGAAGGCGGGACGGACTATCTATAGTGGGTCGAACTGAGGCGATCATCTGGAGGGCAGGGTGCGGCCATCTCCAGTCGCTCACGTGCGCGCTCCCACGGACGCCCAAACGTCAGGTCCAATCGGATAACGGACGTTTGCTCGTCAATCGCTGGGGGTTTTTGACCGGGGCGGGGCATGAAGTTTCGAAGCCCACTAGTTACCGTAGAATCGCTGACTCTTTACAGTAGAATCGCCAACTCCTAGCCGAGCACCGCCGGGGGTAGACCGCCATCGAACCCCGAATTAGGGGCACGGCGGGCGTCGGGACGCTGTGGCAGATCAGACATTCCGTTGATTGACAGCAAACGGATCGCTGCAATCCGCAGATCGACTTAGGCCGTCAAAGGGCAAAGCGATGACGAATTGTGCCGCCGGGCACGGACGTTTTTGACAACCGGCTTTGGAGCCAAGGGCATCCAGGGTCATTATCCGACTTGATCCGCACCCCGTGGAACCGGATTGACAATCGGGAGTGTTCGACGCATTCCGGGCCAAAACGGAAAACACCATAATGCATGACTTAGGCGAAATCGCCCAATGGCTGGAAAGCCACACCCTTCACCACGTATCTGACGTTCACACGACACTGCCGGATCCCACCTTCATGTCGAATGGGCGTGAATTCGTTTCGTTCAGTTCAAACAATTATCTGGCGCTGGCCAATCATCCCCGGTTGGTGACTGCCGCCAAGCAGGGGCTGGATCGCTATGGCGTCGGTAACTGCGAGTCGCGCCTTCTGGGCGGCGATCTAGAGGTCTATCGGGAACTGGAGGCACGCCTGGGTGCACTCAAGCACAAAAGCGACGCAGTGCTGTTCGTGACTGGCTATATGACCAATCTCGGCGTGCTCTCGACGCTGGTCAAAGCCGCTGCGCTGGCGCGCCTACACGGCTACCGCCCCAAGGCTCGCCGCAAATATGCTTACTACTCGGATGAGTTCAATCACATCAGCCTTCGGGAAGGCATCCAAATGTCCGGCGCACTGCGCCGCACCTACCGACACTGCGACATGAATCATCTGGAGTCGCTCCTGCGGACGGGGGACGGCACCACACCAATCATCGTCAGCGACGGCGTGTTCAGCATGGAAGGGACGATTACCCCCTTGCCGGACCTGGTGGCGCTGGCCGATCGCTATGGCGCCATCCTCTATATCGATGATGCGCATGCTACCGGCGTACTAGGCGAGCATGGCGGCGGCACCTCGGAACATTTCAGTTGCTACAGCCCCCATATCATCCAGATGGGCACGCTGAGCAAGGCATTTGGCGCCATTGGCGGGTTCGTGGCACTCGATCGGGATATGGCTGACGTGATCCGGCTTGCCAGTTCCGCCTATGGTTTTACCTGCCCGCCGCCGCCGGACCAGGCTAGCGCCCTACTGGCTGCGCTCGACCTGATGGCCGAAGAGCCGCAACGGCGGCAAAGACTGTGGGACAACCAGCGCTATTTCATCGAGCGCATACGACCGCTCGGATACCAGCTGCTGTCGACCGAAACGGCAATCGTTCCCGTGCTGATCGGCGACACTGAACTGTGCGTACGTTACGTCAACGTACTGCGGGAAGAACGTGTCCACGTCGACTCAATCCAGTTTCCGGCCGTGCCGCTCGGACAAGCACGACTGCGTTTCATGATGAATGCGGCCCATACCAAGACGCAAATCGATCATGCCATCGCGGTAATGGAAAGCATCGGTGCAAAGGCGGTGTCGTAGCTTTCTCCTTCGATGCGCCAGCTTCGAGTTCCTGATATGGCGCTTGCCCGGGCGTTTGATTTGTGCGCGATTGACTTGTGCTATCTCTGCAAGCTTCTGCACCTGCCACCCTGTGGCGCTGGATGACCTAGCCCTTTTCAACTGTGAATATTCCCTCTGCATTGCAGGACAGGCGCGCCCTGTTATTGCTCCGACAGCAGCAGCAAGACGAACCCAGCCACGTGCCGGGTTCGTGCTTTCTATGGCGTCGTCGGACCGGCGGCGTGGCGCTCACGCTGGCGCTGGCGGCGGATCGAACTCGGTCGCGACCTTCCCAGTCAGCGAGGAGCAGACAAGCCCAATGCATTCTTGCGCAGCGGGAGCGATCTCCTCGAAGCCCCCCGGCTTCAAGGAGCGCTACCGGGCGAGGATCGTGCAGCACAACCTCCACGCCGGCACCGGTTCATACGCCTTCAATGCGTAGTAATGACATGAATCCCGCCATTCGGGAAAGCCGCGACCCCCGGCTGGAAGGGCACGTACGCCTGACCCGAGGCGCCATCCACCGCGACCGAATGTACGCCGTTGCCCACCGCCAGCTTGTCGATGAGTGTGCGCGTCGACGCGTCGACTGTGCCGAGTATCGGCGTGAAGCCGGAGGCGGCCGCGATGCCGGTCGCGGTCTCATGACGAGCCGGAAGAAAATAGCGGTTTGACACTGCATCGTACGCGACCTGATCGACTCCGCCGAATGGAATGCTAGCAAGCGTGGCGCCCGTCGTCCGATCGAGGATCAACGTGATAAGCGGCTTCCCGGCGGCCGGATCGCAGCCCACCAGCATGTCGTTGTTCGGACCGAGTTCGAGTCCTGTTGGCCCACATGCGCCAAGCGGGAATACTTTGCTCACCGCCGGTGTGCCTGCGACCACCGTATTCGCGGCAATCACGTTCACCTCACCTGCCGGATTGGTCGGCGTGCCGTCGTTGTTGACGATGAAGCTCTTCGACTTCGAGTCGTACACGCACGCCTCGAGGCCGGACGACGTCGTGAACCTATAAGTCGCGACGATCGCGTTTGTCTTCGTCGAAATGAAAGTCGCAATCGGAGGCGTCTCTCCCGGACTCGAAAACATCACGAGGTTATCGTCCGGGTCGTAGCAGCCTTCGTCGACGCGGTGCGGGGCCGTGTTGAGTGGTGGCACTGCGATCGTGCTGACGACTTTCTGCTGCGCGACGTCTATGACCTTGATCGAGTTGACATCGCCGGCATAGAGGGTGTTCGTGCCGGGAATACCGACGAGTCCATCAGGGCCAGCAACATCGGTGTTCGCATTAAAGCCGGTGAAGGCGGTGGGGCCACTGCCCTTGATCTGCGAGATGAGCGTGTTGCTCTTCGTGTCGACCACGTCGACCGACGCGTTGTTGCGGTCGGCAAGGTAGTACTTGCCACTATCGGCGTAGCTGATGTCGAAACTGAACGGCGGGGTGGCCGAATTGGGTACCGCGATGGCAGTCTTGATGGTCGGCGAAGTGGAGGTGAGGTTGTCCGAGCTTCCCCCGCACGCGGTGAGCAGAATGGATGCGCCAAGCGTTAACGCGAACCAAAGCTGTCTTTTCATTGTTGTCTCCGGAATAGGTCCGCATGTCCGGTCAGGAACGGGGACCATTTTTGGTTGCAAGGTTGCGAGACCACGCCACGAATGGACGCAGCCTCCGCAAGCACAATAGGACGAGCAATGCGCAAAGTCGAAGACGTAATCTTGCTGCGGCGCAACAAAGCATTCGGTTGGCGTGTCAGGCCGACTATTTTCATTGCCAATTCAACCAGTTATGCGATTACCTTCGGATCAGTAGACTCAGACGATACTTTTTATTTGCAATCCGGCGCGTCCGCTGCCTGTCCTTGAGCGGACGGCTCGCCTCGGAAGGCGAATGTTTATACAGGGTCGACTTCTGCCGGACACAGAACGTCGACGGCGGCTACCTCGACTGTCTCGGCGTCGGACCGGGTTCGGCCATCTACGGCCGTTGGCCCGTGCTTTCATGCTGACAGTCGAACGTCGGCTTCGCCACCAGCTAACGGACCTTCGCGCGCCGATCCTGTCCGGCGCGTTGTCGGCCGAAGCGGTTGTTCGGGTGTCTCTGAGACGGAGATTCAAAGTCGGATTTCACCGGCCTGCACCGCGTCCCGGCGCCAAGCTTCACCGCTTCGAACAAGTGTCGCGTGGACAGCGCCGGGAAGTTGGGCCAGAGTTGGACTTTCGCCACGTCGACGCACAGCTTCAGTGTGGCACGCCAAGACAGCCACGTCGCCTTTGCAGCGTACCAATGAAACGTTTGTGGTCAGCGAACTGAAGTGTTTCCACATGGCACAGCCGACCACCACACAGGAGCAAGTCGTGGGACAACTCAGTCATCTGCTCATCGTAGCTTTGCTGCGCTTTCTCTCAATACTTCCGTACCAATTGGTCGCGAGGCTTGGCAGCGCGCTTGGCGCGGTCCTGTATGCGCTTCCCAGCCGCCGCAAACATATAGTCCTTGTCAACCTGCGCCTCTGCTTTCCGGAAAAGACTGGAGCTGAGTACGATGAGCTTGCGAGGGAACACTTCCGGCATGTCATCCGCAGCTATCTCGAACGAGGCATTCAATGGTTTGGTAGCGCGCAAACGATAAGAAATATCGTCCAGATCGAAAGCGCGATTGATCTCCAAGACAAAAATCCTCCGCCTACAATCTTTTTGGGATTTCATTTCGTGGGCATCGAGATCGGGTGCATGCGTTACTCGCTGCAATTGCCTGTCGCTGCCCTGTACACGCACATGTCGAACACGCGTCTTTGCGACCTGGCCAGACGGCAACGCGGCCGATTCGGTGCAGAGATGATCGAACGTTCGACAAGCGCCAGGAAGATCGTGAGATTCCTTCACGAGGGCAAACCGGTCATGCTTGCTGCCGACATGGACCATGGCATCGACGACTCTGTTTTTGTGCCTTTTTTTGACGTTCCTGCGTGCACGCTGACTTCTGTTTCGCGACTTGCGAGATTGGGGCACGCGCGCGTTGTGCCGTTCGTGACCGAAGTACTGCCGGATTTCAAAGGATATCGGTTGACCATCTTCGCGCCGCTCAGCGATTTCCCATCAGAAAGCGACACGAATGATGCGCGTTGCATGAATGCGTTTCTCGAGGCCCAGATAATGAAATTCCCCGCACAGTATTACTGGGTGCATCGACGCTTCAAACATCGTCCACCCGGCATGCCTGCGGTATATTGATCGTGCCGTGCGCCCAGCTCGTTCATACGTCCCGCAAGCAATCGAAACCGGAAAACGGGACCCAGAGCGAACGGCCATGGCGGGTCGACTCCGGGCATCGACTTCACGCGGCAGCGGCCATTCGTCGAGCGTAGGGCGCAATCCAGCGCGAATGTCCAACGACCGATCACTTGCCGACCGACTCGAAGGGATGAATGACGCTGCACCTTGCGGAAGCTTAAAGCGATATCCGAAAACCGAGTACTTTTGCGTTTTTACACGGGGCCTCGGCCGTGAAGAGACGGTCATCGATCCCAGTTTGACCGACCGCTCTTGGGCGTTATGCAAAGCTTCTCATGGGTCGAATCCAAGCAGCCGCCGTTTCGCGTCTGATCGGGGGTTGTTGCAGTAAGCATGTCACACATCTACCATGCCTATTTGACGACTACGAGGGGGTCAACTTTTGCCCCGCGTTGTTGTCTGCTGACCTTGCAAAATTGCAAGGTCAGATTGTCGCGTTATTGAGGCAAAGTCAGGTTAGTCCTGCGCCAGGGCTCGTGTCGCAGGCTGCTCGCCCCTGGCGCAATCCTTGCGCGAACTCACGAGGACGCACCCGCCAATGATCATGGGCATCGCCGCGGCTGCTGTTGTGTTGGTAGCCGTACTCTTATAGATCAGGCGAGGCGCCGCAATGCTGAGCAAGGGCGCGTGACGAGCGAGGACTGCATGGGCGGCGTGGCGGAATCAGAAAACGCTAGCGTGTCCGGGGGGCGAGGCCGTCAAGCGCGACAAGCCGCGCGAGAGGAAGAATCTATGCGGGAAAACGAAGCGAGCTTCCGGACGATGATGGACACGGCTCCGGTGATGATCTGGATGTCGGATACGACTCGGCTGTGTACGTTTTTCAACAAGCCGTGGCTGGATTTTACGGGCCGCACGTTGGAGCAGGAAATCGGCAACGGGTGGGCAGAGGGTGTGCACCCGGACGATTTCGAACGCTGCCTGAGCGTTTACGTCTCATCGTTTGACGCCCGCAAGGATTTCACAATGGAATACCGTCTGCGAAGACGGGATGGCGTGTATCGCTGGATCCTCGATACCGGCGTGCCGCAGGAGGACGTCGACGGCACGTTTCTCGGCTATGTTGGTTCATGCGTCGATATCACCGACCGCAGGCAGGCCGAAGAAAAATTCCGGAGCGCTCTGGAATTCCTGCCGATTGCACTTCTCATGATTGATCAACACGGGCGGATTGTGCTGGCTAATGAGCAGACCGAAAGGCTCTTCGGGTATCGACGTGACGAACTGAGCGGGCAGCCTGCGACTATGCTCGTTTCGCAATTGCGGAGCGATAACGAGTCCACGCCGGAACCCGAGATCTCCCGCATGGCACACGCTTCCATAGTGGCGGCCCCTCGCGATCTGTTCGCGCGGGCAAGGATGGAACCGAGTTCCCGGTCGAGGTCGGCTGCAAGACGATTCGATTCGAAGATGAAGAGGCCGTGCTCGCGGTTATCATCGACAGAACGGAGCGGTATGAACTGTACCGAAACCGGCAGGAACTGGCCCATCTGACGCGCGTGTCGACGATGGGTCAGCTAGCGGTGACGCTCGCGCATGAACTCACCCAGCCCCTTACCGCGATTCTGAGCAACACTGAGGCCGCCCAGCGGTTTATGGCAACGGATCCTGTCGACCTGGCCGAAGTGCGCGAGATACTGAAAGACATTGTTCAGGACACCAACCGCGCGGGCGAAGTAATCCAGCGGATTCGCGCGTTCCTCAAGAAAGGCGACCGGGAAATCGCGCCGCTCGATCCAGTCGCA
>NZ_JAQQEU010000053.1:0-48647 GCF_046026895.1 Paraburkholderia sediminicola
CTTATCGCGACAAAACCACTCGACGTGCTGGTGCAGAAGCGGCGCGACAAGGCCGCGGCAAAGCGCTTCTTCCAGAAGGTGTTGCGTTCAAACCCGGTGCCGCTCAAGATCCTCACCGACCAGCTGCGCAGCTATCCGGCGGCGAAGGCTGACATTCCCGAGCTCGCTCATGTGAAGCATGTCTTCGCCAAGCGGCTGCACGTGTGAACAACCGCGCAGAGAACAGCCATCAGCCGACCCGCAGGCGCGAACGCCAGATGTGCGGCTTTCGCGATGCGCGTCGCACGCAGGCGTTTCTCTCATGCTTTGGCCCAATCCGGCAGCACTTCGCGTTGCCCAGACATCAAATGAGCGCGACATGTCATCGTGCCGTACTCAAAGAACGCTTCGCCACCTGGCATAGTTGGACTGTCACTGCCGCAGGCGATACGGCAATCTAATAAGGATAACTACGCTTAGGCGACACACAGGTACGCTACGCCCGTCAACTTGACAGAGCCGTTTCACGTCGCCATGCGGGTGCAGAATCTCGAACAGATGATCAAGGGGTTACCGGACCGCGACGAACGGCTATGTGTCGACACGCTGATCGATGGGCTGCGCAGTGCAAAGTGGCACCTCTGGCACGGCTGCCCCTATCCGGCACTGCAGCGGCTTGAAAGCCTGGGATGGGAAGTCGCCACGGATGGCAGTCCCGAGGAGACCAGGCTGCTGGCCAAACTGGAGGAGTTCATCGGTTACCTCGAGAACAACCAGCGCTTTATCGTGAACTACGGAGACCGCTACTGTCATGGCGAGCCAATCACCTCGAGCTTCGTCGAGTCGGCTGTCAACCAGGTGGTCAGCAAGCGTTTTGTGAAGCGGCAGCAGATGGCGTGGCGACTGGCTCATGCGCAAGGCCTTCTCCAGGTAAGGACGGCCGTCCTGAATGAGCAGTTGCGATCATGCTTCGAGCGATGGTATCCGACGCTCGCGAGCAACGAGCACGCTCACGATATCGCGGCATAGAGCCCCCGCTTTGGCGCGGTCTCCGATTTGGTTCTACTGAGATGGACCCGACGCCTCCCTTCGAGAGACACTGACGGACGTCAACCTGACGTGTGGAGGTTTATCATCGAAATCGACATTCTCGGTATCGATCTCGCGCAACAGGTCTTCCAGCTTCATGGGGCCGATCGCAGCGGACCTTCAATCCTGATAAAGCATCGATAAAACGAGCATACGGATCGATCTTTTCACAACTCGAACCGCCCCTGCGTGCTCACGCCACATCACCTCTCCACAACCCGATTGCGCTAGAGTGAAACCCGCAACCAGTTGAGAGGCTATCGCATGAGTTCAACTGGAATGCGCGCCCCAGCGTCTCTCATTCACGTAGTAGCAATGTGGCCAGGCCACCTGATAGCCCGGCATTGGGCTTTGCCGGCAACTTCGCGAAACCGCCAGCCTGCGCGCGCGCGGTGGCGAGCCGGGTCAACGCCTGCGCCTGACACACTCCGCTCGAGACGCCATCGACAACTGGCACCGGCAGCCGGTCCGCCACGCTGCGCGCCAATCCCGCTAGCGGCGCGCCGGCTAGAATCAGCACGTCGGCGCCATCTTCCGCCACCGCACGATGGCTCAGTTCGATCAGGTGCGCGCCATGATCTTCCTGAATCGTACCGGGATCGCGAAGCGGCCGGTCGAGATGACGGATGCCCGCCAGCCGGCCGAGCATGCCATAACGGTCCACGCATTCGCGATACCAGGCAGTGATGCGTCGCGAAATCGCGATGATGCCGATCCGCTGACCGAGTTGGGCGGCGGTCATCAGCGCCGCTTCGGTCATGCCGACAACCGGCACGTCGAGCACTTCGCGCAACTCAAGCAGGCCTGGGTCGCCGAACGCCGCGACCAGCAGCGCGTCGTATTGGCCCTTGCGCTCGCCGGCGATGTGCGCCACCGCGTGCGCGCCCAGCAGCGCCTCGAAACGGGTTTCAATGTAGGCGACGCCGCTCGCCGCCGTCGCCATCTCGATCTGTGTATCGGCTAAAGCGACACGGCGCGCTTCGGCTTCAATCAGATTGGTGACGCTCGACGAGATGTTCGGGTTGACGATCAGTAGTTTCATCACGGTTCTGGTCAGGTGCAATGGCTCAATTGCTATGTTTAAGAGCGAAGGCGATGCGCGTTCATCCGAAGATGGCGTTCAGATCGACCTCGGTGTCTTCAGGCAACGACAGATCAAGCGTCGCCTCGATATGATCGAGGTGTCCAACCGCTGCCGCGATCGCCGCCTCCAGTTCGCCCTTCTCCATCAGCCCGACGATTTCCGTGTGCTCATGGTTCGGGCAGGCCGGCACGTTCGGGGAATCGAACAGCAAGATGATGAGGCAGGTCAGCGACGCGAGTTCACGCATCAGTTTGGTGAGCGGCGGGCTTCCCACCATCTCGGCCATTAGCAGATGAAATTCACCGGAGAGGCGAATCACCGCATGCTTGTCGCCCTTCTCGCGCGCGGCGCGTTCCTTGGCGACGTGCGCATGGAGTCGCCGGAAACCTTCGGCGCTGCCACGTTCGACCAGGCTGCGGACTAGCGCCGGCTCCAGAATGCGCCGCGCCTGGAAGATATGGCGGGCGTCCTGCACCGACGGGCTAGCGATGAACGCCCCGCGATTCGGGATGGTGGTGACGATGCCTTCGTGCGTGAGCCGCGCCAGCACCTTGCGAATTCGCGTGCGGTTCACCTTGAACACGGTGGCGAGCTTTTCCTCGACGAGTTGGGTGCCCGGAATCAGCCGGTGCTCCATCACGGCGGTCAGGATGCGCTCGTAGATCGTGTCGGACTTGTCTTCCGCATCCAGGATCTGGGCGGCCGGCCGCGCCTTACGCGGGCGGAGGGATGCTTTGTCGGTTAACACGCTAGCTTTCCTCGACTGAGCAACGGTCATTTTGTGTCAATACAATTGTATATTGTGACAAAAATAAATGTAATTGTTCGAATTTGCACCATCAGCGTACACCGGCACCGCTTACGTATCCCAAAGGCACCCGAACGGTGCCAGGTTTGTGCGCGCAGCGGGAGACCGGTCTCGCCGGCCGGCCGGCGATATGGATTGCGTCGTTTTGCCTCACAGTACTCGTAACGCCGACACACGCGGCCACGCGGATTTGAGCCATGTACAAGAATATCGCTCGACGTCACTGGAGAGGGTCTGACAATCGATTGGCACGTCTATTGCTTTGTTTGTCACAAACGTAATTCATTTTGTGACAATAACGGAGATCTTCCGATGCGATTTATCCGCCCGTCTCTCGCCGCCCTGAAGCGCGCCGCCCGCGTGCTGCTCGCGCCCCTCGTCGTTGCCACCGCGCTCACGCCGACGGTCGGCCACGCCAAGGATGCCGAACCGATCAACCTCGGCTACGCCAAGTGCGCGCACTGCACGCCATTGTCGCTGACGCCGCAGTACGCCACCGGCGTCAAACTCACGGCGACCTCGTTCAACACGGGCAACGACGTGCTGACCGCGTTGCTCTCGAAGAGCATCGACGTCGCGCAGGTCACCTATCTGCACTATGCCACGGCGCTCGACAAGGGCTTCAAGGTGGTCGGCATCTCCGGCCAGATCAACGGCGGTTCGCAAGTGCTGCTCGCCAACAACTTGCCGGTGCAGCCGGGCGACTGGGACGGCCTGAAGAGACTCATCATGCAGTACAAGAAGGACGGCAAGCCGTTCCGCGTGGCGGCCTCGCGCGGCAACGCGCAGGACATTCACATGCGCGGCGCGTTCCTCACGCACGGCATCGACATCAACAAGGATGTGCAGTTCGTCAACATTCCGAATCCGGCGGACCACGTACAGGCGTTGCGCCGCGGCGAAGTCGAGCTGATCACTTCGGTCGAGCCGTTCGCCACGCAGATCCGCGAGGTCAAGGCGGCCAAGTTCTTCGCGTTTCCGTATGACCAGGCGGCCGGCAAGCTCACCAACCTGATCGTCACGCGCCCGGATGTGATCGAGAGCAATCCGCAAGGCGTGCTGGAAACCGTGCGCGCGATCGTCAAGGTG
The DNA here is from genome assembly GCF_046026895.1 of Paraburkholderia sediminicola. GTDB lineage: Bacteria > Pseudomonadota > Gammaproteobacteria > Burkholderiales > Burkholderiaceae > Paraburkholderia > Paraburkholderia sediminicola_C. The sequence continues at coordinate 4,050 of NZ_JAQQEU010000053.1, forward strand.
GACGACATGATGGCCGCCAACAAGCCGCTCTTCGTCGATACGATCCAGAAAGTGACGGGCCTCGACAAGACCATCGCCGACGGCGCGGCCGACAACCTCTATCCGGACTACAAGATGTATCGCGCCTCCGCTGTGTCGATTGCAAAAATGATGCGCGACCTGAAGTACGTGAATTCGGACGTCAGCGATGCCGTGCAGAAGAACCTCGACTACAGCTTCCTCGAGAAAGTGACCGGCAAACCCAAGACCGAACTCGGTTACTGATCCGGACCGCGCCATGTCAACCCTGCTTTCCTCACGCTTCTACAAGCGGATCGAGCGCGGCATCGTGCCGGTGCTGCTGCTGGCCGGCTGGGAGGCGTTCTCCCGCTCGGGCATCCTGCCGGCCGCGTTGCTGCCGGCGCCGTCGCAGGTCGCGCTCGCCTGGGCCGACTGGATTTTCAGCACCGACGGCAACACGCAGACCTACTCCGGCCACTGGCTCTTCGATATCGCGGCTAGTTCCGGCCGCGTGTTCACGGGCTTTGCGATCGCCACGGTGCTGGGCGTCGCCATTGGCATGGCGATCGGCTGGTCGCGCTCGATCGAATCGCTGCTCGAACCGACACTGCAAACGCTGCGCCCGGTGCCGCCCGTCTCGTGGATTCCGCTCGCGATCATCTGGTTCGGCATCGCCAACAAGCCGGCGATCTTTCTCGTCTTCATGGGGTCGTTCTTCCCGGTGCTGCTCAGCACGATTCACGGCGTGAAGACCTGCGACCGCAACCTGCTGCGCGCCGGCGCGATGACGGGCGGCACGTCATCGATGTTGCTGCGTCACATCGTATTTCCCGCTGCGTTGCCGAGCATCTTCTCAGGGCTGCGCATCGCGATCGGCTCCGCATGGATGCTGACGGTGACGGCCGAGATGGTCGCGGTGAAGAGCGGCGTGGGCTACGTACTGTGGGATTCGTATTACTTCCTGCGCTACGACATCGTGATCGCGTCGATGGTGAGCATCGGTCTGCTCGGTTTCCTGAGCGACTACATGATCAAGTACATCGCCGGGCGCGTTCTGCGCTGGCAACGCGGTTCTACTCTGCAAGCAAGGGAAGGTTGACAGCATGAACCTCATCACAATCGATAGCGTCTCGCGCACGTTCGAAGACACCAAGCGCAAACAGGTGGTCACCGCGCTCGACAACGTGAGCCTCAAGGTCGAGCGCAACGACTTCCTTTGTCTGCTTGGCCCGAGCGGCTGCGGCAAGTCCACGCTGCTGAACATGATCGCTGGTTTCGACCATCCTTCTTCGGGCACGGTGAACGTCGGTGGCTCGATCGTCACCGAGCCGGGCGCGGACCGCGGCGTGGTGTTCCAGCAGGCCAACCTGATGCCGTGGCTGCCGGTGTGGGAGAACGTCGCGTTTCATCTGAAAATGCGCAACGTCGCCAAACCGGAACGCCGCGAGCGCGCGCAGCGCTTCATCGAGATGGTCGGTCTCAAGGGTTTCGAAAATCACTTCCCGAGCGAGCTCTCCGGCGGTATGAACCAGCGCGTGGGCATTGCGCGTGCGCTACTGATGAACCCGGAAGTGATTCTGATGGACGAGCCGTTCGGCGCGCTCGACGAGCAGACCAAGATGGACATGCACGCCGAGCTGATCCGCATCTGGCGCGAGAGTCGCAGCACGATAGTGTTCGTCACGCACGGTATCGACGAATCGCTTGCGCTCGGCACGCATGTCGCGGTGATGTCGGCGCGTCCGGGCCGCATTCGCGAACTGTTGCCGATCGCACTCGACCGGCCTCGCGATCCGACCAGCGCCGAATTCAACGACTACAAGCGCCATATCCTCTCGCTGCTGCGGCCGGAAGCGGTGATGGAGCCGGCCTGAGATGACCACGTTCATCACGGGCAGCAGCGGTTTCGTCGGTCTCGCGCTTGTCGAGCGCCTGCTCGCCGGCGGCGAGACGGTCATCGGCTTCGACCGTAGCGCGCCGCGCGCGCAAGCGTTGCAGGCATTTGCCGCGCTGCCAGGCCGTTTCGTTGCGCTGACCGGCGACGTGCGCGATGGCGACGCGTTGCGCGAGGCAATGCGCACGCATCGGCCGTCGCGGCTCGTCACGCTCGCCGCGATCACCGCGGATGCGCAGCGCGAACGGCAAATGCCGCAGGCCATTTTCGATGTGAACGTCGGCGGGGTGCTCGCCGCCATTGCCGCGGCCGCCGATGCGGGTGTCGAACGCATTCTTCATGGCAGTTCCGGCTCGGCGTACGGACTGAGCGGTAGCGCGCCGCACCCGCTCGTCGAAGACATCACGCCGCTACTGCCCGAAGGCCTCTACGGCATCTCCAAACGCGCCGCCGAAGACGCTGCATTGCGTCTTTCCGCGTTGCACGGCGTGCCGCTCGTGATCGGACGGCTCGGCACGTGCTTCGGCCCGTGGGAAGCCGACTCGGGCGTGCGCGACACCTTGAGCGCGCCGCTGCAGGTGGTCTCGAAAGCGCGCCAGGGCGAAACCGCCGTGCTGCCACGCGCCGGCCGCCGCGACTGGCTCTACGTGCGCGATGCGGCCTCGGCGCTGCTTGCCTTGCTCGAAGCGCCGCACTGGCCTCACTCCGTCTACAACCTCGCCGCGGGTTTCGAGTGGAGCGTCGCCGACCTGTGCGAACGGCTCGCGCGGCGTTATCCCGCGTTCACGTGGCGCATTGCGCAGCACGAAGAGGCGCCGAATATCGATTACTTCGCCGATTACGACCGCGCGTCGATGGACAACACGCGGCTGGTCGCCGATACCGGCTTTGCGCCACTGTTCGATCTGGCCGAAGCGGAAGCCGACTTCCATCACTGGATAACCACGCTGGGCGCGTGAACGCCTGCGCCGCGATTGTACGAGTAACGTCATGACCCTACCCTCACCCTTCCCGGCCGCAAGCCTGAACATGGCCGGCAAGGTATGCATCGTCACTGGCGCCGCGTCGGGCATCGGCCGGGAGATTGCGCGCCAGCTCGCCGTCAGCGGCGCGACGGTCGTGATCGCCGACGTCACGACGGACGTGATCGAAGGCGGCGAGCCGACCGCCGCACTGATCGCGCGCGATGGCGGCCACGCACATTTCGTCGCGACCGACGTATCCGACACGGCACAGGTCGATGCGCTGGTGGCGCACACGGTCGAGCGCTTCGGGCGGCTCGACGCGCAGGTCAACAACGCCTGTGTTCGTCATGCACGGCCGCTGCTGGAATTCGAAGACGCACACTGGCAACGCCTTCTCGACGTCAATCTGACAGGCGTATTCCGCTGCTGCCGCGCGGCCGTCCGGCAGATGATTCAGCAAGCGCCAGAAGGCGACGTGCGCGGGCGGATCGTCAATCTGTCGTCACAGCACGGCATGATCGCCGCGCCAGGCGACCTCGGCTACGGCACGACCAAGGCCGCGATCGACTATATGACGCGCCAGATCGCCACCGATTACGCGCCGCACGGCATCGTCTGCAACGCGGTCGCGCCGGGCAAGATCCTGACCGGCGCCGGCGGCCGTGCGGTCGACCCGGCCGTGCTCGAACGCGCCAACCGGCGCACGCCCTGGCCGCGTCTCGGACGCCCGGACGACGTCGCGCGCGCGGTGCTGTTTCTGTGCAGCGACCTCTCGACTTTCACGACCGGCACCACGCTGATGGTGGACGGCGGCTGGATGGCGGCATGAGCACGCACGACGCGCCCGTCTCGAACGGCCCGCTCGATCTGCTGATCGCGGATGCGACGCTGATTTTCGCCGACGGCTCGGCCCGCGCGGCGCAACTCGGCATTCGTGGCGCGCACATCGCCTATATCGGCGACGCGCGGCCCGCGGCGACGCGCACGCTGTCGCTGCCGGGACGCGTTGTGACGCCGGGATTCGTCAACGCGCACTATCACGCGGGCCTGAACTTTGTGCGTGGCGTGGCGCCGGATTGCGGCTTCGCGCCGTCCTATACGCCGGGGTTGCCGCAAGCGTCGTGGCTCGACGCTGAAGAAGCCCTGGCGCTGTCGCGGCTCGGCGCGCTCGAAGCATTACGCGCCGGCTGCACGACACTTGCGGACAGCTTCGTGCATGCTGAGGCAACCGTCGAAGGTATCGCACAGACCGGCGTGCGGGTGTTCGCCAGCCAGCGGCTCGCGGACGTGGATTTCGCGTCGGTGCTGACTGGCGAACGGCGCTTTGACCGCGCCCGCGGCGAGCGCCAGCTGGAGCGTGCCGACGCGTTCGTCGCGCGTTGGGCCGGTCAGGCGAACGGCCGCATCCAGGCGCACCTCACCGCGCATGCGCCGGACACCTGTTCAGTCGCGCTGCTCGAAGACATCGCCACGCTAGCCCGCCATCACGATTTGCCGATCAGCACGCACCTCGCGCAAAGCATGGATGAAGTCGACTGGGTCCGTCAGCAGCATGGCCGCTCGCCGGTGGAATTGCTCGACGAAACCGGCCTGCTCGACGGCCGGCTGCTCGCAGGCCACTGCATTCATGTCGACGACGCCGACATCGCGCGTCTGGGCCGAAGCGGCACGCACGTGGTGCACATTCCGCTCGGCAACGCGATGTCCGGGCGTATCGCACCGACGCGCGGCCTGCTCGACGCCGGCGCGCCGTTGTGCCTCGCCACCGACACCATGCACGGCGACATGATCGAAGTGATGCGCTGGGCGCTCGCGATGGGCCGTCTGCAAGCCGGCGCGGTGGGCAACGACTGGCAACCGGCGGACGTGTTCGCGATGGCCACGCGCCATGGCGCCGCCGCGCTCGGCTGGGGCGCGCGTCTCGGCGCACTCGAGGTCGGCCGGCTCGCCGATCTGGCAATCTTCGATTTTCGCCAACTGCATCTCACGCCGAGCATCGATCCGCTCGGCAATCTCGTGCACAATGCCACCGGCTCGGACGTGGAAAGTGTCATCGTCGATGGCCGGCTTGTGATCGAGCAAGGCCGCGCGCTATGTGTCGACGAACACCAGATCCGCGCCGACGCTCAACGCGCCGTCGATGCCGTCTGGCGGCGCTGCCCGAATCCGCTTCGCCCTTATCCCTCCGTTTCCACTATCCGTTCATGAGCCGACGCATCCGTCTGGGCATTCTGACGCCCTCATCCAATACTTCTCTCGAACCGCTGACGCAGGCGCTGGTAGCCGGGCTGCCTGAAGTCAGCGTGCATTTCGCGCGTTTTTCCGTCACGCAGATCGCGCTCAGTCCCGACGCGCTCGGCCAGTTCCAGCGCGAACGCATTCTCGATGCCGCGCGCCTGCTCGCCGATGCGCATGTCGACATGATTGGCTGGAGCGGCACGTCCGCCGGCTGGCTTGGCTTCGATCAGGACGAAGCGCTGTGCGCTGCGATCACGGAGACGACGGGCATTCCCGCCAGCACGTCCGTGCTCGCGCTCAATCGCGCGCTGGAGGCGTTCGGCATTCGCCGGCTCGGCCTCGTCTCGCCGTATCTCGCGGACGTGCAGCAGAAGATTGTCGCGAACTACGCCGCGCTCGGCATCGATGCGAGCCACGAAAGCCATCTGGATCTGCAGGAAAACTTCGCCTTTGCGCTGGTCGACGAAACGACGCTCGACCGTCAAGTGGCCGAGGTGGTGGCCGGCGGCGCGCAGGCGGTTACGACCTTCTGCACCAATCTTTACGCCGCGCACCGCGTTGCGCACTGGGAAGCGCAACACGGGGTGCCGGTGTTCGACACCGTCACGACCGTCGTATGGGACATGCTGCGCCACTGCGGCGTCGATACACGCCGCATCGCCGGCTGGGGCCGGCTCGTTCAGGAAATTTGACATGCAAACCTTCGATACCGTCATTCGCAACGCCCGCGTGGTCACGGCCGCGGACATCTTCACCAGCGACATCGGCATTCGCGATGGCCGCATCGTCGCGCTCGGCCTGGATCTCGAAGCCGGCGCGCGCGAAATCGACGCAGCTGGACGGCACGTGACGCCCGGCGGCGTCGACAGCCACGTTCACTTCGATCAGCCCACCGGCGACGGCTCGATCATGGCCGACGACTTCCTCTCCGGCACCACGTCCGCAGCCTGCGGCGGCACCACGACCGTGATTCCGTTCGCGTGCCAGCAGAAAGGCCACACGCTGCGCGAAGCGATCGATGACTACCATCGCCGCGCGGACAGAAAACCAGTGATCGACTACGCGTTCCACCTGATCGTCACTGACCCGACGCCGGAGATTCTGCGCGACGAGTTGCCCGCGTTGATCGCCGAAGGCTACACGTCGTTCAAGATCTACATGACCTACGACGCGCTCAAGCTGAGTGATCGCGAAATGCTCGACACGCTCTCGGTCGCGCGCAGCGAGGGCGCAATGGTGATGATCCATGCGGAGAACGCAGACTGCATCGCGTGGCTGACCGAGCGGCTGCTCGCCGCCGGTCATACCGCGCCACGCTATCACGCGACGTCACGGCCCATGCTGGTGGAACGCGAGGCGACGCATCGGGCGATCGCGTTCGCCGAACTGGTGGACGTGCCGATCCTGATCGTGCACGTGTCGGGCCGTGAAGCGGTCGAGCAGATCCGCTGGGCACAAAGCCACGGTCTCAAGGTGTACGGCGAAACCTGCCCGCAGTATCTCTTTCTGACCGCAGACTCGCTCGGCTGTGACGACAGCTTCGAAGGCGCGAAGTGCATCTGCAGCCCGCCACCGCGCGACAAGGCCAACCAGCAGGTGATCTGGGACGGACTTGAAAACGGCGCGTTCGAAGTGTTCTCGTCCGATCACGCGCCGTTCCGCTACGACGGCCCGGACGGCAAGAAAGCACATGGCGAAGCTGTCTCGTTCGACCAGATCGCCAACGGCATTCCCGGCGTGGAGACTCGCATGGCTTTGCTGTGGTCCGAAGGCGTGCGCACCGGGCGCATCACACCGCAAAGCTTCGTTGCGCTGACCGCGACCAACGCGGCGAAGCTCTACGGTCTCTATCCGCGCAAGGGCAGCATCGCGATTGGCGCGGACGCCGACCTCGTCATCTGGGACGAGAGCCGCACGTTCCATCTGGAAAACGCGAAGCTGCATCACAACGTCGATTACACGCCGTACGAAGGCATGCATCTGAGCGCGTGGCCCGCGTTGACGATGTCGCGCGGCGACGTGGTGTGGGACGGCGAAAAGCCGTGCGGCGATGCCGGACGCGGCGAATTCCTGCCGTGCGCACGGCCCGATCCGGCCAAGCCGCGCCGCCGGAAGACCGAACTGCCGCTGTAGTCTCGTTGAGAGCGTGTGAGGATTCCGGTGCAAATTGAATGCGCGGGCATTACGCTCGGATTTTAACGAGCGTGGACCCGCAATGAGTCATCTGAAAGACATCGACTGGCTGTTCAATGGCCGCTTTCGCAGATCCGCAAGGATGCCCCACCGCTGCAACTGGCTGAAATAACCTATGCATGCCCTTGTCATCACGCCAAATCGTTAAAGCTCACTCGATAATGAACGGAAAAGTCATTGCGGTTCACGTTAATGCCTCACACACATTTTCCAAGCAATCCGTTTGGCAGATCATATTGCTGAAAGGGTTGGGTGTTGAAGGCGATGCTCACTGTGGCGCCACGGTTAAACACCGCTCTCGTGTCGCTCGAGATCCCTCGCAACCCAATCTACGCCAGGTGCACCTCATGCACGGTGAATTATTCGACGAGCTATCGGAAAAGGCGTTTAGCGTCCTACCTGGTGATCTCGGCGAAAACATCACGACGCGTGGCCTTGATCTTCTCTCGTTGCCCGTGGGTACAGAATTACATATCGGCGAGCATTCGGTCGTCACGCTCACTGGCCTGAGAAACCCGTGCGCGCAAATAGAACATTTCCAGGCTGGGCTCATGAAAGCCGTTCTTGGTCGCTCGCCGGAAGGAAAGCTCTTGCGAAAGGCCGGCGTGATGGGTGTTGTGACCACAGCGGGACCAGTAAGCTCGGGCGACGAAATCACCGTCAAGATGCCGCCACCGCCATACCGAGAGCTTGAAATGGTGTAGCTCGTTTCTCTTTCCATGCAACTCAGATTAGCCGCCAGACGGTGTATGCCAAGCTCGCTTCGCTCAGGATTGAGTGAGTATCAAGCAATCCGACGGCAGATGTCGGGTCGCCTGACACTTGCGTTATTGCATTGCCCCAGGCCCTGTCCGGGAAGTTGAGTCGCATGGCATAGCGCTTGCGGATGTCTCCGGGTTACCTCGAACCCGGCGCACATATTCAGGTCTGGGGCCACGGAGTGAAGAACAGATACGGTGTTCTTGAGCGATCTGAGGGAACTGCAGTTGCGTCTCCGTCAGGATGTCACGCTGCATGACAACTAGCGACCTGCCTCGTTAAATTTCGATACTCGAAATCTTTCGATCCGGAATTTGTAATGAAGGAAATTCGCGATTCGGCAACTGCGCATGGCGTCGAGTTGACGATCAAGATGGAGGCGCCTCCTCCCAAGCTTGATGAAGGGCATTACCTTGTAAAGGCCACCGAACGGATCTTGGGGTGTTGTGCATCCGTCTCTGGGCTGGGCACGGAGGCTTCGGAGTGTTCCAAGCTTGCACCCTGCCTGATTTATGGCCCCGGCCATATCTCATGTGCTCACATGCCGACAGAATATATCGAAGAAGAACAATTTTATAATTCAATCGAAACGTTTAGAAATCTCGCACTTCATCTCGTTTAATTTTCAGTGCGTCATTGACTTCCAGGCTGCTTGTCCCAGGCGCGTCTGCCGCACGGAAATGGAGAAATATCCATCCATTTCCGTCGGCAATAGTTGCTCCGTTGAGCGGCGTTGAGCGCGTTCACGGAGCGACGAATGCCGAGTATTCACGCGCGCGCAAACTCTTCATTCGCATAAGTCCGCTATTGACAAGAGAATATTGAAGAAAAATAATCCGTTAAATGTATCGAATTATTTTCGGTGTATTCAAAGCTTATCTTTATTCTTGGCGGCTTCGCGGCGCCGCATTCAAATCTGCCGCGTCGATTGGCGCGGCGCATGGGCTTTCTCCCGATGAGCTCCATCCGATTTCTCAAGACGTTTATTGCGATCGCGCAGTACGGCTCATTTGCTGCCGCGGCTGAACACGTGTCAGTCACTCAGGCCGCTGTCGGCATGCAAATGCGATCCCTCGAGCAGCAGCTCAACATCCCGCTGTTCGACCGTCAGGGGCGTACTGCCGCACTCAGCCGCAATGCGCTGGCTCTGCTGCCGCGCATCGAACAGATCGTCGCCCTTTACGATGGGCTGAGCGACGCCTGGGAGGAAGACGAGATGCTCGTCGGATCGGTGACGCTCGGTTCGGTGGTTTCGGCGATGGCATCGCTCGCCACGCAGATTACCGATTTGAAGACGGCGCACCCGCGCCTGGACCTGCGTCTGGTGACTGGCAAATCGTTGGAGTTGCGCGCGCGTCTCAATGCGCGCGAGATCAACGCGGCCGTTATCGTGCGGTTACAGGAAAGCCTGCCAAAGCCGTTCGATTGGCGCACCTTGTATGAGGAACCGCTTGTGTTGGTAGCTCACCGCGAAACACTTACAGCCCGGGCGGGCAGTGCGGCCGGGCTGTTGCGCGATCGTCCGTTCTTGTCCTTCGATCGCAGCCAGCGCACAGGCATGTTGATAGAGCTGGCGGTGCAGCGCCAGGGCATTGCCGTCAACGAGCTCGTGGAGTTGGACTCGCTCGAGACCATCATCGAACTGGTGCGCCAGGATATCGGCGTCGCCATCGTGCCACTGTTGCGCAATGCGACGTGGCAAAACGATCCCCTGCTGCGCATCATTCCGCTGCCAGTCCCGAGCACCCCGCGCGAGGTGGGCATCCTCGCGCGCACCGACGTGATGCGCCCCTATCTCATGCAGGCGCTCCGCGAGCGCCTGACCATGCCCGCGGTAAGGAGCACTGCCCTCCGCGCCGTGGATGCCTTCGACACGAAGCCGTCACGGTGCCCTCCTTAACAGGACAACGGCCCGCGCCGTGCAGGTGGCACTAGAACACCGTTCGTAATCCTATTCGCACCAAAGACTGGCTGGCGGACGTGGACGCCGTTTGCTGGTTCATGGCCGCGACCGCGGCCTTACCGCGAGAGTCAGTGCCCGATGCGTGCTGATAGACGCCGACCAGGTACACCGAAGTGCGTTTCGAGAAATAATAGGCGGCATTCGCCGCCACCTGGTTGTAGATGGCGCCCGGGTTTGAATCGATGCCGTTGCCTTTCAGGTAGTCGTACGCCATCCCAACCCTAATGGCGTGCCCCAGGTCGTATTGAACGCTGACCTCGGCATCGTTGAACACGGCTGTACCGGAATAGTGGGACGGATTCGGCCCCGAGGTAGTATCCCCAACCCCCTTGAACGCGATATTCGAATACGTGCCGGCGATTGTCGCTTTACCGAAGCGATAGCTGGCGCCCACCGCAATGTCCTGATACGTATGCGCCGACAGGAAGCCACTGAAGGCCGGCGAGGTCGCGTTTGTCGTCGCGGCGGTCAACGTGGTTTGCGAGCTCGTTCCGAAGAAGCTGATATTGGGGTTTCGGGCGTTCACGTAGCCGGCCCCGGCCGCAAACGCCCCGTACACGTAGTGCATGCCGGCCGATATAACCTGGTTGCGCGACGCGTCGCCGCTGACTCCGCCAAGCCCATACAGTGCGCCGAAACGGAAACCGCCGATTGTCGGCGTCACGTACTTGACGGCGTTATTGATCCGGTACGTGTTGTGCAGATTGTCAATGTCGCCCGAATGCGCGGATGAGCTGCCGCCACCTAGCGCGGCAAAGGCGAAGCGTCCCACCTCGTCCACCACGAGGTCGTACTGTCGCCCGAGCGTCACGGTACCCGCGGTGCGCGAGGACAGGCCAACGTACGCTTGCCGGCCGAACAGCAAGCCCCCCTGCGATGCCTTGCCGGTTGTATTGTCAAAGCCGTTTTCGAGGTCGAACACAGTCTTGAGACCATCACCGAGGTCTTCGGTACCGCGAAAGCCGAAGCGGCTGCCGCTGTTGTAACCGCTACTCATTGCGTACTGGTGCTGTCCCCCAGCGTTGGAGACATAGTTGATGCCGGTATCGATAATGCCGTACAACGTTACACTGCTTTGAGCATGTGCGAGCCCCGGTACTACCGAAGCCGCCCCCGCAGCCGAAAGGGCGGCCATCCACATCCTCTTTTTCATTACGTTTCTCCGGTTGAGATTTTCCTGTATTGCGCTTGCTAATGCCGATATACAAATAAATAGTCCTAAATTATTCGAATGGACGAGCCTACCCCTGCGCGATGTATAGGTACGTTGCGCCTGCGGATGACACAGTAGGCTCTGGCCGCTCTTGTCGAGCCCCGCCATTATTGAGGCGCTAAAGCGCTCGTCTTATGATGCTGCGCCAGCCCGGTTCGATCAGCGCTCGCCGGCGCCCCGCAGAGGGGCGCGCACCTTCTTTACCGGATGCTTTTCGGCCCGCGCGTGGCCCCATGTTTTAGCGCATGGGGAGTTACGATTTGAGGGTCATGCCACGCAGACGAATCAACCCGTCTGGATAGGCGACAAACCCTCCGACCTTGTTGCTTAAGGCGAACGGCAAAGGCGGGAAATAGAGGTATGTGATCGGCTGTTCCCTGGCGATGAGCTGGAACACCTGGTCGTATAGCGACTTGCGTTCCACCGGGCCCGAAGCGCTGCGCGCCTGCACTAGCAAGGAGTCGACCTGCGGGTCGCAGAAGTGGCCATAGTTCATGGCACCTTTGCACGACACGAACGGCAGCAGATTGCCGTCGGGGTCGATGCGTCCCGACCACGGCCGCAAGATCACCTGGAACTTGCCACCGATCGCGGCCGCTTGAGCCGCTGAAAAATCGGCGGGAATCAGTTTCAGGCGTATGTTGGCTTCGGCCGCCATCGCCTGAATTACCTGGGCAAGTTGCATGGTCGAGGTGCTATTGCCCAGTAACAACTGGATATCGACACCGTTCGGGTAGCCGGCCGCGGTCAACAGAGCGCGTGCTCGCGCGACATCGCGTTGCGGAATTGTCAGCGCCTTGTCGTAATAGGGGTTTGTCGGCGGGATAGCCTGCACAGCCGGTGCGAACATGCCGGCACCGACCACCTGGTTGATCACGCCGCGGTCCAGAGAGAGGCTGAGCGCCTCACGCACGCGGGCATCGCGCCATGGGCCGGCTGCCGACGGTCCATTATTAAGGTTGTAGGTCATGCCCATGAAGCCAAGACCGTTCGACATGACGAAGTGCAGGCTCGCATCGCGCTTCACTGAATCGACGTCGGATGTGCCGATGCGTTCGGCGATGTCGATCGAGCCCGAGCGCAGGTCGGCAAGCCGTACAGTTCCGTCCGGAACAGGCATGTAGATCACCTGCTGGATCGGATACGCCGCGGCATCCCAGTAGGTAGGCGACTTGTTGAGTACGATGCGGTAGTTCTGTACTCGCTGAGAAAACTGATAAGGGCCGACACAAATCGGGTGTCGCGAGATCTCGTCGTCGTTGGACAGGATTTTCGGCGCGAGCATCATTCCCGCCCGGTCCGACAGCATGCTTAGCAGCGCAGCATCGGGATGGTTCAGAGAGAGCTGAACCGCAGACTCGTCAATCACGCTCACGTGGTCTACCGATGCCAGTTCCAATTTGCGGGCACTGACAGGGGAGGTCAATTCGCGGTCGAAATTGGCCTTCACTGCGGCGGCGTTAAAAGGCTCTCCGTCCTGGAATGAAACATTCTTGCGCAACTTCAGCGTAACGGTTTTTCCGTCGGGACTGACCGTCCATGAAGTGGCCAGCTTAGGCGTCAACTTCAGGTCCGGCGTGATGGAGATCAGCGAATCGCACATGGATGCAAATACCATCCGGTCCACCATTTGCAGACTGCGATGCGGGTCGATCGTGCCGATATCGTCCTCGAGCCCGATGCGCAGAGTTTGCGCCATCGCTGTACCGGCTCCCAGCATTAAGATTCCTGCAACTGCTACCTTCCGCATGATCCTATCCTCTATTCGCTTTACATTGATCGGCGATCTGCCGTCCGGCCTGATACCTTGGAACCATGCACGCGTCATCGATCAGGTGGGGTACCTGATCGATCTGTCAGGATCAAAATCGCACTTCAATATCCCACGGCGCGGCCATCGCGACGACCATCGGTTGCCACTACGTACCCATGATCCGGATTGTCCGAGAGCCGCGAGATGAATTGGCCCGAGCCGAAATCCACGTGCTGGTCTCCGTGCGGCTTCAACGTGTGCCCCATCTCCTGCAGATCCCTCAGCACGCCGGGATTGACCGCACTTTCGACGTCGAGCGTGAAATCTCGATTGAGCTTCCAGCGTGGTGCGTCGCACGCAGCTTGCGGCTGCTGCCCGTAGTCGAGCATCCGTACGAGGGTTTGCACGTGGGCCTGCGGCTGCACCTCGGCACCCACCACGCCGAAGCTCATCACTGGATTGCCGTCGCGCATCAGGAAACCGGGCATGATGGTATGGAACGGCCGCTTGCCGGCCCGCACCACGTTGACCGACTTAGGGTCCATCGAGAAGCCCGCGCCGCGGTTCTGGAAACTGATGCCGGTGGCCGGGACCACCACGCCGGAACCGAAACCGCGATAGTTCGACTGAATCAGCGAGACCATCATGCCGCGTTCGTCCGCGGTACTGATTTGCGTCGTGCCACCTGGCTTCGGCAGGCCGGGCGCCGGCGAGCCTGCACGGTGCGGGTCGATTAACGCGGCACGCGCATCGAGATACGCGTCGTCCAGCATTTCGGCCGGCGAGACCGTCATACAGCGCGGGTCTCCGACAAGCTCGTACACGTCGGAAAACGCGAGCTTCATCGCTTCTATCTGCAAGTGCTGTGACTGTGCCGAATCGACAGGCCATGCTCGCAAGTCGAAGCGCTCGAGAATGCCCAGCGCGATCAGCGCCGCAATGCCCTGGCCGTTGGGCGGTAGTTCATGCACCGTATAGCCGCGGTAATCGCGGCTGATGGTATCGACCCATTCGGCTCGATGCTCGCGCAAATCGGTCAGATCAAGAGCGCCCCCAGTCTCGCGAGCGAAGGCCACCATGCGTTCGGCCAGTTCCCCTTCGTAGAACGCTGCCGCGCCTTCACGGCCGAGCAGCCGCAACGTATAGGCATGGCCGGGCGAGTGGAATTTCTCGCCCATATGCGGCGCGCGCCCGTGCGGCATGAAAGTTTGCGCGAAGCCGGGTTGCTGTTCCAGCACCGGTGCCAACTCAGTCCATTTGCGCGCGACGGCTGGCGCAATCAAATGCCCGCGCTCGGCAATCACGGCAGCGGGTTCGAGGATATCGGCAAGCGGCAGAGTGCCGAAGCGTCGATGCATTTCCGCCCACGCGGATACGACGCCGGGCACGGTGACGGAATCCCACCCGCGCATAGGTTGCTGAGCGAGTCCCGTTGCGTCGGTGCCGTGGCGGGCTCGGAAAAAATCGAGCGACCACGCGCGCGGAGCCACGCCTGTCGCGTTCAGTCCATGCAACGTGTGTCCGTCCCACACTATCGCGTAGGCATCGCCACCAAAACCGCACGATACGGGTTCCACGACGGTCAGCATGGCGGCAGTGGCCAGCGCCGCGTCGACTGCGTTACCCCCGGCGAGCAGCATCTGCAAGCCGGCCTGTGCTGCGAGCGGGTGCGACGTCGCTACGGCGTTGCGCGCGAAGAACGGCTTGGCAGTGGACGGATAGGGGTTGCCCCAGTCAAATTGCATCGCGGTTCACTTCATGATGAATTGGAAACGCAGTATGAAACGCCATTTTTTCCTCAATGACCAAAATTTATTTCCATGGGGATAAAGGTTTTCTTTACGGAACCAGGACGGTGCCGCAGCAATAGCGTTGATGGTGGGTCAGACTTCTATGAGCAGTAATTTGTCAAGGCCCGCTCGCGAATCGTCGACCAACTTCCTCCACATCTCCTTGCGAGAGTGTATGACTGGGTCAAGGGCAGGCGAAGCCTGGCGTAGCGAACCCTTGACACTGGGAAGAGGCAATATGCTGTCGTATGTTGGTGAGCGCGCGCTATTGCGCTCGCCAACATACCAGCCACATTCCACGTCGCCCAGTCATTGCTGCAATCGAATTCACGTCCCTGCCTGAAGCCGGCCGTGGCGCTCGTGAGACGATCCAACGTTTCACAACCTTCAATCCGCTGGCGGTTCGGCAGCCCCATCCTGCATGCGCGCTGCGCCGGAATCTTGTCCGGGTGACATGCTCCATCTAAGAATCGGTTGCGATGGCAACCCAGGGGGCGCACGGGCATGTCCACTTCAACCATGGGAACAACAAGTGATCCGACTGTCGTGGCATCACTATCGCCATGCAATACGATCTCAGACTCGTTTCATCTGTGCGCCCTCAGGAATAACGCCGTCCTTCAGGTAGCGTCATAGTGCAATCACCAGTCGCCGTGCGACAGCGACGATGGCGATGCGCCGCGCGCGGCGGTTCGGCCCCCTGCCCTGCGTGCGCGGGTTGAACCACTGTGTCAGTGCACTGTCGGGCTGGTAGCGCAGCCAGGTCCACGCCATCTCGATCAGCAGCGCGCGCACCCGCCGGTTGCCCTGTTGCTGATCCCCTGGTCGACCTGGCTCTCGCCGCTGTCATAGGGCTGCGGCACCAGCCCGACGCACGCACCCTCCTGGCGGCGGTTGCTGAACTCCCGCCCGAACAGCTCGAGCGCGAGGCGCGACGCGCCCACTTCGCCAATCCCCTTCAAGCGCGCAAGGTCATCGCTTCGCTGGCGCGCGGGTGCCGGCAGGCTCGCCTGGCGCGTCTTCTCCAGCGCCGCGAGTTGCTGCTCCGCCAGCGCGAGCCGTTCGCACTCGCGCAGCAGGCGCTCACGCAGCTCGGGCGGCAACGGCGTGCCA
This sequence comes from Paraburkholderia sediminicola, assembly GCF_046026895.1. Lineage (GTDB taxonomy): Bacteria > Pseudomonadota > Gammaproteobacteria > Burkholderiales > Burkholderiaceae > Paraburkholderia > Paraburkholderia sediminicola_C. Next base: position 19,931 of record NZ_JAQQEU010000053.1, read on the forward strand.
TCATGACACCGGACCTGGTCGGGGGCGAGGCGGGCTATGGAGCGCTTCACCAAGCACATGATTGGCGGCCGAGCCCCGCAAGCGGCGGGGCGCCACCTGCGAGGCTCAGGCATCTTGTACGGTACGGCTGTCCGGATCAGAACCCGGCGGCCAGTCCGTCGCGCCGGGTGTCGCTCGCGGCGACATAACCGCGTTCGGGGTCGTTGCGATCGAGCTTCCAGATGTACTGGCCGGAGCCGAAGTCCATATACGGATCCTCGACCGACTTGATCGTATGGCCGAGACCCTCGAGCGCGCGCACCGTGTCCTCATCGAGCGTCGCCTCGACGTCGACCGAGAAGTCGCGATTGACCTTCCAGCGCGGCGCGTCGCATGCGGCCTGCGGCTGCTGGCCGTAGTCGAGCATTCGCACGATGGATTGCAGGTGCCCTTGCGGCTGCATGTCGCCGCCCATCACGCCGAAGCTCATCACCGCTTCCTGCTTGCCGTCCACCTGCTGGGTCAGGAAAGCAGGGATGATCGTATGGAACGGTCGCTTGCCGCCTTCCACCACGTTCGCCGACTTCGGATCCATTGAGAACCCGTAGCCGCGGTTCTGCAGCGAAATGCCGGAGTCCGGCACCACGATGCCCGAGCCGAAACCCATGTAGTTCGACTGGATGAAGCTGACCATCATGCCGCGCTCGTCGGCCACCGACATGTAGATCGTGCCGCCCGCCTTCGGCATGCCGAAGTCGAACTGCGTGGCACGCTTCGGGTCGATCAGCTTCGCGCGCGACTTCAGGTACGCGTCGTCGAGCATCTGTTCGGGCGTGACCTCCATCGAGCGCGGATCGGCGACGTACTGGTAGACGTCGGCAAACGCGAGCTTCATCGCTTCGATCTGCAGGTGCTGCGATTCGATGCCGTCAACCGGCAGCGAGCCCACGTCGAACTGTTCGAGAATGCCGAGCGCGATCAGCGCGGCAATGCCCTGGCCGTTCGGCGGAATCTCGTGCACCGTGTGGCCGCGATAGTCCTTGCTGATCGGTTCGACCCAGTCGACGCGGTAGTTGCGCAGGTCGTCCATCGTGAGCGCGCCGCCGCCCTGGCGCGAGAACGCGGCGATCTGTTCGGCGATCTCGCCTTCGTAGTACGCGCGCGGGCCTTGTTCAGCGAGCTTGCGCAACGTCTTCGCGTGACCGGGAAAGCGCACCAGTTCGCTGACTTCCGGCGCCCGGCCGCGCGGCATGAACGTGTCGGCGAAACCCGGCTGGTTCTTCAGCTCGGGCACGGCCGCCGCCCACTTGTACGCGACGACGCTCGCCACCGCATGCCCGCGCTCGGCAATCTCAATGGCCGGCTCCATCAGGTCCGCGAACGGCAGCGAGCCGAACTTCTGATGCAACGCCTCCCAGCCGGCGATCACGCCCGGCACCGTCACCGCATCCCAGCCGCGCTTGGGGTGCTTCGCGAGACCGTTTTCCTCGCCGTACTTACGCTTGAAGTAATCGACGTTCCATGCCGCCGGCGATACGCCGGAAGCATTCAGGCCATGCAGCTTCTTGCCGTCCCAGACGAGCGCGAACGCGTCGCTGCCAAGGCCGTTAGAGACCGGCTCGACGACCGTGATCGCCGCGGCCGCGGCAATCGCCGCATCGATGGCATTGCCGCCTTTCCACAACATGCGTAAGCCGGCTTGTGCGGCAAGCGGATGGGACGTCGAAACGATGTTGCGCGCGAACACGGGCAAGCGGGGTGTCGGATACGGGTTTTGCCAATTGAAACGTGTCATTGAAAACTCAAACGAAAGTGATGAGAGGGCAGTCGGCCAATTGAAGCGGTGATGGAATCCGGTTACGACTCGCGCGGATCGAGCGCATCACGCAGACCGTCGCCGAGCAGGTTGAAACCGAGCACGGCGAGGAAGATCGCGATGCCCGGGAAAATCGACATCCAAGGCGCCTGACTGACAAAATCCTTCGCGGTGTTGAGCATCGAACCCCACGACGGCGACGGCGGCAGCTGGCCGAGCCCGAGGAACGACAGGCTCGCTTCGGCGATGATCGCGGTCGCGATCGTCAGGCTGGCCTGCACGATGATCGGCGGCAGCACGTTCGGCAGGATGTACCGCACGATGATCCGTGCGTTGCCGAGGCCGATTGCCCGCGCGCCTTCGACGTATTCCTCGGCCTTCACGGTGATCGCCTGGCCGCGCGTCAGCCGGACGAAGCGCGGCATCGCGGAGATGCCGATCGCCGCCATCGCGTTGGTCAGGCTCGGTCCGAGGAACGCAGCTAGCGCGATGGCGAGGATCAGGAACGGAATCGACAGCAACGCATCGGCGATTCGCGAGATCACGCCATCGACGAGCTTGCCGAAATAGCCGGCCAGCAAGCCGAGCGGCACGCCGATCACGACCGCGATGCAGACCGACACGACGCCCGCCAGCAGCGACGCACGCGCGCCCCACAGCAGACGGCTCAGCACGTCGCGGCCGAGTTCGTCGGTGCCGAACCAGTGTGCGGCCGAAGGCGCCTGCCGCACGGTCATGAAGCTGGCCTGCACCGGGTCGTAATGTGACAGCCACGGCGCGAATACCGCCATGAAGACGATGAGCAGCACGAGCGCCGCGCCAAACACGGCGGCGCGATTGCGCATGAATTTTACGACTCCGCGGCGCTTGCGGCGCGGCAGTACGGTCGTCTGCGACGCAGCGGCCGACGCGTGAACGGGGGTGGCGGGAGTAGCCATCAGCTGCGTCTCAGTCGGGGATTGAGGAGGACGTACAACACGTCGGCGCACAGGTTCACGACGATGAAGCACAGCGCGGTGACGAGCACGACACCCTGCACGACCGCATAGTCGCGATTGAACACGGCATCGACGATGAGCTTGCCGAAGCCGGGGATCGTGAATACCTGCTCGGTCAGCACCGCACCCGCGAGCAGTTCGCCGAACAGCAGCGCGAGCACGGTGACGATCGGAACCAGCGCGTTGCGAAAAGCGTGCTTGACGACGACGGTGCCGCGCAGCAGCCCTTTGGCACGCGCGGTCCGAATATAGTCGGTGCGCAGCACGCTCAGCATCGCGCTGCGCGTGTGGCGCATCAATTGCGCGCCGAGCGAGGCGCCGAGCACGAACGCGGGCATCAGCATGGTCTTGATGCTCAGCCAGAAGTCTTCGGTCGGCGACACGTAGCCGGACGACGGCAACAGATGCCAGCGCACCGACACAATGAAGATCAGCATGATCCCGAGCCAGAAGTTCGGGATCGACATGCCGGACAGCGCGAAGACGTTCGCGCCGTAATCCAGCGCGCCGCCGCGGCTTGCGGCGGAGATGACACCCGCCGGAATGCCGATACCGATCGCGAAGATCATCGCCATCGCCGCGAGCTGCAGCGTGACCGGCAGCTTCTGCGCGATCAGCGACGTCACCGGCACATCGGTGCGCAGCGATGCGCCGAGATCGCCGTGCACGACGTCGCGAACCCACAGCGCGTACTGCGTCGGCACCGGCTCGTCGAGGTGGTACTTGACGCGCAGCGACGCGATCAACTGCGGATCCTGATCTTCGCCGGCCATCGCCATTACCGGATCGCCGGGCAGCAGCTTCTGCAGGCCAAAGATCAGCATCGACACGAGAATCAACGTCGGAATGGCGACCAGCACGCGGTTTGCAATGGTCTGCAGCATGATCGGTCAGCCCTTGACACTGACGCCGCGCAGGCGGATCAGGCCGTCGGGATAGGACGTGAAGCCTTGCACCTTCTTCGACAGCTCGAACGGCCACGGCTGGCTATAGACATAGATGATCGGATCGTCGTCGGCGAGCAGCTTCGACGCCGCGTCGTACTCCGTTTTGCGGTCCGCGGCGGTCAGCTTCACGCGCGCGGCGTCGAGCAAGCGGTCGACTTCGGGGTTGCAGTAACGCGCGTAATTGAGGTTGCCGGCGCACGTGTTGAACTGATGCAGGTTGCCGTCCGGATCGACGCGGCCCGACCAGCCGAGGTACATCGCCTCGAAGTCGCCGCTGTGCGCGGCATTGAGCTCGGTCGCATAGTCGGTCGGCCGCAGCTTCAGGTTGAAGCCGGCTTCGCCGACCATCGCCTGCATCATCTGCACGATCTGGCTCGACACCGTGTTGTTCGGGTAAGTGAACTCGATGTCCACGTGCTCGTGGCCCGCCGCCTTCAGCAGCGCCTTCGCCTTCGCGACGTCGCGATGCGGCGTCGGCAGCGAAGCATTGTAGTACGGGCTCGACCTCGGCACCGCCTGATTCGCCGGCGCGAAGATGCCCGCGCCGATCACCTGGTTGATCGCGTCGCGGTCGATCGCGAGGTCGAATGCCTGCCGCACGCGCTTGTCTCTCAGCACCGCGTTGCTGCGCTTGCCGTTGCCGATGTTGAACGTAACGTAGTAGTAGCCGAAGCCGCTGACCGGCGCGAACTTGTAGTTTGCGTCGCTCTTGACCGACGCGACATCGGACGGCGCGAGGCGCTCAAGCATGTCGAGCGAACCCGAGCGCAGGTTCGCGAGGCGCACGGTGCTGTCCGGAATCGGCAGGAAGATCACGCGCTGGACCGGGTATTTGTCGGCGTCCCAGTAGCCGGGGAATTTCTCGAGCACGACGCGATCGTTCTGCACGCGCTGGACGAACTTGTACGGGCCGGAACACACCGGATGCGCGGCGACGCCGGCCGGATCGGCCAGCGTCTTCGGTGCGAGCATCATGCCGGCGCGGTCGGTCAGCGTCGCGAGCAACGCGGCGTCCGGCTGCTTCAACGCGATCGCGACCGTGTAGTCGTCGATCACGTCGACGTGATCGACCGACGCCAGTTCGCTCTTGCGGTTGCTCGTTTGCAGCGTGCGGTCGCGGTCGAGGTTCGCCTTCACGGCCGCCGCGTTGAACGGCTCGTCGTCCTGGAATTTCACCCCTTGACGCAGCTTGAACGTGAGCGTCTTGCCGTCGGCGCTCGTCGTCCACGACGTCGCCAGCATTGGCACGATCTTCAGGTCGGGCGTGATATCGACCAGCGCATTGCACAGCGACGCAAACACGATCCGGTCGACAAGCTGTACGCTGCGTGCGGGGTCGAGCGAACCGATGTCGTCCTGCAAGCCGATCCGTATCGTCTGGCTGCTCTGGGCCATCGCGGCGGTAGCGCTGAGTGCGAGCGCCGCGGCAATCAACATTCTTCGCATGAGGACTTTCCCTTTTTCTTCCAATTCAAAAAACGGTGTGCTGAACGGGCATCGGCGCGTCGGCAACTCAATTCTTCACTCGATTTTCATCTCGACCGCCAGCTCAGTCGCCGCCGGTGGCGACCGCCGCCTGGCGGTCGCGGTAGATCGCGAGCCGCTCGATCAATTTCGGGCTGACGCTCGTGACCAGCGGTGCGCCGCCGCCGGCGTTCTGGATCTCGCGCCAGAAGTGGCATGCCACCTGCCGTCCGTCCTCGAGTCGTTCGCTGATCGGCCGCGCTTGCGCGCAGTGCGGCTTCGCGTGCGGACAGCGCGTATGGAAACGGCAGCCGGAAGGCGGCGCGGTCGGACTCGGCAGATCGCCGGACAACGCCGGCTTCGCAAACCGCTCGTGCGGGCTGCTCGCCGGAATGGCACGCAGCAGCGCTTGCGTGTACGGATGCAGCGGCGCGTCGAACAGTGCATCGACATCGGCCAGCTCGACGATCTCGCCCAGATACATCACGGCGACGCGGTCGCTCATATGGCGGATCACCGCGAGGTCGTGCGCAACCATGATCAGCGTGAGGCCGAGATCCTGTTTCAGTGTCTCGAGCAGATTGATCACCTGCGCCTGCACCGAAACGTCGAGCGCCGACACCGGCTCGTCGCCGACGATCAGCTTCGGCTCGCCGGCCAATGCGCGCGCGATGCCGATCCGTTGTCGCTGGCCGCCAGAGAATTCGTGCGGGTAGCGGTCTGCGTAGGCCGGTTGCAGGCCAACAGTGCGCAGCAGTTGCGCGACGCGCTCGCGGTGCTCGGCGCCATTGCGCGCGAGCCCGTGCAGCGCGATCGGCTCACCGACGATGTGGCCGATCGTCATGCCCGGATTCAGCGACGCGAACGGATCCTGAAAGATGATCTGCATTTCGCGGCGCAGCCGCCGCAGCGGCGCGCCTTGCTGATGCGTGATGTCCTTGCCTTGATAGAAGACGCGGCCGTCTGTCGATTCGATCAAACGGAGCAGCAGGCGCCCTAGGGTGGACTTGCCACAGCCAGATTCGCCGACGATCGCGAACGTCTCGCCGGGCTGGACCGCGAACGACACGTCGTTGACCGCATAGACGGTTGGCGTGCGTGTGAAGAGATGCCGTGTGCCGCCAAAATGCTTCGTCAGTGACCGCGCCTCGATGATTGGCGTCTGCGAATTCGAGCCCGGGTGTGCGTGCGGCGTCGGTGTGGTGGGCGTCGTCATGCGAATTCCTTACGCAATAGCGGCGCGGCGACCTGTTCGACCGGAGCTAGCCAACACGCGACGCGATGCACACCGGCTATCACCTTGTCGGGAGGCGCGGCGTCAATGCAGCGTTGCTCGGCGAACGGACAGCGCGGCGCGAAGCGGCAGCCGTGCGGCATCAACTCGGGCGACGGCACCGAACCGCGGATCGTCGCCAGCGCGCCTTCGCGCTTGCCGACCGACGGAATCGCGCCCATCAGGCCGATCGTGTAGGGATGTTGCGGGTCGTCGAACAGATCGGCGACGGTGCCGTATTCGACGATGCGTCCCGCGTACATCACCGCGACGTGGTCGGCGACTTCCGCGACGACGCCGAGGTCGTGCGTGATCAACACCATCGCGGTGCCGGTCTCGGCTTGCAGATTTTTCACGAGCGACAGCACCTGGGCCTGGATCGTCACGTCGAGCGCGGTAGTCGGCTCGTCGGCGATCAACAGGCGCGGGCGGTTCGCGAGCGCCATCGCGATCATCACGCGTTGGCGCATACCGCCGGAAAGCTGATGCGGGTACGCATCGAGCCGGGTTTCCGGCGCCGGGATCCGCACGAGCCGCAGCATCTCGAGCGCCTGCTCGCGCGCCTGCCCACGCTCGACATCGCGATGCCGCCGGATGCTTTCGCCGATCTGCTCGCCAACCGTGAACGCCGGGTTTAGCGACGTCATCGGCTCCTGAAAGATCATCGACAGCCGGTTGCCGCGAATGTCGGCCAGTTCGCGCTCGGACAGCGCGAACAGGTCCTTGCCTTCGAAGTGCGCGGTGCCGGCGACGCGTTGCGCAGGCGGACTCGCGAGCAGCCCCAACAGTGCGAGCGACGTCACGCTCTTGCCGCAGCCCGATTCACCAACGATGCATAGCGTCTCGCCAGTGCCGACTGAGAACGACACGTCGTGGACGAGATTCGGCGTGTCGGCGGCGCGCGAGAACTTCAACGAAAAGCCGCGGACCTCCAGAACCGGTCGGCGGGCGGCATCGGTCATGCTGGGAAACTCCATATCGTGCTGCTAGTCCTGTTCAAGGCTGTCTTGACGACGATTATGTGGTGCGTAACATCGCGAAAAATATTAATATTTCTTACTCACACTTAAGTTTTTCTTGGGAATGAGCGATGCCGACACTGCGCATGTTGAGAACCTTTCGGGCCGTCGCGCGCACCGGATCATTCGCGGCAGCGGCCGGGAGCGTCGCGCTGACCCAGGCGGCGGTCAGTTTGCAGATGCGCGGGCTCGAAAAGGCGCTCGGCCGCCAGCTGTTCGACCGCAGCGGTCGCCAGATCGCGCTGAGCCGCCAGGGACAAGATATCTGGCCGAAGGTCGAGCAGATTTTCGACCTCCTGGCCGAACTCGAAGCGACGCCGGCGGATTCGATGGTCGGGCCGGTGACCATCGGCGCGGTCGTGTCGGTGATCGGTGCGCTCTCGCTGGTCATCGCGCGTTTGAAGGCCGAGCATCCGCAACTGGATGTGCGGCTGCTGTCGTCGCGCTCCGACGAACTGGCGCGGATGGTCGAGGCGGGTGAGGTCGATATCGCGGCGGTCGTCGCGCGTGCTGACACGACGCTGCCTGACACGCTGAAGTGGACGACGCTATACACGGAGCCGCTGATGCTGATGGTTAGCCGCGAAATCGGAGACAACGATCCGCGGCGAATTCTGCGCAGCCATCCCTTTTTGCGCTTCGACCGGCGGGTCCGCACTGGGCGCGTCGTCGAGCATGCCCTGCAGACAGTCGGCCTGACGGTCAACGAATACCTCGAACTCAACTCGATCGAGACAATCGTCGCGCTGGTGCGCGAAAATGTCGGCGTCACGGTGCTGCCACTTCTGCATCGCGGCAACTGGCAAAACGATCCGTTACTACGCGTGCTGTCGATTTCAGATCCGCCGGTGTTGCGCACGGTCGGCATGATCCAGCGCGCGTCATATGACCGGCCCGGCATCACGCAGGCGATTCTCGATACGCTGCACAGCGACTGAGCGCTTGACCCTTCTATATCCAGGCGGCTTGCGGATCACTGAAGGACTAAGACTCCGGCTACATCACACGGAAGTAAGCGGTCAGCAAAACGTAAAGGTTGATTCAAGCGATCGCGCAATAAGGCAGGCCCACTGGGCGTCCCCCAGCCGAGGGCTTCCCGCACAGTACGCCTGGCATGCGATTCCTCAGTTCTGGCTAGAGCTAGTGTGGGCTGCCAGGGGCCGCGGTCCTTGATCAGCTCGGCAATCTGCGGCGAGCGCAGCGCGGTAATCCAGCCCATGCCCGCCGGGCGCAGCACCTGCTCGATGCGCGCGCTGGTGATCATGCCGCGATCGCCTACCCACACCACCTGTGACAGGCCAAAGCGCTCCTTGAGCTGTTCGACGAGCGCGGCCTGATCGCACTAGACAGCACACGCTATCCGGGGCGAGCGGCTGGTGGTCTGCCGCAATCCGGCGTTGGCCGAGGAGCGCGCCAGAAAGCGCGCTGAGCTGCTGGCGGCCACCGAAGCGGAACTGGCCGCGATTGCCCAGGCCACTGCATGCCCCCGCAATCGCCTGCACGGCCAGGACAGATTGGCTTGCGGGTGGGGCGCGTGATCGAGCGCTACCGGATGGCCAAGCACTTCGAGCTGGACATCACCGAGACGAGCTTTACGTCACCCGCAAGCTGGAACAGATCGATGCCGAAGCCGCGCTTGATGGACTCTATGTCCTGCGAACCAACGTGCCGGTTGAGCGGCTCTCCGATGCCCAGACGGTGCTGGCCTACAAGAGCCTGGCACAGGTCGAGCGAGCCTTCCGCTCGATGAAGACGGTCGATCTGCACGTGCGTCCGGTCTATCACTTCAGCGAGTCGCGTGTGCGCGCGCACGTGTTTTTATGCATGCTGGCCTACTACGTCGAGTGGCATCTACGCGATGCACTCAAACCGCTGTTGCATGACGATGAGGATCTGACAACGCGGCGTGATCAGCGTGTCAATCCGGTGATGCCGACGCCGCGCTCCGAGGGGGCCAACGCCAAAGCCGCGCGCCACCGTACTGACGACGACCTGCCGGTGCACAGCCTGCATACGCTGCTGCAAGACCTCGCCACCTTGACCTACGACATCACTTCCACCCCGGTCAATCCACCGGCGAAGATCGTCATCACAACCCGCCCCACACCATTGCAGAGCAAAGCCTTTGCGTTGCTTTGGCATCGACCCCACCTGTTCCCAGTAGCCGACCCTTCGGTTCGAACATCTCTCAGCGCTTCAACAGGTTAGTCCGGGCTCTGAGTCAAACTTCGGTTTAGCGGGAGTCGTCCATCACATCACAGCCTTTCCAATGCCCTTTTACAAAATCCTGCCGGTGCTTAACGCATAGCCTCTTCCTTATATGAGGCAATGACGAAGCAGGTCTGGTTATGGAGGACGAACCGCGCACAAGTCGCCCGTGCCGCCGCCTCGCTCAGCCCGGTGAGTTGCGCTTGCCAGGTCCGGCGGTGACGCCGTACCGCGCTGACGACCCGAGCGACGCCTGCCTGCCGTTCACGGATTAACAGTGTTACCTGGTGCCGGGCCCCCGCATAGGTGTCGTAGGCGCCGATCTGCGCCGTCCAGGCCGGAGGCATATCGTTGACCGTGCCGACGCTTTGGGCGGCGAAGCGATGGCCCGGCGTCGACGGCTGTTGCAGCGTAACGGAAACGCGCTGTGCCACATAAGGATGCGCCGTGACTGCGTCAGCGACTGGCAGTGCATCATGGTGCGCGGCTAGCAGGTCGGCTGGCTCTACAGCTGACGCGAAACCCGCATCGAGGAGTTTCGCCATGGTGCCATAGGCCGCGCTCCACGACTGTGCATGGAGTTCGACGCCAATCAGAAGGTGTCCGGCGCGCTCCGCCGCGGTCACCACGTTGAAACGCGCGGCGTTCGTGAAGCCGGTCTTCATTCCAATCGCGCCGGGATAGCGCTTGAGCATCCCGTCCAGGTTGGGGATCATCCGTCCTTCGAAGTTGAAACTCTGAACCGAGAACATGTAGCGATACTGCGGATAGGTCAGCAGGATGTGACGGGTCAGGATCGCCATATCGTAGGCATCGACCACTTGCCCCGGATCGGGCAAACCAGACGGATTGCGAAAGCTCGTGTGAAGCATCCCAAGTGCCCGGGCATGATCCGTCATGGCTTGGCCGAACTGCGTGATGCTGCCTCCGCCGAGATACTCGCCAAGCGCAGTTGCCGCGTCATTGGCGGACAGTGTCGTCATGCCCAGTATCGCCTCACGCACAGTAATTTTCTGGTCCGGCAGAAGATCGAGTTTCATCGGCTGAACGCGAGCCGCCGCCTCGCTCACCGGAATCAAGGTATCGAGCGTCAACCGCCCGGCGCTCAATTCCTCGAACGCGAGATCGAGCGTCATCAGCTTGGTCAGGCTGGCCGGGTATCGCTCGATCCGGGCACCTTGCTCGGACAGAACACGTCCGGTCGACATGTCCATCACGATCCAATCGGTGCCGGAAGATGTCGGCGCAACGCGTTCCGCCGCGTGTGCCGTAAACATCGCGCCGAAGGCAACGATGCCGCAGCCTACCGCGAGCACTGAAGCCCATTTTTTCTGGACAGTCGTCCAGGCACTTACTACGTCAAACCTCATCGCCACCTCAAAGTCGCTAAGCCCTGCCCGAACGGACAGGCAAATGACCGTCGATGGTCATTTGGGGCGTAAATATATAGTAGCCTGGGGTCGCGCGCCTAATGGGCGACGCTACGGTTCCTATTTTTTCGAAGGTTGCCCGCGACTGCCCGCGTGGCCGTGAACGATTGCTAGCGCGCGATTAATTTCTCAACAAGCGCTTAGATACTGTGTCACAAAAGGGTTGAATGAAGAGCAGAACGGACATCGTCGCAGACGTTGGGCGATTCAAGCCGCGATACGCCAACGCAGACTCGCAATCGGATCAACCACGTGTCGTTGGGCGCGTTGGGGAGCCTCGCGGCAGGTAGTCTTCGGGAAAGGTAAAGAAGCTGCCGACGGTGAAGCTTTTTACCAGCGCCCTGAATCAGGCGCTGCGCAACCAGAAAGTCGTTGGCTGCGATGCAGAGTGACGCATGATGGCGAAACCCGCGCCAACTACGCCCTTCGAAGTGGCCCAGTCCGAACTCCTGCTTCGGGTCCTGGTAGTCGCGCTCGATGCGCCAACGCATCTTCGCAACATTCATCAGGCGTTGCAGGGACGTCTCGTCTGGAAGTGGTAAGAGTCAATATTTAGCCGGTTCAGGATCGCCCTGCGGCCATTCGCCATGCGGGGAATGCCGGATGGCTTGCCAACTCATTCGCGACCGGCATTGCAAGGCTCCATAACTGTCTCCCATGAGCTCATTCGAGGAGTCAGATCGCGCGGCCTAGGCCAAGTTCTCGTCGCACCACTGGATCGCCCAGCGCTGTGCCGCCTCGATAGCATCTGAGTCGGAGGGATAGTCGCCGAGATCGCCCGACCATTTGACCTCGACGGTGTCGCCGCCGACCGAGGCGCGCTGGTAGATCTTTGTACGGGCGTAGTAATGGCTGCCTTCATCAAGAGGCGACGCGTCGATATGGAAGTCCCCGCCGGCGACATCCGGGTGCGACTCACGACTGTCCGCCGCACCATCCAAAGCAGTCGGCTCCAAAAAAGTCCGTAACCCCGGGCGCGCCGACGAGGGCCGCACGGCGCTGTCGGTTTCTTTTAACCCGGTCGCAAACATGCGGCGTAGCTCAGTGCGACTGCAGCAACAAGGTGCACGGCGTCAGTTGCACTCACTGCACAGCATCTCCAGCGTAACTGGTTTGCCCACGCAGACGCTTCACAATTCGGCCAAACGCGAGCCACTGTTGCCCGATCAATCCGTCGCCATATGAACGGCCTGAGCCATGCGGGGCGGGTAGCTGGTCGCGGATGCCGGTCACCTCAACGGCGGGGTTCCATGAAACGGTGCGGAACATCATGTCCCACCATGGAAACAGCACGCCAAAATTGCAGCCGTAAGCCGTGCCTTCATGGCCGTAGCCCACCGCGTGGTGGCGGCGGTGAAAGATCGGGCTGACGATGATGCGCTCCAGCAGCCAGCCATACGGCAGGCGTGCATTGACGTGCTGGATGCTCTGCATGAAGTTGCTGACCGCGACCAGCACCACGAACTGGTTCGGCTGCACGCCGATAAACAGCGAGATCGCCGCGAAGAACGCTGCCTGGATCATGTCGTCGAGAAAGTGATTGCGGTCATCGGCCCACAGCGACATCTGCTGCTGGCTGTGATGCACAGCATGCAGTTCCCACCACACGCCGAAACGATGCTGCCAGCGGTGATACCAGTAGCCGGCAAAATCGAGCACGACCAGATAGATCAGGAACGACACGACTGGCTGATCCGTCACGCCTGGCCAGAGGCTGTCGATATCGATGTTCCGTATGTCGTAGATCGATATGAGGCTCTGCCAGTGATCGAATAGCGGTTGCAACATGAAAAAGAACGCAATGTTGACGATGCCGAGCTTGGCGATCCACGTATAGATCACGTCCGCGCGCAGTGCCTTGCGATCTTGCCACTGCTCGATGGGACGCAGCGCTTCAAGCGGCCGTAACGCGAGATACATCACGACGATTTCCAGCACGCCGATAATCACCCAGTACAGTGCGTCATAGGTGTCTTCGTCGTAACCCATCAAGCCGAAGCGATAGAAGAACGGCTGCACAACGTCGACATATAGTTGCGTCTGCAGCGCGGACACCATATTGTCGAGTTGTGCGACGATTTCGTGAAACATCAAAAGCCTCGTGTTTTACCAGTTCTGAAAGTGGTGATCTCGCGGCAAGTCGAGAGGACTTGCCCGGCCTAGTCCGGATTGGGCGACACGACCGGCGCGCGGTTGTCGAAAAAGATGCCGTGCGGCGAGCGGCCCACCGCAATCGTGTCGATCAGCTTGCGGGTGGTCAGATCGATGATGCCCACATGCCTCGCGAAACGGAATCCCACCCATAGATAGCGCTTGTCGGCGGTTAGTTCCATATCGTCGGGCCCGGGCATCAAACCGGTGATATCGCCGGCATTGGTGAGCGTGGTGTAGTCGATGATGCTGATAGTGCTGTCGACGCGATTGGAGACCACGACATACTTGCCGTCGTCGAGATTACGGAAGTTGTGGGCGCCACGGCCCGTGTGGATCTTCTTGACGATTTGCTGCCTGTGCCAGTCCACCACCGTCACGTCGTCCTCGCCGGTCATGCCAACCAGCAAGTAGTGGTCGCCAGGAGTCATCCACAGACCTGCGGGTTCATTGCCCACGTGCATTTTCCAAAGCACTTTCTGGGTCGGCAAATCGATCGCTGCGAGTTCCCCGGAATCCTGTAGCGTGACGAATACGGTGCGGTTGTCCGAGGCGAATGTCATGTGGCTAGGAGTCTTGGCCAGTTCGATATGCTTGACCAGCGCCATATTCGTGCCGTCATAGCGATAGATGTCGACGCGGTCCATGCGCAGCGCGGCGGTGACGAACCACTTATGATCCGGAGAGAAGCCCAGTTGATACGGGTCTTCGATGTCCTGCACAGTCCGCTGCACCTTACCCGTGTGCGGGTCGACCAACATCAGGTTGTTCGACACCGAATCAGCAACGATCAGGGAGCGGCCGTCGGGCGTGATCATTAGATGGTGTGGTTCCTTGCCGGTCGGCTCTGTGCCGACAACCTTGTGCGTGGCCTCGTCGATCAGCGTCAGTTGCGCTCCAGCAGAATCGAGCACGATCACGTTGTCGGCGGCATTCGCGCAATTCGTTATGGCCAACATACCCCACAGGGACGCGGCGAGCGCTCCCTTCCTTGTAATGGAAACGATAGAAGATGGCATTCGGATCGTAATCACGCGAAAAAATACTTTGAGGTGAAATGTAATAAAGGCGTCGGACTTTGTCGGTCGCGGTCGAGACCGTCGTCATCTAACGTTTGGATCGTCGCTGCCGATGACACGAAGGCGAGGCCAACTGCAGAAATTGCCGGGCAACCAAGGCAATCGAATCAAATTCGTTTTCTGCGTTCACGAGGCAAGCGGTTGCCCCGTTAATCTCGCTCGACCCGTGAACGTCGCAAGCAAAATACCGGGATTGGCTCTTCCATAATGAGTAGCGGCCTGTCGACTTCGGCTGACGATTGTGCATTCATGGCCGGTTGCATTCTCTAGTCTACAACGACGCAAAGCTGACGTCCGTGCGACGAATGCTTTTGAACGACAGCTTACGGTGACGACGGCTGAATTCGTCCAGTGGGCCAACTTGAGACGCTCAACATCTCCGCCAAGATCGCCGACAGACGCTAAACGAATACTGCGCCAGGTGGCACTATCATTCGGATCCTTAGGTAGTCGATCCGTCCGGCATTCCCGTCAACGCTTGCCGGCGGAATCGATTAACACGTGGAATTACCCAACGAGTACCGGCATGATCACATGTACTCGCTCAACTTGCACTGTCGTCACGCCGTACTTCAGAACCGCTCGGATTTCTGGACTGCCCGTAGCGAATCAGTAGCACGCCTACCGCTATTAGCACGATGGCGCCGGCCGACGCGAGAAGATGCAGTTCGGTATTCGCACCAGCGCGCAGGATCACGTCCCGCGCGATCGAGACAATCGCAATGTAGAGTGGAAAGCGCACCGGTAATTGCCCCGCCTTCAGGTATTGCCCGACCATAGCAAACACTTCGAGGTACAGAAACATCAGCAGCATGTCGGTTAGTGTGACCGCGTCGGCTTTCGCCATCGTCCAGATCAGATGCCCCATCGCCAGCGCGGTTCCGACGCCGATGACCAGCAAGCCGAACAGTTCGGCCATCTCTATCACTTGCTCGAGCCGCTTCCTGATGCGCATTTGCAGCGCGCCTTCATACTTCATATACAGTGCTCCTTGTATAGGGGTGACGTGGTATCGCGATGTAGGCGCTCATCGGCACCAGTTGTGGTCCACCACTCCAATGGCCGCCGCGGTGACCGGACGATGGCGTCCGATCGAGCCGTTAAGAAATGGTTCTAGCGAACAATGCCGATGAAAGCAGCACAATTCGCGCGAGCTACACGTGGATCAAAGAGATGGCGCCAATGAACAGCAGCCTCCAGCACTTCCGGGAACGACACTCCAGACGATACTGAATAGTCAACTTAGCGTGTTGGCATAGCGCATAGATGCGTCACTGCGTCGCGGCAGAGGTGCTGAGCGGCGACAGTTGGAGTGCGCGCCGGGCACTGCGCTGGCCTCCGGCGGCGCGGCGCTGTGGGACCGCCTGGCGAACTACGCAGCCGGTAGCTCATTGTAGTCCTGCTTCGTAGTTCCGCCACGTCGCATCGCCCACCCCGCGCGCCGCATTGCGTTTGACCGCAAGCAACCACTCCCGAAGGCAGTCGATCGTACCAGCAGGGCGCCAGACGGCTTGCTGGGGCGGGTGCGGCGCCCCGTTTACTCGTGGTCAACGCGCGGCAGGTCCGCAAGCATCCGGCCGGGACCGGAATCAGTGGCCAGCGTTTCGATCCCTTCGCGACCCGCCTCATCCACGACGCGCCGGACCTCCGGGCCTGCGACGCGTTGTCCGTCCACCGGAAAGACGGTCACCACGGTATCGCCTTTGGCCAGCGCGTCGACCACCTCAATCACTGGCGATTCGTGCGGCGCAACCTCAAACCGTTCCCCGTTCACAGAAACCTGCCCCCAGAGTACGTGGGTGACTCTTTGCGAATACTGATCAAGCCGGACCGCGGTAATCGCGCGCACTGACATTTGAAGTTCCTCGCTGGGGGGGGAAGTGGTGGGATGAAGGAACGCGCGCTGCTTCTCAGCGGCGGCCGCGGTATGCGCCTAGCGGCAGGTGGGGCTCTGTCGCGCTAAGGCGATCAGGTAAAATTCGGCAACCGAAATTGAGACGATCACTATGGCCATGACGGACAAGACGCCGCGAAAGACATTACCGCCATGGATCGCGAAGGTGCTGAAGCGACTGCACTATCCGCTGGATGTGATCCTGCTGTGTGTGCGGTGGCGATGGCATCGCCCAAAATCTTGCTGAGCAATTCTATTCTATTGTGATGTAAGCAGTCCTTTTCATATCTGAACTGACTCGACTTTCCCTTCTTATCGCGACACAACCCGATTGCAAGTGTCGTAGAGTCGATCGCGGTGATCGGGGCCGGTACGATGGGCAGTGGCATCGCAATCTGCGCACTCGATGCAGGACTTCAGGTGACGCTCGTCGAGCAGGATGCAGGCGCACTCACTGCCGGGCGAGAGAGAAGCCTCAAGCATTACGCACGCAAGCTGAACGCGGATGATGCCGCAGAACGCGAGCGGAGGCTCGTCTGCACGACCGACTGGCAGTCGCTAACACACGCCCCCCGCACGAGTGTGAAGAAGCCCATACGCGCATGGCCGCTTTTGCTCATTCCGAATGGTACTCTCGACCCCGACGCGGTCGACCGCAGTATCGAACCGACCATCTGCGTAGCGCCGGCGGCGAGGCCAAGAACTCTGATTTCTCCGGGTAGACCATGCGGCACACCATATCCCGGATGACCTGCTGCCCAACCCTCGCAGCGGGGCAGCCTCTTAGTATTCGGTCATCCGATCTACGATATTTTGAAGCGGCCGGCCGGTAAGATGTTCCTGCAAATTGGCGAAAAGCAATCGCATCGTTTCCGTCATGTAAGTGCTTGGGTCGTCCGCGCCTACATGTGGATTGATAATCAGGTTCGGGCAGGCCCAAAGCTCCGACGATGAGGGCAACGGCTCTTGCGGCAACACGTCCAATATCGCGCCGCTTAGCCTGCCATTCCTTAGCAAGTCGACGAGCGCGCCGTGATCCAGAACGTCCGCTCGCCCAATATTTAACAATGCTGCCGATTGCTTCGTCGCTTCCAAAACCGACCGACTAACGAGGTTCCGCGTACCGGAAGTCAAGGGCGTAGCGATCACGATGAAGTCAGCTAATTCGACCGCCTCGTGTAGTTGACCCGGCAAATAAACTCGCTCGACGCCAGGTACACTCATGCCCGAACGCCGTACGCCAAAGACTTTCATGCCGAGTGTGTGGCCAGCCGCCACTGCTGCCTGTCCCATGTCACCAAGCCCAATGACCAGGAGCGATTTTCCTCGAATGAGCGGTGTGAAAACCTGCTCCCATTGCGCCCGCTGCTGGTGCCACACTATTTCCGGGAGGCGCGCGTTGAGTGCGAGCAACGACATGATCGTGAATTCGCGCGCCTTCTCTACGTGTACCCCGCTGTTGTTGACTAGTTGGACGTTCGCCGGCAGCCAGTTCAACGGCATGACGTCTTCCACGCCTGCATCGATCAGGTGAATGAATCGTAGATGGGGCGCAGCCGCGGCCAGATCACCGCGCGGAAACCGCGGATCGCAAATGACGCCCGACGATGTAACGAGCACTGTCGCAGTCGATAAGCTGCCCGCAAAGTCTTCCAGGTCGCTACCGACGGTGAACCGCACTTCGCCCGGCAGCGCGGCATTGCCCGAGCGCGCGGCGTCGACGAGTTCAGGCGTAAGCCAGAACGGACGGGGCTTGGAGGTCGTATTTTCTAGGTGGACGTGCATCTATCGTGTTCCTTCTATTGAGCGGTCCGCACCATAAACCTTCCTGGTTGACGGCGCGCGGCCGCGAGAACAGGCAATCGCGTGACGAGCCGTGCTCATTGCGTCAGTCTGTCGTAAATCCACTGCGCGCTCGAAAGCAGGCGGTGGTCCTCGCCCCAGCGGCCGACTAGCTGCAATCCCACTGGGAGCCCGTTGCTGCCACGCGTGAACGGCAAATGCACGCAGGGCAGTCCTAGCAAAGTCCAGCCGCGGCAAAACAGCGGATCGCCGGTTGCGCCGACGCCAACTGGCGCTTCACCTGCAGCACTGGGCGCGAGCAGCACGTCAAACCGGTCGAACAGAGTGTCAATGCGATGCCTTGCGCGTTCGGTACGCACGAGGTTCGCCGCGTGTGCGCCACCGGAAATCACGCTGCCGCTGTCCAGTTGAGCCTGCAATTGAAGGCTAAGCTGATCCCGGTGATGCAGCCGCTCAACGCTTAGTGCACGGAACATTTCGAATGCCATGACTTCCTTTTGCAACGCTACCAGATCCGGCACATCGTCCGGTAGCGCGACGTCTGCAAGCGCTGGCGCAACATGCGTTAGTGCGGCAGTCGCCGTGTCCCACGCACGTTGCGTGTCCGCTTCCGCATAGGCCCACTCAGGCGTCCGGCACAGGCCAATGCGTGGTGCGGCTGATTCGTCCGGACTGGTACTGAGCCGCGCGTCGCCGGTGAGCACAGCACCGAGCAGCGCCACGTCGCGCACACAACGTCCAAAGCCTCCCGGCGTATCGAGCGCCTCCGAGATGCTCTTGATGCCAGCACGGGGAACGCGCCCAGAACTCGGCTTATAGCCGACTACGCCGCAATACGCGGCCGGCCGGATGACCGAGCCGGCCGTCTGAGTACCCAGCGCCAGCGGAAGCATGCTGTCAGCAACCGCCGCTGCGGAGCCGCTCGACGATCCGCCTGGCGTGCGCGTCAAGTCATGTGGGTTACGGGTGGCCCCGGGATAAAAATAGGCGAATTCGGTCGTGACTGTCTTTCCCATCACCAAAGCGCCAGCCTCGCGGCACAGAGCGACGGAAGCCGCGTCTGCCTTCGGACGGTGCGCCCCGTAGACCGGCGAGCCGTAGCTGGTAGGGAAATCGATGGTGTCGAACAGGTCCTTCACACCGATCGGCAGCCCGTGCAGCAGCCCACGCACGGGGCCCTTATCGAGGGCGTTTGCCTGCAATAGCGCGTGAGCGCGATCGAGATGCGCAAAGGCGTGTACTTCGTCGTCGCGTTCCGTGATCCGGTCAAGGCATGCATGCAGCAAATCGACCGCGCGAAGCTCGCGTTTCGCTATCAGGCGTGCAGCTTGCCATGCGTCCAGTTCATTGAGTTTCGAAGAGTTCATGCCTCAAGTTCCCGCACGCTTGGCTGCGATCCTCGGTAAGACATGGCGAAGAAATCCGCGGCTTGTCTTCGATTATTTGTTGATAAGGAGTACGGATAGATCATTTTTTTAGCTGACGATTTTATCATTCGCGTGATAAACGAGTCCGGACCGGCCGCCGGCCTGATTGCCCGAACTCGTCCGGACGGCTGTGAGATTATGTCACCCGTCTATGCCGGCTGCGGAGCGGCGTCCCATATCATCACGCGTACAGGCGTCGGGTTGAAATCATTGCTAGGGTTGTTGATCTGCGGACAATTGGAGAACACACAAAGCAGATCCATCTCTGCAACCAGATCAATGTAGCTTCCCGGTGGCGATATGCCGTCGAGCACGGCGAAATTGCCGGCGTCGTCGATCGGCACGTTCATGAAGAAGTTCACGTTGGGCGCGATGTCCCGCTTGCCCATCCCATACCGCCCGAGCTCCAGCACAAAGTTCTCCCTGCATGCGTGCTGATAGCGGGTTGCTTCGCCAAACCGGACCACGTTGCTCTCGCATGAACAACAACCTGCCAGCGTGTCATGCCGGCCCGAACTGTCTTCGACCACCTGCGCCATCACGGCACCCTGGTTGGATACGAGCCGTGTGCCGAGTCCTATGTAAGCCGATCCCTGTTCGCGCACCGTGTCCTGTGCGCTGTAGCGTTGCGCGGTGTCCGCGGCGCTGTAAAACAGGGCATCGACTGCTTGCTGTCCCTCAACGTCGATAAGGCGCAGTTTCTGTCCGCGACGCAACACGTGGGACCAGGGCGAGCGGGCGGGTATGACCACGTCGAGCACGAGGTCTGTAAAAGCGGACGTTCCCATCATGACCTGCTCCCGCGGCGGATGTGCCGCTCAGTTTGTTCGAATGCACGTTCGACTTCGCTGCAGGCATGGCGACAGGAGTCGCCGGACCCTAGTTGAGGTGTGACAAACTGGATCACATCAACAGGCGCAGGCACTGCTTGCACAGCCGGATCAAACGGATGGCCGGCGTTGGACAACACGACGAGGAGATCCATTTCCGCGCGAACGTCGACAAAATCTTCCGGTGCCCGCCGCTCGGGGTGCCAGACGAACCGGCCGTCGGCGGCGATCGCCAATGGTGCGAAAAAGTTGATGCAGGCCGGCACGTCGCGACGCGCCAAGCCAAGCTTTGCCGCGGCCAGGAAGAAGTTATCGCGGGAGTTCCTCGCCGCCGAGTGCCCGAGTGCCTTCTCCATCGATTCTTTCGTGGTTGGCCCGACGAGCGGGTCGTGGGCGCCGGAGGTGTCTTCCACAATGGAGAACGCTACCCGCCCCATTTCCGTATAAATCACGCGACCCTTGCGCAGCCCGGTGCTCCACTGGACTTTCATCGTGTCCGCGGTATTCACGCGTTCAGAGGGATCCGTTTCGCACCACGCCACCATCGAAACAGCAGAGGTGCCCGCTGTGTTCACAATGCGCAGCGCTTCGCCACGCGCCAGACGTGTGGTCCAGTACCAGCCGCCCGGGACGTGTTCGCGGTGCAGGACGGCATCGTCATGCACTGGTTGATCGCGCACGGTAAGCGGCGGTAGCGTTTGCGCCGACGCGCCTTGCCCTTCGGCACGAAGTGCCTCGTAGCGGGCTCGATGCGCTTCGCGCTCGGCGATTGGGGTATTCGAATGGATAGTCATGCCAGCAGTTCTGTATATGTCATCGCTCGGAATCCTAGCGTAGTGGTTTAGCAGTGCTCGTGGTCAACTGGATGCCAACGAACGGTCGGATGCAGCGGAATAGCGCTGCAGAAATTGGCGTGCGCGCTCCGTGGCCGGAGCGGAGAAGAAAACGTCAGGCGTTGCGCTTTCGACAATCCCGCCTCGATCCATAAAGGCAATGCGGCTTGCGGCGTCCCTTGCAAAAGCCATTTCGTGGGTAACGACGACCATGGTCATACCCTCGCTTGCGAGATCCCGCATGACGGCAAGCACTTCGCCAACGAGTTCGGGATCGAGCGCACTGGTCGGTTCATCGAAGAGCAGCAGTTCCGGTTTCATGGCCAGCGCTCTTGCGATTCCAATCCGTTGCTTTTGACCGCCCGAAAGACGCGCTGGGAACGCGTCTCTCTTCTCATACATTCCAACGCGGCGCAAGAGTGCTTCTGCTTCCTCGTGCACCACGTCTTTAGGGCGGCGCTGCACGTGCACCGGCGCCTCCATCACATTCTGCAAAACGGTTAGATGAGGCCACAGCGCGAAATGCTGAAACACCATGCCGATGCGCATGCGCATCCTCGCGAGATCGCGGTCGCTCATGACGACGCCGGCATTTGAGACGCCGACCTGTTCTCCCTTCAGCAGAATGCGCCCCTGGTCTGGACGCTCAAGCCAGTTAGCGCAGCGCAGCAGCGTCGATTTTCCTGAACCGGATGGTCCTAAGAGGCAGACCGTCTCTCCCGCGGCAACGCTAAAGCTGACGTTGTCGAGCACCTGCAAGGATCCAAAGCTCTTCGAGAGTCCAATAATGTTCAGAACCGCCTGGGAATCGTCCATTTTCGTAGGGTAGTGCATCATATTCATCGGCGCGCCTCCGCCATTCGGCCTAGGACGGATACAAAGGCTTCGACTACCAGGCAGAGCGCCCAATACAGCAACATGGCCGTGATAAAGGCCGCAAATGGGACGAAATACTGCGACTGAATGGCGCTCGCCGCGTTGGTGAGTTCCGGTAGCGCAATGATCGTCAGAAATGCGCTGTCCTTGACGATTTGAATGATCTGATTGCCTATTACCGGCGCCGCGTTCATAGTGAGCGGCGGCATCACGATGCGGTGAAAGAGGCGCAGACCGCTATATCCGAACGCATGGCCCGCTTCGATTGGGTCGCGCGGCAGAGAGAGCCAGGCCGACCCTATAATTTCGGCCATGTAGGCGGAGTGGTAGACAATCAATGCCAGCACCCCTGCGCCCCAGTTGTCGAAACGCAGTCCGAGCGAAGGCAGGCCGTAGTAGACAATGTAGGCAAATAGAAGGAACGGCGTGCAGCGTGCGACGTCTATCAAGAAGCGGACAATATGGCCAGCGACGCGCGCGCGGCGAACAAGGACCGTTGAAACCAGCGCACCGATCAAGAGCGCACTCAATGCCGCCGAGACCGACAAAATGACGGTGTTCGCAAGGCCTGACAAAAGCATATCGCGGTGTAACCAGACAATGCCGAAATCGTGGATCACGCTGATGCCTCCAGGCGAGCCTGCCTGCGCTCAATCCAGCGCTGAACGCTGACGAGCGCGAAGATGATCGGTATGTAAATCGCCAGGGCGACGTAGAACGGCGGCAAGGGCTGATAGGTGTCCGCGCCGATGCGAACCGCAGCCCGTGTGATATCGACCACACCCACAATGGCAAGCACCGGCGTGACCTTGATCAATTGCGACATCTCGTTGACCAGCGCGGGGAGGCTTGTGCGTGCGATCTGCGGGAGCACAATGCGGCGAAGACACATGCTCCGCCGCATTCCCACTGCCCGCGCAGCCTCCAGTTGTTCCCGCGGAAAGGCAAGGAGTGCCGAGCGCCAGATCTCGCAATAGAAAGCTGAGGTATTCATCGTGAGCGCAAGCACTCCGGCGGCAATCGGACCGATTTCAATGCCCATATTGGGCAATCCGTAGAACAGCAGCAGCAGGAGGGTGACTAACGGTGACGCCCGCAGCAGACTCACGTAAACGGCGAGAAAGCGGGCAACGGCCGGTACGCGGCCCCAGCGCAGGAAGGCCATACCGAGTCCAATAGGCAGGCCCAGGGCAATGCCAGCAACCGACAGCAGGAGCGTGGTAAACGCCCCGCTAAAAATCGACAGTACGTCGGAGTAACTCATTCGCGCTCAGTAATCGGGGGTGAACGTCACCGGTAGGTTGAATGATTGACCGAACCATTTCTTCTGCAGGGTCGCCACCGTGCCGTTTGCCTTTTCCTTGGCGATGAACTGGTTGACGTACGCGAGCAGGTCGGCATTGCCCTTTTTCACAGACCACGCCGCCATCGACTGAGCGGCTACAGGTTGTCCCAGCGCGAAGACGCCGGGTTTCTGATTGACGAGCGTCGTGAGGTTGATGATCGTATTCACGACGTAATCAGTGCGGCCCAATGCCAGGTCCTGGTATGCCTCGGGATACGAGGTGTACTGCACGATCTTGCCCATCTTGCCGCCGCTCTTCTCGATCTGTGCCTGCAGTTGAGACAGGTGAGCGAGTTGCGCGCTGCCGGCCTGAACGCCGACTGTTTTGCCGCTCAGGTCCATGATCGACTTGATCGAGTCGTCGTTCTTTCGCTTGACGTAGTAGTCGGTCGCGTCCGCAATCGGGCTCGCGAAGTCGAGCGATTGCATCCGGTCCTTCGTCATTGTTGCCCCAGTGATCGCGATGTCGTATTTACCCGTCGCGACGCCGGCGAGGATGCCGGTGAAGGGCAAAATTTCATGACGGATCTCGAAGGGCGCGTACTTCCGCATCGCATCGACCATTTCATTGTCGAAGCCCGTGGGCTTGCCGTCCTTGACGAACTCAAAGGGCCGGTAGTCGTCTTCGGTGGCCACGACAATGTAGCCGCGCTTTTTGATTTCCTCGAGGGACGCCGCGTGCGCAGTGCCGATGGTTGCCCACGCAACCAGGGGAAGCAACATGGCGGCGAGAGCGCGGCGTCGGGCAGCTAAGGCCTTTGAAAGCTTGGTCATCTTCAGATCCTGAAAGGTTGGCAAAAGTCGAGGCGACGGTTTAGCGCACGAACGAACAGCTAGTTGAAATCACCTGAAGCAAAGACGGCACGCAGGCAGCACATCGGTGCGCACTGAAATCCCGCTCGCCGATAAGAAAAGTATTGAGAATCAAAATTGGAGGGTCCAATATATTGCACACGCATATTTGATACGCGGGACATATCAGTGACCGACATACGACAGCTACGCCAGTTCGTCGCCGTTGCGGAGGAACTGCATTTTCGACGTGCAGCCGAGCGGCTCCACATGACTCAACCTCCTCTTACGCAGGCTATGCACAGCCTTGAGGCGTCTCTCGAGGTGACGTTGTTTGACCGCACCCGGAAAAGCGTGACGTTGACGCCAGGCGGCGAAGCACTACTTGCCTATGCACGGCAACTGATTCGCGCTTCAGACGAATTGCCGAGGATCGTCAAGGCGGCTGCGGAAGGACAGACCGGCCGTCTGCGCGTTGCCTTCGCGTCAACGGTGGCCTATGGCAGGATGCCCGGCTGGGTCAGTGGTTTCCGGCACGCGAACCCGGACGTTCTGCTGGAGCTTCGCGAGGCAACGCTCGATGTGCAGCTCGAGGCGATTGGCGCAGACCAAGTGGATGCCGGCTTTGTCCTGCACGCTATGGGCGCTGCGCCAGTCGGACTTTCGGCGCTAACTTTGCTGGTCGAGCCGTTTCTCGTTGCGCTTCCAGTCAATCACCGGCTTGCGAACCGCCAACCGGTGTCGTTCGCAGACATTGCGTCGGACCCGATTGTTCTCTTTCCCCGCCAAATCATGCCGTCGCTCTTCGATGCACTGCTGTCGTACTACCACGTGAAGGGGATCACCCCTCATATCGCGCAGGAGGCTATCGAGATGCAGACTATCGTGAGCCTCGTCGCGGCGGGGATGGGCATTGCATGGGTGCCCCAGGTCTTCGCGCGTTTCGCCCGCCCCGGCGTGGCGTACCAGCAGGTGGAAGATATGCCGGTTGTGATCGAAACGAGTCTGATCTGGAATAGCTGCGAGAGTCCAATTGTCGACCGATTTGTAAACCATATTAAAAGTTCTCCTAATTTCTGGCCACCTGTCTTCGATCCGATCGTATAGTTGAACGATGATTCCCGGATTGCCTGAAGGATCGGGGATGTCGACGAACATACACCACCGCTCCTTATTCCAAAGCGCGTTTGATCCGGCGTCGCTTGCGGAAGTTAACGGAGGTATCGACGGCACATTTGAAAGTCGCATAGCCGAGTTCACCTCCGCTTTGGGAACGACCTGGTGAAACCAGTGGCTCGGTATTTGCCGTATGCAACGTTTCGACAACCGGGCGCCGGCTTATATGAAAGCGGCGTGAATGCACATTGCGCGTTCCCAACCGGTCGGGTCCGGGCATTAAAATTTCTCGCATGCAGTCATTCGCGGCACTCTTAGCGGTAGTTCTGTGAATGTCCGCCCCGGTAACACGCCGAACAAGATCGTGGGCTGAACGTCCCTTAACTCAGGATACTGTTGAAAAAGTCGCTGACCGTCTTTCTAGCGAGGTTTTCAGGGGTATTCTTACCCTTGACCGGCATCCGCGAGCGGATTGTAGGCCGATCTGAGAGGCCGATTTTTTTGCGAGCAGGTCGCAAAAACTATGCAGCGACTTTTTCAACACTATCTGAGTGAAGCGGCCGTTCTCACGTCCGCCTCAGTAGGCAGTCGGCCGGCCGTTCATGGCCGAACTCTGAATTCCGACGCCGTACTAAAATCGCGCAGGCGATCGTTTTGACACAGCGCGGCGCCACCCCTCATGTGTCGCAGCGCCGCGACTGCGATCAGATCCTAAATGTGTTGCAGCATCCGCCTGAAGGCCCGGAAGAGCAAGCTCATGCAGGATCCACTCGATACGTCAGGACGCAGGACGGGCGCGGCGCAACATACCCCGATGTACATCGTCATAGGCACATATGCGTACCTGCATACGCGCCCAAGTACGGACCGCCAGCGCCGCGCTACCCCTGCGCCGAGCAGGAAGACGACGGCATCGCGATCAGAATCAGGGTTTACCCAAATCCAACAACAATCCTCTCCAGACACAGGCCTTAATCTTAAGCACCTGCATAACTAGACTGTAGTCATTGATTACGAACAGGGCTGTTCGTAGCAGGACAAAGCAAAGTCTGGAGGTAAGTATCATGAAGTCCCTTATTCAAGCCGTTGTCGTTGCCGCTGCCCTTGCTGCTCCGGTTGCCGTATTCGCCCAATCGAATGCGCCTGTCACGCGGGCACAGGTACGTGCCGAACTGGTCCAGCTCGAGCAGGCTGGCTACAACCCGGCCCATGGCGAAGATCCCTATTACCCCGCTGACATCCAAGCTGCTGAAGCCAAGGTGGCTGCGCAAAACGGCGCGGCAAGCGGTTATGGCGGTGTCGTGAGTGGTTCATCGGACGCAGGGCGCCCGGCAGTGTCGAAGGCCGACTGGAACGCGATGTACAGCCACCCGTGATGCATTGATTTCGGATGTACGGGGCAGATGCCAAAAGTATCTGGCCTGAGCAGCCAAGTGCGCATTACCCCTGCGCGCCCCTATTTTGAAGAACTGGCTCGCTATGGCGGCAATGCCCGAGAGCGGGGCCAGTTTCGTATTGCTACCTCCGCCGTCGGGCTCCCGATGGCTTCGCTCAGACCTTCACCGTCTGGGCGCTTTTTCTCGTTCATGACAGCAGAGCCGGACATTAGGGTTTATACTTATCTCCGTCTCCTCCATGTCTCTGTCTCCACGGAATATGGATTCAGCCCGCCCCTCCTTGGCGGGCTTTTTTTCGGTGCACCCTGCTGGGCGTCCAACGAAAAATGCGCCTACTTCGAAGTCAAATAATCCACCGCGGAGTAGTCAGGCGCTGGTATCTACGTAGCGGCCGACCCAGCGCGCGCGCATTCACGAGCAGCGGCTCGATCTCAAGGCAGACGAATTTACGCACGCGAAGCGACGGCGAGGCACACGGGTCAAATGTCGCCGATCGGACCCAAAGCAGCCGACCACCGCGCTACAGACGAAACGTCGCATCTTGAAGCACAACAGCCATTCGATTTTTCCTAGGCAGTCGGCGTGCCCTCAGCGCATAGCCGCAGGCCGCCTTGCGCCGAGGAAGTCGCGCCGACGCAGCGCGATGGCCGAGGCCCGCGATCTTAGACCGTTCCCTGACGCGCCGCGTCCCTTAACGCGCTCCAGGACCGTGTTCTTTCGAAAATCGTATCCCGATGGATCCTGAGATATCGGCATTGTTCCGCGTTGAACCCGCCAACGTCCAGCACCTCCGGCAGACCCCATGCGCGCAGGACCCCGCAGTCTTGGAAGCGGGAAATCAAGAGGGTCCCATCATCCTTGAAAGAGATTCTGCCCTTGTCGAACAGATGGTCAACGTGAGGCGCCAGCAACAGGCCGTTATTGCCCTCCCAGTGCTCATCGCCCTCACAAAGCGTCCAAGGCTTGATGTGACTCGCAATCAGATGCGCAGCGTCCTCGATACCAGTGACGCGACGACGTTGCTCGATGAGTAGCAGGTTCGTGCGATAGCGCCCCTGCCCAATTCGCGCTTTCTGAATCGCTTCACGGTCCTTTGGGGAGAACTTGCTTCGCTCTATAGCCTGGACTTTGGCAGCCGCTGCTTCTTCACGCGCGAGTTCAGCCCGAAGCGCCCACTTGGGGCTGTGCTTGCGCAACTCATACAGAAAATCATCATCCGATCCGCGTTTCGCACCACGCTCCTGAAGTGTGAATCGTACGAATCCCGTCTTGCCATAGACTTCGGAGCTTGAGCAGTTGACGGTTGTATCCCATTCAACGCTGATACGTTTAACGATCTCGGACGATTGCGGATACGGCCCAGAGTCGGCCGTGCAGCGCTCAAGACTCGGCTTTTCCAACACGACGCCAAGTGCGAGGATTCCCACCCCGTCCTCATAAGCAAAGATCGGATCGCCTGGCTCAATCATCCCTAACACCCGATCGTGAGTGTCGTCCTCCTCGGGCGTAACGTAGGCGGCATTCGCAGGCAGCCAGAACTTGAAGAATGCACTTCCTTCTTTGTCGTGCGGATGATCCTTTCGGTATGAACGGATATCGGTATTGACCCAAAAGAGTGGATCCGGACTAGGTTTTGTTTTTGGCATAACGTGATCGGACTTCTGTGGGTGGTGCTGTGTGAGTCGTTGGCGAAAGTGCCAACTAACGGGCGTGCACTTATCTGAGCTCAACTTCCTCAAAGAGTCCATCTGAGCTATTGCGGGTAAAGACTCGAATTCCGCCCAATCCTAACGTGCCTTCGGTTGCCCATGCATACTCGAAGTGGAGATTGTCCTCAATGCCATCGCCGTTGAAGTCTGCTCTCGCAACTTCGATGATCCGCTGGCCCATATAGTTAGATTCACCTGTGATCGAGTTCTGCCGAACGTCCTTGACCACCATGGCGCCTTCCGACAGTTTGTCTTGATACGTTCCACTCAGTTGCTCCTCTGTGAGTTCATCTCAAGCGCATCCTGAAACTCGATCGCTTGCGAGAGGTGG
>NZ_JAQQEU010000054.1:0-47593 GCF_046026895.1 Paraburkholderia sediminicola
CATATCGCCCAGGTGAAGCAACAGTTCCCGTCTATCAAATCGGTCGTCCATTGAAATAGGTCCGTTCATTTCATCTTGGCTAGAAACGCCCTTGTTTGGCCGCAACGTTTCGTCCAAACACAATCCTGCACGGCATGCGTGGCTTCTCAGTACGTCCTGTGCAGAAAGAACAAATGCGAACCGAAGTTCGCATTTGATTTGTAGACGCAGAAGGTCTAACGGAGACGACGACGCTTACTGAACGGTGGACACCGCCGTCACGAACTGCTTTGCAGCCTTGTTCGCCGATTCATAGCTGGCATTCGCTGCTGAGAAAACCGAGGTCCACGCGGCAATTGCCGATTCGCTTCCGGCCGGTGCGTTTTTCTGGAGGCCTTCGACGAAGCCTTGCGCATCTCGTTGGAATTGCTGGGTCTGCGCTGTCGCAGCGGCGGACATTTCGCTCTGAACGCCGGACAGTATTTCGTGAACCTGACGGCCGTAAGCGGCGACTTTTTCCGCCGTTGGCTGGGCAAGGCTTGCCTGCAGTGCGAACAGTTCACCGGGGTTGCCGGCCGAAACGGCCTTGGTCAGAATTTCCTGGCTTTCGGCGAGCGTCGCCTTGCCAACTTGCAAATTCAACGCGACCAGCTTTTCGAATCCTTCGAACGCCTTGTTCGTCAAACCAAAAAACGTTTCCAGGCCGGCCTGTTGGGCGGCAACCAGTTGTTGGGGGGTAAGAGTGCTCATCACTGCTCCGTAAGGGTAAGGCGGCAAGAGTGCGAGGGGCTCTGAGTACAAACAAAACCGCGCGCCGCGAAGGCTGAAGGTTGATTGTTGCGCTGCAACAAAGTTCATTGTACGGGGGAACACATGGAAGTCAATCAGTTTCGCGGCGACGTCGACGTGGGATGTTTTGCCTTTGTCTGAAGAATTCCGCCGGAGAGAGGTGTGGGTGCTATTGACGAGGGGCCCTTCCCCCGGCAGACAGGTCTGGCGAGCGCGCAGCGTGCGTCGCGGGCGCTTATGGATTCTTCATAGCTGCCTGAACGCGCTGGAGACTGCTGATCGTAGGCGAACATCACGTAGTGACGGGGCACAGCTCAGTCCCTATCGCGAAGGTTGCGCGGGATGCGTCGGGCAAGACCCGACTGCGGGCAGTCATCGATCGTGGCTAGTGCAGTGGGCCTCAGATCAAGGAGTGCGCGGATGCAGGGGATGCGCTCGAAGCCCACGACACACTTCCCGGCGCGCGGTCTGCTAAACGTAGGTACCGACCTCGCTGCACACCTGGCCAAAGCGCTTCACGCGAGGCGCCCACAATTGCGTCCCAGCGCCTTGCTGGCGGCCATCGAGACAACCCGGGTGCGCTTGACAGCGGCGCCTCGCCCGCCCGATACCGAGCCGCGCCACCTTGCCCGCGTTGGCTGGCCGGCAACTGCCGGCGCAATGGACGAAACAGCGTCTGGGCGAAGCGGGTGAACCGAGGCATCGGACTGCACCGACATCGGCAACTGCGCGGGTCGAACCTTGAATAGATCCGCCTGCAGATCGCCGGTACGGTCGTGGACGGAGGGCAGGTCGGCGGTTGGCAACACTTCTTTCAAGCTTGCCGCCGCTGCATCGACGCCAGCTTGCAGTTCACCAGCATGCTGACGCACGGTGCGGTCGACCGCGCTCTGCGCATTGGTCACCGCCAGTTCGACACCTTCTTTCATCTTGCGCAGTTCGTCGATCCGGATCTGCTGGTCTACTTCCACCCGTACGATATTCAGGTAACGCTGCGCGCGCCCTAACAACGTACCGGCGGTGCGCGCGACCCGGGGAAGTCGTTCTGGACCGAGCACGACCAGTGCAACCGTGCCGATGACGGCCATTTTGGATATGTCGATGTCAAACATGGCAATCGTCCCTCCAGTTTGTTGCAATTTCAATCACCTGCACGGGTCATTGCTGCGAAACGGCCTGCACCTCGATGTGCGCGGCCGCCGGCGCCGCTTTCGCGGTGGCGTCCGCCGTAACCGGTTCGATTTCCTGCATGCCCTCCTTGAAACCCTTGATCGCCCCGCCGAGGTCCACGCCGAGATTGCGGATCTTCTTCGTGCCAAAAACCAGCGCAACGATTACCAGAACGATCAGCCAGTGGGTAATGCTAAGGCTACCCATAATCAACTCCTTTCATATGTTATGAAACCTGACAGCAACTTGCTCCAGGTCGTGCTGATCGTAGTGGCAATTGCACGCAGCGTGTATCAAACGTTCTTATAGCTTCTTCAAAGAAATCTTGATTGTTCATTTGCCCCGCACATTTCTAATATTTGCCGCACGGAGCGGATGGCGATGTCACGATTCTGCAGTGAGCCTTGCAGGTTGAGCGAGGGCTCACTGCAGCACAAGCCACGCCTGTTCCTGACCACACCTGCGTCGTACAGGAGTTCATCCTGACTACCGGGCGATCGTTCAAGAGGAATACTTATGAGAGAGCAACCATGACTGACCTGAAACGTCGCAGTGTACTAGCCGGGGCGGCCGCCGGAGCTGTGGCACTTGGTGCAACGGCCGCTGCCAGGGCCGCTGAGTTTGGCAATCCAGACCGTCCTTTGCAAGGAAGTATCAACTCGACGTCCGCTGCGATTTCCGAGCCGGGCCCGCAGAATCCGCAACTGCGCGACGTTTTGCCATCGTTCAACAACCCGCCGCCGACGGACGTCGGCGGAATGCCGATTCCATGGGCATCCTTCAATGAGGCGCACAAACGCATACAGGCGGGTGGCTGGGCACGCGAAGTGACGACGAAGGCGTTCCCGGTGTCGAAGGACATCGCGGGCGTGAACATGCGCCTCGGACCGGGCGGTGTGCGCGAACTGCACTGGCACCAGCAGGCAGAGTGGGCCATCATGGTCACCGGCGAGGTTCGTATCACGACGATCGACACCAAGGGCCGCGCCGAAGTCGCCGATGTGCAAGCCGGCGACATCTGGTACTTCCCGCCGGGCCTGCCGCATTCGCTGCAAGGCTTGGGCAACAATGGCGGCGAATTCGTGCTGGCCTTCGACAACGGCGCAGCGGGCGAATTCAACACGCTGATGGTGTCGGACTGGATGGCGCACACGCCACCGGACATCCTGGCCCAGAACTTCGGCGTGCCGGCCGAGAAATTCAAGGAAATCCCGCTCGAACAGTTGTGGATCTACCAGGGGGCCAAGGCAGGCCCGCTTGCGGCCGACCAGGCCTACGCCGCGGCGCCGAACGGCCGCCCGGACCATCCGTTTATCTTCCGCATGGGCTCCATGGCGCCGACGTTGGCTCAGCCGGGCGGTGAAGTGCGCATCGTCGACAGCAGCAACTTCCCGGTTTCGAAGACCGTGGCGGCCGCAATGGTGACGCTCCGTCCGGGTGGTTTGCGCGAGATGCACTGGCACCCGGATGCGGATGAATGGCAGTACTTCATCCAGGGTACCGGCCGCATGACGGTGTTCAACGCGGGCCCGGCCGCTCAGACGGTCGACTTCAATCCGGGCGACGTGGGCTACGTCGAGAAGAACTTGGGGCATTACATCAAGAATACCGGGAAGACCGACCTCGTTTTCCTGGAGATCTTCAAGTCGGATCACTTCTCCGAAGTGACTCTGGCGCAGTGGCTGGCGAACACGCCGCGCCAGCTGGTGCGTGAGCACCTGCGCGTCGATGACGCCACGCTCGACGTTATTCACAAGCTGAAGAACCGTCGCGACGTGCTCGTGTAAAGCCCCACGCAGTCCTGCAGTAGCAGTGGCGCCGCGTGGACGCAGGTTCGACCTGAAGCGGACTCACGGCGCCCAATCCGCATTCAATGCTGTCCCGCTGTGACCACGGGACAGAAGCAGTCGTGCCATATCGGCACAACGTAGTACTTTGAAGAGGCGCACACCATGTTGATGGCAATCAAACGCACTGCTAGCTACGCTTTGTCCGGGGAATCAACGACCGACACCGTCACGGCGATGCGTGATGTCCTCGACAACAAACGCCGTGGCATCCGTGCGCTGCTGCCGTTCGCCGGCCCCGGGGTGATCGCCTCGGTCGGCTACATGGACCCGGGCAACTTCGCGACCAACATCCAGGCGGGTTCGACCTACGGTTATGAACTGCTTTGGGTGGTGCTGCTGTCGAGCCTCGTCGCGATGCTGTTTCAGGCGATGTCAGCCAAGCTCGGGATCGTGACCGGCCGCAGTCTCGCGGAACTATGCCGCGACGAGTTTCCGCGTCCGCTCGTGATCGTCATGTGGATC
This sequence comes from Paraburkholderia sediminicola, assembly GCF_046026895.1. GTDB lineage: Bacteria > Pseudomonadota > Gammaproteobacteria > Burkholderiales > Burkholderiaceae > Paraburkholderia > Paraburkholderia sediminicola_C. The sequence continues at coordinate 4,251 of NZ_JAQQEU010000054.1, forward strand.
GGCTCGGAGATTGCCGCGATGGCGACCGATCTGGCAGAGTTCATGGGCGCGGCGATGGGCATCTCGTTGCTGTTTCATGTGGCGATCGGGTGGGGACTGCTGGTGACCGGCGTCATCACGATCGGCATTCTGTCGCTCGATAAAAAGGGTTTCCGTCCGCTCGAAATCGTAATTGCCGTGCTCATCACCGTCATCGGTCTGAGCTATCTATGCGAACTCGTGATCGCACCACCGAACTGGCACGCCGCTATCTTTCACACTTTCGTGCCGCATCTGCATGGCAACGACGCGCTGATGCTCGCGGTGGGCATCATCGGTGCGACCATCATGCCGCACACGATTTATCTGCACTCGGGTCTGACGCAGAACCGCGTACCGGCGCGCAACAACGACCAGCGCCTGAGGCTGGTGCGGTTTTCGAACCGTGAAGTGGTGATCGCACTGGGCTTTGCCGGCTTCGTGAACCTGGCGATGGTGGCCATGTCCGCTTCCGTGTTCAGCAAGAAGGCGCCGGGCATTTCCGACTTCACGGTCGCGTATCACACGCTCACGCCTGTTCTGGGCGCCGGAGCGGCAGCACTGTTCCTCGTTTCACTGCTGGCTTCGGGTATCTCCAGCTCGGTGGTGGGAACGATGGCCGGTCAAAACATCATGCAGGGCTTTGTCGGATTCAAGACGCCGGTGCTGGTACGACGCCTGATCACGATGGTGCCGGCCGTCATCGTCTGCATGACGTGCAATCCAATGAGCGCAATGGTGGATAGCCAGATCGTGCTCAGCATCATCCTGCCAGTCCCGCTCATCGCGCTCGTGGTGCTGTCGTCTCGGCATTCAGTGATGGGTCGATTCACTGCGTGCCGGAAGCTGATCGGCACGGCCGTCATCGCCACTGGCGTGATTGTGGCACTGAACGTGATGCTCATCTGGCAGTCGGTCGTCTCGTAACAGCGCGCGAGTGCGAAGCGCGACTTCGTGACTGGCGCTAACGACGGCAGTCGTCCTTGTTTCCAGAGCAGCGTGATGAGGCCGCTGAAGATCCATGCCCGTATGCACACTCTCGATTCTCGTGAAATCTTCAAGTCGTGTGCCGCCCTCGGTAAGAAGAAACTGCCGGAAGTCGCGAGCCGCCGGCGGCAGGGGGCGGTCCGCGCGATGGGCCACACACCAGTGGCGTTTAAGCGGAAAGCCCTGCACGTCGAGCACCTTGAGCAAGCCGGCGCGCACTTCGGACTGAACCGCTTGTGTTGATAGAAAGCTGATGCCCATGCCGGCCATGACCGACTGCTTGATCGCTTCTTCGCAGCCGATTTCCATAAAACGCGGTGTCGATTCGCGATTGCAGAATGCGTCGTTGGCGGCGTTGCGGGTGTCAGTACCGCCCTCGCGCACGAGCAGGCATTCGAGCGCGATACGCGCATATGGGATGTCGGAATCATATGCAAGCGGATGCGTCGGCGCCGCCACCAGTACGAAGGGATTAGGTGCAAACGGCTCGGCTACGATTGGAGGCCCATCCGGCGCGTGCACCATCACGGCGAGGTCGATCTCGTCGCTTCGCAGCAAAGCGATGAGTTGATCGCGACTGCGCACCGTCATGTCGAGATCGACCCCGGTGTTGCGCTGCATGAACGAGTTGATCAGATGCGGAAAGAAGTAGCTGCCCGAGGTAATCAATCCGACTCGAAGACGCTGAACGCCACCTGTCATGAGGTCCGCCAGTGATTGCTCGGCGGTCTTCAGATCTGCAAGAATCACCCGGCAGTGACGCAGAATCAGCTTGCCTGCTTCGGTCAGCGAGATTCGCTTACCGGTGTGGCGGAACAGCGGCAAGCCGGCCTGATCCTCCATCTGCTTGATCTGCATCGATACGGCCGGCTGGGTCAGGTGAAGGTCCTCGGCTGCGCGGGAAAAACTCAGGTTGCGCGCCACACTTTCGAAAGTCTTGAGTTGTCGAATAGTTATATTTCTCATGTGACACCGTGCGTCTTCTTTCAGGAACGTAAAAGCGCCCTCGAGAAAAATCTGGGGCTCCACAGCAGTTTATCCGCAGAGCGCGACACAATGTCGCAACAGTGAATTGATGTTGGCGCCACAATCCTATTGAATTCCTGTTTCTCAGAAGTGGCGTGAACGTCAGGCCGATTCGCCTGGATAGAAGTACGTTGGAGCAGCGCCAATTCGGCGAAGGACCTTTGGAACGTAAAGGCGACTGACAAAGAGATGCGGCTCAGGCTTCGATTGATTCTTGTCAGCAGGCTCGCAGGTACTCGCAGCAATCAGAATTTGGCGCAAGTGCGCAAGGCGCTCGGTTGGCGACTAAACGACTACGCTCGGGATGGGAACCCAGCTCGTCTGGACGGCGGCGGCGACGCGCTGCAGATCTCTGGCGACGACAGGGAGGTGAGACGTAACGCGCCTGGGCAGTCAGGCGCGTCGAAAGCTCAGGCGCGATTAGTTCGTGCGGGCGCGGTTGGCCGCAGCCGGAAGACGTGCATTCGATGGATGGCCAATGCCGCCTTCCTGGAGCCAATAGCCAAGACCCAGGAAGATCCCACCGCCCGCGAGGTTGCCCAGAGTGACGAAGATCTCGTTGTGTACGGCGCCGGCGAATGTGATGCTGGCCGGGTGCTCGCCGATTAGCGCGAGCGCGAATACGAACATGTTCGCGACGCTGTGCTCGAAGCCGCTTGCAACGAACGCGAACACGGGCCAGAAGATCAACCCGAGCTTCGCCCCGTCACTATTGGTCCGGGCTGCCATCCAGATCGCCAGGCACACGAGCCAGTTGCACAGGAGGCCCTTCGCGAACAGCTGGAGGGCCGGGGCGGCCATCTTCGCTTCCACCGCCTTGAAGAATACCTCCGAACCGTCTGTCAGCAGCACGCCACCGCCCGCCGCGTGCAGAATCGCCGCGAGCAACACTGCGCCGATCAGATTGCCGATCCAGCACATCACCCACACTAGAACCATGCCGCCGATCCCGGTTTCTCCGCAGAGTACCGCAAACGGCATATACATCGCCGTACCGGTAAACAAATCGGAACCAGCGAACACAACGATCGTCAACGCGCAGGCGAATACCGCGCCCATGATCAGGTGCACGTAGGCCGGATCGACATGCGAACCGACCGAAAACATAAGGATGTCGCCAAAGCCAATGTACGCGCCGGCCATCGCCGCGCCAATCAGAAAGGCAAGCGGTGAGCGCACGATAGCCGACGCTTTATGCGCGCCGATCTTCGCGAATTTGTCGATACTATCTGCGTACATCACTGCTCCACAAATTAGGCCACGTCCGGATCGGGGAGGTATCCGGACTACCTCCCTTTGATCCGATCACAAGTCAATTCAATGCCTCAGGCAAGACCTGATCAATGTCCGGAAAGCTTCACGCTCGTCCGGTACACCATTCTCGGCCGTTCACGCTGACGGCCAGGTGACGCTGAGATTACAAGCGCGTCATCTTGACGCAGGCGCTGGTCGGCCCGATGGTCGTTTCCTTTTGCCCTGTGCCTTCGGGCGTCGTATATGACGAAAATGTAATTCCTCGGTCAGCGCTGGATAAAGTGGGGTTGTGCACAATCTGTTACCGACATTCGAATTGTCGAATCCACTCGCGGAACCGCCGGACCCATTTCGCTCGTCTCTACCCAACCTTCATTGCGCTCGTCCAATTCAATCGTTTTTGCCAGCTGATCATGCGTATTCTTCTTGCCGAATCGGTTGAGCGGGATGCAAGGCGACTGTCGTCGATTCTGCGTGCGCAAGGCTATGCCGTCGACCGCGTCAAGAACGATCGCGAGGCGCAACTCGCACTCACCACCGCGCGATATGCGCTGGTTGTCCTGAACTTGATGTTGACGCGCGGGTCGAGTCTCGACCTTCTTGTCCGGCTTCGTCGCATCAATCGTGTGGTGCCGGTCTTCACCTTCAAAGAAGCCGACGGCCCCGCCGATGGTGTGCGCGCCCTCGAGGCCGGCGCCGACGATCATCTGAACAAGCCCTTCGACTCGCGCGAACTGGTCGCCCGATGTCGCGCGTTAGTACGTCGCTCGCAGGGGCGCAGCACGGATCAGATCCGGCACCGCGAACTGCTTATCGACACGGCGTCGCGAGCCGTGCTATGCGCGGGCGCACCGGTCTCGATATCAGGACGCGAGTGGGCAATCCTGCTTCAGCTGCTTGCCTATCGCGGCATACCGCAGTCGTTGTCGACGCTCGAAGATTGCATCTATGGATGGAAAGAGGAAGTAGAGAGCAATACGATTCAGGTTCATATTTCGAACCTGCGCAAGAAGCTCGGCGCGGATATTATCGAAACGGTGCGGAGGGTTGGATATGTTATCAGACACGAGTAGGGGAGACATGACGTCCAATCTGCAATTGAATGTGATCGCGCGGCTACTCGAGATACGCAACCGCGGTCACCACTCAATGTTTCAACCGTCCGTATTATTGCGAGCAAACTCATGAAAATTCGCTTTCGCCTGCTCGTCGCCACGAGCCTTTGCATGGCATCGACCGCATTCGCGGCACAACCTGTTACTGCTCCACTCACGCCGGTCTTCACTACTGCGCTGCCCAACGTGACCGGCGGCGACTTCGATCATTTCGCAGTCGATCTGTCCCACTCGCGGCTTTACGTGTCAGCCGAGACGTATGGCTCCATTGAAGTGTTCGGTCTGCCCGATGGCGCGCACATATCGAGCATCAGGACGGTTGCGAAAGCGCCACACAAGATTCTCCTGGCAAATGGAGGCAAGGAACTGCTTATAGCCGACGCAGGCGACGCGGACGTCAAGGTTGTCGACACGACGCGCTTCAAGGTTAGGAAAACCATCGCACTCGCCCCGCAACCCGACTCCGGTATTGCGGATCGTAAGAGCGGCATCTTTTATATCGGCAATGGCGGTGCGCAGTCGCATCAGGATCATGCCTATATCAGTCTGATCTCGCTTAAAAGCGATTCCGTGATGGGCCAGATCGACGTGCCCGCCGCGCAACTGAAAGCCATGGTCATCGATCCGGCAACGCACCGCCTGTTCGTGAACATGCGTGACAAAAACGAAGTCGGCGTGATCGATTTGCGCACGCGCAGATTGACGGCCACCTGGCACGTTCCCGGCCCGAGCCGAAATTCGGCCATGGCCTTCGACCCGAAGAGCGAGCGCCTGTTTATCGGTTCGCGCGACCCCGGCAAGCTGTTCGTGATGAATGCGCGCGACGGCTCGATCATCCAGTCGCTCGACATCGTCAACACGTCGGACGACATGACGGTCGACGCGGCCCATCGTCACCTGTACATCACAGGCTCGACCGGTCTGGATGTCGTCGACCCTGTCGGGCCGGATCAATACGCGGTCAAGCAGCATCTCGATACGTTCGGCGGCAAGACCTCGGTCTACATTCCGTCGCTCAAACGGCTGTACGTCGTTCATTCGAAAGGCCCCGACGCGGCGATGGCGGGGCTGCAGGTGTTCAGTGTGCACTGAAGCTGAGATACGCCTGGAGCAAAATGACAATGCTGTAATCTGCCGGACGGCATTGGGTAACGATGTAGCCGCTATGCTGAGAACTAGCCTCCCGCGGTCAGGCGCGCGTGTAGCGATGCGGGTCCGTCCCCCGCGTGGAGCTCGACGTCAGCAGATGGAGTGCCCACCTATGTTTTCTCGTCCCCCCACGCCGCCGCATTGCGCCGGAAGCTTGTCAGTCGGTGCGCGCCGGAGCACACGATGAACCAGTTGGCGTCGATACGCATCTTCGCCAAAGTCGCGGAATGCCTGAATTTTGCCGAAGCCGCCAAGCAGCTGGGCATTTCCAATTCGGTGGTCACGCGCAGTGTCGCGACGCTCGAGGAACACTTGGGCGTTCGGCTGGTCAACCGGACTACGAGACGCGTATCGTTGACAGGGACGGGCCAACTATATTGGAATCGCTGCATCGAGTTGCTCAGGCAGCTCAATGACATGGACGAATATATCGCCTCAACAGTGGGACAGCCTGCCGGTTCGTTGCGGATCGCGGCGTCGTCGCTGTACGCGACCACGGATCTGCCGGAGGTGCTGGCCGCATATCGCGCCCAGGAATCCCGCATGAGTTTCGAGCTGACCGTGTTCGACAATATGAGCGACGTCGCCGTCAGCGAGTTCGATGTCTGTTTCAGTACGGAACGGCGCCTGCGCGATTCATCGCTGGTATGCCGGCCGCTCGCGCAAACACGCGACGTGATTGTTGCCAGTCCTGACTATTTGGCGCGGTGCCCTGCGCCGCGCACGCCCGGTGAACTGACCTCCCACGACGTGCTCGTGGCATCGGATGCGCCAAGTCGTTACTGGGAGTTTCGCGACACCCACGGCACACAACGCGTCGTCGTGCAGCCGATCATGAACATACAGAGTCCTCATGTCGTCAAGCGGTCGGTGCTGGCGGGACTGGGCATCGCGCGCTTATCCCGTTCGTTCGTGCGGGCTGAACTGGCCAACGGCAGCCTGCATGCATTACTGGACGACGCGACACTAAGCGGCGACGAACGTACTGTGTGGCTGCTGTATTCCGGGCAACCATACATGGCGGTTGCGTTGCGCAGCTTCGTCGATTTCGTTGTGGAGCGTTATCGTCAGAAAGCGCCGGAAAACAAGGCAAAATGGGAGGAGCGCGTCGGCACGGCACAACACCGGTCGCGCAATACTGAATTGCTGTGGGGCGAGATTTTGTAGGTCCTAAAGTGCGAACACCTGATGTCGGCTGCGCCTCTACGCTGCGCGATTAGCGCGATTAGCGCGATTAGCGCGAGCGACGCAGCGGCGCGGTGTTCTCACTCAAAAGGATCCGCATTGATGAAAAAACTCCTGATTGCCGCAGCCGCTAACGCGGTGCTTGGCTGTTCGCTTGCACCTATCAGCGCGATGGCGCAAAGCAGCGTCACGCTGTACGGCCTGATCGACGAAGGCCTGAATTACACCAGCAATACAGGCGGCCATTCGAACATACAGATGGAAAGCGGTTTTACGCAAGGCAGCCGCTGGGGCCTGAAGGGTTCGGAGGATCTGGGCGGCGGCACCAAGGCCATCTTCCAGTTGGAAAATGGATTCGACGTCAACTCGGGCAAGCTGGGGCAAGGTGGGCGGATGTTCGGACGTCAGGCCTACGCCGGCTTGAGCTCGACGCAATTCGGCACGCTGACGATGGGCCGCCAATACGACTCCGTCGTCGACTTCCTCGCACCGCTCACGGCGAACGGCAACTGGGCCGGCTATCTGATGTCGCATCCCTACGATAACGACAACACTGACAATTCGTTTCGCTTGAACAACAGCGTGAAGTACACGAGCAATACTTACGGAGGCTTTACGTTCGGCGGTCTGTATGGCTTCAGCAACCAGGCAGGTGGCTTCGCGAACAATCGGTCTTACAGCCTCGGCGCGCAATACGTGGGTAGCGCGGTGACGGTGGCCGCGGCTTATATGCAGATCAACAACCCGGGCGGCACCACGGGCGGTTCAGTCGCAAGCGACGACACCACCTTTTTCGCCAGCCGTCAGCAAGTCTGGGGCGCGGGCATCAACTACACGATCGGACCGGCATTGCTGGGCTTTGTGTATAGCCATACCAGCCTGAATGACGCGACTGGTTCGGTATACGTTGGCAACTTCGCGAACACCGCGAGTAGCCTTAAATTCGACAACTTCGAACTCAACGCCAAGTATCAATTGATGAAGGCCGCATATGTCGGTGCTATGTACAACTACACGATCGCGCATTTCAATAGCAGTGCGGGCAATTCAAAGCCGAAATACCAGCAGGTCGGCTTGATGGCGGACTACAACCTGTCAAATCGCACCGACGTTTATGTGCAGGGCATGTACCAGCATGCATCGGGTGGCGGCACCGTGTCGGCGCCGTTGGATACCGCGTTTATTACGGGCGCGGATGCTCCGTCGTCGACCGCCAATCAGTTCCTCACGCGCGTCGGCATCCGGCACACGTTCTAAGTCTCGCGCTTTGCGGTTATCGGGCAGCGTGTGCCCGATAACCCGGTGCTACGCATTGCGTCGCTGGAGCCGTTCGACGCCGATTCTGAACAGAGGCGGCCTATGCTGGATAGAAAATGGATCTCGTGAGGATCGACTTCTCCAACTTAATGGAAATCAACCAAAAAATCAATTCACTGGCAACTCATTCTAAGTTATTGATTATATGTGAATTGATGCGTTGAGCCGACTTCAGGAGACCTTCTCCCGACTTGATTGCAGCATCGCAGCTCTCGCCCGCGCCCGCGATCCACCCCAACCGAGCGTCGCAACTGCGGACCAGCCTGTTTCCAGTTATCGCAATCATCTTTCCGTCGACAGCGGCAGTCGCCGAGAAAAATGATTAGTCACAAAACCCAGTTTCCACCGCGTCTAGAACCTCCTGGGACAAGCGTACTTACGTGCTTCCTCGCTAATTTGGCGTGGTTCAGAATTGATCGTTGTTGATGTTACACTGCGACTCGCCGAAGTCATTCTGGCAAAGGGTTTTGGTGTGTTCAGTGAAACACTGGTTTGAACCACGTGCACGGCTCGTATCCGATGTCGTACATGCGGCAGCCAGTCACTGGACTTCATCCAACACCCAACTGCGTTTTCCAGATTCCTCAGGTTCCTATACCGTGTACTCTCAAACGCAAATCGACCCGGTGGTCAGCTTCCGCAACTCGCAGCGCGAGCAGGTGCGTGGGACAATCATTAACCTCCAGAGAAAGTCTTTGGTGATGGAGGTCTATAACCCCTACTCCATCGTGCAGGTCAGCGAAGTGTTGAGCGAGCTAAGCGTGCGTATGGGCAGCAAGAACGCCTATCTTGGCAAGGCGGTAGTCGTCAGCCTGGTGAATACCGGTCTCACCGCGGTGGTTTCACTGGCGCTGATCGACGAGTGGCGCGAGCTTAGCGTTCTGCCCAACGAACCCAAGTCGGTCGGGCGAGAAGCAGAACTCTTTATCAGCGATTGGGACGCGCGCTTTAATATCCGGCGCGACTATCAGATTGTCGTAAACGAGATGCGCGCGTTCCTGTCGGAAGTGTCGCGCTGGGTTGAGCAGGTCGATCTGACCGAGAGCCTGCCGAAGACCGATGGCAGGCTGCGCGAGGATCTGTTCTACGAGCTCGCTACCCCCATTATGCTCAAGGTCAAGTCTTACCTCGTCAGGCTCGAGGGGGAGGCCGAACGTATCGATGCCGAGATTGCGCCCGTGCATCGTACCTATGCGCAAGCGGCACTGCATCCGTTGCTACTGCGTGCCCCTTTTGTGTATCGGACGTTCACAAAGCCACTGGGCTATGCTGGCGACTACGAGATGGTCAACCAGATCTTGAGCGATCCGCAGCAGGGACCGACCACCTACTTCCAGATCGTCAATACGGCGTTCCTCAAAGCCGCCGTGGCGACCGCGCATCGGAACCGGATCACGCTACTAATCGACTTTTTGACGCGTCAGGCCGAAGCGGCGCGCATTGCCGGCAGGCCGTTCCGAATACTCAACGTCGGTTGCGGACCGGCTTTCGAGATCCAACGCTTCGTACGCGAATATGCGCAGCCCTCTCAGCTGTCGTTCCAGCTGGTCGACTTCAGCGAGGAAACACTGGCTTTCACTAAGGCCGCAATCGAACGCTCGGCTAGTGAGAGAGGGCACAAGGTTTCGGTGGACATCGTGCATCAATCGGTGCACGACCTGCTTAAACGCAAAATCTCACGAGACCCGGCCTTGCGGGAATTCGACGCAGTGTATTGTGCAGGCCTGTTTGACTATCTGTCGGACAAGGTCTGCGCGCGCCTGTTGAATTATTTCGCTGCACGTACGCGGCCAGGTGGCCGATTGCTGGTTACCAACGTCCATTCAGCGAACCCCGAGAAGTTCGGCATGGAGCATCTGCTCGAGTGGTATCTGATCTATCGGAATGAGAGCAGCATGCGCTCGCTGCTTCCCGCACAGTCCGCCGAACAGAAGCTCTATGTCGACGAGACTGGGGTGAATGTGTTCGCGGAAGCCACGATCCTCTGAAACGTCAGCAGACACCCCATCCATGAGTACCAGTCAACTGCAGACCGGCTATCAAACTGAACTCGCGGATTTCCGCGTAACGTTCAGCCGCGGCGGTGCCTACACGGCCATTGTGCTCGTCCTGCTCGGGGTGGGGCTGGATTACGCGCAGTATCCGCACCTGCAGACGTCGTTCGCAGTTGCGCGTCTGCTCGTCTCACTGCTGATTGGTGGCATCGTGCTAATGCTGGGCAGCGCGTTGGGGCGACGCTTGACCCCATGGTTGACACTGTCCTGGCTGCTGCTGCCGCAGGCCATGATTTCATGGATGATCTGGCAGACCGATGGTGTTCAGTCGCCATACTACATGGGTCTGAATCTCGCCATCTTCGCTTCCGGCATTGCTTTACCGTTCGGCTTATGGCAGAACCTGGTTTTCGGCGTGTTGTCCTGCTGCCTGTACCTGCTGGCCTGCCTGCTGCCTCCACATGGCGGGGCGCCGATCGGCACGATGACCGTCAACGTACTGCTCCTTCTGTTTGCCGCTGCCGCTAGCGCTGTCTACACCTTCTTCAACGAGCGGGTGCGTTTCATGCTGTTTCGCCTGAAGGCAGAAGTATCCGAGAAAAATGCCGAGCTTGAGGCGATCAACCGCAAGCTGCTCGACATCAAGGGCCAACTGCTACAGCAGGAAAAAATGGCGGCGGTCGGTACGCTTGCGGCGGGCTTGTTGCATGAAATCAATAACCCCGTGAATTTTTGCCTGATGGCGATCGAAGTCGCGTTGGAGGAGCCGGTGGCAAAAACGGAAGCGGCGTTGCAGGAATGTCTTGTCGACGCGAGGCACGGCATGCAGCGGATCCAGCACATCGTGTCGGACCTGAAGACCTTCGCCTACCGCAAGCCCGGCGCCGAGGTGGAGGCGGGCACTCCCTTCCTGTTCGAAAAGGCACTCGATTCGGCGATCCGGCTCATCGCCCATGAATTGCGTGGCGTCGCCGTTACGCGTGAGCTCCCCGCGGATACGCTGGTGCAGGGCGACGAAGCCGCCATCATCGGCGTGTTGATCAACCTGCTCTCCAACTCCGTGTTAGCCATGCGCAACGCGGGCACCTCCGGGCCGGCGATTCACATCTCGGTGAAGTGGTCGGGGGAACGCCTGCATGTGACGGTACGGGACAACGGGCCAGGCATTGCGGATGAGTATCTTGCGCGCGTGTTCGAGCCGTTCTTTACCACCCGCGACGTGGGACAGGGCTTGGGCCTGGGTCTGTCGATCAGTTATGCCGTCATCGAGCGCCACGGCGGCCTGCTGTACGCCGAGAGCGAACTGGGCGGTTGGGCAGCATTCAGCTTTGATCTGTCGCGGGCCCCATGAGAACGCAATGAATGACATCAGACAGACTCAGCCCACTATTCTCTACGTCGACGACGAAGAGTTGGCGCGGAAATATTTCGCCCGCGCGGTCGGTGCGGAGTATGAAATCCTGCTCGCCCAAAGCAGTGACGAGGCGATCGCTACCCTGCAACAGGATAGCGATCGCGTTGCCGTGCTGATCACGGATTTCCGTATGCCAGGCCGCGATGGTGGCGACCTGCTGCGACAAGTGGCGCAGCAATACCCGCATATCGTTCGCATTCTGGTCACTGCTTACGCCGACATAGGCGTGCTGCTGCAGACGGTGAACAGCGGTGAGGTGTTCCGCATCCTCGAAAAGCCGCTTAGGCCGGCTTCCGTGCGCGAGACGCTGCAAATGGCGATCGAGCGTTATCGCGAACGCGCCACACAGAATCAGCAGTTGATGGCAATCGATGAAACGTTGGCCTTTCTCGCGCACGAACTGAACACGCCACTCGCTGCCATCACCTTGAACGCGAGCAGCATCGAAAATCGCGGCGACGTAAAGCACGATTTGCCGGTGGAGATCACTGAAGCCGCCAGATCGATGCGTGAGCGCGCGCAGTATTGCATAGCGGTGGTCTCGTCCTTCCGGCGATCGGTCCACAATGGGCACCGGAAGCTGGCGGGGGGGAATGTCCGCAGTGAGATCACGGCGCACGGACTGATCACCGCTTTGCTCGATACCTATCCGTTCGCGGCGGCGCAGCGGTCGTGGGTACACGTCGAGATCATTGTCGACTTTCCCGTGGTGACGCAAGCCAATTGCGTGGCACTCGTGCTCTCTTCGCTATTGTCCAACGCGCTACGCGCGCTTGCGGATGTGCCCTCTCCGTCGGTGCGCTTTACCGTAATAGCGGAACCCAGCCCCGCCATCCGCATCTGCGATAACGGCCCAGGAATTCCGCCTGAGATAAAAGCCCGCCTGTTGACGGACCCCATTACAACGCACGCTAAATCCGGTGGGAACGGCCTGGGCCTGGTTCTATGCCACCGCGTCATGCAGTCCTGTGGCGGCGGACTACAGATCGAGTCCACGCCGGGGGTGGGCACCACCGTCATGCTGGATTTCCCCCATATCAAAGGTCAAACGTACGGGAGTTGTTGATGAACGAAGCGAAAGCCACACAGGAATCCTCGGCGGCGATCATCTTCGTCGATGACGAGGCCACGGCCGTGAAGTACTTCCAGCGTGCCATCGGAAGCCTGGCACCGGTTCTGACTGGCGGCTCGGTGGAAGAGGGCAAGGCGCTCCTGGACGCACATGGTGACAAGGTGGGGGTCTTGGTCTCCGACCAGCGCATGCCGGGCGAGTTCGGCAATGAATTGCTCCGCTATGCAAGCGAGCACTATCCACATGTCGTGCGAATATTGACTACCGCCTATTCGGAACTCGACCAGACCGTCGCTGCCGTCAACCTTGGTCATATTCACCGCTACATCAAAAAGCCGTGGGATATTGCAGCGTTGCGCATGGAACTGAAACAGGCGCTCGAACTGGCCGACCTGCGCAAGGAGCGTGACCAGTTGCTGCGTGAGAAACTGGGCGTGCTGCAAAAACAGACTCTCGCCACGCGGATCGGTCTGATTCGCACGTTGAGTTCCACGCTGATCGGGCCCGAGCGCTTCCAGCCGGTGGAGACCTACCTGTCCGCAGCAGTACTCGCCGATGTGCAAAGTGCGGAGCCGGACTGGCTGTTGCTGGACTACTCTGATCTGATCGCGGCCGAGAGCAGCCGGGGCGGGAGTTTTGGCAACATGGTGGCGGCGAAGCTTGGGGAGTTGCGTAACCGACGGGTGGGTTCGAGCGCTGGCGACGTGGTGGCGGCGATCGCGGAAACATTAGAGGAAGTTGGCATCAGGGTCCGGCGCGAAGCCGATGCTCTGGTCTGGGACGAGGTTGCTGCACTCGCCGAATTTCTGGGGGAGCCGGCTAACCAGGCCGTGTCGACCCGGCACGCTGTTTGGTTGGCGAGCCTGCTTTGGCTGGACGCGAATGACTTAGCGCTCGAGCCGGTACGTGAAGGTGATTCAGTCGCATTCCGGCCCACTCAATATAGAACGGAGTTTCCTGCCGATCGTCTGGCGACATGGATCGAGCAGTTCTAAGCGCTGCCGCGGATGGGAGTGGCGTTGTTCGTCCATGCGGATGCAACTCTGGGATATACCTTGGCGTGGCCGCTTTATAGCCACCCACGCAGGGTGAATGTTTTCGAGCGGCGGCTTACGGTGAGGGTGTCGAACGCGTATACCCGGCCATGAGCCGTCGTTCCCACTTTCAGCCTCGCAGCCATTCGGCCGGCGGTTTCGCTCAGACAGGACGTTGCCGTTCGATGACGACGCACCGCCTATCAAGGTGAATACGCGCGTTGCGACCACCAGGTAGTATAAGCGTTTCAATAAATGAAGACTCTCGCGCTTCGATGCGCGACGGCCGTATTTCACTCAGGCGGCAGGGTTCAGCACGACCTTTGTGCAGCCTTTCTTACGTTCGTCGAAGTGCTGGTAGCTTTCCGGCGCTTTATCGAGCGGCAGTTCATGCGAGATGATCTGCGAAGACTTGGGCCTTGCCAGCCGCGATGAGATCTCGCAGTTTTCGGTTATGCGCCTTGACGTCATCTATAACTGCTCGAAGTCGAGTGCCCGCCTACGCAGTCGCCCGCCGTCCTTGCTGTGCGTTCACCGTTGCTGTCACTTTAGGCTCGCGGACAAAGACCAATCCGGACCCTATTTCATTGCGCTTTTCTACGCGGACTTTCGGCGCGCACGGTGTGGGTTCACGCTCGCGAGCCCATCCCGCCGCCGCCCATCCAGACGTGTACGCCGGCGCGCCTGCGGGACGAATGGCCGCACGTCCGGAGGTCGAGATGACTGAAGCAGTGAAGAGGGAGGGGGGCTGGAATCCGCTGGCTGCCATCGCCAGCGAGGAGCTTGGAATCCGCTCCTTCGTGGAGTCGGGAAAGGTTACTACGGACGTCCAACTCGTTCGGATCTCCAGTGTCGAGCGAACTCTCGAGCGGGCCTACGATTTTGGCCTATTAATCGGGCATACCGTCAGTCGGGCCGAACACCCGAACACGAAGCCGTCCAAGCTGGCGTGCCGCTCGGAACAGGATCAGATCCGTGCTGCGGCGAAGGAAATGATTCGACTGCGCTAGCGGCCTTTTTCACCGTCGTTGGGCGCAAGCGGCTCGCGCTGCTGCCGCTCTCGCTCGCGACACTTTTGTTCGCCCCTGGCCTTATGCTTTAACGCGCCGGCCTCGGTTTTACTCGCTTCACTTTTTTGACTCGCTTTCTACCTCAATCTCCGACAGCGACACGCACCGAAACCCCGCATACACATACTGATAATGCGGCTGAAACCAGTTCCGGAAAGCAGGTCGCAGCATGCACTCCGCGGTGCGCGCCGAACCGCCTTTGAGCACGTAGTGTTGCCCATCGAAAAAATTGGCCGAATAGCCGGCATAAAACGGAAACGCTTCGAAGCCGGGCAACGCGTCGAATAGCGTCGAGGTCCACTCCCACCCATTGCCGAACTGGCCTTCCACGCCGAACGCGCTGACGTTGTCCGGATACGCGTCGACCGGCTTTGGATCCCAACTGCGGAAATCGAAATTGCCCGACTCGGCGTGCGGTACGCCATGTGCCCCACGTTGCCATTGCGCCTCGGTGGGTAAGGTCTTGCCGGCCCAGCGTGCATACGCACTGGCTTCGGCATGACTCACGTAAGCAGGCCAGTCCAGTGGCAGCGGCACGTCATCGAACATCGTGCGCAGCAGCCATGCGTGATCCGCGTTTGCCGCGCTGCCTGCCGCTGCGTCGCGCCGCGACCAGCAAGCCGGATGTGCGATATGCTCGGCCTCTTTCCACGCCCAGTCCTTCTCCGACCACCACTTCGGTTCACGATAGCCACCGGCCTCCATGAACTCGCGAAACGCGCCGTTCGTCACCATGTAGCGATCAATCTTGAACGCGGGCACATCGATACGCACTTCGCCAAATTCGTTGTCCCAACCGAAATGCCCCGCATCGCGCGACATGCCGAGCACGGTCGCGCCGGCCGGCACGCTGACCATCGACGACAACGCGTCCCCGCGTTCGGGCCGCGTCGCCACCTCCTCGCGCAATTCGGTGACCTTCTGTGCAAGCGGCAACTGGTGGAGCATGTACGCGAGCGTTTCAGCATGCATCAACCGATGCTCGATCGCGACGTTCAGCAACTGCGCGGCGACGCCGGCCTGCGCGCCGTCGCGGCGAAACTGCGCGGCGTCCGCTAAACCGTGGAGCGCGCGGTCGATCTGCGCGCGCGCGCGCGACGCGTATTCCCGCACAGTGTCGAGCGACGGCCAGTCATCACGTTGATCGGTCGGAAAGCCGCCGTCGACGGGGTCGATGCCAAACGCAAATAGCTGGTCGAGTTCCGGACTGAACGCCGGCAACTCGCACACGCGTTGATCGAACAGATTGCGATCGAACGCTTCCAGATGGCCGATGTAGAACACGATCCGGTGACGTTCGCGGATTGGCCGCTCATACAGGAATTCGGGTTTGACGATCGCAAACAGTGCGTCAGTGACCTGGCGCGCATCGATCAGACGCTGCACGAGCGGATGATGTGGGGCGGGGTCGCGATTCATTTCGCTGGGTCTCCTTGCGGCGGGGGACGGACTGAAAGACTGTACCCGCTCGCAGAAGCCATGCCAAGACGCAAGCGCGTCGGCAGAAGTTGGGGTGTCGTGGCACGGCAAGCGCCGGCCAGCCCCGGCAGGCGGCTCAGACCTGCCGCAGCCCCGGCAGATCGACGATCCGGATGTGCTTGCCTTGTGTGTCGATCAGGCCGCGCTTTTGAAATTTTGACAGGGTGCGGCTGACGGTTTCGAGCGTCATGCCGAGGTAGCTGCCCATGTCCTCGCGCGTCATGCGCAGATTGAATTCCGCCGAAGAGTAGCCGCGCTGCGCGTTGCGCTCCGACACGTCCAGCAGAAACGACGCGACCCGTTCGTCCGCGGAGAGCGAGCCGAGCATCATCATCTGCGCGGCCTCGCGAACGATCTGCGCGCCGAGCAGTTTATGCATGCGCTCCTGCATCGAGCTGATTTCGCGGCACAGCCGCTTGAGCGCGCCGTAGGGGACGATGCAGACGGTACTGTCTTCGAGGGCGACCGCGCTGCATGCATGCACGTCCTCGCTGATGCCGTCGAGGCCGAGCGCTTCGCCGGCGAGGCGTAGTCCTGTCACCTGCTCGCGGCCGTCGCGGTGCGCCATCAAGGTTTTCATCGAGCCGGAGCGCACGGCGTAAATGCTGTCGAAACGGTCGCCGCTGCGGTACAGCGCTTCGCCGCGCTGAACTGAGCGCGCCGAGCAGATGAGCGTTTCCAGTTTCGAGAGTTCATCGGACGACAGGCCTTGTGGCATGCAGAGCTGCCGCATCGAACAGCTCGAGCAGCGCGCCGTGGTGCGCGCGGTTGCCCGCACCGGAGCCGCGCGGCGGCGGCCGCGCGCATACTTGCGGCGGCAGTGTCAGTGCCGGTGGAGCGCGTAACAGCGGAAGAATTGAGCATGTTCTGCAGGCGAATGTCGGAGTACTGGCGGATTGTCCCACCCGCCGTACCCGGCGTTCGGCGACAAACTGACGCGTTGTGCCGGCGGGGGATCTTGAGCGATGTCGCGCGCTCGCGGGTGACATCGGGTTATGGACTGCTATGCATCTCGTGAACGGCGGTGCACTGCACTGCCGCTCGACATGGCGAATGACAGGCGTAAATCGACAGGTTCACATCGAGCCGCCGCCGGATCAGGCCGGTTCCTTGTCCTGACCGGCGGCGGATGGAATCAGCAGCACGGGCAGGCTCGCCTGGCGCACGCAGCGCTCGGCGACGCTGCCGAGGATCAGCCGCTGAAAACCGCGTCGGCCGTGCGTGCCCATGACCAGCAGATCGGCATTGAATTCGGCGGCGGCCTGCAGCACGATCTCCGACACGTCGCCGAGCGACGACGCCTCGCTGACGGCGGGTTCTCCCTGCACGCCTTGTTCGGCCATGGTCCTGGCGAATTCGGCGCGCAGTTCCTTGCCTTCTTCGATCAGACGGTTGCGCAGTATGGACGGGTCGTAGCCTGGCGCTTCGAAGTACATCGGCGTGTTCTCGACGACGTAGAAGGGCCGTAAAAGAGCGCCGTTGGATTTGGCGAGGTCGAGCGCTGCTTCGAATGCACGGCGGGAAGTATTGCTGCCGTCAACCGCTACAAGGATGCGTGTGTACATATCGGCTCCGCGTCTGAAAAGTCCGTATGCCGCAGCCGTTCATCACGGCGAGGCTCATTGATCTTTTATACCAACGAAGCTTAGATGATTGCCGAAAAAGATGCACTCGACCAGGATGTAAATCAAATACTTGTCAAATTTTCGGCGGCGACGCTTGGGCGGCGCGGCTCGCCAAGGCGGGCGCCGGCGCGCTTCACATCAGCCGGAACGCATATTCGCCAACGAGTGCAAGGCGAGGTTGGCCTTACAATCAGGCCATACTCAGACAAGCTGCTTCAGCCCCGCTGATGACCGAGCGCAAAACCACGGGCTTGCCCGAGAAGATCTACGGCGACATCCTCAATCGCATTCTTGAAGGCGAGTACAAGGAAGGCGAGCGCTTGCCGACCGAACACGCGCTGGCCGAACGCTTCGCGACGTCTCGGCCGACTGTGCGCGAAGCGTTGGCGCGCCTGCGGGCGGACGGCATCATCACGACCCGGCATGGCTCGGGCACCACGGTCGCGCGGCGGCCCGATCCGGACGTGCGCCGCTTCGCGCCGCTGGAAACGCTGTCCGATATTCGGCGTTGCTATGAGTTTCGCATCATCACCGAGGCCGGTGCGGCCGGGCAGGCGGCGCTCAAAGCCGATTCCGACGACATCGCCGCGATTCAGCATGCCTGGGATGAACTGGAGCGCGTCATCGAAACGCGGGGCATCGGCGCGCAAGACGATTTCATGTTCCATCTGGCGGTGGCGCGCGCGTCGAAGAACCCGTTTTTCATTACGGTCATGTCGTTCATCGAGGAGCAGATCCTGTTCAGCATGAACCTGTCGCGCAATCTGTCGCTCGTCAAGACGGTGGAGCGGCAGCGGCTCGTACAGGCCGAGCATATGGCGGTGCTCGACGCGATTCGCTGCAAGGACGCCCAAGGCGCTGCGGCGGCGATGCGCGCGCACCTGGAGAATGCGCTCGAGCGGATGTTCGGTTCCTGAGTTTCCACGCCTCGGTTCAACCGGGTCATCGGAAAGCCGCCACTGCGCGTGCAGGCTAGGCTGCGACCGCGATCGGCCCGAACAGGGCCGTGAGCGTCTTGGGACTCACCGCGACATTCAGCGCGACCGCCCGCTCGACGCCGATCTGAAGCGGCGCCCCGAGCCGGCTAATGTCGATGCCGGTTCTGCGCAGCAGCCGTTCGATCGGCGTGGTGGTCACGGTGACGTAGCGCGTGATGCCCATGCGCTGCGCGAATTTCATGACCTCCTGGATGGCCTGGATCGTCAGGTCCGTGAAGCCGAACGACTGTTCTTCACCACCGGTTTCGATGGCAAACCGGCTCAACTCCCAGATCTCCCGCCCGACCGGCGCCTGCGCACCGTGCAGCAGCTGGGGAAAGGTGTCCTTCAGCATATTGGGTCCTTCAGTCGGCATCAGGCGCCAACAGCCGCGTAACTGCCCTTCATCCCCGCGAATCAGCATGTAGTGTGGCCCGAGGGCGTCGTACCCGTCGATTTCCATGCCCGCGATGGTCGGGATGTCCCATCCGAGCCGCCCGTGAAACACCCGAGCCCGCAGGCGGTACATGTCGTTGATCGCTCCGTTGTCAAATTCCTGCCGCATTCCGATCTGGATGGCTGTTTGCACGGTGTTCTCCTGAACGTGTTGGGATACCAATACGCTGGAAAACTTATGCATTTTGAATTGCTCCGCCACCTACCTACCTGGATAGGTGTGCATGCTTATCGGGTATCGCAGAATTCGAGACACGTATCCGCACTCAACCGACAGGGCATCCAAATGGAACTTCTCGAAAATCACTGGCAACCGCAAACCGGTCTTCAGGCGCGTCCCGCGGAGGTTTCTTCGGCGGTGGATCGTGTACTGATCATTGCTTACCGCAAGAAGAAAAAAGAGAGTCAGCGCCGCTTCTGGGCACGTTTTGGCGTTACGCAGTCGCGCGGCAGCCGGTTTGAATCGGGTGCCGAGATTCCGGCGCCGGTGTCGATCCTGCTGGGCCTGTACTTCACCAAGACCGTTTCCGACGCCGATCTGGGCCGCGCCGAGCGGGTGCTGTACAGCCGCGACGCCGCTGCATTGCTCAACCCGGGTCAATAAGCCCGAGTTGTGCCGCAATCACGGCGGCCGCACGCCGCGAATTCACACCGAATTTCGTCCTGATGTTTTTCATATGGAAGTTCACTACGGCTTCCGAACAGTTCAGGATATGGGATATTTCCCAGGTGGATTTGCCGCGTGCGGTCCATTTGAGGCACTCGCGTTCGCGCGGCGTGAGCTTGGGCAATAAGGTCTGAGCGTGTGTCTCCAGATGGCGCTGGCTGGTGTCAATCACCAGGTCGCGCAATAACACCAGATTCGGCAGTGCCGCGTTGACGTGGCGCTGAAAATCGTCGATCGAACTGCTGTCATTGACGAAGCACATCATGCCGGCTTCCTGGTTCGGACCATGAATCGGTACCGTTACCCCGGCGCGCAATCCGTAAGAGCAGGCTTCCTCGTACATGGCTTGCTGCGCGGTGGTCGCGAAAATGCCCGGCGACCAGATCAGCGGTGCGGCGCGCGTCATGCAATGCGCAACGGTCGGGTCGATATGAGCCAGCCCCTCTTTGTCGTATGTCTGGCGCCATGCCGCCGCGTAAGTGCTGCGTATGTATGCATCTTCCAGGCGCATGGTGGGGCGCGGTAACACGGCGACCAAAAGCCTGTCGAAGCCCCATGTTTCGGCGAGACTTGCGATTGCACCGAACCATTGCGCCTCATCGGCGGCGTCCATCAGCGGTGCCATCTGCTCGATAAAATGTAGCGACAATTTCTTAACTCTCTCGGGCTCGCAACTATCCCGTTGCGGTTAATTGCGGCACGGCACATGGGGTGCCGCTGCTTTTATGTTCACAATCTAACACTAAAATTTATTTCACAGCGCCGCGCGGCGCTCCCATATAGAGCGCCGGGGCGGGAGTGCCACCAGCAAATCAATACTTCGCTATTCGAATCCGCTTTTTAGCCCGATTAAGTTTGCGGGTCATGAATTGTAATTCTCTTGCGGCAGTCATTTTGCTGCCTGTCAGTGGGCAACATTATCATCGATCAATTTTAATTAACCGCTATAGCCGATTGTCGGACAGGACCGTGCTAATTGGCCAGATCGCCCGGAGCTGCCCACAATGTGACAACGTCCGGCACCGCGCCTGGGGTCTATTGTCGTATAGAACAATCGCTCCGCAGGTCGCTATCTCCGCGAATTGCGTGGACCATGGCCGCGCTGGTCGGGGTTCAAGTTGTTTGACAACATTGCAAAGCCGATGCTACCGTAAATGCCCCATCCCGCGCGAGGCTTGACGCGACATGAACGAATCCCCGCTCCACAGTGGCGAGTTCGACGCGTCGGTCATGGCGGTGCCGCCGTTGGCGCGACGCGCCGACTATACGCTCGACCCCGCCGAAAATCGCGCGCTAATCCGCCATATTGAAGCCGGGGGCGTGCGCACGCTGCTCTACGGCGGCAATGCGAACCTCTATCACATCGCGGTGAGTGAATACCGCGATTTGCTGGACTTGCTGGCCGACGCGGCGGGCCCCGACACGCGCGTGATCCCGGCCATCGGTCCCGACTACGGGAAGATGCTCGATCAGTCGCGCATCCTCGCGCAAACCCGGTATCGGACGGCCATGGTGCTGCCGCTCGGCGGCTTCACGACTTCAGAGGGCGTCGAAGCGGGGCTCACGCGCATCGCCGACACGGCGGGCATGCCGCTGACGCTGTACATCAAGAGTGAAAACTACGTGGATGTGGACGCGCTCGCGCGACTGATCGAGCGAGGCACGCTGCTCGCCGTCAAATATGCGATGGTGCGCGACAACCCCGCGGACGATCCGTATCTGCGTCAGCTGCTGCAGCACGTACCGGCCGGCCAGGTCGTGTCGGGCATGGGCGAGCGGCCGGCGCTCGTGCATCTGCGCGAGTTCGGCCTCGCGGCATGGACCACGGGCTCAGGTTGCATCGCGCCGCGCATGGTAATGGCCTTGCTGCAAGCGGCCAAAAGTGGCGATCGCGAGACCGCGCAACGTCTGTACGGCGCGTTCATGCCGCTCGAGACCCTGCGCGACGAAATCTCGCTGATCCGCGTACTGCACGACGCGATCAGCTTCACGCGGATCGTCGGCATGGGCCCGCTTTTGCCGCTGCTCAGTTCGACGCCGCCCGAACATCATGCGAAGATCGGCCAGGCCGCGCGAGCGCTGCTCGTGCACGAGCGCGAGTTCGCGCACACCAACGCGTAAGTTTCCCAACCCAAAGCACAGGGCGCAAAGCACCAGCATGACAGACAACAGCCGACGCTATCCCGACCCCTCCATCCGCACATTCGATCCGCGCTTCAGGTCGCTGATCCTCGCCTCCGCTTCCGTCGAGTGTCTGTATCAGGGCACGCGCTGGTCGGAAGGGCCGGTCTGGTTCGGCGACGGCCGCTATCTGCTGTGGAGCGACATCCCCAACGACCGCATCCTGCGCTGGGACGAACCGAGCGGCGCGGTCAGCGTGTTCCGGCAGTCATCGAACAATGCCAACGGCCATACGCGCGACCGCCAGGGCCGCCTCGTCAGTTGCGAGCACCTCACGCGCCGCGTGACGCGCACCGAATACGACGGTTCGATCACCGTGCTCGCCGACCGTTATCACGGCAAGCGTTTCAATTCGCCGAACGACGTGATCGTGAAATCGGACGGCTCGATCTGGTTCACCGACCCCACCTTCGGTATCGACGGTTTCTACGAAGGCGAGCGGCAGGAGTCGGAACTGCCGGCGTGCGTGTATCGCATCGACGGGCAATCGGGCGACGTGTCGCTGGTTGCCGACGGCGTGCTCGGCCCAAACGGCCTCGCATTTTCGCCGGACGAGTCGGTGCTGTACATCGTCGAATCGCGCGGCGAGCCGCGCAAGATTCGCGCGTTCGATGTCGTCGGCAATGGCGCGGCGCTGTCGAACAATCGCGTGCTGATCGACGCGGGCCCAGGCACGCCCGACGGCTTTCGCGTCGACGTGCACGGCAACTTGTGGTGCGGCTGGGGCATGGGCACCGACGAACTCGACGGCGTGCGCGTATTCACCGCGCAAGGCGAGCCGCTTGGCCACATCGCGTTGCCGGAGCGCTGCGCAAACGTGTGCTTCGGCGGACGTCATCGCAATCGGCTGTTCATGGCGGCGAGCCACGGCCTGTATTCGCTGTACGTGAACACGCAGGGCATGCAGGGCGGCTGATCGCACGCGCCGGCTCAACGCATTCGCAGCTTGCCTGACAACGCGTGAGGCGGACTCGGCAGAGGCTCCGGGTTTGCCCTTGGCTATAGCGCGTCAACCATTGCACGACACGGATTCCCCGCAAAAAGCGAGCGATTCTTCGAGCCGGTTGCCGTCGAGAGTATTTGCTTGACATCGGCTGTTCCGCTTCGCTATGTTCCGTTGGGTAGAGAGACACCGCCCGCAACGCATCTGACAGGCGGACTTCCATACCAAGAAGCGAGGAGACGCAATGACTGTTTCAAGCAGGTTGTCGCTCAAGCTGGTGTCAGTATGTCTCGCGGCAAGCGCCGCTTTCGCATCCGCCGCGCACGCGGCCGATCCGGTCACCATCAATATCGTCGACGTGGCCGGCGATCTCCAACTCACGCAAAAGGGCTTCGAGGCCTTCAAGGCGAAGTATCCGAACCTCGTCGCCAATCTCACCTTCACGAACGCACCCGCGCCGCAGTTGCCAGGCAAGATCAAGGCGATGCAGGCCGCGGGCCGCTCCGACATCGACCTCGTGCTGACCGGCACGGACGCGCTGGCTGCCGGCATCGAACAGAATCTGTGGATCAAGCTGCTGCCCGACAACGCGGCGCAGTTCCCCGGTGTGCTCGACAAATACGCGCCGGGTCCGCGCAAGATGCAGGACCTCGCGCAAGGCTACGGTCTCGAAGTCGCGTATATGCCGGCCGGGCCGCTGCTCGAATTCAACCCCGCCAAGGTCAGCGATCCGCCCAAAACGCCCGAGCAGCTGCTGCAATGGTGCAAGGCGCATCCGGACAAGCTGATCTACGCACGGCCGGCGAACTCCGGTCCGGGCCGCACGTTCCTGATGGGCCTTCCCTATGTGCTCGGCGACAAGGATCCGCAGGACCCGATTAACGGCTGGGACAAGACGTGGGCTTTCCTGAAGCAGCTGAACGATTGCATTCCTTATTATCCTGGCGGCACGTCGGCGGTGATGAAGGAACTCGGCGAGGGCACGCGCGACATGACCGTGACGGTGACGGGCTGGGACATCAATCCGCGTGCGCTCGGCATCGTGCCGGCCGAATTCCGCGTGCAGGCATTCGACAACATGACGTGGGTGAACGACGCTCACTTCATGGTGATTCCGAAGGGCGTGCCGAAGGAAAAGCTCGACGTGCTCTACAAGATGATGAACTTCATGCTCGAACCGGCGCAGCAGGCCATGACCTATGACGACGGCTATTTCTATCCCGGCCCGGCGATCAAGGGCGTGAGCGTCGAGCAGGCGCCCGCGCGCAGCCAGGACGTGTTGAAGAAGTACGGCCGCCCGGAATACGCGAAGCTGCTGGCCGATCGTCCGCATGCATTGCCGTTGAATGCGGCCGCGATGGTCGCGGCTTTCAGGAAGTGGGACACCGAGGTCGGCGCACAGAAGACCAAATAGCCCGCGCATCAGCCATGCATGCCGTCGCGATTCACGCGTGACACGTCGACAGGGCGCCAGCCACGTCGACGCGTCGCGCGTATCAGGAAACCGCCATGAAGCATCACTTTGAACAGTTGCGGCTCGATTCGGTGAGCCGCAGTTTCACGAATGCGCAAGGCCACGCGATTGCGGCGCTGCAGGAACTCGATCTGACGATCCAGCGCGGCGAGTTCATCGCATTGCTCGGGCCTTCTGGTTGCGGCAAATCGACGGCGCTCAATTGCATCGCCGGCTTGCAGCCATTGAGCGGCGGCGGCATCTGGCTCGACGACAAACGCATCGACGTGCTGCCGCCGGAAAAGCGCGGCTTCGGCATGGTGTTTCAGAACTACGCGCTGTTTCCGCATATGAGCGTGCTCGATAACGTCGGCTTCGGCCTGAAGATGCGCGGCATCGGCAGAAGCGAAGCAAAGCGGCGTGTGCTCGAAGCGTTGCAGCTCGTGCAACTGGTCGGTCATGAGCACAAGCTGCCCGGCCAGCTGTCCGGCGGTCAGCAACAGCGCGTGGCGATTGCGCGCGCGATCGTGATCGAGCCGCCGCTGATTCTGATGGACGAGCCGTTATCCAATCTCGACACCAAGCTGCGCATCGAAATGCGCGCGGAGATTCGCCGCATCCATAGCCAGCTCGAACGCGCGACGCTTTACGTGACGCACGATCAGGACGAAGCGCTATCGATGGCGGACCGCATCGTCGTGATGAGAGAGGGCGTGGTGCAGCAGGTCGCGTCGCCCAAAGAGGTCTACACGCGGCCGCGCAATCTGCATGTCGCGCGTTTCATGGGTTATCGGAACGTGGCCGAATTCACGCTCGAAGGCACCGAGGGCGAAGGCGTGGCGGTGAGCGCGAACGGCGTGCGTCTGATCGGCACGCCGATGGCGGGCTTTAACAGCAAACGCGTGAGCGTCGCGCTGCGTCCAGAGGACATGGAGCGCACCGCGCCAGGCGCGGACAACGCGTTCGACGCGCTGGTGGACGCCGTCGAATACGGCGGCCACGATTCGCTGCTGCGCGTGCAGACCGCCTTCGGCAGCGTGTGGGCGCGCAGCGTCGGCGAATTCACGCAGGGCGAGCGCATCAGTCTGCGCGTGCCGCCGTCGCGCGTGCTCGTCTACGACGCCGAGGCCGCATGAGCACGCCCACGCTGTCGCCGCCCGCTTTGCCGCCCACCTCGCCGCCGCTCGTGCCGCGCGACGCCAAGGCGTGGCTGGTCGCGCCGGCGCTGTTGTTCATCGCCGCGACGTTCATCTATCCGTTCGCGTACGGTCTCGCGCTGTCGTTCCGGCCGATGAACGGCGGCGGCCTGTGGGCCAACTATCTGACGTTCTTCACCGAGACGTCGATGTGGCCGACGATTCTCGTCACCCTGAAGCTCGCGGTGCCCGCGACGCTGATCAACGTCGGCGTGTCGGTGCCGGTGGCGTTCGCGCTGCGCCGCTATTCGCGTTATCAGAAGATCGTCACGACGCTGCTGGTGATTCCCGTGACGCTCGGCACGGTGCTGATCGCCGACGGTATGCTGACCTACTTCGGCCCCAACGGCTGGTTTCCGCAAGCGTTGCAGGGCTTGCATCTGTACACGCGCGAAGTGCGCCTCACGCATAACTTCTGGGGCGTGCTGATCTCGTTGATCGTGTCGGGCTTTCCGTTCGCGTTTCTGCTGACGCTGTCGTACGTGACTGGCATCGACCCGACGCTCGCGAGCGCGGCGGCGACGCTCGGCGCGAGTCCGTGGCAGCAGTTTCGCCGCATCTATTTGCCGCTGCTGGTGCCGGGGCTCACGATGGCGGCGTGCCTGTCGTTCGTGCAGGCGTTCTCGGTGTTTCCATCGGCGGTGCTGCTCGGCGCGCCCGCCGGTCCGACGCGCGTGATGTCGATCGCCGCGGCCGAAGCCGCGTTCGAAAGCTATGACTATTCGCTCGCCTCCGCGATCGCGATGGTGATGGGCTTCGTGCAATTGCTGGTGGTGGCCGCGCTGCTGGGCGCGCGCCGCTTCTTCTACAGCGGTCCGGCAACCGGAGGCAAAGGCTGATGACGAGCGAGCGTCGTGCGGCGCAGCCCGCGTGGTCCGCGGCCGCTTCGAAAGATCAGGGCGACGGCGCGCGCGAACCCGTCAAGCGCGAGACCCAGCGCGCCGGTTTGCCGGGCCGCGTGTGGCGTGTGCTGGTATGGGCCGTGATGGTGTTCTTCCTGCTCAACGTGGTGCTGCTGATTGCCACCGTCGCGGTCAATTCGGTAGCGACGCGCTGGTTCGGCACCTTGTTGCCGCAAGGCTTCACGCTGCACTGGTACGCGCAGGCATGGAGCGATTTCCAGCTCGCGAGCGTGCTGTGGGTGACCGTCGAAGTGGTCGGCGCGGTCGTGCTGCTGTCGGTGCTGCTCGGCGTGCCGGCGGCGTATGCGCTCGCGCGCGTGCAATTTCGCGGCAAGCGCATCGCGATGCTGATCTTCCTGCTGCCGTTGATGGTGCCGCCCGTCACCTACGGCATTCCGATGGCGACCGTCATGTACAAGGTCGGGCTGGCGGGCACGCTGAGCGGCGTGATCCTCGCGAATCTGGTGCCGGCGCTGCCGTTCGTGATCCTCGTGATGACGCCGTTCATTGAGCAGATCGATCCCAATCTCGAAGCGGCCGCCCGCATTTTCGGCGCCAACACGTTCCGCTATTTCCGCTATGTGCTGCTGCCTCTGCTGGTGCCCGGCATGCTTGCGGCCGGGTTGCTGGTGCTGGTGCGCACCATCGGCATGTTCGAACTGACTTTCTTCACGGCGGGGCCCGCTACGCAAACGCTGGTGGTCGCGTTGTACTACGCTGTATTTTCAACCGGCGTGCGCGCTCCGCAATCGATCGATGCGATGGCGATGATCTACATGGCGATCACGCTGATCTGGGTGCTGATCGCGCTGCAATTCGTGAGCCCGACGCAGATCGTGTCGCGCGTGAAGGAGCAGAAGCGCTGACGCACGTCCGACGACATTCGTGGAGCCGACGTTGACGAAGAGAAAGACCCCCGAGGAGTTGCGCAGCCACCGCTGGTACGGCCTGAACGATCTGCGCTCGTTCGGCCACCGCTCGCGCACCGCGCAGATGGGCTACAACCGCGAGGAATATGCGGGCAAGCCGGTCATCGCGATTCTCAACACGTGGAGCGAGATCAACGCTTGCCACACGCATTTCAAGCAACGCGTCGAAGAGGTGAAGCGCGGGATCTGGCAAGCCGGCGGGTTTCCGGTCGAACTGCCGGTGCAGACGCTCTCCGAGCCGTTCCAGAAACCCACCACGATGCTGTACCGCAATTTCCTCGCGATGGAAGCCGAGGAGACGCTGCGCTCCTATCCCGCCGACGGCGTCGTGCTGATGGGCGGTTGCGACAAGACCACGCCCGCGCTGCTGATGGGCGCGATCTCGATGGACCTGCCGGCGATCTTCCTGCCCGCCGGTCCGATGCTGCGCGGCAACTGGAACGGCGTGACGCTCGGCTCCGGCTCGGACGCGTGGAAGTACTGGGCCGAACTGCGCGCGCAGACGATCACGCAGGAGGACTGGCAAGGCATCGAAGGCGGCATTGCGCGTTCGCCGGGGCATTGCATGACGATGGGCACCGCGTCGACCATGACGAGCGCGGCCGAAGCGCTCGGCTTCACGCTGCCCGGCTTCGCATCGATTCCCGCTGCGGATTCGCGTCATGCGCAGATGGCGGTGAAGACCGGCATGCGCATCGTCGATATGGTGTGGGAGGATCTGAAGCCGTCGGACCTGCTCACCGCCGGCTCGGTCGATAACGCCGTGACCACGTGCCTCGCGCTGTCGGGCTCGACCAACGCGATCGTGCACATGATCGCGCTCGCGCGCCGCGCGGGCATCGAGTTGACGCTCGATCGCTACGACGACATCTCGCGCCGCACGCCGGTATTGGCGAACGTACGGCCGACCGGCGCGTATCTGATGGAAGACTTTTTCTATGCGGGCGGTTTGCGGGCGCTGCTTGCCGAACTGGGCGAGCTGATCGACCGTTCGCAGAAGACCGTGAATGGCCGCACGCTCGGCGAGAACCTCGAAGGCGCGCAAATTTTCAACGACGAAGTGATTCGCCGCCTCGACAGGCCGCTATTGCCGAACAGCAGTCTCGCGGTGCTGCGCGGCAATATCGCGCCTGATGGCGCGGTGATCAAACCCGGCGCGGCCGAGCCGCATCTGCTCGTGCATACCGGCCGCGCGGTCGTGTTCCAGGACTACAACGACATGGCCGCGCGCATCGACGACGAAGCGCTCGACATCGACGAGACCTGCGTGATCGTGCTTCAGCATGCCGGGCCGGTGGGGGCGCCGGGCATGCCCGAATGGGGGCAATTGCCGATACCGCGCAAGCTGCTGCAAAAAGGTGTGCGCGATATGGTGCGGATCTCGGATGCACGGATGAGCGGCACGAGTTACGGCGCGTGCGTGTTGCACGTCGCGCCGGAGTCGTTTGTCGGCGGGCCGTTCGCGCTGGTACAAAGCGGCGACATGATCGAGCTGGACGTGCCGCGCCGCAGGCTCAACCTGCTGGTATCGGATGAACAGCTCGCGCGCCGCAAGGCCGCGTGGGTCAGGCCGGCGCCACGTTTTACGCGCGGCTACGGCGCGCTGCATCAGGTCCATGTGATGCAGGCGAATCACGGCTGCGACTTCGATTTTCTGCAACGCGGCGGCGCGCATGCCGCCCCG
This sequence comes from Paraburkholderia sediminicola, assembly GCF_046026895.1. Classification (GTDB taxonomy): domain Bacteria; phylum Pseudomonadota; class Gammaproteobacteria; order Burkholderiales; family Burkholderiaceae; genus Paraburkholderia; species Paraburkholderia sediminicola_C. Next base: position 33,378 of record NZ_JAQQEU010000054.1, read on the forward strand.
GATGCGGACAAGTCGGGCGAGCCGGAGATTCACTGAGCGACGACATTCGCCGCACGAGAGGCAACAATTTATCTAATGCCATCGTAACGCAGGGCAGGTATCACACCACGGCTCTCCATACGACGAGAGGCGCGCGATGCGGCGAGACCGCAGCGCGCGACTCCCGCGCGATTCCGTCAGGCCGTCATCAATACCCCACGCGATACACCCGGCCCGTCTGCGCGCCTTCCACGCTGCGCACATAAGCGAGCGCCGCGCGTTGCGCGGTCACTGGCTCGAAGCCGCGGAAGGAGGGCGCATAAGCGTCCATCGCTTCGGTGAGCACAGTCGGACTCACTACGTTGATGCGGATGCCGCGCGGCAACTCGATCGCCGCGCCGCGCACGAAACCTTCGAGCGCCATGTTGACCGTGGTCGCGCTCGCGCCGAGGCGAATCGGCTCGTCGCCGATGATCCCGCTCGTCAGCGTGAACGAACCGCCGTCGTTCACGTATTGCTGTGCGGACAGCACCACGTTGATCTGGCCCATCAGCTTGTCGCGCAGGCCGACCCAGAACTGTTCGATGCTCATCTCCGGCAACGGCCCGAAATGCACCTTGCCGGTCGCGGTGACGACGCCGTCCACTTTGCCGATCTCGCCGAAGAGCCGCTCGACGCTCGCCGGATCCGTGATGTCGGCGCGATACTGCCCGCGGGTCACGCCCACTTCGATCACTTCATGGCGCGCCCGCAACTCCGCGCTGACTGCCTGGCCCAGCGTGCCGGCGGCGCCGATCACGACGATTTTTTTCATCCGATGCTCCTTTGAGTGCGATGGGGGTGCATTCTGCTTTCGACCTGCTTGCAACCGATTGTCCCGGTGTTCGTCCGCGCGACAAAGCCCCGCCACGACAGGAGATTGCGCAACCCGAGTTTCCAGCGCGCAAAAGCAAAGCAAGGTGCGCACCATTATTCAAACGATGCGCACCTTGATATTCATTGATTAATAGGAGTAAATAGCGAATTTAAAACGCAACCACCCCGCAAGCACGTTTATTTCACACGATGTAATTCGATCACGCGTGTGGGCCGCAAATGATTCAGCGCGTAGTGGATGCGCCCGCGATCTCTGCGGCTGGCGAGCGACCGCGGGTCGTCGAACTGATGGTCGGCGGAATAGGCGCCTTGCGGTTCGACCATGCCTTTGTCGATCACCGCGTAGCCCGGTTCGAGCGCGAGCAGCAGGTGGTTGCCGCCGATCCGGCTGTCGAAGCCGGCCATACCGTCGTTCGCCTCGGGCACGCTGTTGTCCAGGCTCGCGTTGCTGGTGGTGATCTCGTCCGGCGCGATCGGGCTGTGGCCCGCGATGCGCGCGGCTTCGAGGTTCTTTCCGTCGGTGTCGACGGTGCTGTCGTGCGTGCGGTCGTTGTGCATCTCCGTCGTGCTCGGGCCGCGTTTGGCTAATGGTGTCGCGGCGTCTGCCGGCTTGTCGATATCGCTGTTCATCATGCGTTCTCCTTGAAGAGGACATGGTTGAAGGTCAGCAAAACCCATTCCGCCGGGCATGGCTGCCTCGCCCGAGTGGTGCAGCGCGGTCCGCTGCGATGCACATGACGGCCATTTCACCTGGCGATTGCGTCGGGGATTCTTTTCGTTTTTTTTTAATGGACGCGTATTTTCTACAGAGTATGATCTTACTCCGACGAGCGAAGCGCGGTTAAATTGACGACATGGCCCGACTAATCCAATCCTGGTCGGAAACAATGAACAACGGTCGCGCCACTCAAAACATTTTACGGGGCTGTCAGGGCGGGTGACACATGCACTTCGATGCTGCATTCACACATCGCGGCTATTTGTTGAATTGCGCGCCGGCACGCGCGGTCGATGGCACTTGGCAGCCTTATGTGGTCATCTCGCGCTCGAGCGACGGCGAACTGGTCGCCAACCGTTTCTTCCCCACCGAGTTGCGCTTCTCCGACGAAGCCACCGCCATCGCCCATGCGCGCGATTGGGCAGTGCGCTGGATCGACGCGAGCAGCGTGACCATCTGAAGAATACACTCGGCCCAAAGGCCGTGAACGCCCGCGTGCGGGCACCCCGGCGCGCGCCGGCCGGCCCCGCTGCTGCGCGGGGTACAGCAAAACGCGGTAATCTCTCGGCATAATCACTTCGAATCGTGCTCGCCGCACGGCGCTGTCCCTCTATGTCTAATGTGCCTTCCCACAACTGGGGTCTCGAACAGATCGTCGCAGACCTGCGCGCGTCGCGTGAACAATTGCATCGCACGCGGCATCCGCTCGGGATTCGCGAGTTGCCATCTCGCGAAGCCGTGGTCGGCATCGTGAACGGTCTGCGCGCGGCATTGTTCCCCACGCATTACGGCGCTCCGGATCTGACCGACGAAACCGTCGACTATTACGTCGGCCATACACTCGAGAGCACCTTGCGCCTGCTCGCCGAACAGATTCGCCGCGCATTGCGCTTTCTGCCCCAGTTCGCGACGACCTCCGACGCGGATCTGAAAGAGCGCGCGTTCGACGTCGCGCGCGAATTCGCCACGCAGTTACCGGGGATTCGCGCGCTGCTGGTCAGCGACATACAGGCGGCCTTCACCGGCGACCCCGCCGCGCAGCACATCACCGAAATCCTGCTCTGCTATCCGGGTGTGTGGGCGATGACCCATCACCGGCTCGCGCACGCGTTGCATCGCCTCGGCGTGCCGTTGCTGGCGCGTTTCATCAACGAGATCGCGCACTCGGCCACCGGCATCGACATTCATCCAGGCGCGACGATCGGGCCGAGCTTCTTCATCGACCATGGCACGGGCGTCGTGATCGGCGAGACCGCGATCATTGGCGAGCGCGTGCGCGTATATCAGGCGGTGACGCTCGGCGCGAAGAGCTTCGCGGCGGACGGCGACGGTGCGTTGATCAAGGGCAACGCGCGTCATCCGATCGTCGAGGACGACGTGGTGATTTATGCGGGCGCGACGATCCTCGGGCGGGTGACGATCGGACGCGGCTCGGTGATCGGCGGCAATGTGTGGCTCACGCATAGCGTGCCGCCGGGCAGCAGCGTGTCGCAAGGCAAGGTGCGTGAAGGCGAGCGCACCGATGACAGGCGTTGAAGGGCGACGTGGATCGAGAGGGATGTGCCCGCAGCACACGTGCGCGATGCAGCGGCGCGTGGCGCTATGTGGGCAGCGGGTGCACGAGGCGCGACACTTGCCGATGCAGTAACAGCATCGGTCTTCGTCGATTGGAGTCACAGCACGGCCGCCTTCGTCCGGTGCGCATAGCGGGTTTGGGCTGGTGAGCGTGAAGCCGGCAATGCAAGCGCAACGCCGTGACGTTCATCCCGCTCGCAAATGCCGCAACAGCGCGAACTCATGCGCGCCATGCCACCACACATGCTCGCCGATAAACCAGGCCGCCACCCACGAAGCCGCCACCACGATCAGATCGCAATGCCCGCTCTTCCACAAATTCAGCGAATGCCGCCCGGCAATCCAGGGTACGCCTAGCGGATTCGGCCAATCGGCGACCAGGTGCATCAGCCCGCCGCACGCGAAGCCGAACGCGGGTGCTGCATAGATCGAATGTCCGAGCGAGTGGTAGGAGAACCCAAGCAGCGCGAGCCACCCCACCCCCCAATGCGTCAACGTGCGATGCGTGATCCACAGACGCCGCGCGCGCGACCACCACGCGACCTCCAGCCAGTCCGGCGCTGTGCCCCCCGCGACGCCGGCGAAGAAACTCAACAACACGCCGCTAAATTTATCGCCGCCGCCGATGCGCGCGACGACTGCCGCCGCGATCACGCCGGCTGCGAAACCGGTCGCGTGATGTGCCTTGCTGGATGCCATCGAAACTCGCGACGCGCAGCGTCGCTAGAAAGACAAAGGGCGGCTATGTTCGCAGATGAGCAGATAAAAAAATAGCCGCTGCGCGAGATAAAAATTCGCGCCGCGGCCCGGCTTTCCCGACGCCGACAGGTGAGCGCAATATCAGGTCACGCAGCGTGCGATGTCGAAGCGTATTTCGGCTTCCGGCGGATCGTCCGGTGCGTTCGCGGGTTGCATTACCTTGATGACGGAGCCCGCATTGAGCGGCGTCAGCGTGACGACGTACGAGTTGTTCGAGTCCGAGCCGACCGCGAGTTCCGTCCTTGTGCCGACGTGCGATGTGCGCACGCGCGGCAAACGGCTTTCGAGGCATTCGGCGATATAGGCGGGAGCGCGTTGCGACGACACGTACAGTATCGGCAGGGACGCGTCGCGGGCGGGGCCGCTTGAACCGCAGGCAGCGAGAGAGGCAATGACGGCAACAGCGGAGGTGAGCAGGAGAAGTCTTTTCATGGTCCGATCGTCGGCGTCCCCGGTCGTGCACGGGAACTTGGGGCGCGGGCGAAGCGCAACGTCATGCTTCGCGACGAAGCTGCTGTTCGAGTGCCACGACGTGAACAGCAGGAGCAGCAGCCAGAGTCAGTATACCCACCGTGCGCAAGCGCCGTCACCCATAAAAAGGCCGCGACGTGATCGTGTCACGCGCGGCGAGCACCGCGTGGGGAACCTGGAAGCGGTGACGCAGACCCACAGCCGCAGCCACCAGGTTGTTGGTTGTCGACGATTGTGCAGGTTGAGTGTCGAGTCACTGCGAAGTGCATTTCCAGGCATTCGCATTTTTAATCCGCGATGGCGCAACCAGCAATTTTGAATTCGCCGTGGTTAATTCGAGTTGCGCAAGTGTGAATAAACAAAGAATAAGATTTTTAGAGATTGATTCGAAGAGCGCTGGTCGATCGCTGCGGCGGTGCCAGTTCGAGATAGTGCGCGCAGAGCCGCATGGGGAGGGCGTTATAAAGCATTGCCTGATCCTCGACGATTCATGCCGTTTTGCGTAATTCACTTTTCCGGAGTGCGCGAAGTATCCGGCTCAATTGCGGCTATACAATTCTCTCGCCCTTTTGACCGAGGGTGCCTTTTCATTTTATACGCGGCTTTCGGGCCGCGTTTTTTTGTGGGTTTTTCATAATGAAATCGTAAGTTCGGATGAATGGCGAAATAAAGCGTTTCGTTTGGTGAGCGGCTCAGCGGGACTTGTCCGTTCGTCCTGTACAAGCGGCGGGCACGCGCCGGGCGGGTAGAATTGCGGACTTCAGATGTGCTTTTCCGCCCCGCGAACGTGAGTGAACCTGTAATGACCGATACACCCCTTCCATCGTCCGACACCGCTGCCGATCTCACGACGGAAGGTTCGTCCGAGCTGGGCGAAAGCGTGCACGAAGCGCGCTTGTGGCGCGACGACGGCTGGACCGCGCGCGTCATCAAGAATGAAGACGATGAAGGCTGGGCCGTCGAAATGATCAAGGACGGCGAAGCGGAACCCGCGCTCGTCGGACCGTGGACGATGGGCCGCAACAAGAAAGACCCGAAGCCGCTCGACACGTCGGCGTTCAACACGCTGGTGAAGACCGCATCGGAAGTGCTGCGCCGTCACGAGCAGCAACTGCGCGCGCAATTGCACAAGCAGGTGCGAGTGGCGAGCGCGGACGGTAACGACGAACTCGACATCACGCTGGACATCGTCCCTGACGAAATCGAACCGTATGCGCTGCTGAGCGCGCTAGACGCGTTCGGTGAACAGCTCGCGCAGGTGCAGGTCGCAGCCAATTTCAAGCTGAGCAAGGCGAGCGCCGCGGCGTGGGTGGAAAACGGATTTCGCCGTCCGGGCTAGTGGTCGTGCGGGGGCGTCGGCGCCTGCGTCGAGGCTCGACTGCGCTTCAGCTGCGCTTGCAGAAGATCGCCGTGACGAGCGGCGCCACATGGTGGACGATCGCCGTGCTGCCGGCGCCGGCAAGTGCGTCCTGCACCTTGGATTGGCTGCCGAATACCACCACGCCGTAGGCCGAGCGCGCGAGCGGCTCGCCATCGCCGACGCGGAACATGGGGTCGTCTTTTTCGTAGCCGACCACCGCGAATACGCGGAAACCGTACGCGGTCAGAGCGGCGCCTGACGCCGGCGAGAACGCGTTGATCGAATTGTGTTCGACGCGCGTGGGCGTCGGATCGATCATCTGCTGCTGCGCGAGGTCGGCGATGAACTGATGGCCGCTCTCATTGCACGTGAGCGGCGCGTCGAGTGATGCGGCGAAAGCGCTGAACGGCAGCGCGCCCGCGAGAAGAAGGAGTACAGAAGAAATAAAGCGTTTCATAAGCGTAAGCGGCGACCTGCATTCGACTTCGTGGTTTTGCAACGGGTGGCGGCATGATGTCCAGACCCGCAAGACGTTGCGCAGCGAGGCGATTTCATGTGACAGGCGCAACTGGGTTTGCACTGTATCGCGATTCGGCAAATCTTGCTTGGCGGCTGGCACACGCCGGTAACTGAAGAGCCACCAGGAAATGTAAGGGAAGAAAGCAATCTTTTTCGATCCCGTATATATTTCCGCCTTATGACTTCGCGACCCTCTCCTCCAATTAATGTTCCGGCACCCCGCGCGTGGGACGCCCGGCTCGCTCGCCGGCTCGTGACGCCGTTGGTGAATACCTGGGTCACGCCGAACCATCTGACCACGCTGCGCTTGCTGATTGGACTGGCAGGCGCACTGTGCCTTGCGCACGGTGAATTCGCGTGGGCTAATGCCGGCGCGCTGCTCATCGTGCTGTCGAACTTCGTCGACCACACTGACGGCGAACTCGCGCGCATCGGCGGCAAGTCGAGCCGGATCGGTCATTTTTACGACCTCGCGTGCGACGCGCTCGTCACCGTGATGCTATTCGTCGGCATGGGGACCGGCGTGGGCGCTGCGCAGATCGGTGGACTGACGCTCGCGCCGGGCGCGCTTGGTGCGGGGGCTGGCGTGGCGGTCGCGTTGATTTTCTTCCTGCGCATGCGCATCGAGGAGATGGCGGGCAAGGCGGGCACGAAGCAGGCATCGGTCGGCGGCTTCGAAACGGAAGACGTGCTGTACCTGCTGCCGATCGTCACGCTGACGAACGTCGTGATGCCTTTCGTGGTGGCCGCGTCGATCGGCGCGCCGCTGTTCGCCGCCTGGGTCGTGGTCGACTACTGGCGCGTTGCGCGCCGCGCGGCTCGGCCGGCGGGCAAGGCAGCCGGCAGGTCCGAAACCAGGCAAAGGTGGGCTAGCGAATGAGTACGCACGCCGAAGACGACGTGATCGCAGGGACGCCGGTTGAACGTTCCTCCGCGTCGGCGCCGGCGGCGCCGAACGCCGACCACGCGGTTGCAAGCCGCACGCGCACGTTCGACAATCCGCGCCTGCGCAAAGACTTCGCTGCGCAGGGCGCGTTCCTGTATCTGGAAGACTTCCTCGCGCCCGCGGTCACCGCCCAGTTGGTCCACAGCGCGCGCGCGCTGCTCGACGAAGTGAACCGCAACTATCTGCCGGGTCACAAGCAGGGCGGCAGCGTGAGCCGCCATACGATCGACCGTCTCACGCCGTTCATCGCCGAGCTGTATCGCTCGAAGGAGCTGATCGGCTGGCTGGAGCAGCTGAGCGGCGACCCACTGCAGGTATCGCCCGCCGACGACCCGCACGCCTACGCGCTGTATTACTACACGCGGCCGGGCGACCACATCGGCTGGCACTACGACACTTCGTACTATGACGGCCGCCGTTACACGCTGCTGCTCGGCGTGATCGACGAATCATCGTGCCGGCTCGACTACGAACTGCATACGCGCAACCCCGATGTGCCGGACCAACCGGGCTCGGTGCAGATTCCGCCGGGCGGCCTCGTGTTTTTCGACGGTGACAAGCTGCGTCATCGCATCACGCCGGCCGGCCCGAACGAGATGCGCGTGTCGCTCACGTTCGAATACGTCACCGACCCCAACATGCGCCCGTGGCGCCGTTTCATTTCGAACATGAAGGACGCGATTGCGTACTTCGGTTTCCGTCAGGTGTTCCGTCAGATGGCATTGCGCGGCAAGGATCGCACATGAGTCGCGCGGCCCTGTTTCTGCTGTCGATCGGCACGGCGCTGTTCGTCGGCCTGCTGGCGTGGCAGGGGTTCGGCTCGGTCGCCTCGACGCTGCTGGCGGCGGGTTGGGGACTCGCGCTCGTCGCGGCGTTCCACGCGGTGCCGCTCGTGCTCGACGCCGCTGCGATCTCCGTGTTGTTCCAACGTAGCCGTAACGGCGCGCATCGCGAGTTGTCGTTGCGCGACGCGCTGTTCGCGCGCTGGATCGGCGAGTCGGTGAATAGCCTGTTGCCGGCGGGGCAGATCGGCGGCCCGGTGGTGATGGTGCGTCAACTGTCGCAACTCGGCATGCGCATGCGCGACGCCGCCTCGGTGATCACCGTCAGCACGACCGCGCAGGCGCTCGCGCAAATCGTCTTCGCACTCGGCGGGCTGCTGCTGTTCGGCGCCTCTGCCGCGCACGGTGCGCTGCACGACCTGCGAACCGCGACGCTGATCGCCACCGGCGTGCTGGGCGCGATGATCGTCGGCTTCTACTATGCGCAGCGGCGCGGCCTGTTCGGCCGGCTGCTCGGCGTGGTCTCGAAAGTATTCGGCAAGCGCGACTGGTCCGCGCTGATGACGCGCGCGGAAGCCGTCGACGCCGCCGTGGAGGCGCTCTACCGCGAGCGCGGCCGGGTCGCGGCGAGTTTCGTATTGAGTCTGGTGGGCTGGGTGGTCGGCACGGTCGAGGTCTGGCTCGCGCTGCGCTTTCTCGGCCATCCGGTCGACTGGATCGACGCGCTGCTGCTCGAAAGTATTGGGCAAGCGATTCGCGGCGCAGCGTTCATGATTCCGGGCTCGCTCGGCGTGCAGGAGGGCGGCTATCTGCTGCTCGCGCCGCTGGTCGGTCTGCCGCCGGACGCGGCGCTGGCGCTGTCGCTCGCCAAGCGCGCCCGTGAAATCCTGCTAGGTCTGCCGGGCCTGCTGGTTTTGCACTTCAGCGAAAGAAGCTGGCAACGGCGGCGCGCCACGGCGCGCGTGCCGGCTGCCGATTAATCTGGGTATTTTTTCAAAGGACCGCGCATGCGTGCCATCATCCTCGCGGCGGGCCTCGGCCTGCGTCTTCAGCAACCGCCGCAAGCTCAGTTCCCGAAATGTCTGTTGCAGTTCGACGGCATGAGCCTGCTCGAACGGCATCTGCAAATACTCGAAACCGCCGGCGTGACCGATGTCGTGCTGGCGCTCGGCTTTCAGCCGGAATCGGTGCAGGCGGAACTGGAGCGCATCAACTGGCCGCATAAGGTGGAGACCGTGCTGAACCCGCGTTTCGATCTGGGCAGCGTGCTGACGGTGCATACGGTGGCCGATGCGCTTACGCGCGGCGGCGACGTGCTGCTCATGGACGCCGACGTGCTCTATGACGAGCGCATTCTGAGCGCGCTGGTGGCGGGTGAAACGGTCAACCGGCTGTTGATCGACCGCGATTTCGAAGCCGGCGACGAGCCCGTCAAGCTGTGTCTGAAAGACGGCGTGCCGGTCGAATTGCGCAAGCAGCTCCCGGTCAATCTCACCTACGACATGATTGGCGAGTCGGTCGGGTTCTTCCGTTTCCGCGAGGAAACCGCGCGACGTTTCACGCAGATCGTGGCGGGCTATGTCGAAAGCGGCCGGGCCAACCTGCCGCACGAAGAAGCCGTGCGCGATCTGCTGCTGGAACGCAGCCAGGTGTTCGACACCGCCGACATGACCGGCGCGCCGTGGATCGAAATCGACTTTCCGAACGACGTTGCTCGCGCGAGCAACGAGATCCTGCCGCAATTGCAACCGCTCGTCAGCGCGTCGCGTTGAGTAGCGGTCTGAAGCATTCCGTTGCATGACGAAGGGGAACCGGCTGCGCGCCGGTTCCCCTTCGTCGCGTTGCGCACTCGCGCACACCAAGCCCCCAACGCAACCACATAGGTTGCCGCTGCAATGCCATAATCGTCGCTTTACATCGACGGCCTAGCAGCCCCTCGTCCCGCCAATGCCTCTCGCTTTAGGCGCATTCATTGTTCCGCTGATCGTCGCGTGCGCGATGTTCATGGAAAACGTCGACGGCACGGTGATCGTGACGTCCCTGCCCGTTCTGGCGCGCGATCTTGGCCAGGACCCCATCACCCTCAAGCTCGCGGTCACGGCCTATGTGATCGGCCTCGGCGTGTTCATCCCGGTCTGTGGCTGGGTGGCCGACCGCTTTGGTTCGCGCACGGTGTTCCGCACGGCCATCGGCGTCTTCATGGCCGGCTCGCTGATGTGCGCGGCGTCCACGTCGCTCGGCACCTTCGTGGTCGCGCGTTTCGTGCAAGGCATTGGCGGCGCGATGATGGTGCCGGTGGGCCGCATCATCATTTTCCGTTCGGTGCCGAAGTCCGAGTTCATCCGCGCGGTCAACTATCTGACGGTGCCGGCCTTGCTCGGGCCGGTGGTCGGGCCGCCGCTCGGCGGCTTCATCACGACGTATCTGCACTGGCGGCTGATCTTCGTCGTCAATATTCCGATCGGTCTGCTGGGCATCTGGCTCGCGAACAAGCACATCGCCAACGTGCGCGAGGCGCACCCCGGCCGGCTCGACTGGGTCGGCTTCGTGCTGTCCGCCAGCGGCGCGTCGCTGTTCATGCTGGGGCTCTCGCTGGTGGGTGGCGACCTGGTGTCGAACCGCGTGTCGATCAGCATGTGCGCGACCGGCGTGGTGTTGCTGGTGCTGTACGCGCTGTACGCGAGCCGCGTCGAATTGCCGGTGCTCGATCTGCGGCTCCTGCGCATCCCGAGTTTTCATGCGAGTGTGGCGGGCGGCTCGCTGTTTCGCATCGGGCTCGGCGCGGTGCCATTTCTATTGCCGCTTGCGTTGCAGGAAGGCCTGGGCATGACAGCGTTCCGCGCCGGGTCGATTACTTGCGCGTCCGCGTTCGGGTCGATCTTCATGAAGACGGTGGCCTCGCGCATTCTCGAACGCTTCGGCTTTCGCACCGTGCTGATGTTCAACGCGGGCTGCGCGGGACTGGCGATCGCAGTCTACGGTTTGTTCTTTCCGGGCACGCCGCACTGGTTGATCTGGTGCGTCGTGCTGTTCGGCGGCTTCTTTCCGTCGTTGCAGTTCACGTCGTTGAACACGCTGGCCTATGCGGATATTCCGAGCAGCGATGTCGGCCGCGCGACGAGTGTCGCGAGTGTGATCCAGCAGATTTCGCTGGGACTCGGCGTGACGATCGCGGGCATCGTGCTGCAAATTTCGCACAACGTGCAGGGCCATTCGACGATCGTGTTCTCCGACTTCTGGCCGGCGTTCCTCGTGGTCGGCCTGTTCTCGTTCCTGTCGATTCCGGTTACCGCGCGTTTGCCGCAAGGTGCAGGCGATGAGATCGCGCGCGGCCGTCGCGGGCGCATGAAGGTGAATGAAGGTGCAGAAGGTGCGTGAAGCGTGGGCGGCACGCACCTGACGAAATGTCGCGACTTGCCAAACCGCGCTGCCAGCCCCTGAGCGTTACATCGATCAACCCGCCTGCTCGACCGGCGTCAATGTCAGTTCGAGCCGTTGCGCGCCGCGCAGCACCGTCACGTTGACCGGCTTGTCGATACGCGACGCGTCGAGCGTGCGTTGCAGGCTATCCACGTCGTGCACGGCCTGCGCGTCGATCGCGACGATGGTGTCGTCGGTGCGCAGACCGCCGAGCGCGGCCGGACTGCCTTTGACGATCTCCATCACGTGCACGCCGGTTTCAGAACTCAAACTGAAGTAGCGCTGCACGCGCCGCGATAGCGGCGTCGTTGTGCCAGCCACGCCGATATAGGCGCGCCGCACACGGCCATGCGCGAAGATCTGCATGATGACCCATTTGGCCGTGTCGATCGCGGTGGCAAAACAGATTGCCTGAGCGCCGGGAATGATCGCGGTATTGACGCCGATCACCTGGCCCGCCGAATTGATCAGCGGGCCGCCCGAGTTGCCGGGATTAAGCGCGGCGTCGGTCTGGATCACGTCGTAGATCATGCGGCCGGAGTTCGAACGCAGCGAGCGGCCGAGCGCCGATACCACGCCCGTCGTCACGGTTTGCGCGAGGCCGAGCGGATTGCCGACGGCGATCGCAATCTGGCCGACACGCAGCTTCGACGACTCGCCGAGTTCGACATGCGGCAACGGCTCCGGCGAGCCGATGCGCAACACGGCCAGATCGCTGCCGGGGTCGTCGCCGACCAGATCGGCGTCGAACTTCGCGCCGCCGGCGAGTGTGACCTGAATGTGCGTGGCGCCGTGCACGACGTGGCTGTTGGTGAGCAGGTAGCCGTCAGGCGTGAACAGAAAGCCCGAGCCGGTGCCGCCGCGCGCGCCTCGGCTGCGCCCGGACGGCTCGCCGGGCAGCCGGCGTTCGACGGAGATGAAGGCGACCGCCTGCTGGACGCGTTCGAGCGCACCGATCACGGTGCGGGAATAGGCGTCGAGCAGGGCGTCGTCCGATAAGGGGTTGAGTGAGTGCGGCCCGGGGGCGTCGGATGCGGCGCGCGACAGGTCATCGATGAAGCGTGGACGGCTTCCCATGGCGATGCTCCGGATTGGCGGACCCGCAGATGCAGGGCGCGGCGAGGGTTTTCAAGGGCGGCTGCGAGCGGGGTGGGTCAGGGCCGGCTGTGAGACACTTTGGTCGCTCATGCCACAAGGAGACACCCAATGCCAGCAGCCACGCCGTCATCTTCCGCCGCATCGACCTCGACGGAATCGCAGATCGAATCGCTCAGTGCGATCACGCTTGCCACGCACGACATGTCGCGTTCGGTGTCGTTTTACGAAGCGCTCGGCTTTCCAGTCAAATTCGGCGGTCCGCGTGAGGCGTTTACATCGTTCGCGTTCGGCGCATCGTACCTGAACCTGATTGCCGACACGCGCGCGCCGGTCAACTGGTGGGGCCGCGTGATCTTTTACGTATCGGACGTCGATGCGATCTACCGCAAAGCGCTGGCAGCCGGATTGAACCCATCGCTCGAACCGTCCGACGCGCCGTGGGGCGAGCGCTATTTCCACATCACCGATCCGGACGGCCACGAACTCAGTTTCGCGCGGCCGTTGCGTTAAGCCATGACATAAGCGCCGGACGGGCGTGCAAAACTCGCTATCATGAATGTTCACTACGCGTGCCAATCGCACGCGTGCGCGGGCATGCAGCGCTCGCGCCAACGCGCGCCCGATGTCCGCAGGCAGCCCGGGTAGCCACGGCGGTAACACGGCTGACACCTGGTGCTTCAATAATCGAACGCGTTCGCGTCGCGCTGGCCGCCGCGCGCTTAACCATTTCTGTTGCCTGGAGAGCCGCAATGAAAGAGCAGGATCCGAGACCGGAAGCCGAATGGCTGGCAGAGCGGCAGCGCCGTTTCGAGGAAGACCTCATCGATGCCTACGACGAGGAACTCGAAATGGAGGTCGACGACCGCATCATCGACGGCGCGGATGGCTTCACCCCCGAGCATCGCGAAGCACGCAAGGTGTATTTCCGCGAGTTGTTCCGCTTGCAGGGCGAACTCGTCAAGCTGCAGGACTGGATCGTGCAGTCCGGCCATCGCCTCGTGGTCATCTTCGAAGGGCGCGATGCGGCGGGCAAGGGCGGCGCGATCAAGCGCATCACGCAGCGGCTCAATCCGCGCGTGTGCCGGGTGGCGGCATTGCCGGCGCCGAATAATCGCGAGCGCACGCAATGGTATTTCCAGCGCTACGTGTCGCACCTGCCGGCGGGCGGCGAAATGGTGCTGTTCGATCGCAGCTGGTACAACCGCGCGGGCGTCGAGCGCGTGATGAATTTCTGCAGCGACGAAGAGTACGAAGAGTTTTTCCGCTCGGTGCCGGAATTCGAAAAGATGCTGGCGCGCAGCGGCGTGCAGATTCTCAAATACTGGTTTTCGATTACCGACGAAGAGCAGGAGATCCGCTTTCAGAACCGCATTCACGATCCGCTGAAGCAGTGGAAGCTCAGTCCGATGGATCTGGAAAGCCGGCGCCGCTGGGAAGCCTATACGCAGGCCAAGGAAGTGATGCTGCAGCGCTCGCATATTCCGGAGGCGCCGTGGTGGGTCGTGCAGGCCGTCGACAAGAAGCGCGCGCGTCTGAACTGCATTCATCATCTGCTGAGCCAGGTGCCATATCACGAGATCGAGCATCCGCAGATCGAATTGCCGGCGCGCGTCTATAACGACGAGTACAGCCGCCAGCCGGTGCCCAGCTCGATGATCGTGCCCGAGGTGTATTGAGCGGTGCGTGGTGCAATGAAAAAGCGCGGCCTGGCCG
>NZ_JAQQEU010000055.1:0-46042 GCF_046026895.1 Paraburkholderia sediminicola
GGCGCGGGGGGGGGGGGGGGCCCCCCCCCCCCCCCCGGCCCGCGGGCCGCCGCTCTGCGGTACTTTTCCGCGCGACGGCCTGCGGCGCGACGGCGGAATCAGCCTGCTTTTTTGCCCTGGCTGGCAACCGCGGCTTGCGCCTTCGCAATGGCTTCCTGGTCGCCCAGATAGTAGTGTTTGATCGGCTTCAGGTTCTCGTCGAGTTCATAGACGAGCGGCACGCCGTTCGGAATGTTCAGGCCGACGATGTCGTCGTCCGAGATGTCGTCGAGATACTTGACCAGCGCGCGGATCGAGTTGCCGTGCGCGGCGATCACGATGTTGCGGCCCGACTTGATGGCCGGCGCGATCGACTCGTTCCACAGCGGCAGCACCCGTGCGACCGTGTCCTTCAGGCACTCGGTGAGCGGCAGTTGTTCACGCGGCACCTTGGCGTAACGCGGATCGTCGTAGGGCGCGCGCTCGTCCGTCGGCTCCAGCGCCGGCGGCGGCGTATCGTAGCTGCGGCGCCAGACCAGCACCTGTTCGTCGCCGAATTTCGCGGCGGTTTCCGCCTTGTTAAGACCCGACAGCGCGCCGTAGTGGCGTTCGTTCAGACGCCACGAATGCACGACCGGCAGGTACATCAGATCCATCTTGTCCAGCACGTGCCACAAGGTGCGGATCGCGCGCTTGAGCACCGACGTGTAGGCGATGTCGAACGTGTAGCCGGAGTCCTTCAGCAGCGCGCCGGCTTGCTGCGCTTCCAGGTTGCCCTGCTCGGTGAGGTCGACGTCCACCCAGCCCGTGAAGCGGTTTTCCTTGTTCCACGTCGATTCGCCGTGGCGGATGAGAACGAGTTTGTACATGAGATTGCCGGTCGGTAGTAAGGAAGCGGTAAAGCGCAGCGAGGGTCCTTTAGAGGAGCGCCGCCATCGCGTCAGACGGTTATTTTATAATGGCTCGATTGCCCTTTTCGATTTCTCTCTTTTTCGGCGGATTTTCCGTGAAGTTTTTCACTGATTACACAAACCTTGTACTGATCGCGATCGTCCTCATCTCCGGTGGGTTGCTGCTGTGGCCGACGATCAGCCGGCGCGGCCGCGGCGGCCTGTCGGCTGCTGAAGCCACCCAACTGATCAACCGGCGCAACGCGGCGGTGATCGATCTACGCTCGTCCGCCGACTTCGCCAAAGGGCATTTGCCCGCGGCACGGCACCTTGAATTCGCGGAGTTGCAGGCGAAGGTCGCGCAACTCGTGAAGAACAAGAGCAACCCGGTGCTGCTGGTGTGCCAGACCGGCCAGCAGTCGAACAAGGCAGCGCGTATCGTGCAGGATGCAGGCTACGCGGAAGTCCACGTTCTCGAAGGCGGTGTCGACGCCTGGCAGAAAGCCGGTATGCCGGTTGTGAAACAAGGAGCAGCGAAGTGAACAAAGTGATCATGTACAGCACCCAGGTGTGCCCGTATTGCCAGATGGCCGAACGTCTTTTAAAGTCGCGCGGCGTCGAGCAGGTTGAAAAGGTACTGATCGACAAAGACCCGGCCCGTCGTGAGGAGATGATGACGCGGACCGGTCGTCGCACGGTGCCGCAAGTGTTCATCGGCGAGACGCATGTCGGCGGGTACGATGACCTGTCCGCGCTCGATCGCGCGGGCGGTTTGATGCCGCTGCTCGAAGCCGCCTGAGTTCGCGCGCCCCAGGGCGCGCGAGCGGGCGTGTGAAATACAAGCCGGCGCGTGTCTGTCCTGTCGGGACGGGCAAAGCGCCGCAACGATCTGGCGGCACATGCAATCATGCGCCGCCACCATGCATACCTATCAGGAATCACTCAATCATGTCCGACGAGAATAACCAGCCGTTCTTCAACATCCAGCGCATCTATTTGAAGGACATGTCGCTCGAGCAGCCGAATTCGCCGGGCATCTTCCTCGAGCAGGAAATGCCGTCGGTCGAAGTCGAAGTCGACGTGAAGGCCGAGCGCCTCGCCGACACCGTGTTCGAAATCCTCGTCACGGGCACGGTCACGGCCAAGGTGTCGGACAAGGTCGCATTCCTGATCGAAGCCAAGCAGGCCGGCATTTTCGATATCCGCAACATCCCGGCCGAGCAGATCGATCCGCTGGTCGGCATTGCCTGCCCGACGATCCTGTTCCCGTACCTGCGCTCGAACATCGCCGACGCGATCACCCGCGCCGGCTTCCCGCCGATCCACCTCGCCGAAATCAACTTCCAGGCGCTCTACGAGCAACGTCTCGCGCAGATGGGCAGCCAGGAAGGCGCGGCGCAGAACGGCGTCACGCACTAACGTGTCGCAAGCGGTGCCGGCTATGAAGGTTGCTGTCCTCGGCGCCGGCGCATGGGGCACGGCCCTCGCCGGCCATCTGGCCTCACGGCACGACACGGTGTTGTGGGCGCGCGAGCCCGCGCTGATCGCCGACCTCCACGCTTCGCACGAAAACGCCCGCTATCTGGCGGGCGTTGCTTTGCCGGCGGCGCTTCGCTACGAAGCGGACCTGAGCGCAGCGCTCGACCACGCGCTCGCCGACGACGCCTTGTGCGTCGTGGCGACACCGGTGGCCGGACTGCGCGGTCTGTTTCGCGCGATGCGCGACGCGGGCAAGGTGCCGGCGCACGTGGTGTGGTTGTGCAAGGGTTTCGAAGCTGATTCGCAGTTGCTGCCGCATCAGGTGGTCGCGGCCGAGTTGCCGGAGCATCGCAGCAACGGCGTGCTGTCGGGTCCGAGCTTCGCGCGCGAAGTCGGGCAGCGCTTGCCGGTTGCGCTGACGATCGCGAGCGCGTCGGCGGCGTGCCGCGAGCACACGGTCGCCGCATTTCATCATGACGCGATGCGCATCTATACCGGCGACGACATCGTCGGCGTGGAAGTGGGCGGCGCGGTGAAAAACGTGCTGGCCATTGCGACGGGCATTGCCGATGGTCTCGGCCTCGGCCTGAATGCGCGCGCGGCGCTGATCACGCGCGGGCTGGCTGAAATGTCGCGTCTCGGCGTGACGCTGGGCGGCCGGGCGGAAACGTTCACCGGCTTGACCGGCCTGGGCGATCTGATCCTGACCGCTACCGGCGATCTGTCGCGCAACCGCACGGTCGGTCTGCAACTCGCCGCGGGCCGGACGCTCGACGACATTCTCGGCGCCCTCGGTCACGTGGCCGAAGGCGTGCGTTGCGCGCAAGCGGTGCTCGCGATCGCACGCGCGCACGCGATCGAGATGCCGATCACGCAAGCGGTCTGTGCCGTGCTGTTCGACGGCGTCGCGCCTCGCGACGCCGTCAGCGCCCTGCTGCGGCGCGATTCCAAAGCTGAATAAGCGTTGTCTTTCAGCCGTTTAGCGCGCGTCAGCGTTGAACGGCTGCCCCTGATCGCTGTCCACGTTTTCATCGACGTTGCGGATCGGCGAGGCTCTCATGATCACTTTCAATGCCTGCACGCTGGAAGCGCGCGTGGTCGACATCACGACGCTCAATGTGGATGCGATCGTCAACGCGGCGAACACCTCGCTATTGGGCGGAGGCGGCGTGGACGGCGCAATCCATCGCGCGGCCGGCAAGGACTTGCTGCGCGAATGCGAAACGCTGGGTGGCTGTGCGACAGGCGATGCGAAACTCACGCGCGGCTACCGCTTGCCGGCCACGCACGTGATTCACGCGGTCGGCCCGGTGTGGCGAGGCGGCGCGCATGGCGAAACCGATCTGCTCGCGTCGTGCTACCGGCGCTCGCTGGAACTGGCGCACGACGCGCGGTGCAAGAGCATTGCGTTTCCCGCAATCAGTTGCGGCATCTACCGTTTCCCCGCCGAGGACGCGGTGCGGATCGCGCTCGCCACGGTGCTCGACACGTTGCCGCGCACCCCGCAAATCGAACAGGTGGTGTTCGCCTGCTTCGACGACGCGATGTTCGCGCGCTATGAAGCCGAAATCAAACGCTGTCAGGCGCCGCCGTCGAAGCCGGTCTGACGCCACGCTTCGAACACCACGACCGCGACGGTATTCGACAGATTCAGGCTGCGGTTGCCGGGGCGCATCGGCAGACGCACACGCTGATCGTTGGCGAACTGGTCGAGCACCGCGTCGGGCAGGCCGCGCGTTTCGGCGCCGAACACGAACCAGTCACCCGACTGGAACGCATGCTCGTGAAAGCGGCCCGAGCCGCGTGTGGTGAACGCGAACATGCGCGCCGCGTCCGGCGTTTCTTTCGCAACGAACGCGGCCCAATCGGCATGCACATTCATTTGCGCATATTCGTGATAGTCGAGGCCGGCGCGCCGCAGCTTGGCGTCGTCGAGCGGAAAGCCGAGCGGCTCGATCAGATGGAGCCGCGCGCCGGTGTTGGCGCACAGGCGAATCACGTTGCCGGTGTTCGGCGGAATTTCCGGTTCTACGAGAACGACATTGAACATAGTGAGACCACGTGGAGACTAGTTTTTCGGTGTGCGCAGCGCGACGAAGTTCGTGACCCGCCGCGCCCCGGCGGCTTTGAGCGTTCGCGCGAGCGCTTCGAGCGTCGCGCCGGTCGTCATCACATCGTCGACGATGCCGACGTGCAGACCGCGCACCGCTCGCGTAACCCTGAATGCGCCGCCGACGTTCAGGCGGCGCGCGTCGAGATCGAGCCGCGACTGCGGCGCGGTGTGGACCACCCGCTGCAGCAAGGTGGCGTCGCTGCGTACATTCAGCGCGCGAGCCAAGGGCCTCGCGATCTGCCAAGCCTGGTTGTAGCCGCGCTCGCTCAGACGTTGGCCGGCGAGCGGCACCGGCGCGATCACCTCGGGCCAGTCGGATTCGTCTTGCCGGCCGTCTTGCCCGAGCCGCGCGAGGCGCTGCGCGAACTCACGCGCGAGCATCAGCCGCGCGCGGAATTTCAGGCCGACCGCCAGCGTGTCGAGCGGTGCGCGGTAGTCGGCGAGCGCGAAGGTCGCATCGAACGGCGGCGGCTCGGCAACGCAGTCCGCGCAACGATAGCGCGCGCGACTCGCCCGCCGCGTCGCCGGCAAAGGCACCGCGCACACCGCGCAACGCAGGCGGCTCTCGTTCCAGTACCCGTCGTCGCAGCCAGCGCACAAGGTCTTGTGCGACATATTGCCGCATAACGCGCAAAGGTTCGGCAATGCGGCGTGCATTACATGCGGCCAGGCCGAATGCAGATGGCGCGCGAAACCCGCGAAGCTGCTGTCGCACGAGGTGGAAAATGGTCGCAATGACACGAGTGGCGCCCGCGAAGGCCTTTCACGCTGAATGCAGGGAAGCGAACGAGTATACTTCCTGCTCTACGCCAGCACGACACTCATGCCCCCAACTTCCGCTCAATCTGGCCGTCCGGCCTATGATTCCCGGCGCCTAAGGCGTATTTTCGACCGCCGCGCCGCGACCTTCGGCGAGGTTGCGTTCCTGCCGCGCGAGATTGCGCAGCGCATGCGCGAGCGTCTCGATTACATCAAGGTTGCACCCTCCAGCGTGCTCGATGCCGGTTGCGGCGCGGGCGAAGACATCCCCGGATTGCGCGAGCGCTTTCCCGAGGCGCCGGTGTTCGGCTCCGATCTGTCGCACGGCATGCTGACGCGCGCGTTGCACCACGATGCCGGCGACACGAGCTGGCGGCGCTTTCTGCCGGCGTCGCTCGGCAAGGCGCTCGGGGCGCGTGGCCCGCGGTTCGCGCAGGCCGACTTCTCGGCGCTGCCGTTCGGGTCCGGCGCCTTTGAATTCATCTGGTCCAATCTCGCGCTGCATTGGCACTCGCGGCCCGATCTCGTGTTCCCCGAGTGGCAGCGCGTGCTCAAGGTGAACGGCCTGCTGATGTTCAGCACGCTCGGCCCGGACACGCTCAAGGAATTGCGTGGCGCCTATGCCGAGGTCGAGGCCGCGCACGGCGTGGCGTCGCGCAAGCATGTGATCGACTTTGTCGACATGCACGACCTCGGCGATATGCTGGTCGAAAGTGGATTCGAAATTCCCGTGATGGACCAGGAAACGCTCACCATCACCTACAAGTCACCTGAGTCGCTGCTCGCCGACGTCCGCCGCTGGGGCGCGTATCCGTTCGAGCGCGAAGCATGGTCCGGCGTTGCCGCGCGCAGGCTGCACAAGGCCTTGCTGGCGGCGCTCGAAGCGCGCCGCCGGGCCGACGGCACGATCGCGCTGACCTTCGAGGTGATCTACGGACACGCATGGAAAGCAGTGCCGCGCACTACGGCAGAAGGACACGGCATCGTGCGAATCGAGGACATCGGACGAGGTTCGTCGAGGAATCGTTGAAGCGGTAAAGAGGGCATCCGTTATGTCTGAAATTTGCACCTCGCAAGACCCGCAAAAGGCGGGTCAAAACAGCGCTAAGGCTTGTCACGCCTGGCTTGTGGGCCAATCGGGGCTTGCTTGTGGATGCTATGGATCGCGCCTATAATGCGTCAGTTTGTCGTCCGGAGTTCCCACATTTGGGGCGGCAGGCCCGAGGCGCAGGGCTGCAACATGAAGTGACGCGGTAGGGTTCGCGCGGCCGGAATCGATGGCCGCAAGAATTGGCCGAAGGCGGTGATTCGCGGGAGGCAGCGGTGGACGCAACAGATCTGCTGGCGGATTCAGAACCGGTCCTCAAAGACTGGACGATGAAACGCAACTGTTCGATGTCGCCGCGGCAGTTCGTCTGTCTCTATGTGTCGCTTGCGTTGTTCTCGTTGGCAATTGCTTTCATGCTGGTTCTGGTCGGCGCCTGGCTGGTGTTGCCGTTCACCGGAATCGAATTGCTCGCGGTGGGCATCGCGTTTGCCATTTATGCGCGTCATGCTGTCGATTACGAACGCATCCGGTTGTTTCCGAACCGGCTGGTGATCGAGCAGGTCAGCGCCGAGCAGCTCACGCAGTTCGAATTCAATCCGCGCTGGGTGCGGGTCGAGCCGGGCTCAACGCCGCGTGACCAGATCAAACTGGTCTCGCGCGGCCAGACGATCATGATCGGGCAACATCTCGCGCAGTATCGGCGCGCGCAGTTCGCAGGCGAATTGCGTATGTGGCTCTCGCGTTGTTAGACGCGGCGGGGCACGCGCGGTTCAAGGGGAGCGCGGGACAGGCCAGCGGGGTCGAGGGTTTGAATGGAAAATTTGGGTAAGGAAGCTATGAAAACAATCAAGCGAGCGCTCATGAGCGTGCTGGCGATGAGCGGACTGCTTTTCGCCGGTGCCGCCCTGGCAGTGGGCGATGCTCCGGGCGGCCCTGCCGTCAACGCGATCAATCTCCAGCCGCCTGCGTCGAGAATCGCTGAGGAGCTCTTCAGCCTCCACATGTTCATGCTGGCTCTTTGTACGGTCATCTTTGTCGGCGTGTTCGCCGTCATGTTCTATTCGATCTTTGCTCACCGCAAATCGAAGGGCCACCAAGCTTCGAATTTCCACGAAAGCACCACCGTCGAAATCATCTGGACGATCGTGCCGTTCGTGATCGTCGTGCTGATGGCGCTGCCCGCCACGAAGGCCGTCGTCGCGATGAAGGACACCACCAACGCGGACCTCACGATCAAGGTCACCGGCTACCAGTGGAAATGGGGCTACGACTACGTGAAGGGCCCGGGCGAGGGCATCGGGTTCCTGTCCACGCTGGCCACGCCGCGCGCCGAAACCGAAGGCCGCAAGCCGATTTCCACGCTGTATCTGCAGGAAGTCGACAATCCACTGGTCGTCCCGGTCGACAAGAAAATCCGCATCATCACCACCGCGAACGACGTGGTCCACTCCTGGTACGTGCCGGCCTTCGGCGTGAAGCAGGACGCGATTCCGGGCTTCGTGCGCGACACGTGGTTCAAGGCTAACCGGGTCGGCACGTTCCGCGGCTTCTGTACCGAACTGTGCGGCAAGGAACACGCGTTCATGCCGGTCGTGGTCGAGGTGCTGTCAGCCGAAGACTACGCGAAGTGGGTCGACGAGCAGAAGAAGAAAATGGCCGCCGGCCAGGACGATCCGAACAAGACCTACACGATGGCCGAGCTGATGGATCGCGGCGGCAAGGTGTACGCGGCGAACTGCGCGGTCTGTCACCAGCCGACCGGCAAGGGCGCGGGCGCATTCCCGGCGCTCGACGGCAGCAAGATCGCCAATGGCGCGATCGCCGAGCACGTGAGCCTGGTGCTGAAGGGCAAGAACGCGATGCCTTCGTGGGCGCCGACGTTGAACGACGTCGAAATCGCATCGGTGATCACGTATGAACGCAACTCGTGGGGCAACCACACAGGCGACATTCTCCAGCCGAAGCAGGTGGCGGACGCCCGTAACGGCAAGTTGCCGGAAGGCGGCAACCACCTGACCGACGCGGGTGCAGCGGCAAGCGGCGCAGCGGCGGCTTCGGGCGCGGAAACTGCGGCGGCCGGTTCGGACAGCGCGGCGCCGGCGCCGGAAGCACTGCCGGCCAGCATCTACTTCGACACCGGCAAGAGCACGCTGCCGGCCGACGCTAAAGCTGCGGTCGACGCGGCGGCAGCCTACGCGAAAGCGCATCCGGATGCGAAATTCACGCTGTCGGGCTTCACCGACGCCACCGGCTCCGCCGACATCAACGCGAAGCTCGCGAAGAGTCGTGCCGAAGCGGTGCGCGACGCGCTGAAAGCAGCCGGCATTGCCGAAGACCATATTATTTTGAAGAAGCCGGAAACGATCACGGGCGGCACCGACGCGAAAGAAGCCCGGCGTGTTCAGATCAGCCCGGCTGCCTGACGTGTTCATGGTCAGCACCGCAGTATTCGCTTTAGGAGATTGTCATGTCTAGCATCGGACACGATGTAGTCGCAGGCCACGAGCACGTGCACGGCGACCATGCCCACGAAACACCGCATGGCTGGCGCCGTTGGCTGTTCGCAACCAACCACAAGGACATCGGTACGCTGTACCTGATCTTCTCGTTCACCATGTTCCTCTCCGGGGGCGTGATGGCGCTGATGATCCGTGCCGAACTGTTCGAGCCGGGCTTGCAGATCATGCGTCCCGAGTTCTTCAACCAGTTGACCACCATGCACGGGCTGATCATGGTGTTCGGCGCGATCATGCCGGCCTTCGTCGGCTTCGCGAACTGGATGGTGCCGCTGCAGATCGGCGCCTCGGACATGGCTTTCGCGCGGATGAACAACTTCAGCTTCTGGCTGCTGCCGGTGGCGGCGGTGCTGCTGGTGGGTTCGTTCTTCTCGCCGGGCGGTGCGACCGCTGCGGGCTGGACGCTCTACGCGCCGTTGTCCACGCAGATGGGCCCGGGCATGGACTTCGCGATTTTCGCGGTCCACTTGATGGGCGCGTCGTCGATCATGGGCGGTATCAACATCGTCGTGACGATTCTGAACATGCGCGCGCCCGGCCTCACGCTGATGAAGATGCCGATGTTCGTCTGGACGTGGCTGATTACCGCGTATCTGCTGATCGCCGTGATGCCGGTGCTCGCAGGCGCGATCACCATGGTGCTGTTCGACCGTCACTTCGGCACGTCGTTCTTCAACGCGGCAGGCGGCGGCGACCCCGTGATGTACCAGCACATCTTCTGGTTCTTCGGGCACCCCGAGGTGTACATCATGATCTTGCCGGCGTTCGGGATCGTGTCGCAGGTGATCCCGGCGTTCTCGCGCAAGCCGCTGTTCGGCTATAGCTCGATGGTGTACGCGACTTCGTCGATTGCGATTCTGTCGTTCATGGTCTGGGCGCACCACATGTTCGCCACCGGCATGCCGGTGACGGGCCAACTGTTCTTCATGTACGCGACGATGCTGATCGCCGTGCCGACCGGCGTGAAGGTGTTCAACTGGGTCGCGACGATGTGGCGCGGATCGCTCAGCTTCGAAACGCCGATGCTGTTCGCGGTCGGCTTCCTGCTGGTGTTCACGTTCGGCGGTCTGTCGGGCCTGATGCTCGCAATGGCGCCGCTCGACATCCAGTATCACGGCACTTACTTCGTGGTGGCGCACTTCCACTATGTGCTGGTGGCGGGCTCGCTGTTCGCGCTGTTCTCCGGCTGGTACTACTGGGCGCCCAAGTGGACCGGCTGGATGTACAACGAAACGCGCGGCAAGATTCACTTCTGGGCGTCGATGTTCTTCTTCAACCTCGCGTTCCTGCCGATGCACTTCGTCGGTCTCGCAGGTATGCCGCGTCGTTACGCAGACTACCCGGCACAGTTCACCGACTGGAACCAGGTCATCTCGATCGGCGCGTTCGGCTTCGGTCTGGCACAGGTGTACTTTCTGTTCGCGGTCGCGCTGCCGGCCTACCGTGGCGGCGGCGAGCACGAAGTGGCTGGCGACAAGCCGTGGGACGGCGCAACGGGCCTGGAATGGACCGTGCCGAGCCCGGCTCCGTTCCACACGTTCGAACACCCGCCGACCGTCGAGTAAGCGGTCTTCGGCGAGATGCCCGGCTTCGGCGGCGCGCTATAGCGTCGAGTGGAACCGGGCACCCGCCGGGCGGCGGCAGCAACAACCCGCCGCCGGTCACGGAAAGTATTCAGAAAGTCGAGCATGACGCGCAATCCACAGGAAAGACGTACACCCGAACAGATTCGCGCGGGCAACAGGCGGATAGGTCTTGTGATGTTCATCATCGCGGCGATTTTTTTCGCGAGTGTCATCATCAAGCAGTGGTTTTTCACCTGACGCGACCGTTGGAGTCTGTCTGCAGGTTTGTTGAGGATTGAGATGTCGACGCAACCGCCGGCTCAGGCCGATCGTTCTTTCAACCGTTCGATGCTGATCAAGCTGCTCATCGTCGCGTTGATGATGTTCGGTTTCGGTTTCGCGCTGATACCGATGTATCGCGCGATCTGCCAGATCACCGGCATCAACAACCTCGTGCAGCGCGATGCCACGGCGCGCGAGGCGAAGAATACGCAAGTCGACATGAGCCGCACGATTTCGATCGAATTCGACGCGAACGCGCGCGGCCCATTGGGATTCAAGCCGGAGCAGCGCAGCCTCGACGTGCATCCGGGCGAAGTGACGACGGTGATATACGAGGTCAGCAACGAACAGGCGCGCACGATTCAGGCGCAAGCCATTCCGAGCTACGCGCCGAAGCAGGCCACCGAGTACTTCAAGAAGATCGAGTGTTTCTGCTTTACGCAGCAGACGTTGACGGCGAATCAGACCAAGCGGATGCCGGTGGTGTTCGTGGTCGATCCGAAGTTGCCGAAGGATGTGAAGACGATCACGTTGTCGTACACGTTCTTCGAATTGAACACGCCGGCAGCGGCGACGGCTGGGAGCGCGGCGCCCACGGCCAGAACCGCGGCGACCTCCGCCAATCCCGCCTGACGGCGCGAGCCGCGGGCGAAGGAAGACGAGACAAGATGAGCGATAACGGCGGCAGCCCGCGCAAGAGCAGTTTCGGCCAGTCGATGCGTGCCGTGTTCTGGTCGTTTTTCGGCGTGCGAAAGCGGCGCGATCTGGAAGCGGATGCGGCGCAACTGAACCCGCTGCATGTGATCGCGGCCGCGTTGATCAGTGCGGCGATCCTGATCGGCGTGCTGATTCTGGTTGTGCGCGCTGTAGTGGGATAGACGTTCAGGCGCGCGCGGCAGGGCGAGCAAAGCAGGGCCCACGAATTAGAGTGAAGCGGTGCGGTATTGACGCGCTGCCGAAGATACAGCCGGACATTCCGGAACAACTGGACTGAAGTGGAGAATCAAGAATGAGCGGTCAAAACGAGAGCCCGTACTATTTCGTACCGCATCCGTCGCGGCATCCGATCAGCGCCGCGGTCGGGTTGCTGGTCATGCTCGGATCGCTTGCGGCCTGGATCAACGAGCATGACTGGGCGCCGATCGGCGTCGTCGCCGGCTTGTTGTGGCTGCTCTTTACGCTGTGGCACTGGTTCGGTGACGCGATCGCCGAGTCCGAAGGCGGCATGTACGGCAAGAATGTCGACAAGTCGTATCGTTGGAGCATGAGCTGGTTCATCTTCTCCGAAGTGATGTTCTTCGGCGCGTTCTTCGGCGCGTTGTTCTATGCACGCGAAATCGCGATGCATCAGCTCGGCAGCCTCGACTACAAGCTGATCTGGCCGGATTTCTCGGCGGTGTGGCCGAACAACGGTCCGGCAGCGCTGGTCTCGACCTACAAGTCGATGCAGCCGTGGCCGGTGCCGACCATCAACACGGCGCTACTGTTGTCGTCGGGTGCCACGCTGACGGTGTCGCACCATGCGCTGCGTGAAAACCATCGCAAGAAGGCAATCATCTGGCTGGCTGCTACGCTCGTGCTGGGCGTCTGCTTCCTGTTCCTGCAAGGCTTCGAATACTTCCATGCGTACAACGAACTGAATCTGACGCTGGCGTCGGGCGTGTATGGTTCGACGTTCTTCCTGCTGACGGGCTTCCACGGTTTCCACGTGTTCCTCGGCGGCACGATGCTGGCCGTGGTGCTGGCGCGGTTGATCCGCGGCCACTTCACGGCGGAGCATCACTTCGCGTTCGAAGGGGCGGCCTGGTACTGGCACTTCGTGGACGTCGTGTGGCTTGGGCTGTACGTCGTCGTGTACTGGCTGTAACGGAGTCCGGCCCGCGCCGACCGGCTATCCGGCATGCGCAGGTCGTTCGCGCAACGTCCCGCGGGGCGGCGCGCACGAGCAGTAGGCAAGGACCCAAGCAGCGCCGCCCTCGACCTGTCAGGGCGGCGTTTTGTTTGGCGGCGCGGAAATTGTTGCGCGGGACTCAACGCCCGTAAGGAATACCGGTCGACTGAATCCAACCCATCCAGTGTGCGAACAGGATGAACAGGAACAGCGAGATAGACAGGCCGACCCGTGTGGCGAGCGACCAGACCATCCGCTTGGTTTTGCCCTTGTCATGCATCATGAAGTACAACGCCGACACCATGCTGGCGATGATCAGAGCGAAGGCAATGGGAACGAGAATGTGCATGGAACTGGCTGAAACCAGGAAGCGCAGAGGCAAGAAGTTTATTATCGCACCGCGCGCGGGCGTTTGCCGCCGGTTCCAGAGGGCGCGGCAAGCAGTGCCGGAGCGTGTTCAATGAAGATCCGCGTGATTCCCGCGCTGCTGATTCTGCTGGTGATCGTCGTGACCGTGCGGCTCGGTTTCTGGCAGCGCGATCGCGCGCATCAGAAGGAAGCGCTCGAAGCGCACATCACGCAGTTCGAAAACGCACCCGCCCAGCCGGTGAGCGCCGCGCCGGTCGCGCTGAAGGACATCGAATTTCATCGCGTGAAAGCGCGCGGCAGTTTTGTCGCGGACAAGGTCGTGTACCTGGATAATCGTCCGTATAACGATCAGCCGGGCTTTTACGTCGTGATGCCTTTTAAACTGGCCGACGGCGGCTACGTGCTGGTCAATCGCGGCTGGCTGCCGCGCAACATGAGCAATCGCGAGACCATCGCGCCGTACACGACGCCGCAAGGCGAAATCGAGATCGAAGGGATCGCGCGCGCCGATGCGTCGCGCGCCTTCGAGTTGGGGCAGGGCGGCTCGGCTGCGCATCAGTTGATCCGCCAGAATCTGGATATCGCCGCGTACGCCGCCGAAACCGGCTTGCCGCTGCAATCGTTCGTGATCCAGCAACTGAGCGACGACGGCGACAAGCTGGTTCGTGACTGGCCCGCGCCGACTAGCGGCGTCGAGCGCAACTACGGTTATATGTTCCAGTGGTGGGGCATGGCGGCCGCGGCGTTGGCCTTCGGCCTGTACGCCGCGCGGCGCGCCGCGAGGAAAGAACGCGCGCCGGGCGCTTAAACAGGAAAGAACCCTGGCCAGTCCGTCGCGCAATAGGCAAGAACGCGCTTCGCACGTAGTGGGACAATGCACGCGCCGCGCGCGTATCGCAGCACATGGGGCTTGCCGGTCCAGCGAAGGGCCGGCAAGCCGCGCAATCATTGAAAGAGGTCCGTAGTGTCGACGCAATCTCCCCGTTCGCCGCAAGCCGGCAAATCCGCCGCCCCGAAAACGATGCCCGGTCAACCCAACGGCAAAGGCTCGTGGCAGCGCGGCCGCTGGATGCTATTGCTGCTGGCGATCATCTGCGCCGCGCCGATCGCCGTGTCGTATTTCATGTACTACGTGATCAAGCCGAGCGGCGGCAGCACGAGCTACGGCACGCTGGTCGAGCCGCAACGGCCGATCCCCGAATCGCTCGTGGTCACCGGCGAGGACGGCAAGCCGGTGAAGCTCGCGACGCTGCGCGGCCACTGGCTGCTGATTTCGGTCGACAGCAGCGCGTGCGACAAAGCCTGCGTCACCAAGCTCTACTTCATGCGACAAATCCGCGCAGCCCAGGGCCCGGAACGCGAGCGCGTGGTGGAAGTGTGGCTGCGCACCGATGCAGGCAAGGTCGCCGACGTGATACAAACCGCCTATCCCGGCACCGAGATGCTGATCGCCGATCCGGCGCAAGTCTCCGCATGGCTGCCCGCTGACCAGGGCACCCAGATCACCGACCATATCTACATGGTCGATCCCAACGGCAATCTGATGATGCGTTTCCCGAAAGATCCGAACCCCAGCAAGATCAAGGGAGACGTGACCAAGCTGCTCAAATGGTCGAGCATCGGCTGATGCCGCAACCAGGGTAAGAAGAGATGTTCGTATTGCAACTGGCCCTGATCGGCCTGTGTATCGCGTTGTTGCCGCTGTCCTACGTATGGGTCAAGGCCGACGACAACAAATTCCGCAAGCTGGTCTGGCTGACCACCTTCCTGACGCTCGATCTGGTGATGTTCGGCGGTTTCACGCGCCTCACCGATTCCGGGCTTGGCTGTCCCGACTGGCCGGGCTGCTACGGCACGTCGTCGCCGTTCATCGCGCACGCGGCGATTGCAGCCGCGCATCAGGCCATGCCCACCGGGCCGGTCAGCATGACGAAGGCCTGGATCGAAATGATCCACCGTTACTTCGCGATGGCGATCGGCGTGCTGATCATCGCGCAGACGATCATTGCGTGGACGGCGCGCATCAAGCGCCGTCCGCTGCATGTGTCGCCGTGGTGGCCGACCTCGCTGCTCCTGCTGATCCTCGTGCAGGGCGCATTCGGCGCGTGGACCGTGACGATGAAACTGCAACCGGTCATCGTGACGACGCATCTGCTGCTCGGTCTCGCGCTGCTCGGCACGCTCGGCTGGCTGGCCGCGCGCCTCACGCCATTGCCCGCTTACGAACCCGAAGCCGCGCGCTGGCGCGCGGCGGCGCTGGCAGGTCTGGCGCTGCTGGTCGCGCAAATCGCCTTGGGCGGCTGGGTCAGCACGAACTACGCGGTGCTCGCCTGCACCGACTTCCCGACCTGCAACGGCCAATGGGTCCCGCCGATGGACTTCGCGCATGGCTTCCACCTCTGGCGTGCGCTCGGCATGACCGGCGACGGCGACGTGATCACCCAGGACGCGCTCGTGGCGATTCACTGGACGCACCGCACGTTTGCATTCGTGTTGATCGCCTATCTGCTGTGGTTCGCGTTGAAACTGCGCCGCTTCGAATCGGTGCGGCGGCCGGCGAACGGCGTGCTGCTGGTGGTGCTGGTCCAGTTCGTCACGGGGCTCTCGAACATCGTCCTGCAATGGCCTTTGCCGATTGCGGTCGCGCATAACGGTGGGGCCGCGGTCCTGCTGCTGTTGCTCGTTATGTTAAACTTTCGGATCGCTTATAGCCGTCCCGGCCGCGCCGTGCTCCCAGCGCGCGATGCCGCGCCAGCGTGACTCCACATGGACAGCACAACACTCTCCCAAACACCCGGTAGCCGGGTCTCCCAGTACATCGCCCTGACGAAGCCGCGCGTCACGCAACTCGCCGTGTTCTGCGCCGTCATCGGTATGTTCCTGTCGACGCCCGGCATGGTGCCGTGGACGGTGCTGATCGGCGGCACCGTCGGCATCTGGCTGCTGGCCGGTGCGGCATTCGCCATCAATTGCCTCGTCGAACAGAAAATCGACGCGAAAATGCGCCGCACTTCGTGGCGGCCGTCCGCTCGCGGCGAGATCACCACCGCGCAGATTCTGCTGTTTTCGGCGGTGCTCGGCGGCCTCGGCATGTGGACGCTTTACACGTTCGCCAACCCGCTGACCATGTGGCTGACGGTGGCCACCTTCGTCGGCTATGCGGTCATCTATACGCTGCTGCTCAAGCCGGCCACGCCGCAGAACATCGTGATCGGCGGCGCGTCGGGCGCAATGCCGCCGGCGCTAGGCTGGGCCGCGGTCACCGGGCACGTGCCGGGTGACGCCTGGATTCTGGTGCTGATCATCTTCGTGTGGACGCCGCCGCATTTCTGGGCGCTCGCGCTGTATCGCCGCAAAGACTACGAAAACGCCGGTCTGCCGATGCTGCCGAACACGCACGGCGAGAAGTACACGCGTCTGCATATCCTGCTGTACACGGTCATCCTGTTCGCGGTCACGCTGATGCCGTTCATCTCCGGCATGAGCGGCGTGGTTTATCTCGCGGCCGCCGTGCTGCTGGGTGCCGTGTTTCTCGGGTATGCGTGGAAGATCTATCGGGAGTACTCAGATGATCTGGCGCGCAGAACCTTCCGTTACTCGATCGTGTATCTGTCGCTGCTGTTCGCCGCGCTGCTGATCGACCACTATGCGCGCGTCCTGATCGGCGCGTAACACCATGTTCAACAACCGCTTCGCGCGCACGGCGCGTGCTGCTGTGATTGCTTGCGCGCTGGGCGGCGCGGTGCTGGCGGCGGGCTGCGGCAAGCAGCCGCCCGCGTTCCAGAATCTCGACATCACCGGCAATACCCAATTCGCGAGCGACTTCTCGCTGCCCGATACGTCCGGAAAAATCCGCACGATGGCGGATTACAAGGGCAAAGTCGTGGTGCTGTTCTTCGGCTACACGCATTGCCCGGATGTTTGTCCGACCACGATGGCGGAGCTTTCGCAGGCGTTGCAGCAACTCGGGCCGGAGGACGCGAAGCGCGTGCAGGTGCTGTTCGTCACCGTCGATCCCGAGCGCGACACGCCGACTTTGCTTGCGCAATACGTGCCCGCTTTCAATCCGACCTTCGTCGGCTTGCGTCCGGCCGATGACGCTCAACTCGCGAAGGTCGCGAAAGACTTCCGCGTTTACTACGCGAAGGTGCCGGGCAAGACGCCCGATAGCTACACGATGGATCACACGGCGGCGAGCTATGTGTTCGACACGCAAGGCAAGCTGCGTCTGTTCGCGCGTGACGGCCAGGGCGCCACGCCGTGGGTGCACGATATCAAGTTGCTGCTCGACTGATACGCGGCAGAATAGAGATGGGCGCGTGACCTGAGCACGCGCCCATTTTCACATCCCCTCGCTTTAATCAACTTCCAACCAGGCCCAACCCGGCCCGACCAGCCCTCAATCCGGCATCGGCAAATTCAACCCGGGCTCGAGACGCGTCGTCTTGAACTCCGTCACTTCGTAACGCGCGAGCTGCTGCTGCGCGAACGGATCGCTATCGAGGATCTGGTCCAGCTTTTCGCGCTCGATGCGCACCGCCAGAATGATGCCGCCGTCGCGCGGCACTTTCGGACCGGCCGCCACGAACACGCCCGCTTCGAACTGCTTCGCCAGAAACGCGCGATGCTCGTCCAGTGCGTCGTCGATACGTTCGAGCGATGCAGTGTAGATAAGGTTGATCACGTACATGTACGTTCTCGCAGGCAATGGAATGGGCCGCGCGCACTTCACATTCGTATGCACGGCCACGGCCTTGAATCATCAGTCAGCGGACGATTTGTTGCGCGCGATCAGGACTAACGCGTGCCGCCGCCGTGCAACGCAGCCCGTTTCCTTGCCGCCCTTCTCAAGTTGATCTCGCGCCGTGCCGATATACCTAGGGCAATCGTTTGCGCCGATCGCGACGCCGCAGGTTCGCGCCGCAAACTGAACACGGATCACACGAGAGAGACCACAACAATGAGCAGGATGAGTTTGAATCGCAAACTGTGGCTGTCGCTCGCGCTTGTATGGCTGGGGCTGCTTGGCGTCGGGCTGTGGAGCGCGGTCGAAACGCGCAGCACGATGCTGGCCGAGCGCAAGGCGGGCATGGTGAACCTCGTCGAGGCGGCGCAGGGCGTCGTGAGCGGCTACTACGCGCTGTCGCAGGGCGGCAAGATGAGCGAGGCCGACGCGCAGCGCGAAGCGCTCGCACGGCTTGCCACGATGCGCTACGGCGAGTCCGGTTACCTGTTCGTGATGGATTCGAAGCCGGTCGTGCTGATGCATCCGACGCTGCCGCAAATGGCCGGCAAGCCGGTCGGGGATTTCAAGGATCCGGACGGCAAGCTGCTGTACGTGGCGATCGTCGACGCGGCCAAGGCGAGCGGACGCGGTTTCGCGGAATATCGGGGACGTCTGCCGCACAGCGAAACGGCGGTGCCGAAGATCAGCTACGTGGTGCGTTTCGCGCCGTGGGACTGGAATATCACGAGCGGCGTGTTCATCAAGGACATCGACACGGCGTACTACGAAACGCTGCTCGGCCACCTCGTCGTCGTGCTGGTGATCGGCGCGGTCATTTCGCTGGCGATGGTGCTGATCATCCGCAACGTGCGCGCGAGTCTCGGCGGCGAGCCGGATCAGGCGGCGCGGCTCGCGGCCAGCATCGCGCAGGGTGATCTGACGCAAGCGGTCGAGGTGCGTCCGCAGGACACGACCAGCATGATGGCCGCGATGCATGAAATGCAGAACCGTTTGCAGCGCACGATCGGCGAAATCCGGCGTTCGGCGGAATCGATCGCGTCGGCGACCCAGCAGATTGCCGCCGGCAATGGCGATCTGTCGCAACGTACTGAGCAGCAGGCGGCGTCGCTGCAGGAGACCGCGGCGAGCATGGAAGAGCTGACCGCGACCGTCAAGCAGAACGCCGACAACGCGCGTCAGGCGAGCGGGCTCGCGCACAACGCGTCCGAAATCGCGACCCGCGGCAACGACGTGGTGAGCCGCGTGATCGGCACGATGGGGGAGATCAACGATAGCTCGCGGCAGATCGCGGACATCATCGGCGTGATCGAAGGGATCGCGTTCCAGACCAATATTCTTGCGCTGAACGCGGCGGTGGAAGCCGCCCGCGCCGGCGAGCAGGGGCGCGGTTTCGCGGTCGTCGCGGGCGAAGTGCGCAGCCTCGCGCAGCGTTCGGCGACGGCGGCCAAGGAGATCAAGCTGTTGATCAGCGCGTCGGTCGAGCGCGTGCACAATGGTTCGACGCTGGTCCAGCAGGCCGGCGCGACGATGGGCGAGATCCTGCAGGCGGTGCAGCGCGTCACCGACATCATGGGCGAGATCGCGGCGGCGTCGGAGGAGCAGAGCAGCGGCATCTCGCAGGTGGGCCGCGCCGTCTCGCAGATGGACGAAGTGACGCAGCAGAACGCCGCGCTAGTCGAGCAGGCGGCGGCCGCGGCGGCTTCGCTGCAGGATCAGGCCGGGCGGTTGCGCGACACGGTGAGCGCGTTTCGCGTGAATGGCGCGGCAACCGCGAGCGAGGGCGCTGTTGCCGGAACGGCGCGCCAAGCACCGGCGGCGCAGCCGGCCGCATCACGGGAGAGTGGCGCGGCGACTCTGGCCAAAGCCGCGGCACGCACCGAACCGAAGGTGCCTGCGCCTGGGGCGGCATCGACGAGCCCGAGGGCCGTGTCGGCGCGCACCCCTGCCGACGCGACAAGGTCCGCCCGCGCGACAGCCACGCTTATTGCCGCCGACAGCGACTGGACCACCTTCTAACCTCCCTGCCGACCGCGGTAGTCCCGCACGCGGTCCCGCGCCGTTTCATACGCATATCCATATGCGATCGCGGTATTTCCCATCCCGCTGCGCATATGAGACCATTTACGATCCAGTTGGCGGCGCACGCGCATCTGCGTGTGCCGCAGCCGGCTCCCCGGATCTGACACCGATCAGAGAATTGACGTAGAAACAGCGAGAATTACATGCAGCGCAGAAACATCCTCAAAGCCCTCTCCGCAGTGGTCGCTGGCGCGGCGATCCTGACCAGCATCGGCGCGCACGCCGACGACAAAGTCATCAAGGTCGGCACCATCGGCGGCCCGGATGCGCAAATCTGGGAAGTCGTCACGAAAGTGGCGAAACGTGAAGGCCTGAACGTGAAGGTCGTCGAATTCAACGACTACGTGCAGCCGAACGCCGCCCTCGACGCAGGCGACCTCGACGCGAACAGCTTCCAGCACCAGCCGTACCTCGATAGCCAGATCAAGCAGCGCGGCTACAAGCTCGTCAATGCCGGCCTGACGTACATCTCGCCGCTCGGCGTCTACTCGAAGAAGCTGAAGTCGCTGAAGGATCTGCCGCAGGGTGCGAAGGTCGCGGTGCCGAACGATCCGTCGAACGAAAACCGCGCGCTGTTGCTGCTGCAGGCGCAAGGCCTGATCAAGCTGAAGGCGGGCGCGGGCACCGGCGGCAATAACGCCACGCCGCTCGACATCGCCGAGAATCCGAAGAAGATCAAGTTCGTCGAACTCGACGCCGCGCAACTGCCGCGTTCGCTGTCGGATGTCGACGCCGCCGTGATCAACACGAACTTCGCGCTGGCCGCCGGCCTGCAGCCGACCAGGGACGCCATCGCGCTGGAAGACATCCACAGCCCGTACGCGAACCTGATCGCCGTGCGCGCACAGGACAAGGACAAACCGTGGGTCAAGAAGCTGGTCGCGGCTTACCAGTCGGAAGACGTGCGCCAGTTCATCAAGACCCAGTTCAAGGGTTCGATGGTGCCGTCGTTCTAAGCGACGGATGCCAGCCAGGCGCGGACGGTCCCATGGACGCCGCGCCTGCCGCTACAACTCCAGTTCCCATCTTTCTATCGTCAGATCCTGGCCGAAGCGGCGCGCGGCCGCCGTGCCGCCAAGCCTGAAGCCGGCGCGTTCGCAGAGCCGCCGCGGTTGCGCGAGCGTGCTGGCGGTCGTCAGCGTGAGCTTCGTATAGCCCGCGCGCCGCGCGAACCGCACGCATTCGGTGAGCAATTGCGTGCCGATGCCGAGGCGCTGCATGTCCGGCTCGACCCACAGCAGGCGCACCCCCGCCACCGTCGTCGATACCCCGACGATGCACGCCGAACCCACCACCATGCCGTCCTGTTCCGCGACCCAGCACATCTCGCGCAGCGCATCGTTGCGCTGCGTGTAGTCGGCGACGACGCGCGCCAGCAATCCCTCGAACGACCGATCCCAGCCGTATTCCGCGGCGAACCACTGTGCCTGCCGATGCACGAGCCAGCCACACTCGCCGGCGCGCGGCTCGCGCAGTATCACGAGTTCGTGGTTCGGCGTGTCGCCGAGCAACCGCTCGATCAGCTTCATCGCGGCGATCAGCTGTTCCTGGGAAAGCGCGCTGAGGCCGCCGAGCAAGGCCAGCACTTCATCGATGGCGGCGGTATCGAGCGGCTCATAGGCCGCGTGACCAGCGGCGGTGAGGGCGATCAGCGACTGGCGCGCGTCCCAGTCGGACGGCCGGCGCGTGATCAGGTCGCGCCGTTCGAAACTGGTCAGCAGGCGGCTCAGATAGCCGCTGTCGAGACCGAGGATCCGGCTCAGCGCCGAGGCCGTTTGCGCACGTGCGCGGGAGAGTTCGTGCAGCACGCGCACTTCGGTCAGCGAGAACGCGCTCTTCGCCAGATGCTCATGCAGCGCGCCAATGTGCTGCACGTAGAAACGGTTGAAATGGCGGACGGCCTGAGCGCGTCGCAGCGCCTCGGAATCAGTCAAATGCTGGTCCCCCGGGGGAGTTTTTAGGACTTGGTATCCGGCACTATATTGGAACGCCTGGGGATAACAAAGCCACGCCGGCAAGCACCTTAGCTAACTAATATGAAAACGGTACGTTTGCGGAGGCCCCCGGGTGGTCGCCAGGAGCAGCACTGCGATACGCGACGGTACTCTCCAGGCAGCCCAATACGGGTAAATCCTTAGCGCGAAAAAACCATCCGCGCCGCCCCTTCACATCCTCGCGAGCCTTATCCCGCAAGGCTTTGCGTCTCGTCATACCAGCATGGAACCACTCGGTTGACTGGTATTATGTTGGTTATATAATGGGCTCTCATTTCTCGTAGGCCGACCTCTCGCGACGGCCGCCGGAGCCCCATGGAAACTCGCTGGTCCGCACTGATGCCTGACGCCCGCAACGTCACGCCGCTCTATTTGCAGCTCGCGCGCAATCTGGCGACGGCGATCCATTGCGGCGTGTGGTCGGCCGGCGAAGCGCTGCCGTCGGAGCGCACGCTGTCGGATGCGATCGGCGTGTCGCGCATCACCGCGCGCAAGGCGATCGAACTGCTGGTCGAGCAGGGCTTGATCCGGCGCGCGCGCGGCGCGGGCAGCTTCATCACGCCGCGCGTCGAAGATCCGCTGTCGCGACTCACCGGTTTCACGAAGAAGATGCAGCAGCGCGGTTTCCGGCCGGATTCGGTGTGGCTGGAGCGCGCCACCCGCGCCGCCAACCGCGACGAACTGGTCCACCTCGGGCTCTCGCCGGGCGCGGCGGTCGCGAGTCTGCGCCGGCTGCGGCGCGCGGACGGCATCGTCATGGCGGTCGAGCAATCGGCGCTGCCGGCGGCAATCGTGCCGGACCCGCAGGCAATCGGCGTATCGCTTTACAGCTATCTGGAGCAACGCGGCGCCGCCGTCGTGCGTGCATTGCAGCACTTCCGCGCGGTCAACGCGTCGAGCGAGATCGCCTCGCTAATGGACCTCGAACCGCGCACGGCGCTGCTGGTCATTACCCGTATCGGCTATAGCGCCGACCAGCGCGCAATCGAGCTGACCGACACCTATTGCCGCGACGGCTACTACGACTTCGTCGCTGAACTGCGCACCTGAATGATGAGCCAGGCCTCGCCGCGCGGCCAGCCAACACAGAGGGCAGAAGCGGCGCCGCGAGCGCGATTCAGTCACACCCGTATCACGTCTTATCAGAGAGACTCATGCTGACCGGAAACATACTCACCACCGATGGGTGGATTCACGGCACGCTCGAACACGAAAACGGCCGTATCACGGCGCTCACCGGCGAACGCGTCGATCCGTCGAGCAACGACGCGCCGTACATCCTGCCCGGCTTCATCGATCTGCACGTGCATGGCGGCGGCGGCTCCGACGTGATGGAAGCCGGCGACGCGATCGAAGTCATCGCCCGCACGCATGCGCGCTACGGCACGACCAGCCTGCTCGCCACCACGATGACCGCGCCGCGCGACGAACTGATGAACGTGGTCGCCGGGCTGGGCAAGAACGCCAAGGTGCGCACGCCGGGCGGCGCGCGCGTGCTCGGCGTGCACCTGGAAGGGCCGTACATCAACCCCGGCAAGCTCGGCGCGCAACCGGACGCGGCGGTCTCGGCGGTGATGGACGAAGTGCTGAAGTATCTGTCGATCGCGCCGATCCGCGTGGTCACACTGGCGCCGGAAATCGCCGGCCATATGGAGATCATCTCCGCGATGGCGGCGCGCGGCGTACGCGTGCAGCTCGGCCATTCGCTCGGCACCTACGACGACGCGGTCGCCGCGCTCAAGCACGGCGCGTGCGGTTTCACCCATCTGTTCAACGCGATGTCGCCGCTGCATCACCGCAATCCCGGGCTGGTCGGCGCGGCGCTCGCGCATGCCGAGTTCGCCGAAATCATTCCCGACTTGCTGCACGTTCATCCGGGCGCGATCCGCGCCGCTTTGCGCGCGATTCCGCGCCTGTACGTGGTGACGGACAGCACCTCGGCGACCGGCATGCCGGACGGCGAATACCGCCTCGGCAGCCAGCACGTGACGAAGTGCCTGGGCGGCGTGCGTCTCGCCGACGGCACGCTCGCCGGCAGCACCCTGACGATGGATCAGGCGCTGCGCAATCTCGTCTCGATCGGCCTGCCGATCGCCGATGTATCAAACCGTCTGTCGCGCTACGCCGCCGACTATCTCGGTCTCGAGGACCGCGGCCGGATCGCGCGCGGCGCGTGGGCCGATATGGTCGTGTTTGATCGCGAACTGGCGTTGACCGCGACTTACGTCGAAGGAGAAGCAATTGTCGATTATGCTTAAAGAGGCGCTGGCCTCCGCTGAAACGGTCGCCGCGCAACTCACGGACACCTCGCGCGTCGCGGCCCTCGCGGCGAAGCTCGCGCAACAGCCGCGCCACGTCGCGCTGACCGTCGCGCGCGGCAGCTCGGACCATGCGGCGAGTTACTTCGCCAGCCTGACAATGAGCCGCCTCGGCGTGCCAGTCGCGTCGCTGCCGATGTCGGTCGCGACGCTGCAACAGGCGCCGCTGCAGGTGCGCGATCAGCTTGCGCTGGCGTTCTCGCAATCGGGCAAGAGCCCGGACCTGGTCGGCACGATGGCGGCATTGCGCCACGCGGGCGCGTTGACCGTTGCCGCCGTGAACGCGCCGAACTCGCCGTTGGCCGATGCGTGCGAATGGCAACTGCCGCTCGTCGCCGGCCCGGAACTGAGCGTCGCGGCCACCAAGAGCTATATCGCGATGCTGTCGATTTCCGCGCAACTGGTCGCGCATTGGCAGAACGATGCCGAACTGCTCGGCGCGTTGCACACGCTGCCCGATGCTTTGCAAACCGCAGGCAAGCTCGACTGGTCGAAGGCCGTGGACGAACTGCGCGGCATCGAGCGCATGATCGTGATTGGCCGCGGTCTGGGTCTCGCGATCGCGCAGGAAGCCGCGCTCAAGCTCAAGGAAACTTCCGGCATTCAGGCCGAAGCGTTTTCAAGCGCGGAAGTGCGTCACGGTCCGATGGAACTGATCGACCGCGACTACCCGCTGCTGGTGTTCGCGCCGCGCGGCCCCGAACAGGCCGGTCTGCTGCAACTCGCGCACGACATGCGCGCGCGCGGCGCGCGCGTGCTGCTCGCCGCGCCGGACGACGTGGCCGAGGCCACTTTGCCGCTGGCCGCCACCGCTCACGCGGCGCTCGATCCGATCGCCGCCATCCTGTCCTTTTACGTGATGGCCGCCGGCCTTGCCGCCGCGCGCGGGCGCAATCCCGATGCGCCGCGCCATCTCAACAAAGTCACCGAAACTCACTGAAGAGAAATCAGATGCGACGTGTCGAGGAGTCCCGCTTGATGAGCTATTCCGAAGGCCACATTGTTTTGCTCGCGCCGCTGACCGGTCCGGTCGTGCCGCTCGCGAACGTGCCCGACCCGGTGTTTTCGGGCGGCATGTTCGGCGACGGCATCGGCATCGATCCGCTGGACGGGCGGCTCGTCGCGCCATGCGACGGCACCGTCACCCATCTCGCGCGCACCGGTCATGCGGTTACGCTCGCGAGCGCCGAAGGCGCGGAGATTTTGCTGCACATCGGTATCGACACGGTCGAGCTGAACGGCAAAGGTTTTGCGCCGATGGTCGAGCAAGGCGCGCAAGTGCATGCCGGCGACGTGCTGATCGAGTTCGATCAGGACCAGGTCGCGTTGAATGCGCCGAGCCTGGTGTCGGTGATCGCGATTGCCAATTCGGACGCGTTCGAGATCGTCGAGCGTGTGCAACGCGGCCTGCTGAAGGCGGGTGAAACACCGCTCCTGGTGCTGCGCGCCCGCGACGGCGCGGCAGCCGACGCGGCGCGCCACGCGAGCGCGACGAACGTGACGGAGGAGGCCCGTGTGCAGGTCAAGCTGGTTCACGCGGGCGGTTTGCATGCGCGGCCCGCCGCGCGTGCCCGCGAAGCGGCACGCGGTTTCGATGCGCGTGTCGAGGTGCGTTATGAGGGGCGCAAGGCGGCGATCGAAAGCGTGGTCGGTCTGCTCGGTCTCGGCGCAGGCGAAGGCGCGAACGTCGAGTTGCTCGGCGTCGGCCCACAAGCCAAAGCCGCGGTCGACGCGGTCGCCAACGAACTGACGCGCGAGGCGCGCGGCGAAGTCGAAGAGAAACCGGCGCGTCAAAGCTCGCCTGCGCCGCAAGCGGTGCCGCGTCCGGCGGGCGAAGCACTCGCGCCGAATACGCTCGCGGGCGTCTGCGCGGCGCCGGGCATCGCGGTCGGCAAGCTGGTGCGCTGGGACGACGCGGACATCGATCCGCCGGAACCGGCGAACGGCACGTCCGCTGCGGAGAGCCGCTTGCTCGACAAGGCGATCGCCACCGTCGATGCCGACCTCGACACGACCGTGCGCGACGCGTCGCAACGCGGCGCGGTCGGCGAAGCGGGGATTTTCGCGGTGCATCGCGTGCTGCTGGAAGATCCCACGCTGCTCGACGCCGCACGCGATCTGATCAGTCTCGGCAAGAGCGCCGGCTTTGCGTGGCGCGAAGCGATCCGCGCACAGATCGGAATCCTGAGCAATATTGAAGACGCTCTGCTCGCTGAACGTGCGGCCGATCTGCGCGATATCGAAAAGCGCGTGCTGCGCGCGCTCGGTTATACGAACGCGGCGGCGCGCACGCTGCCGGAAGAAGCCGTGCTCGCGGCCGAAGAATTCACGCCGTCCGACCTGTCGTCGCTGGATCGCTCGCGCGTCACCGCACTGGTGATGGCACGCGGCGGCGCGACCTCGCACGCGGCAATCCTCGCGCGGCAAGCGGGCATTCCCGCGCTGGTCGCGGTCGGCGACGCGTTGCATGCGATTCCTCAAGGCACGCAAGTGGTGGTGAACGCCAGCACCGGCCGCCTCGAATTCGCGCCGACCGAACTCGACGTCGAACGTGCGCGTCTGGAGCGCAGCCGCCTCGCCGATGTGCGCGAAGCGAATCGCCGCACGTCGCAGCAGGCCGCGGTGACGTCCGACGGCCGCGCGATCGAAGTGGCGGCGAACATCGCCACGCTCGACGACGCGAAAGCCGCCGTCGACAACGGCGCCGATGCGGTCGGCCTGTTGCGCACCGAGCTGCTGTTCATCCATCGCGCCGCTGCGCCGAGCACCGACGAACATCGGCAGAGCTACCAGTCGATTGTCGATGCATTGCGCGGCCGCACCGCGATCATCCGCACGCTGGATGTCGGCGCGGACAAGGAGGTCGACTATCTGACGCTGCCGCCCGAACCGAATCCGGCGCTCGGCCTGCGCGGCATTCGCCTCGCTCAGGTGCGCCCGGATCTGCTCGACGATCAGTTGCGCGGCCTGCTCGCCGTGCAGCCGCTCGGCGCCGTGCGCATCCTGCTGCCGATGGTCACCGATGTCGGCGAATTGAACCGCATCCGCAAGCGTATCGACGAATTGGCGCGCGAAGCGGGCCGCACGGAACCGATCGAAGTCGGCGTGATGATCGAAGTGCCGTCGGCGGCGCTGCTGGCCGATCAATTGGCCCAGCACGCGGACTTCCTGTCGATCGGCACCAACGATCTGACGCAGTACACGCTCGCGATGGACCGCTGCCAGGCCGATCTCGCCGCGCAAGCCGACGGCTTGCATCCGGCTGTATTGCGCCTGATCGCGGCCGCCGTGCAAGGCGCGGACAAGCATGGCAAATGGGTCGGCGTGTGCGGCGCGCTGGCGGGCGATCCGCTCGCGATGCCGCTGCTCGTCGGCCTCGGCGTGACCGAGCTGTCGGTGGACCCGGGGTCGGTGCCGGGCATCAAGGCGCGCGTGCGCAACCTCGATTATCAGCTGTGCCGTCAACGCGCCCAGGATGCCCTGGCGCTCGAATCGGCACAGGCGGTAAGAGCAGCAAGCCGCGAAACCTGGCCTCTGGACTGAACCCCACACGTTCCGTAACCAGCTTCGCACAGTCGTTACTTATAGCGGTAAAACTCGCAACAAAACTCACGACGAAGTTCGACCACGAGACAAGGATTGGAGATATCAATGGATGGGAATCCGTTTCTGAAGATTCAGCGCCTGGGACGCGCGCTGATGCTGCCTATCGCGGTGCTGCCGGTCGCCGGCTTGCTGCTGCGCCTGGGTCAGCCCGATGTGTTCAACATCAAGATGATCGCCGACGCCGGCGGCGCGATCTTCGACAACCTGCCGCTGCTGTTCGCGATCGGCGTGGCGGTGGGTTTCGCGAAGGACAACAACGGCGTCGCGGGGCTTGCGGGTGCGATCGGTTATCTGGTCCAGATCGCGGTGATGAAGGACATCAACGACAAGCTCAACATGGGCGTGTTGTCCGGGATCGTGGCGGGTATCGCCGCGGGCTTGCTGTACAACCGGTACAAGGACATCAAGCTGCCCGATTACCTCGCGTTCTTCGGAGGGAAACGCTTCGTGCCGATTGCCACGGGGGTGGTCTGTCTCGCGCTCGGCATTGCGTTCGGCTACGTGTGGCAGCCGGTGCAGGCCGTGATCGATACGGCCGGCCACTGGCTGACCACCGCGGGCGCGTTCGGCGCATTCGTCTTCGGCGTGCTGAACCGACTGCTGCT
This sequence comes from Paraburkholderia sediminicola, assembly GCF_046026895.1. Classification (GTDB taxonomy): domain Bacteria; phylum Pseudomonadota; class Gammaproteobacteria; order Burkholderiales; family Burkholderiaceae; genus Paraburkholderia; species Paraburkholderia sediminicola_C. Next base: position 28,241 of record NZ_JAQQEU010000055.1, read on the forward strand.
CGTGACGGGCTTGCATCACATCCTCAATTCGCTGACGTGGTTCGTGTTCGGCAACTTCACGCCGCCAGGCGGCGCCGCCGTGACGGGCGACCTGCATCGCTTCTTCGCGGGCGACCCGACCGCGGGCACGTTCATGACGGGCTTCTTCCCGGTGATGATGTTCGGCCTGCCGGCCGCGTGTCTCGCGATGTTCCACGAAGCGCCGAAGGAGCGCCGCGCGGTGGTCGGCGGCCTGCTGTTCTCGATGGCGCTGACCTCGTTCCTGACGGGCGTGACCGAGCCGATCGAATTCAGCTTCATGTTCCTCGCTCCGGTGCTGTATGTGATCCATGCGCTGTTGACCGGCTTGTCGCTCGCGATCTGTTCGGCGCTCGGCATTCACCTCGGCTTCACGTTCTCAGCAGGCGCGATCGACTACGTGCTGAACTACGGCTTGTCCACCAAAGGCTGGTGGGCGATTCCGCTCGGTCTGGCGTACTCGGTGGTGTACTACGGGCTGTTCCGCTTCTTCATCCGCAAATTCAACATGGCGACGCCGGGCCGCGAACCCGCTGCCGCCGACGAGCAGGTCGACTCGTTCGCGGCGGGCGGCTTCGTGTCGCCGGCAGCCGGTGCCGCCGTGCCGCGCGCACAGCGCTATATCGCGGCGCTCGGCGGCGCGTCGAATCTGTCGGTGGTGGATGCATGCACGACGCGTCTGCGTCTGTCGGTGGTCGATTCGAACAAGGTCTCCGAGAGCGAACTGAAGTCGATCGGCGCGCGCGGCGTGCTCAAGCGCGGCGCGACCAACGTGCAGGTGATCATCGGACCGGAAGCGGACATCATCGCGGATGAGATGCGCACGGTGATCGCGCAGGGTGGTGGCGATGCGATGAAGGCCGCGATTGCTGCTCCTGCCGCTGTGGCTGCGCCCGCGGCGTCTGCCCCTGCGCCTGCCGCTACGGACGCGCAAGGCGGTCCGCTCGACCCGGACCCGCTGCGCTGGCTCGCCGTGTTCGGCGGCGCAAGCAACGTGGTGTCGCTGGATGCGGTGGCGTCGACGCGTCTGCGTGTCGTCGTGCGCGATCCGTCGGCGGTCGATCGCCAACGTCTCACCGCGCTCGACACGGCGTGGGTCTCGGCCGACACGTTTCATATCGTCGTCGGCGAGGCCGCGCAGCGCTATGCCGCGAGGCTGGCGACGCGCATGACGCAAACCGGCGGTGCAAACCCGTTGCCGGCGTAACGCCAGCAGCGCCAGGCAAGCGCACCGCGCTGACTGGCGTTCGGCAATGTGGCGACAAGAGCCGCCGCGATAGGCAGCGGCAATAAAAAAGCGGCACCTTGAATGTTCAAGGTGCCGCTTTGACGTTTACCGGCCCGCAGCCGGTCCATGCTGCACTAACGCGTCCCGGCCTTTGCCGTTTCCACCGGTCTGCGCGATTCCAGCCACATCACGTTGATGATGCCGAACGCCAACGCCACGCCGATCCCGAGCAGCCAACTGAAATACCACATCACAAACTCCCGTTAAACATCGTGCCGATCAATACATCGAATGGTGATTTTCTTTGAGCGCCGCGGCGGTCACCTTGCCGCGCATCACGCGATACACCCAGCCCGTGTACAGCAGGATGAGCGGCAGGAAGATGATCACGGCGACCAGCATGATCTGCAGCGTCATGCGGCTCGACGTCGCATCCCACATGGTCAGGCTGCTGCGGCCGTCGAGCGACGACGGCATGATGAACGGAAACATTGAGAAGCCCGCCGTCAGAATCACGCCGACGATCATCAATCCGGTCGACAGAAACGCGCTCTTCTCGAAGCGCGAGCGCGCGAGCAACAAGGCGAGCACGCCGCCGACCAGACCGGCCACGGGCGCGATCACCATCCACGGATAATCGGCGTAGTTGGTGAGCCACAAGCCGGGCGCGCCGATCACGGTTTTCATCAACGGATTGGCGACCGCGTCGAGCGGCGGGCCGTCCACCACCTGATAGCCGCCGATCATCGTGGCAATCAGCGCGCCGGCAATCAGGAACAGCACGACCGCGCAAAGCGAAGCGATGCGCAGCGCCCGCGACGCGCGCTCGGCGACGACGCCATCCGACTTGATTCTCACGAAGGCCGCGCCGTGCGCAGTCAGCATCGACACGCTGACGAGACCGCACAATACTGCGAACGGATTCAGCAGGCCGAAGAAACCGCCGTGATACGTGACGCGCAGGTCGGTGTCGAACGAGAACGGCACGCCTTGCAGCAGGTTGCCGAACGCGACGCCGAACACCAGCGCCGGCACGAAGCCGCCGATGAACAGGCCCCAGTCCCACGCCGTGCGCCAGCGGGGGTTCTCACGCTTGCCGCGATAGTCGAACCCGACCGGCCGGAAGAACAGAGCGAACAGCACCAGCAACATCGCGAAGTAGAAGCCCGAGAACGACGCCGCATACGCAAGCGGCCATGCGGCGAACATCGCGCCGCCCGCGGTGACGAGCCAGACCTGATTGCCTTCCCATGTCGCGCCGACCGTGTTCACGACAATGCGCCGTTCGGCGTCGGTTTTCGCGATGAAGGGCAGCAGGATTGCTGCGCCCATGTCGAATCCATCGGTGAGGGCGAAGCCGATCAGCAGGACGCCGATCAATGCCCACCAGATCAATTTGAGGGTTGCGTAATCCATGATTATTTTTCCCTTGAAGCGCGGTGGCGGCGAATCAGGCGGCCGTGTTGGTCGGCAGCGGCTGATTCAGCGGCTGGTTTGTTTCATGGTGATAGCGGCCCGTGTGCAGCGACGAAGGGCCAAGCCGTGCGTACTTGAACATCAGCAGGATCTCGATGATGAACAGCACCGTGTAGAACAGCACGAAGCCGGCAATGCTCAGATACAGATCGCGGGTCGTCAGATTCGACGCGGCCAGGTTGGTCGGCAAAATGCCGGCGATACTCCACGGTTGGCGACCCATTTCAGCGACGATCCAGCCGAACTCAGCCGCAATCCACGGCAACGGAATCGCCCACACGGCCCAGCGCAGGAACCAGCGGCGCTTCTCCAGCAGCAGCGTGCGTTGCGCGCAGAACCAGAACGCCAGCACGAAAGTGGCGAGGAACAGCAGGCCGAGGCCGACCATCAGGCGGAACGAAAAGAACAGCGGCAAGACCGGCGGAACGGTTCGTTCTGCCGCCTGAGCAATCTGATCCGGCGTGGCGTCGGTGACGTTGGCGGTGAACGGCTTGAGCAGCAGACCGTAGCCGAGAAACTCCTTGTGGGCTTCGAAGGCGGCTTTGGCTTCGTCGGTGGCGTCGCCCTGCTTCAGCTTTTGCAGCGCGGCGTAGGCCACCATGCCTTCCTTGATGCGGTCTTCGTTGCGCGCAATCAGATCTCTCAGGCCGACCACGGGTTCGTCGAGTGAACGCGTTGCAATGATGCCGAGCGCGTACGGCACGCGGATCGCGTAATCCGTGCGCTGTTCCTTCTGGTTCGGAATGCCAAAGATTGTGAACGGTGCCGGTGCGGGCGCGGTTTCCCATTCGGATTCGATGGCAGCCAGCTTCACTTGCTGAACTTCGCCGGTGGTGTAACCCGATTCATCGCCGAGTATGATCACGCACAAAGTGGCCGCCAGACCGAAACCAGCGGCAATCGCGAACGAGCGCAGCGCGAACTCGGTGTCGCGGCGCTTCAGCAGATACCACGACGACACGCCGAGCACGAACATCGCCGCCGTCACATAACCGGCCGACACGGTGTGCACGAACTTCACCTGCGCGACCGGATTGAACAGCACGGAAAAGATGCTGTCGAGTTCCATCCGCATGGTCTGATAGTTGAAGGTCGCGCCGACCGGATTGTTCATCCAGCCGTTGGCGACCAGAATCCATAGCGCCGACAGATTCGAGCCAAGCGCGACGAAGAAAGTGACGATCAGATGCTGGATTCTCGAAAGCCGATTCCAACCGAAGAAGAACAGACCGACAAAGGTCGACTCCAGGAAGAACGCCATCAGCCCTTCAACGGCGAGCGGCACGCCGAAAATATCGCCGACGTAATGCGAGTAGTACGCCCAGTTGGTGCCGAACTGGAATTCCAGCGTAAGGCCCGTGGCGATGCCCATTGCAAAGTTAATGCCGAACAGCTTGCCCCAGAATTGGGTCATGTCTTTATAGATCTGCTTGCCGGTCATTACATAGACGGACTCCATGATGACGAGCAGCCATGACAGCCCAAGCGTGAGCGGCACGAACAGAAAGTGATAGAGCGCCGTGATGGCGAACTGGAGGCGCGACAGTTCTACGACTTCGCTAACGGGCATGTTGATCACCTTGAGACGGATGCGAGGCGGGCACGGACAACAATGCCTGTGCGACTTGTTCAGGCGGCATCGACATGTGTTCCGCCTGCGGATGATTGAAAAACGCGAACTTGAGCGCCATCAGCAGTACGAACTTGATGGCGAGGACAATGGCGACGTCCCGTTCCATTGTCGGACCGCGCACCCACCGGGTGAACCGCTGACGCCAGCGAGTCCGCAGAGAGTTGTTGCGATTGAGGGCTATGGTCATGATCGGTCGAAAGCGACTTCACACCGGTTGATCCGGCTGGATCCAGGCCGCTCGAGCGGTCCGGCGACTGCATCCCGATTTTAGGAGCGGATCCTCGCACGCATTGATCTGACACTGCGGCATTGAGTCGCGAAACTCGCCGCGTTTATCCAGTATTGCTATCTAGCTTGTTATAGGTCAAGGAGTGCATGGTGTGCATGCATCTTCTCGAACGGAGGCGGGCGGCGCGAATGCGCGTGCAGGCGGGCGGACAAAAAAAGCCCCGCCGTCTTGCGAGGGCGGGGCTTGGTGCTGGCTAGTGCGCCGGACGAACCGGTGGTTTGGTGGCTTTCAGGCCTTACGCATATTCGGTCAACGCGCCGCGCATCTTCTTCATTGCGCTCGCTTCGATTTGCCGGATACGTTCGGCGGAGACGCCGAATTCGTCGGCCAGTTCGTGCAGTGTCGAGCCGCCCGAACCGTCGTCTTCCACCTTCAGCCAGCGTGCCTCGATGATGCGGCGGCTGCGGGCGTCGAGCGCCTCCAGCGCATTGGCGATACCGTCGCTTTGCAGCCGGTCCCGCTGACGCGACGCCAGCACAGCGGTCGGCTCGCTATGCGAGTCGGCCAGATAAGCGATGGGCGCGTACGACTCTTCGCCGTCCTCGACCTGGCCTTCCAGTGCGATGTCACCGCCGGACAGGCGCGTTTCCATTTCGGCGACTTCTTCGCGCTTCACGTTCAGCTCCTTGGCGAGACCTTCGATCTCGTCCGGCGTGAACGCGCCCAGCCCTTGCTTGTGGCTGCGCAGGTTGAAGAACAGCTTGCGCTGCGCCTTGGTGGTGGCGACTTTCACCATCCGCCAGTTGCGCAGGATGTATTCGTGGATCTCGGCCTTGATCCAGTGCATGGCGTACGACACGAGGCGCACGTTTTGCGCCGGGTCGAAGCGCTTTACGGCCTTCATCAGGCCGATGTTGCCTTCCTGGATCAGGTCGGCGTGCGGCAGTCCGTAACCCAGATAGTTGCGCGCGATCGACACGACCAGCCGCAGATGCGACAGGACGAGACGGCGCGCGGACTCCAGATTGTCCTGCTCGCGAAATTCGGTGGCGAACTGGCGTTCTTCCGCCGGCGTCAGCATCGGAATCCGATTAACGGCCTGGATGTAGGCGTCGATATTGCCCAGTTGACCGGGCAGCAGCGAGGAATGCGAGAGCGCCAGTGCACCTGCCGAAGCGGCCTTAGCCGACGACGGGCTCAAAGTACTCGGAAGGGTCATTGCATAGCTCACGTAGGAAACTCCTTTGGAATCAGACAAAAGCGTACTCAGTAAACGACTCCTGCGATGGATGTTAGCACTCTGATTTCCTGAGTGCTAATACTTAGAGGGCGTAGGGGCATCCGAGTTCCGCAAATCCTATTGAATTTGAGATGTTGATAGGCATTATACGCGCGTTGCAGTTGCGGCGCAGAGCGCGCAGGAATCTCCAGAGGCAACGTGTACGCTCATATAAATGACGGATTTTGTTGAATATGACGTGATTAATTGCGAAGAAGATCTATTGGTCATACGATTTGTCGATCCGATTGGTTATAGAATGAGCAAAACAGTTACGCGTCATTTGAACGTTCGTCGAATGCGAGTGTTTTGGATGAACAACAAAAAGAATGACTTGCGTGGGCTGGCTCTTAAATGCGTGGTGACGGCGCTGTCGTGTGCCGCTTGCCGAGTAGCTTCGGCCGACCAGTTCGGCGTGCAGGCGGCCGCCGGTGCAGGCGATCGCCATGTCAAAAAATTCGATCTCGGCGTGGCTTGGGAGTCCGATCTCACTTGGTGGCGGATCGGCGACTGGCATTTCTCGCTGATCGGCGAAGCGCACGTGGCTTGGTGGCACACCAACGAAGGCGACGTGCACAATGACATCGGCGAAATCGGCGTGACACCGATGATCCGCTTCATCAAGGGATCGGGAGCGATGCGGCCCTTCATCGAGTTGGGCGCGGGCATCCGCCTGCTGACGAGCCCGCGCATTTCTTCCACCTTCACCCTCGGCAATGCGTTCCAGTTCGCCGAAACGGCCGGCGTAGGCGTGCAGTTCGGCAACCGTCAGCAATATCTGGCCGGCTACCGCTTCCAGCATATTTCCAACGGCGGTATCAAAGAGCCCAATCCTGGTATAAATTTCAGCCAGCTATATTTGCAATATAACTTCTGACAGCCGTGGCCATGTTCGGCTCACCGGTGCGAGGGGCTGAGCAATGGTGGCAAAGATGATCGAAGCGATTCGCGGGCTCGAGCGAGAGCGCTTTCGTGCGATGGTCGACGGCGATGGCCAATCGCTCGACCTGCTGCTCGCGGACAACGTGAGCTATGTCCACACGAATGGCAAACGCGAAACGAAGCGACAGTTCATCGACGGGATCACCGGCGGGCGCCGCCGCTACAGGCAGATCGAGGTGCAGTCGCAGGACGTGCTGCCGGTGGGACGCGAGACGTGTGTCGTCACCGGTCGCGCGTTGATCGAAATGGAAGCGAATAACGGCGCGCTGCTGTTTCCGATTGCCTATACGGCGATTCACACGCAGGAGGACGGTCAATGGCGCCTGATCGCGTGGCAGGCCACGCGGTGCGCGCTCGAGTGAGCTTTTTGAGCCCACTTCGTCTTGCCGGCCGCGCCTTGTGAGGACACCGGCGGCATGACCGCGCGAGGTAACGCGCCCTCGCTGAACAACCTCAAGCGGCGACGCGCCGCAGCGCTCCTTGGATGTAGTCAGAACGATCCCCGCTGTTGGCTGCGTCCGCTGCGCCGTCCCGAGCCCCGGCGCGGTCCGGGCCATCAGCCGCTTCTTCCGCTCGCATCGCCTCATAGCCCGCATAAGGATGCCGCGGATACACCGGAATCCGGTTGCAGCGCTCGACCACGCGCCGGACGGCCGCGATATCCGGGAAGTCGAGGCCGCTATCGACGCCCTGCGCCTCCACATTCAACGCGAGCATGACGAGATCCAGATTGCCGGTGCGCTCGCCAGTGCCGAACAGGCGTCCTTCGACCCGGTCCGCGCCCGCCAGCAGCGCCAGTTCCGCCGCGGCCACCGCGGTGCCGCGATCGTTGTGCGGATGCACCGACAGCACGATGCTGTCGCGATAGCCGAGATTGCGGTCCATCCATTCGATCTGATCGGCGAACACATTCGGTGTCGCCGCCTCGTCACACCGGTATTTTCGCGACGTCCACGATCAGTTCGACCTGCCGCTCGAGCGCGCTCGGCACGGGTGCTTCGCCGCGCAGCACGGCGTCGATCCACCCGGCCGTGGTCACAGCGTCGCGCGCTTCGGGCAAGTCGACTTCCGGCGCATCCGGCGACGAGCGCTGGTGCGGGACGCGCGTTTCGCACACCCCGTCATGCAGCCAGTCCACCTGCACCTGACGCCGCGTATCCGCGACCGCTTCCCCTTCGGTGCCTCGCGCGAGCAGAGCGCCACCCACGGCCGCGTCCGGATGCGTATTGAACAGCTGCGTGAGACTGTCGCGATACGGCGGATGCGTATAGTTCACGAGGCGCAGCCCAGCGGGCGCGAACGGCTGCAGGATCTTGACGAGCGTGTGCGTCGAATTGCGCACGCCCATGCGTCGGCGCAGCGCGAGAAGGCGCGCGAGCTTGGGCGCGAGCACGTCGATCGGCGCGAACGCGAGACGACGCTCGGCGAGGCCGTCTTCGATATCGGCGTGCGAGTGCGCGTGCGGAATCTTCAGGTGCGTGAGGATTTCGGCGCTCGTCACGCGGCCCGGATCTTCGGTGACGCCGTGCAGCAGCACCGGCACGCCTTCGCGCGCCAGCAGCAACGCGAGCAGCGGCACCAAATTCGGCTGCTTGCGCGCGCCGTTGTAGGTGGGGATCGACACCGGCCGGAAAGCGCCATGCGGCAAATGGATCGGCTCGAACGACGCATGCGCGCCGGCCAGCATCGCGGCGAGTTCGTCGGCGGATTCGCCCTTCACGCGATACGCGAGCAGCACCGCGCCGAGTTCGAGTTCGCCCACGCGGCCGTCGAGCATCGCGCTGTAGAGTGCGCGCGTATCGTCGGCAGTCAGCGCGCGCGCGCCATGCGGGCCGCGGCCGATTTCCTTGATGAAGCGGGCGCAGGGGAAAGGGGTGGCGGTGTCGGCGGAGTCGGTCATCGGGCGTATTGGGGCGAAGCGGCGTGCCGCGACAGGCGGCTCGCCATGGTATTCAGGGGACGCTACTCGGTGTGAGTATCGCATCTATGGCGATCCGGCGAGACGGCGCGCCCCCCCGCGCCCGCTCTTGCGTGCGCGTGCCGGAGTGCCACGCAGCTTGCCTGACTGCGCGTTACACTCGGTCTTTTATCGTCGCATCGGCGGCACAAATCAAACAACGGAGAACGGGATGAGTTACGTATTTGCACCCGCACCGCAGGCTGCGGTGCCGGTTGTAGGGTCCAGCGAGCAGTTTGCGGTGCGTCGTATTTACTGCGTGGGACGCAACTACGAAGCGCACGCGCGCGAGATGGGTCACGACCCCGATCGCGAGCCACCGTTCTTCTTCACCAAGCCGGCCGATGCGGTGCTGTACGTCGCGCCTGGCGCGACCGGCGAATTCCCGTATCCGGCGCAGTCGAAAAACGTCCACTTCGAAATGGAGCTGGTGGCCGCGATCGGCAAAGGCGGCAAGAACATTCCGGCGGAAAGCGCGCTCGACCACGTGTACGGCTACGCGCTCGGTCTCGACATGACGCGCCGCGACCTGCAGTCCGAAGCGAAGAAGATGGGGCGTCCGTGGGATACCGCGAAGGGCTTCGATCACTCGGCGCCGCTCGGCCCGATTCATCCGGTAACGACGGTCGGCCATGTCGGCAAGGGCGCGATCTGGTTGTCGGTGAACGGTGAGGAAAAGCAACGCTCCGACGTGTCGCAACTGATCTGGTCGGTGGCCGAGACGATCGCGTATCTGTCGACGCTGTTCGAATTGCAGCCCGGCGATCTGATTTTCACCGGCACGCCCGAAGGGGTCGGCGCGGTGGTGCAGGGCGATCTGATGAGGGGTGGCGTCGACGGACTCGGCGAGTTCAGCGTGCGCGTCGTCTGATGGCCGGCGGCTCGGAGGAGACAGACAACATGAAGCTCTACAGCTATTTCCGGAGCTCGGCGTCCTATCGGGTGCGCATTGCGCTGAACCTGAAGAATCTGCCATACGACTACGTCCCGGTGCACCTCGTGCGCGGCGGCGGCGAGCAGCTCAAGCCCGAATATCGCAAGGTCAACGTGGACGGCGTCGTGCCGACGCTGATCGACGGCAACGAGGCGATGGCGCAGTCGCTTGCGATCATCGAGTACCTGGAGGAAACGCATCCCGAGCCGCCGTTGCTGCCCAAAGCGCCGGCCGCCCGGGCATACGTGCGGTCGGTGGCGTTGCAGGTCGCGTGCGAGATCCATCCGCTGAACAATCTGCGCGTGCTGAAGTATCTGAAGCACACGCTGCGTGTCGACGACGACGCGAAGGACGCTTGGTATCGCCATTGGGTCGAAGCGGGCTTCGCGACGCTCGAAGCCCATCTGGCCGGCGACGCGCGCACCGGCAAGCTGTGTTTCGGCGACACGCCGACGCTCGCCGACGCATGTCTGATTCCGCAAGTGTTCAACGCGCAGCGCTTCAAGGTCGACACGGCGAAGTTTCCGACGATCCAGCGCATCTACGATCACGCGATGCGGAACGATGCGTTTGCGCGAGCGGCGCCGGGCGTGCAGCCTGACGCGGAATGATGCGCCGTTGGCTTGACGGTCGCGAATGAAAAAAGGGCACTCCGCGGAGTGCCCTTTTTGCTCGGCTCGCTAGTTGATGTCGTGCCTGCGTTCAACCGCCCAGCAACGCGTCCGAAAACTCTTCCGCGCTGAACGGCTGCAAATCCTCGACCTTCTCGCCCACGCCGATGAAGTACACCGGAATCGGACGCTGCCGCGCGATCGCGGCGAGAATGCCGCCCTTCGCGGTGCCGTCGAGCTTGGTGATGATCAGGCCGGTGAGGCCGAGGGCGTCGTCGAAAGCCTTCACTTGCGCGAGCGCGTTCTGGCCGGTGTTCGCGTCGATCACCAGCAGCACCTCGTGTGGCGCGCCGTCGTGCGCCTTGCCGATCACGCGCTTCACCTTGCGCAGTTCTTCCATCAGATGCAGCTGGGTCGGCAGACGGCCGGCCGTGTCCGCCATCATCACGTCGATCTTGCGCGCGCGCGCGGCGCCGACCGCGTCGAAGATCACGGCCGCCGGGTCGCCGCTTTCCTGCGACACCACGGTCACGTTGTTGCGCTGGCCCCAGATCGCCAGTTGCTCGCGCGCGGCGGCGCGGAACGTGTCACCAGCGGCCAGCAGCACCGATTGATCGAAACTTTGCAGATGCTTGGCGAGCTTGCCGATGCTGGTGGTCTTGCCCGCACCGTTGACGCCCGCGATCATCATCACGAGCGGCTGCGCGCGGCCGAGCATCAGCGATTTTTCGAGCGGCTTGAGCAGATCGACCAGCAGCGTGCGCAGCGCGCCCTTGACCTGCTGGGGATCGGTGAGGCGCTCGCTGCGCACTTTTTCGTGCAACGATTCGAGCAGGAATTCGGTCGCCTCGACGCCCGCGTCCGACATCAGCAGCGCGGTTTCGAGTTCTTCATACAGATCCTCGTCGATCTTCGTGCCGACGAAAATGCCAGTCAGGTTCGAACTCGTCTTCGACAGGCCGGTCTTCAGGCGCGTCAGCCACGAGCGCTTGGCGCCGGCGTCCTGCACGGGCGGCGGGACGATCTCGACGGTTTCGAGCGCGGATTCCGCCGGCTCGGGCTGCGGCTCGAGCGTGGACGGGGCGGCCGGGGGCGTTTCGATGCTGACCGGCGGCACCGGACGCGGAGCCGGCGGCGGAACAGGTGCAACAGGCGCCTGTGCGACGGCTTCAGCCGCCGCGCCTTCCGGCGCCGCCTGCGATTCGTCTTGCGCGGTATCGGACTCTTTCGAACCCTTGAATCGTTTGAAAAAGCTGAACATGATCTGGCGTGGTGAGAGCGCGCGCCGATGCACGCGGCCGGTACGGAACCGGCGGGAGCGGCAGGCAGCGTTGCGATGCGGGATGCAAGGCGCTGGAAGCCGCACATTTTATCAGGCGCGCCGCCGCCCGTCGTATCGGCCGATCGGCCAGGCTGGACGCGCGCCACCCCTGTGGTAACGTTGGCGTTCCGGCCCGTATGCATCGACATCGCGGGCGCTTTGATAACGTCACTGAAACTGCATGCCTCGTTCCGCACCTTCACGCGCCCATGGCGCTTCGTCCAAAGGCGGCAAGCCGCACGCCATCCGTATCATCGGCGGCGACTGGAAGCGCACGCCCTTGCCCGTGCTCGATCTCGACGGCTTACGCCCCACGCCCGACCGCGTGCGCGAAACGCTGTTCAACTGGCTCGGCCAGCGCCTGGACGGCCGGCGCTGCCTGGACCTGTTCGCCGGCAGCGGCGCGCTCGGCTTCGAGGCCGCGTCGCGCGGCGCGGCGCGGGTGCTGATGGTGGAGCGCAATGCGCGGGCCGCAGAACAGCTGCGCGCAAATCAGGAACGGCTGGCTGCGCGCACGATCGAAATCGCTGAGGCGGACGGTTTGCGTCTTGCCGCGAGTCTCGCGCCCGGCTCGTTCGACGTGGTGTTCCTCGACCCGCCGTTCGAGGGCGACCTGCTCGTCAAAGCGCTCGCGCTGGCCGTGCCGCTCGTCAGCGCGGAAGGTTTTCTGTATGTGGAGGCCGGCGAAGCGCTCGAACTCGACGGGAACGACACGCTCGCGGGCTGGGAGATCGTGCGGCAAGGGAAAGCGGGCGCGGTCCACTATCATTTGCTGCAGCGCGAAAATGAGGAATAATGCGCGTTCCAAAACAAGCGCCGGGCGGTTTGCCGTCACACGCGCGGTCGGTGCCAAACGCGTCGCGTGGACGCTTTGACGTGCCCCTTTGTCTGAAGAGAGGAGAAGTCTCATGGTAGTCGCCGTGTACCCGGGCACGTTCGACCCGCTAACGCGCGGTCACGAAGACCTCGTTCGGCGCGCGTCGAGTATTTTCGACACGCTGGTGGTGGGCGTTGCCGACAGCCGCAACAAGAAGCCGTTCTTCACGCTCGAAGAGCGCCTCGACATCGCTCATGAGGTGCTCGGGCACTACCCCAACGTCCAGGTGATGAGCTTCAAGGGCCTGCTAAAGGATTTCGTGCGCACCAATAATGCGCGCGTCATCGTGAGGGGCCTGCGCGCCGTGTCGGACTTCGAATACGAGTTCCAGATGGCGGGCATGAACCGCTACTTGCTGCCCGACGTCGAAACCATGTTCATGACGCCGTCCGACCAGTACCAGTTCATCTCGGGCACGATCGTGCGCGAAATCGCGCAACTGGGCGGCGATGTCAGCAAGTTCGTGTTCCCGTCGGTGGAAAAATGGCTGCACGAGAAGGTCGCCGCGCTGGATCCGAACGGCGGTGCTTCGGCGGGGCAGCCATAACCGGCGTAAACTGTTGGCTTGACGGATCGAAGCCGGTTGCGGCCGGCGTGAAGTGAGAGAAGCATGGCCTTGATGATTACCGACGAGTGCATCAATTGGTTATTTAATTAAATATTTAATTCACCGTCCAGCCAGGCTTTCTAGCTTTTCCAATTGCCAGAAATTACCCTCTTGCAACTCAAATGCAACTCTGAGGGAAAAATGGCAACTTTAAGCCAACGAAATGGCCGTTGGCAAGTAAAAATTGCCAGAAAATGATTTCCTGCGCAATATAAGTCGTTTCCGACAAAAGCCGAAGGGCAGGTTTGGGCTCGCTCAGTTGAAGCGGCAATGGACGATGGAACGTGGGTCGATCCTGCTGGCACAACCGACATTACATTCGGTAAGTTGTTGGGGCGCTACAAAGAGTCGGTTACACAGACAAAACGCAGCAGACGCAGTGAGGAATACCGCATCGGCAAAATTATGCGGCACAAGATTGCCGAGTACAGCATGCGCAATCTCACGACCAGCATACTTGCCGAGTATCGCGATCAACGGCTCAAAGAAGCGTCAAACTCATGCGTCTGTCGCGAGCTCGCGACAATCAGTGCCGTGATCACGCATGCGCAGCGCGAGTGGGGGCTTAGCATCAACAATCCGGCAAAGCTTGTGAAGAAGCCGCGATTGCCGCCTGGTCGAAACCGCCTGTTGAAACCTGCAGAGCTTGATCGGCTGTTGCATGAGCTAAATGCAGAGCGTCACGAGTTACGGAGCAAGTGGCTTGTGCCGCTCGCGAATCTTGCACTCGAAACGGCCATGCGCCAGGGCGAATTGCTGTCTCTACTCTGGAGGCATGTTGACCTTGAGCGACGCGTCGCATATTTGCCCATCACAAAGAACGGCAAGGACCGATATGTGCCGCTGAGTAGCGCAGCGATTGCGATTCTGAAGAGTCTCGATCGCGTTGATGAGCGCGTTATCCCGATCAGTCAGAACGTCGTGCTCTGTGCATGGCCCAGAGCTTGCAAACGCGCTGACATTGAAGATTTTCACTTCCACGATTTACGGCACATGGCAACGACCCGGCTTGCGCAAAAACTGCCTAACGTCATTGAGCTAAGTGCTGTGACGGGACATAGCAACGTGCAGATGCTAAAGCGGTACTATCACACCACACCGGAAGAACTCGCACTAAAGATCGGTTGATAACACGGGAATAAGCTATGCCGATGCTGTTTTGCAATATAGGTTGGGCGGAACACTATGACGGGGTGCCAGGAGACGAACCAAGGCGAGGGGGTGCATACAACGACGACAACGTTGGTCATGAAACCTGCAACTTCACCCGTTTTCAAGGGAAAGTCTTCGGCTACGTCCAAGTAAAGGACAGAGGGCAGATCAGAATCCAAAGGCTTGGCGCAAGCAAGGCGGCCGAGTCTATCGAAGGCGTCACAGTTGTGTGGACTGCCGGACCGGACGATGGAGGTACTGCAGTAGTTGGCTGGTACACAAACGCAACCGTGTATCGCAATTGGCAGCCGTTTAATCCTCGCTCTAAGAAGCACGAAAAGAATAACATCGAGTTCTATCGAATTGTTGCCGACGCGAAAGATGCTGTGCTGCTGCCTATTGACGACCGTTACGACCTGATGATTCCGCGCGGTAAAGGCGGAATCGGTCAGAGCCCAATCTGGTACGCGGATAAACCGGAAAGCAGGGGAACGGTCGAGATGGTCGCCGCATACATCAAAGACCGCTCCTTTCCACTGACCGACGTCGATGATCAGCAGAGTGCGCTGGAGGGGGGCAAGCGGTTAGTTACGCACCTGCGACGTGAGCGTAGGCGTCACATCGTGGAAAAGAAGAAACGCGAGGTATTGCAAGCAACCGGGCGGTTGTGCTGCGAGGCGTGTCGCTTCGACTTCAAGGCGTTCTACGGGCCGCTAGGTTCGCGCTTCTGCGAGGTGCATCATCGTGTACCGCTGCACGAAGCCGAGGGGCTTGTCGAGACAACGTTAGACCATCTCGCCATCATGTGCTCGAACTGCCATCGAATCATTCATCGTAGTAATCCGATGCTTTCGGTCGAGGATTTGGCGCGGCATATCAAGCGACACAGAAGCTCGTAGCCTTATGTTCGCGTATGACTAGCGCTGCTACCCAGTGTGAGAGCCAGCTTTCGAAGGACCTAGGATGGGAGCGGGATAGCCCCCTAGATTCGGCTGTGTACAGCATACACGACGAATCTAGGGGACAAAGTTGTTGTCTTTGAGACTCGCCCTTTGAATGCGTCGTCGGCAAATCAAAGAGCGATGTGGGCCGCTCAACGCCTCAAATTGGCTTGGAATTGAGCTTTGCCAGTTGCTGTTGCGTCTTCTGTAGTTTTAGACGCAGGTCTGCAGTCTTCGCGGCGCGTGTTGCACGCTTGGCCGCTTTCTTTTGTGCGTCGACCTGCTGTTTCTGCAGATCGACTTCTCCGATGATTTCGATGTATCGCATTATTACTACCTCCTCGCTGATATTTATGAACGCGCGGAGGTAGCGTTGCCGGTCATTTTGCTGCGAAGCCGGAGCGCATCGTTGCACTAACGGCTTCGAGCTGCGTATCCAGCTCGCCGGCTGCAACCGCAGCCTTCAGCGCATCAAGTGTCGGGATCAACTCATTGATTGTGCCAACCTCGATGGCCGACTTGCCCTTCGCCAGTTCGAGCGTCTTGGCACCATAGCGGACGGACATACAGAGCCTGCCGTTTTCGGCAGTGAACCACCATGCACGAACACGCTTCGGGCTTTCCATATTGCGGCGTTCACCCGTTTCTGTGTCCTTGACCGATCTAAAGCGTGTTGGCTGGAAAGGCTTCCCTTCCTGCTGCGCTTTCGCCAGTTCCGTCTGTTCCCAGATTTTCGCGATCAGGCGGTTACGGCGCTGCACGATTTGCGGCAAAGCACCGGGGCGTTTCGTTGCTACCAGCTTCAGATTGTTGAGGCTCATGTATCTCTCCTGTGTTGTATGTATGCAGGAGAGGATGTATTCCGGTTGGGAAGAAATCAACCTAATTTCGGTCGGAATGCGAACTAATTTACAAACCTATCCGGACAACCACGCGGGTAGTGCAATCACTGTCCCAATTTTCGTGTCGTGATGATCGGTCGAAGATGCGAATGGACTGTTTCGGCATATCTCGTCAAAAATTGCCTCGTCAGATAGGGAAACCCGCTGCTTCTGGTTTTTCGTCGCTCGCTTCGGTGTGATCGATCGAGGTCTTTGCGATTGCGTTGAGATGGGACGTTCGGTGGTTTCGCTGTCAAGCGCGGAGTTGTCGGCGTCTTCGCAATCCATGCGTACTTCCTCGGCTTCAATCGCAGATGCTGGGAGTTCGTCGGATTCTTCCTTCGGCGCAGCGGACTTTTGCTGCTTCCATGCGGAAAGGTGCTCAAGCAGCTCTGCATCTGCGCTTGCAGAAGTGTAATAACCGACGCCAACCGACTGGTTTTCAGACAGTTCGCCCTCATGCGGCTTAACTATCACGCTGATGGATTGCCCCTCCCAATTAAACTGCGCATTAAACGTATTGTCGGGCTTGATGAAAACCAATACCTGATTGTTCGGATCGAGTTGCCGCGTATGAAATGCCTTGCCGGGTGAGTATCTGTGCGGCTTCGCGTAGTGCACCTGTCGAATGCCGAAGCATGTAATGATTTTTTCTTCCTTCTTCAGGCGCCTGATCTCTTGCTTAATAGCTTCGCCGGCTTCAATGCCGAGATGTCGCTTCGCCTTACGATAGATTTCACGGTCGATGGACAGGTCAAAGCGGACTCGATGCTGCACGGATTTGTCGGTCTTGGCCCGGAGTCGATCTCGCTCCGTTGAGTAGGTCACAAGCAGAACATTTTTGGCGGTTCCCTGCTTGCCTGCGTTGACGAAATACTGGACTTCAAAAAAGGTGATTCTATTTTTTTCGGGTAATGTGCGGATTTCCATGTTCAATTGCCTAAAAGACGAAAGACGGATAAAGTGCGCGACCACTTTATCCGCCTCGTCTTCGCATGTTCGCAGAGTGTCGCTCTGCGCATGTTTAACTTGATCTGTCGGGAACATTGCCGGTCGCGTCATGCGCTGTTCTGCATCTATTTAGCAGATGGCAATCCTCCTGTTTTGGCTCCGTCATCGAGTCCTGTGTCTTCTTCCAGACCGACTAATCTGGGAATTAAAATCGTGTATCTTCTTGTATTCCGTCTAATCTGGATGTATGAAATACAATAAGATACACGAATCTTATCTGACTACGTCAGACGGAAAAGCAATCGCATCGCAGATTTCGTCAGAACGAAAAGGATTTATTGGGCGGCGGCTGACATCGTGTATCTGCGGAGTCAGTTCCAGATCGTGAGTGTCGATTAAATCGAGACTGCTAGCGTTGAGACAGGACGACATGCGCGAAGTTTTGTACGTCCCACAACGACCCACAGAGGTCATTCAAGGCCCCTCAAAGCAGTCCGTCGCAAGCGTCGACGCAATCACCTTCGAACTTCGCCGAGCTGACACCACACTGCAAATGCCGCGAACCACTAACCGGCGAGCGTTATAAACCGGGCTGCAATCTTAACCCGTATCCATAGCGCCGCGAAGCAGTAAGGTTAGATATCCAAACCGCCCTGGTAACCGCGAAAGAGGCGCCCGATGCTCACACACTCTGAGGTCTTTGACTCGTATATCAAGTGCCCAACCAAGTGCTGGCTCCTCCTCAGCGGTGCGCAGCCGACACAG
>NZ_JAQQEU010000056.1:0-45543 GCF_046026895.1 Paraburkholderia sediminicola
GTTGTCCGGTGGCCGATCCCGTATATCCCTCAACTGGCGCGACGACGATTACCGAAACCGACTTTGTTAGCGGCGACGATGTACCTTTGACGTTCCGGCGCACCTACCGTGCCCAACCGATGACCCGCAACGATGCTGGCATCGGTTCGCTATGGCTTCACAACTGGCAGATAAAGCTCGGATTGGCGAACGCGGGCAATAGCACGCCGCAGGTCTTTGCCTATCGCGCAGAGGGCATCCGCATCACATTCAATAAAACCTCGGGCACATGGCACACAGCAGGTTTTAGCGGTTTAGCGCTTACGCAGGACGGATCGGGTTGGACGCTGACCGACTTAGCGTCCGGAACCGCGGAATCGTACTCCTCGCAGGGTGTATTGCTTTCGATGAATACTCGTAACGGACGCACGGTCACGTTGACCTACAGCGATGCGAGCACGCCGTCAACAATTGCACCTGCATCTGGTTTACTGATTTCGATCTCACAGCATGCGATCGAATATAGGCCACACACGGATATAACCATCCGCTTAGCTTACGATCAGAAGCGGCGTCTTATACAGATGACTGACCCGATCGGCGCAACTACGAAATATGCTTACGATACGTTGAGCAACCTGGTGTCGGTGACGTGGCCCGATGGCAACGTGCGTCGCTACGTCTATGATGATTCTCGCTTTGGCGCAGCCCTAACTGGCGTAGTTGACGAGACCGGAAAGCGAATCGCAACGTGGACATATGACGCGATGGGCCGCGCAACCGCGGTCGCCCATCCCGACACAACTCGTAACGTACAGCTGTCCTACGGTAGTGGAACCACGACCGTGACCGATGGCACAGGTTCGAGCACGTTGAACTATTCGTGCTTGGCGACATGCTGCGACCCTTGAGCGGAAGTTCGCCTAAAGGAGCAAACAGTTCCACTTGGGATGCGTCAGGGAATTTGTTGACCCAGACAAACCCTGGGGGCAGTTCCAACTATACCTATGACGACTTGGGCCGGCCTATTCGCTTGATCGTACGAGGCGCTACCGGCACGACTGTCACGTCTGTCCGCTATGCCGATGCTACGACCTTGCGCCCCTACCTGATTGCTTCCTCGGGCAAAATGCGCGCGTTCGCCTATGACGTGCAAGGAAATACTACTGGAATCAGCGATCTGACAACAGACGATCCGACGGGAGAGAGCGGCTTTGACGCGCACTCCATTGACGGCCAGCAGACCACATACGGCGTATTACGTAGCTAAGAACCTCTCCTATCTTGAGATGTACCAGAACGGGGTGCTAACAGGATCATGGGGGATGAACTTTGACCTGACTGGCAATCTTCAATCGGTGTCGAGCCGATTTCCAGGATGGATACAACCGATGATCGCCGCGCGCGATGCTGCGCATAGAATTTTGAGCGTGTCACTTGATGAGTTCAACACGGATACGCTCTATGACTCCCGCGGGCGGGTTACCAATTTCCGAATCTTCGCCAACGCACTACCGGTGACCGGCAATGTCAAGCGCACGCTACGGGTTGAATACGCATACTCGCCGGATGGAAAAGTGATCTCACGTACCGGCACGCTCGAAACGAACAACGGCGCGCCCACAGCTATCAGCAGTGCCGCGATCGATCAGTGGCTAAACAACTATGAAAACGGTGTGACACCTGTTGTCCCGGCCGCCAATCTGGCCGAATCAAGCAATGGTGTCGTGTCGCTGACAGAAATTCATCCGGTATGCGTGGAGTGTTACATGAACGCCAAGTCTTGGCCTGTAGCGGGTCCTGATGCCCGCGCACTCTACAGTCCCCGGACTGGCCAATTGACTGGTGGCGGCCCAGTGGGTATTACGAACAGCTCACTGGTAAGCGCCCCGCCAACTTATTCGGCTTTGGATGCGATTGCCGCCGGGGGGATGATGAAATGCAACGACAACGGATGTGCGGCGGAAAAGGCGGCCTGCATCGAAACGTGCGCTCGAGCCGCTACTGATTTCAACCAGCCACACGTTTGGACGGGAAAATTTTCTACCTGTATGCGAAGTTGCATGCCAGCCCGATGTGGCGGGTTTTGATTCCCGAGAAAGACCGCGAGATGTTTCCAAGAATGCGTATTACACTGTTAGCCAAATGATCCACAATATTTTATTTAGCGTCTTGAGGGATTAAACGAATGACCAAGTCAGTTCACGAATACCCTGCCAATTACGACCCAGCGGCCGACAATCCACCGCTGACTGCTGCTCAACAACAAGCGGTCAACCGCCTGACAGCGGCCGATCTACAAGCCATTGACGCAGCGATCCTCGCGAACGTCGTCGATAACTGGCGCAAAGTGGCCAGGATCGTAGGAACGACCATGAACATGTATGCCGACAAGAAGCTATACCCCGACCTTGTTGATGTGTTTTACGCGCAACGTATCAAGCTGATGGTTGAGAGGGGTCTGATCTTGTCGACGGGCGACTTGAACAGAATGGGCTACAGCGAGGTCTGCTTGCCGCCGCCCGGTGGGGATCAGCGCCGTCCCGCATCGAGCGAAATGCGATAGTGCTTCTTCGCTGGCTATTGTCTCGCTCGATTCGCAACGGAGTCCAGCATAGGACGATCAAGATATCGGGATCGTTTTGCATTGTCCTGATCTGTCTGCGTCGCGCCCGCTTTCGCTGGGATCTGCCGCGGCAGTCGGCAACCGCAAACGCACCGCGCGCAACACCGTGTCCTTCATGACCTCGCGCCAATGTTCGAGCGCTGCCTTCTCCATCAGCGGCTCGCCGAGAAACGCGCCCAGCGTGTACTGATTGGCGTTATAAAAATAGCCGAGCGACGCAATCATCAGATACACGTCGCGCGCCCTGATGTCGGCGCGAAACACGTTTTGCGCGTGACCGGCGTCCAGCAACTTTTGCACGACGGAAATCGCATAGCCGGAAATCTCCTTGAGCTTCAGCGATTTTTTCGCATGCTTGCCCCGGTGCAGATTTTCGCTCGACAGCAGCGTGACGAACTCCGGATGATCGAGGTAGTACTGCCAGACAAATTCGACCATCTGTTCGAGACCGTGCACCGGATCGTCCAGATCGAGATCGAGTTTGCTTTCCGCCTCGTTGAACTGCGTGTAGATCGTCTCCAGCACTTCGACGAACAATTGTTCCTTGCTGCCGAAGTAGTAATAGATCATGCGGTCGTGCGAACGCGCGGCCTTCGAAATACTCTCGACGCGCCCGCTTGCATAACCCTGTTTCGCGAAGACCTTGATTGCCGCTTTCAGAAGCTTGGCGCGCGTCTCCTGCGCCTGTTTCGCACGGATGCCGGTGGCGCCCGGCTTGCGGACGGCGGTGGGACTCATGGCGGTCTCGGATCTCTTCGTTGGTGTCGATAAAACGGCATGCATCGTAGCGGCTCATGCACGAGCAATGCACGCTCGCGCCATCATCATACCGCCCGCTTTAGCGCTGAGTCGGGTGCTGCGCGGTGCGCCGCTTCGGCGTAGATTGAAGCGTGATTCACACGCCATGCCGCGTCGCATCATTCTCCCGCTCAGCCGGAAACACGTTGCACAGTCTATTTTGATCGAGTAGATTTCCATCCAGTTTGATGTAGAAAATACTACATCAACGGTGAGTGACCGCAACATGAAAATTGGCGCGCCGCGCGCAAGTCCCTTGAAACAAGAGTGATTTGGCAGCCGGGCAGGACCGCTTGTAATGTCGTCGTATGGGAACCCCGCCATGACAGAACATACGAAGGTCGATTTCGGCGCGGACAGTGTCGACGGTGAAACCGCGTCGACGCCGGGTCCTACCGTGCTGGAAAAGGGGGCGCCTCGCAGCGAGCGCATGGCGTCGAACAAGATCGAGTGCAACGCATGCCCCGTGCTGTGTCAGATATCCGAAGGCCGCACCGGCGCGTGCGATCGTTACGCGAATGCGGACGGGCGGCTGATCCGTGTCGATCCGGTGGTGTTTCTCGCACGCTCTCCGTTAGCGGCCGGAGCGGGCGCAAGTGGCACCCAGGCGCAAGCCATCGTCGAATTCGGCGCGCCGTCCGAAGCAAATGATCCCGCCGCCGACGAGCCGCTCTTCGTCACCGGCATCGGCGCATCATCCACTTATCCCGACTACAAGCCGGCGCCTTTCATCGTTGCGTCGAAGCTCGACGACGTCGATATGATCACCGTCGTCACCGAAGGCATCTTCAGCTATTGCAGCTTCAAAGTGAAGATCGACACCGATAGGTTCCTCGGCCCGGAGCAATCGAACGTGCGCTGTCACGGCGAGATTGTCGGCCACGTGAGCACAGCGGAGTACGGTTCGCAGATGCTGAGCCTGGGCGGTGTGCACCACCTGACCGGCGGCAGCAAGAAAGAAGGCCGCGTGACGTGCGACATGATGCTTGCGCTCGGCAACAAGGAGGCGGTGACGTTGACCATCGACGGTGGCGCAAGTCTCGTGATCCGCGCGGGCGCGGCGCCGGTGGTCGACGGTGTGGAGGAGCAGCGCATGCGCGTGGGCTGCGGTTCCGCGACCATCGGCATCTTCGCGAAGCAATGGTTCGGTCATGCCGACGAAGTGGTGGTCGTCGACGATCACATCACCGGCGTGCTCACCGAACACCAGGCCGGCCGATGCCTCGGCATGACGCGTTCGGGCGTGAAGATTCGCGGACGTAAGTCGACACCAGGGCGCTATTTTCAGGTCGCCAATCCCGGCACGGGTTGGGGCGGCACCGACATTCAGGACCCACTGGCGATCGTCGAGGGCTTCGATCCCGCCGTCGCGACACCGGGCATGCGTTTGCTGATGGTGTCGAC
This sequence comes from Paraburkholderia sediminicola, assembly GCF_046026895.1. Taxonomy (GTDB): domain Bacteria; phylum Pseudomonadota; class Gammaproteobacteria; order Burkholderiales; family Burkholderiaceae; genus Paraburkholderia; species Paraburkholderia sediminicola_C. Next base: position 4,808 of record NZ_JAQQEU010000056.1, read on the forward strand.
CACCGGCGAACACGCGCAATGGTACGAACTCGACCAGAATCTCGTGCCGCGTATCGCGCCGATGCCGGACGCGGTGCGCCGCACGGTAGAACGCATCGGCGAGAACTGCGAGCCGTCGCTCGCCACGGTGCTGTTTCTCGGCGGCGCGGGCGGGAGTCTGCGCGCGGGCGCCACGGAGAACCCGGTGCTGCTCACGCGGGCGATCAAACAGAAGCTGGTCAACGTGACCTGCGGCGGCGCGCCGGCGTATGTGTGGCCCGGTGGCGGCATCACCGTGATGGTCGATGTAGCGCGGATGCCCGACCGCTCGTTCGGCACGGTGCCCACGCCCGCAATCGTCGCGCCGATCGAATTCACGATGACGCATGACGCGTATCGCGACCTCGGCGGCCATCTCGACGCGGTCCGCTCGCTGGAGAGCGTGCTGGCGAACGGGCCCGGCCATACGGAAGGCGCACCGCTCGCGCGCCGCACGGTGCTGCGCAATCCCGACAATCCATGGCCGCCCGCGATGCCGCCGATGCTGGGCTGACGGCGCATCACCCGCCAACACAAACCGCACCCACACGACGAAAGCGACCCAAGTGATGACCCCCACCCGCACTCGCCTAGATGCAAGCCGCTGGCATTGGCAGCATGGGCCGATCGATCTGATCCTTGGCGCCGACGGCGAGCCTGCGGCGGTGCAGGCCGCGTATCACGCGTGCTGGGCGCGTTTCGCGGCTGTGCTGCCTGTGTTGGTCGGCGAGTTGAAAATGCTCCGGCAGCCCGTGCCGGCCGACGCGGCGTTGCACGACAACGCGTTGCAAGGCCCCGTGGCGCGCCGCATGTGGTCCGCGTGTCATCCGCATCGCGCGCGCTACATCACGCCGATGGCGGCCGTCGCGGGCAGCGTCGCCGATGAACTGATCGCGGCGTTCGCGCGCGAAGGCGTCGCACGTGCGTTCATCAACAATGGCGGCGACATCGCGCTGCATCTGACCGAAGGGCAGCAATACCGCGTCGGGGTATTCGCCGATCTCGCGAACTGCTCCGGCTCGCATCTGGCACGCGATCATGCGCTCGACGCCAACCTGACGCTCGACGCGAGCGAGCCGGTGCGCGGCATCGCAACCAGCGGCTGGCGCGGCCGCAGCTTCAGCCTCGGCATCGCCGACAGCGTGACCGTGCTCGCCCGCGACGCGGCCACCGCCGACGCCGCCGCGACGATGATCGCGAACGCCGTGAATCTGGACCATGAGCATGGGCTGGACCATGCGGGTATCGTGCGCCGCCCAGCGTCGTCGTTGAAGGACGATAGCGATCTGGGCGATCTGCTCGTCACCGTCGACGTCCCTGCGTTACCGCAGCCGCTGATCGAACTTGCGCTGGCGCGCGGCGTCGCTGCGGCGCAGTGTCTGCGAGAGCAAGGCTTGATCGAAGGCGCCGCGCTGTTTCTGCAAGGGCGGGTGCGCGTCGCCGGCATTCATGAAAACGGCGCGTTGCCCGCGCGTCGCGCCCCTACAATGACGGAGGCTCCGTGTTCGAAATACGCCGCGTGCTGACGCACGTCGAAGATATCTTCCACGAGTTCGGCCCTGCGCCCGCGCAGCCGCTCAGACGCGGCGCAATTGCGGCGGTGATGACGAACCCGTTCGCCGGCCGCTACGAAGCGAAAATCGAACACGCAATGGAAGCGCTCAAACCCATCGGCTTCGATATGGCGCAACGCTTGCTGGCGGCGATGGCGGTGCCGCATGCGTCGATCGAGAGTTATGGCAAGGGCGCGATTGTCGGCGCGCGCGGCGAACTCGAGCATGGCGCGCTGTGGCATGTACCCGGCGGCTATGCAATGCGTGAACTGCTGGAGAAGAACGGCGTGCCGACCAACGCGATCGTGCCGTCCACGAAGAAGGTCGGCGCGCCGTTCACCGCGCTCGACGTGCCGCTCACGCACGTGAACGCGAGCTACGTGCGCAGCCATTTCGACGCGATCGAAGTGCGCGTGCCCGGCGCGCCCGCCGCCGACGAACTCGTGTACATCCTCGTGATGAGCACGGGGCAGCGCGTCCATGCGCGCGTCGGCGGCCTCGCGAAAGAGGCGATCGTGGGCAAGGACGGTTTGCGCTGAAGCGTTGCATCGACGCAGCGAAAAGTGGCAACGCCGCAACCTCGAAGCACCGAAACCCGGAGAGAGCGAAATGGCAATCAAGCTTCGCAAGCTGGTCGTGCAGGTGGATGAAACTCGCATTGAAATGGGCCAGGCCATCGATCCACCGGCGCGTCGCGCGGTCGCGATCGCGGTGATCGACAATCCGTATGCGGGCCGCTACGAGGCCAAACTCGACGCGCTGATCGAAGCCGGCGAAGAGTTGGGCGCGCTGCTCGGCAACCGCTGCGTCGAGGCGCTCGGCATCGCGCCCGGCGACGCGCAAAGCTACGGCAAGGCAGCGATCGTCGGCGAGGCGGGCGAACTGGAACATGCGGCCGCGATCCTGCACCCGAAGCTCGGCGCGCCGCTGCGGGCCGCAGTCGAAAAGGGCGCGGCGCTGGTGCCGTCGGCGAAGAAGATGGGCACGCTCGGCACCGCGATCGACGTGCCGCTCGGCCACAAGGATGCCGCCTTCGTGCGCAGTCATTTCGATGCGATCGAGGCGCGCGTGTCGGACGCGCCGCGCGCCAACGAAATCGTCGTGGCGGTCGCGGTGACCGCGTCGGGGCGGCCGCTGCCGCGCATCGGCGGCTTGCAGGTGAGTGAGATCAAGGGCGAAGACGGTTTGCGCTGAGTTTGGCCGCGGTTGTTTCGCCGCTTCCCAAGAGGAATTCTTTCAGGTTACTGTCCCGCCGTTGACGCGTGCGCGCATGGGGCCGCACGCGCTGCAACGTCTGCCGATCGCGCCGCCTGCGCCTGCCGCACGCGCCGTTCAGCAAGCCGCCGAGGGTCGTGATGCTTTCGAATTTGCTGGTACAACTGGTCAACGGACTCGCCGACGCGTCGACGCTGTTTCTCGTCGCCGCCGGTTTGTCGCTGATCTTCGGCGTGACGCGCATCGTCAACTTTGCGCACGGATCGTTCTATATGTTCGGCATCTACGTCGCGTACAGCATCGCCAGCCGCTTCGGACAGACGACGGGCGGCTTCTGGCTGTCGGTGCTGGCCGCCGCGCTGGTGGTCGCGGTGCTGGGCGCGCTGGTGGAGATGATCGTGTTGCGGCGCATCTACCAGGCGCCCGAGTTGTTCCACCTGCTCGCCACCTTCGCGCTGGTGCTGATCTTTCGCGACGCCGCGCTGTGGCTGTGGGGCCCCGAAGATCTGTTCGGGCCGCGTGCGCCGCATCTGGCCGGCGCGGTTGATTTTCTCGGCCATCCGCTGCCTACCTACGACATCGCGCTAATCGTCATCGGGCCGGTGGTGCTGCTGCTGCTCTGGTACGCGCTGACGCGCACGCGCTGGGGCACGCTGGTGCGCGCCGCGACGCAGGATCGTGAGATGCTCGGCGCGCTCGGCATCAATCAGGCGTGGCTGTTTACCGGCGTGTTTTTCGTCGGTGCGTTTCTCGCCGGTCTCGGCGGCGCGCTGCAAGGGCCGCGCATGTCGGCGAATCTGTCGCTGGATCTGGAGACCATCGGCAATGCGTTCGTCGTGGTGGTGGTCGGCGGCATGGGTTCGATCCCGGGTGCGTTCGTCGCCGCGCTGTTCATCGCGGAGATCAAGGCGCTGTGCATCGGCATCGGCCATGTGACGATTTTCGGCGTGGGTCTGTCGTTGAGCCGCTTTACGCTGGTGGCCGAATTCGTCGTGATGGCGGTCGTGCTGGTGGTGCGGCCTTGGGGCCTGCTTGGGCGCGCGAGCGCCGTGGTGCGCGCAATGGCGGCGCCGGAAACGCCGTTGCGTCCGGCCGGCAAGCGCCTCAAGTGGCTGGCCGCGCTCGCCTTGCTGGTCCTCGTGCTCGCGCCGCTCGCGGCTGACGCGTTTCCGTACGTGCCTGTGCTGCTGGTCGAAGTCCTGATCGCGGTGCTGTTTGCGACGAGCCTGCATTTCATCATGGGGCCGGGCGGCATGCATTCGTTCGGCCACGCCGCTTACTTCGGCCTCGGCGCATATGGCGCCGCGCTGTTCCTCAAAGTGCTGAATCTGCCGATGGAAGCCGCGCTGCTGCTCGGACCGTTGCTCGCGGTCGGCGGCGCGCTGGTGTTCGGCTGGTTCTGCGTGCGCCTCTCCGGTGTCTATCTCGCGATGCTCACGCTCGCGTTCGCGCAGATCGTCTGGTCGGTCGTGTTCCAGTGGGACGACGTGACGGGCGGCAGCAACGGCGTGCTCGGCTTGTGGCCGTCGAACTGGTTGTCGTCGCCGGTGGCGTTTTACTATCTGACGCTGGTCTGCGCGGTGATCGGCGTGTGGTTGCTGCGCAAGCTGCTGTTCTCGCCGCTCGGTTACGCGATGCGGGCCTCGCGCGATTCCGTGCTGCGCGCCGAGGCGATCGGCATCGACGTGAAGCGCGTGCAGTGGGCGGCGTTCGTGATCGCGTCGCTGTTCTGCGGACTCGCCGGATCGCTGTACGCGTTCTCGAAGGGGACGATCTCGCCGGAAGTGATCAGCGTGAGCCGTTCGGTGGACGGCCTCGTGATGGTGCTGCTCGGCGGCTTGCAGACCTTGAGCGGACCGATCGTCGGCGCGGCCGTGTTCACGTGGTTGCAGGACACCGTCGCGCGGCAGACCGACTATTGGCAGGCGCTGCTGGGCGTCGCGATCCTGCTGCTGGTGATGGCGTTTCCGCAAGGGATCGTCGGCTTCATTCGCGAGCGTTTCGGCGACGACACCGCCGATGCCGCCGACAGTAGCGCCGTGTCGCCGTCGCAACGCGCCGCCGCGATCAAGGAGGGACGATGAGCCTGCTGCGCGTTGCGGGTCTGTCCCGCTCGTTTGGCGGCCTGAAGGCCGTCGACAATGTCTCGTTCGATCTCGAAGCCGGTCAACTGCTCGCGCTGCTCGGGCCGAACGGGGCGGGCAAGTCGACCTGCTTCAACATGGTCAACGGGCAGTTGCAGCCGTCGTCCGGATCGATCCGTCTCGACGGTCAAGAACTGGTCGGCATGCGTCCGCGCGACATCTGGCGGCTCGGCGTCGGCCGCACGTTCCAGATTGCCGCGACCTTCAATTCGATGACCGTGCTCGAAAACGTCCAGATGGCGCTGGTGTCGCGCGAACGCAAGACCTTCGGCCTCTGGAAGCCGGCGGGCTCGCGCTATGCCGACGAAGCGTTCGCGCTGCTCGAACAGGTCGGCATGAGCGCCGATGCGAAGCGCGCGTGCGGCGTGCTCGCGTATGGCGACGTGAAACGCGTCGAACTGGCAATCGCGCTCGCCAATCGCCCGAAGCTGCTGCTGATGGACGAACCCACCGCCGGCATGGCGCCGAAGGAACGCAACGAGTTGATGGCACTGACCAAACGTCTGGTCACCGGGCACAAGATCGGCGTGCTGTTTACCGAGCACAGCATGGACGTTGTATTCGCGTACGCCGATCGCATGATCGTGCTCGCGCGCGGCAAGCTGATCGCCGAGGGCGACGCCGAAACGATCCGCAACGACCCGCGCGTGCAGGAAGTCTATTTCGGCACCGGCAAGACCTTCCGGCCGCACGCGCCGCTACATGACACGGCGGCGGGACAAGCGGGACAGGGAGCGCTGCAATGAGCGAGCCGATGCTGAAAGTTTCCGGCCTCAACGCGTTCTACGGCCGCGCTCATATCCTGTTCGATGTCGGTCTCGAAGTCGGCCGCGGCGAAGTCGTCGCGCTGATGGGCCGCAACGGCGCCGGCAAATCGACCACGATGAAAGCGGTGATGGGTCTGCTGCCGCGCCGTCGAGGCGAGGTGACGTTTCGCGGGCAGAACATCGCGGCGTTGCCGCCGTACAGGATTGCGCGGATGGGCATGGGCTTCGTGCCCGAAGAGCGTCGCGTGTTCGCCGATCTCACGGTGATGGAGAACCTCGACACCGGCCGTCAGCCGCCACGCGAAGGCGCGCCGCAGTGGACGCCGGAAAAGCTGTTCCGCCTCTTTCGCAATCTCGGCGAAATGCCCCGCCGTCCGGGCGGCCAGATGAGCGGCGGCGAGCAGCAGATGCTGACCGTGTCGCGCACGCTGATGGGCAATCCGTATCTGGTGCTGCTCGACGAGCCGTCGGAAGGCGTCGCGCCGGTGATCGTCGAACAGATGGCGAACATGATTCTCGAACTCAAGCGCGAAGGGCTGTCGATTCTGTTGTCCGAACAGAACCTGCACTTCGCCGAGCTGGTCAGCGACCGCGCGTATGTGCTCGAAAAAGGGCAGATCCGTTTTAGCGGCACGGTCGGCGAACTCGCACGGAACGAAGCAGTCAGGCGCGCTTATCTCAGCGTGTGATTCCAGCGGCGCGCGCGGCGTGCAAGGTGCACGCCGGCGTCGCCGGGCAATCGTTGCGAAAGGAGAGGCAGATGGCAGCAGAGACGTTGACAGGCTTGTCGGGCAAGGTCGCGGTAACGAACATCGGGTTGCTGTTATCCGGCGACATCGACCAGCCGATTCTCGAGGCAAACACGCTGGTGATCGACGACGGGGTGATCGTCGCGCTCGGCAAGGAGAAGGACTGCGACCTCGAAGGCGCGCGGACCACGGTCGATTGCAAAGGCACCACGGTGGCGCCCGGCCTGATCGACTCGCACGTGCATCCGGTATTCGGCGACTGGACGCCGCGCCAGAATCAGATGGGCTGGATCGAATCGAATCTGAACGGCGGCGTGACGACGATGATCTCCGCCGGCGAAGTGCATTTGCCTGGCCGTCCGAAAGATGTGCTCGGCGTGAAGGCGCTCGCAATCACCGCGCAACGGTCGTTCGAAGGGATGCGCGGCGCGGGTGTCGGCGGCGGCGTCAAGGTAATGGCGGGCGCGCCCGTGATCGAGAAGGGCATGGTCGAAGAGGACTTCAAGGAGCTGTCCGAAGCGGGCGTGAAGCTGCTCGGCGAAGTGGGGCTCGGCAGCGTGAAGGGCGGCGAGGAAGCCGCGCAGATGGTCGCGTGGGCGCGCAAGTACGGCATGCAAAGCACGATCCACACGGGTGGCCCGTCGATTCCCGGCTCGGGGCTGATCGATCGCGACGTGGTGCTGGCCGCCGACGCCGACGTCATCGGCCACGTCAACGGCGGCCATACGTCGCTGTCGTACCGGCATGTGTGCGACCTGTGCGAGCAGTCGAGCCGCGCTCTGGAGATCGTCCACAACGGCAACGAACGGATCGCACTGCTGACCGCGCGGCATGCGATCGAACTGAAGTGCCCGCACCGGATCATTCTCGGCACGGACAGCCCCGCCGGTTCCGGCGTGCAGCCCCTCGGTATCTTGCGGATGATCGCGCTGATTGCGAGCCTCGCCGACGTGCCCGCCGAAATCGCGTTCTGCTTCGCGACCGGCAACACCGCGCGGCAACGCAAGCTGCGTCAGGGGCTGATCGAAGTGGGCCGTCCCGCCGACCTCGTGTTCATGGACCGCGCGCAGCACACGGCAGCCGACACGCTGCTCGAAAGCGTGCAGCTCGGCGACATTCCTGGCGTGGGCATGGTGATGATCGACGGCTTGATCCGCTGCCGGCGCAGCCGTAACACGCCGCCCGCCACCGAAGTGCCGGTGGTGTTCTGAGCGCGCAAGACGTGGACAGCCAGGTGACGAACCGTCCAGTGCCGCTCGTGCTGAACGTGAACGGTGCGACCCATCGGGTCTGCGCCGCCGCCGACACGCCGTTGCTCTATTTGCTGCGCAACGACCTGGCGTTGAACGGGCCGAAGTTCGGCTGCGGGCTGGGCGAGTGCGGCGCGTGCACGGTGCTGCTCGACGGCATGCCGACGCGCGCCTGCGTGACGACCGCGCAGGTCGCCGTGGGCCGCGAGATCACCACGCTCGAAGGCCTGGGCACGCGTGCCGCGCTGCATCCGGTGCAGCAGGCATTTATCGAAGAGCAGGCCGCGCAATGCGGCTATTGCCTGAACGGCATGATCCTGACCGCCAAGGCCTTGCTCGATCGCGATCCGCATCCGAGCATCGCGACGATCCAGCGCGAGCTGTCGCGCAACCTGTGCCGCTGCGGCACGCATGTCGAGATCGTGCGCGCGGTGCAGCGCGCCGCCGAATTGCTCGCCGCGCAAACGGCTGCGCATGAAGGAGCGCGCGCATGACGGGACCGGATTTCAGCGTCGATCGCCGCGCCGCGCCACCGTCGCGCAAACAGTTGTATGACGCGCAGAGCGTGCTGATCGTCACGCGGCCCCCGCAAGCGCCGGTGCAGGCCGCGCTCGGTCAGCCGGGCTCGCGCTCGTCGTTCGTGCCGACGGAGGCGGACCTGTTCCTCGCCGTGCGCGACGACGGCAGCGTGGTCGCGTTCAACGGCCATGTCGATCTCGGCACCGGCATCGGCACGGCGCTCGCGCAGATCGTCGCGGAAGAACTGGATGTGCCGCTCACGCGGGTGTCGATCGTGCTCGGCCACACCGGCGAAGCGCCGAATCAGGGGCCGACGATCGCCAGCGCGACGATCCAGATTTCAGCGGTGCCGTTGCGGCACGCGGCGGCGCAGGCGCGTCACTATCTGCTCGCGCAAGCGGCGGCGCGCCTCCGGCTCGGCGTCGAGCAACTGGACGTGCAGGACGGCCGCGTGTTTCAGCGCGACGGTGATCCGGAAAAAAAAGCGTTCAATACGGTGAACTGATTAAAGGCCAGCGGGTCGAGCTGAAGCTTTCCACCGACGCGCCTTTGAAATCTCCACAAGCGTACCGGATTGTCGGAAAAAGCGCGCCGCGTATCGATATCCCCGCGAAGGTGACCGGTGAATTGAGCTTCGTGCACGACCTGCGCGTGCCCGGCATGCTGCACGGCCGCGTGGTGCGTCCGCCCTATGCCGGCGTCGCGCAGGGCGACTTCATGGGCAACAGCCTGCTGCATGTCGACGAAAACTCCATTAGCGATTTACCGGGCATCGTCAAGGTGGTGGTGATTCGCGATTTCGTCGGCATCGTCGCGGAGCGCGAGGAAATCGCGCAGCAAGCGGTGAAGCGGCTCGACGTGCGGTGGAAAGCGGTCGAGGGCTTGCCGCCGCTGGAGACCAGCGAAGAAGTGGAAGCGGCGTTGCGCGCGAATCCGGCCACGAGGCGCGACCTGGTGCTCGACGGCGACGTCGACGAGGCGCTCGCGCAAGACCCGGCTCGCACGCTCGAACGCACTTACGTGTGGCCGTTCCAGATGCATGCGTCGATCGGGCCGTCGTGCGCGGTGGCCGACTATCGCGACGGTGCGCTCAAGGTCTGGTCGGGCACGCAGAATCCGCATTCGTTGCGCGCCGATCTCGCGTTGCTGATGGCAATGGCCGAGGCGCGCATCGAGATCGTGCGGATGGATGCGGCGGGCTGCTACGGCCGCAATTGCGCGGACGATGTCGCCGCCGACGCCGCGCTGCTGTCGCGCGCGAGCGGCGCGCCGGTGCGCGTGCAGCTTTCGCGCGAGGACGAACATGCGTGGGAGCCGAAGGGCGCCGCGCAATTGATGGACGTGCGCGGCGCGTTGAGCGCCGCAGGCGAGCTGGCCGCATATGACTTCGCGACGCGCTATCCGTCGAACGACGCGCCTACCTTGGCGCTGCTGTTGACCGGCACGATCTCCGCGCAGCCGCAGGTGTTCGAGATGGGCGACCGCACGGCCGTGCCGCCTTACGACTACCGCAGCATGCGCATCGTGTGCGACGACACGCCGCCGATCGTGCGGGCGTCGTGGCTGCGTGGCGTGTCCGCGTTGCCGAACACCTTCGCGCACGAGTCCTTCATCGACGAACTCGCAACGCAAGCGGGCGTCGATCCAGTCGAGTTCCGGCTGAAGCATCTGACCGACCCGCGCGCGATCGAACTGGTGAAGGCCGTCGCCGACAAGGCCGGCTGGCAACCGCGCGAACCCGCGCAAGCCGCGCAAGCCGCGCAAGCGGCGCAACCCGCGCCCCGGCAGGAGGGCGACATCGCGCGCGGCCGGGGCATCGCTTACGCGCGCTACGTGCACAGCAAATTCCCCGGCTTCGGGGCGGCGTGGTCCGCATGGATCGCCGATGTCGAAGTCAATCGCAAGAGCGGCGAACTCGCGATGACGCGCGTGGTGGTCGGCCAGGATAGCGGCACGATGGTGAATCCCGATGGCGTGCGTCATCAGATTCACGGCAACGTGATCCAGGCGACCAGCCGGGCGTTGAAAGAGCGCGTGACGTTCGGCGGCAACGCGGTGACGAGCCAGGAGTGGGGCGCGTATCCGATCCTGACCTTCCGTGAGGTGCCGGTGATCGAGGTGGTGATGATGCCGCGTCACGGCGAGCCGCCGATGGGCGTCGGCGAATCCGCGTCGCTGCCCGGCGCGGCGGCCATCGCCAACGCGCTGTTCGATGCGACTGGCGTGCGCTTCCGGCGGCCGCCGTTCACGCCGGAAACGATTCGCGCCGCGCTCGCCGATGCGCAGGCCGAGGACGTCGCGGCGCGCAAGAAGAAGCGCTGGCGGCTGGGTCTGCTCGGTGCGTTCGCGGCGGGCGCGGCCGGCTGGCTCGGCGCAATGTCGTTCGCGCCGCCGCCCATCGCGCCGATCACACCCCCGCTCGCGAGCGCGTTCGCCCCCGAGCTGGTGGCGCGCGGCAAGCTGCTTGCGTCGCTTGGCAATTGCGCGGTGTGCCATACCGCGCGCAACGGCGTGCCGAATGCCGGCGGCAAGCCGCTCGATACGCCGTTTGGCATCGTCTACAGCACCAACATCACGCCGGACGGCCAGACGGGGATCGGCAACTGGTCGCTCGAAGCCTTCATCCGCGCGATGCGGCAAGGCATCAGCCGCGATGGACACCGGCTGTATCCGGCGTTCCCGTACACGTCGTTCAAAAACACGTCCGACGACGATCTCAAGGCGCTCTATTCCTATCTGATGTCCCAACCGCCAGTCCGGTCCCACGCGCCGCAAACGCAGTTGCGGTTTCCCTTCTACGCGCGTCCGCTGATGGCCGCGTGGAATGGGCTGTTTCTCGGCCGCAACACGTTCGCGCCCAGCGCGACGCAAAGCGCGCAATGGAATCGCGGCGCGTATCTGGTGAACGGCCTGGGCCATTGCAGTGCGTGCCATACGCCGCGCAACGCATTCGGCGCCGAGAAAGCCGGCGCGGCGTTCATGGGCGGCGGCCGCGCGGAGGGCTGGGAAGCGCCCGCGCTGTCCACGCTGTCGAGCGCGCCCGTGCCGTGGAGCGAGGACGAACTGTTCAGCTATCTGCGCTTCGGTCACGCGCCGCTGCATAGTGTGGCGGCTGGGCCGATGGCGCCGGTGATCGGCGATCTGGCGGCGCTGCCCGACAGTGATATTCGCGCGATGGCCGCGTATCTGGCGTCGCTCAATCCGCTGGAGCCCAATGCCGATCCGGCCGCGACGGCGCGTCAATACGAGCAGGCCAGCACGATCACCGGCGCGCCGGCGGGGCTCGGCGCGCGGCTCTTCGACGGCGCGTGCGCGGCCTGTCATCACACCGGCAGCGGGCCGCAACTGTTCGGCGCGCATCCGTCGCTCGCGCTCAACACGAATCTGCACAGCGCGAGCCCGGACAACCTGATTCGCGTGATTCTCGACGGCATCGGCTCGCCTGCGCGGCCCGAACTCGGTACGATGCCGGCGTACCGCGACAGTTTCAACGACGCCCAGGTCGCCGAACTCGTGTCGTATCTGCGCCAGCAATTCGCGGGCGGCAAGCCGGCGTGGCGGGACGTCACGGCGAGCGTGGCCCGAATCCGCGCGACGCCCCGGGCGGATTGAGCCAGGCGCTCGAAGCTCGAAGCTCGAAGCTCGGACGCACGCTTGCAAGCCCGATTAAAAGCACCAGCATTCACGCAATCCTTCTGATAATGGAGAAACGCATGACCACGCGCGCAGGATGGATCTCTCGCCTCACGGTGTCGACGGTGTGTTCGCTCGCCGCGCTCGGTGCGAGCGCCCAGCAGACCATCAAGATCGGCGAGATCAACAGCTACAAGGCGCAGCCCGCCTTTCTCGGGCCTTACAGGAACGGCTGGAACCTCGCGCTCGAACAGGTCAACGCAGCCGGCGGCGTGCTCGGCAAGCAGCTCGAAGTGGTGTCGCGCGACGACAACGGCAACCCGGGCGACACGATCCGCGTCGCCCAGGAACTGATCGCGCGCGAGCAGGTGCAGTTGCTGTTCGGCGGTTTCCTGTCGAACACCGGCCTTGCGCTGACCGATTTCGCCAAGCAGAAGAAGATCTTCTTCCTCGCCGCCGAGCCGCTGACCGACAAGATCGTCTGGGCCGATGGCAATAAATACACGTACCGTCTGCGCCCTTCCACGTACATGCAGGTGGCGATGCTGGTGCCGGAAGCGGCCAAGCTGAAGAAGAAGCGCTGGGCGCTGGTGTATCCGAACTACGAGTACGGGCAATCCGCGGTGGCGACCTTCAAGAAGCTGCTGACGGCGGCGCAGCCGGACGTGCAGTTCGTCGTCGAACAGGCGACGCCGCTCGGCAACGTCGACGCGGGCGCGGTGACCCAGGCGATCGCCGATGCGAAGCCCGATGCGATCTTCAACGTGCTGTTCGGCGCGGACCTCGGCAAGTTCGTGCGCGAAGGCAATACGCGCGGGCTCTTCAAGGATCGCAGCGTGGTGTCATTGCTGACCGGCGAGCCGGACTATCTCGATCCGTTGGGCGCGGAAGCCCCGGTTGGCTGGATCGTGACCGGCTACCCGTGGTATTCGATCGATACGGCGGCGAACCGGAAATTCGTCGAGGCGTATCAGGCGAAGTATCACGACCATCCGCGCCTCGGCTCGGTGGTCGGCTACTCCGCGTTGATGTCGATCGCGGACGGCATCAAAAAGGCCGGCTCGGTGGATGCGGACAAGCTCGCGGCCGCCTTCAAGGGCCTCAATGTCGAGACGCCGTTCGGCCCGGTCACGTATCGCGCGCAGGACAATCAGTCGACCATGGGCGCGTATGTCGGCGTGACCGGGTTGAAGGACGGCAAGGGTGTGATGACGTCGTACCGGTATATCGACGGTGCGAGCGTTCAGCCGTCGGATGCCGAGATCAGGAAGCTGCGGCCCGCTGATTGAACGTGTGACGTAAGCGGCACGTATCCACGGGTTATCGACGTGTCTCGTGCCGCGCGCGCTGCGAAAACACATTAGCCACGCAGGACGCCCATCAACCGCGCACGGCTACTCTTCCGCGTCGTGCTCGATGACGAAGCGCCTCAGATAAGCGAGCACCGCGGCTTCGACCGCGCGATGATCCGCGGTGCTCTTCGAGCCCGCATTCTCCTCGTCGCCGAACAGGGTGGAGGGCGCGTTATGCACATCCACCTCCTGGCCTTCGCGAAACACGCGAATCTCGTGAAGGTCTTCCGCGTATTCGGCGACCCAGTGCACGCCTTCGATATGCGCGCCCGCGCGAACGGTAGGTATCTTCATGGACGTCTCCGGTCGGGCCGGACGACGGCGCCGACCCTTGCTAACACCATACGCCGTCCGGCCGGCGGGGGCGAGTCCCGTCTTGCGGTTTTGCCGGAGGTTCGCGGCGATTCGGCTGCTCGCGCGAATTGACCTCGACCATGGGGCAACCCTCCGCCATGACGTGCGAGGCGAGCGGGAGCGCGAATCAGCCCAATGGAATGCGCGCCTCGCGACGAAGCTCACGCGCGCCGGACCGCTCCGGCATAACTGTTGCTGCACCACATAGGCCACAGTCACACTGGAGAACCATCATGCCCGAACAGAAAACCCTCAAGCGCGCCGCAGCCGACAAACGTGCCGGCAAGTCAGCGAGTACTCAGGCAGGAGAGTTCGTCAAGGAACAGGTCGACAAGGTGCGTGCCGGCAAGCACGGCGTCAGGTCGGCGAAGCAGGCGATTGCGATCGGCCTGTCGGAAGCGCGCCGCGCGGGCGTCGCTCTGAAGTCCCCGAAGAAGGGCACGACGAGCGAAGCGACGCGCAAGAAAGCCGAGAAGGATAGCGCCGCCGGACAGCACAAGAGCACTGCGCGAAAGAGCGCGAGCACGGAGTCGACGGCGAAGCGTTCGCGAGCCTCGACCAATGCGCTGAAGCGCGAGAGCACCGCCGGGGCGTCGCCCGCGGCGATGTCGAAGCAGGCGAAGTCGGCGGCAGCCAAGCGCCCGGCGGCCAGTCGCTCGGCGGCGGCGAAGAAAGCGGCTGCGACGAAGGGTGCAGCGGGTCGCTCGGCGGCTGCAAAAAAGGCAGCCCAGACGCGGGCGTCACGCGCGCATCACTGATGCTTGCCGGCAAGGGCGCGCCGCGTGCGCGCCCTCCGGCCAACCTGCGTGCCGCAGTTCCAAAACAAAAGCGGCGCATGCACACGCATACGCCGCTTTCAACCCTGCCTTGCTGGGCTGCTGTTACTGGATGGTATCCAGCACGTCGCCCACCGTCTTGAAGATGTGAGCGATCTGCTCTTCGTTGATGATGAGCGGTGGCGAGAACGCGAGGATGTCGCCCGTGAAGCGCACCAGCACGCCCGCCTCGAAGCATTTGACGAACGCTTCATAAGCCCGCGCGCCCGGCGCGCCGTCGCGCGATTCGAGCTCGATGCCCGCGATCATGCCGAGGTTGCGCACGTCCTTCACGTGCTTCGCGCCGCGCAGCGAATGGGCGGCGGCTTCGAACGTCGGGGCCAGCGTGGCCGCGCGCTCGAACAGGCCTTCGCGGCGATACAGATCGAGCGTCGCCACCGCGGCGGCGGCCGCCGCCGGGTGTGCCGAATACGTGTAGCCGTGGAACAGCTCGATCGCGCCTGGCGCGCCGCTGTTGACGATCGTGTCGTGGATCGTGCGGCTCGCGGCAACCGCGCCCATCGGGATCGACGCGTTGTTGATCGCCTTGGCCATCGTGATCAGGTCCGGCGTCACGCCGAAGTATTCGCTCGCGGTCGCCTTGCCGACGCGGCCGAAACCGGTGATCACTTCGTCGAAAATCAGCAGGATGCCGTGCTTCGTGCAGATTTCGCGCAGCTTCTGCAGATAGCCTTGCGGCGGAATCAGCACGCCCGTCGAGCCGGCCACCGGTTCGACGATCACCGCGGCGATCGTCGACGCGTCGTGCAGCGTGACGATGCGCTCGAGTTCGTCGGCCAGATGCGCGCCCCAGGCGGGCTGCCCTTTCGAGAACGCGTTGTGTTCGAGGTTGTGCGTGTGCGGCAGATGATCGACCGCCGGCAGGAGCGCGCCGGAGAAGGTCTTGCGATTGGGCGCGATGCCGCCGACCGAGATGCCGCCGAAGCCCACGCCGTGATAGCCGCGCTCGCGGCCGATCAGGCGGGTGCGCTGGCCTTCGCCGCGCGAGCGGTGATACGCGAGCGCGATCTTCAGCGCGGTGTCGACCGATTCGGAACCCGAGTTCGTGAAGAAGATGCGGTCGAGGCCGGCCGGCATCAGCTCGGCGACTTTGGTGGCCGCTTCGAAGGCGAGCGGGTGTCCCATCTGGAAGGTCGGCGCGAAGTCGAGCGTCGAGAGTTGCTGGGTGATCGCGGCGACGATCTCGTCGCGGCCGTGGCCGGCGTTCACGCACCACAGACCCGCGCAGCCGTCGAGTACCTCGCGCCCGTCCGTGCTGCGGTAGTACATGCCCTTGGCCGATTCCAGCAGGCGCGGCGCGGCCTTGAACTGCCGGTTGGCGGTGAAGGGCATCCAGAAAGACGACAGATCATCGATGACGGGGCGCGAAGTCATGGGTATCTCCTCGAAGTGGCGTCCCCTCGGGGACTGCCGTTAGGTAGCGAAACTGTAGCGTTCGCGGTTTAATGGCGGCATAAACAGTTGACGCAGTGTGGTGCTAACTGTGCTGGTGGATTGGCGTCAACTGTGCCGATGGATACGATTCACCGTCTGGTGCTGACGGGCGCCGATTCATGTTGCGTTCCTGGCCGCTCGCCGCCGACTTCTTTTTTTCGCCCGGATTTCGCCGTGACCATGATCGAACTGGAACTCCAGCGCGACCGCCGCGCCGCTCCCACGCTCGTCGAGCAGGTGGTGCAAGGCTTCGCGCGCGCCATCGAGGCGCAGACGCTGCGCGCGGGCGCGTTGCTGCCATCGGTGCGGCAACTCGCGCACGGTCATGAGCTGAGCACCTTCACCGTGACCGAGGCCTATAACCGGCTGGTGTCGATGGGCCTCGTGGTCGCCAGGCGCGGCTCCGGCTACCGCGTCGCCGCGCGTGCTCCAGCGCCGCGCGCCGCCGTCACCGAGTGGCAGCCGCCCAGCCTCACCGCGACCTGGCTGCTGTCCGACGTGTTCGCCGACCATTCGGTGCCGATCAAGGCGGGCGGCGGCTGGCTGCCGAACGAGTGGATCAACGAGACCGGCTTGCAGCACGCACTGCGCGCGACGAGCCGGGTGCCGGCCGCGCGCCTGGGCGACTATGGGCATCCGTACGGGTTCGCGCCGCTGCGCGAACGGATCGCTGAGCAGCTCGACCGGCGCGGCCTGCCCGTCGACGTCTCCAATGTCCTGCTCACGCAGGGCGCGACTCAGGGGCTGGATCTGATCGTGCGCACGCTGCTGCGCGCGGGGGATGCCGTGATCGTCGAAGACCCCGGCTACTGCAACCTGCTGCAGATTCTCAAGCTGGCAGGACTGGTCGTGCATGGCGTGCCGCGCACGCCGGCGGGGGTCGATACGGACGTGCTCGAAGCGCTCGTCGCGCAGCACAAGCCGAAGGCGATCTTCGTCAACACCACGCTGCAGAATCCGACCGGCGCGACCTTCGGCATGTCGGCGGCGTTCCGCCTGCTGCAGATCGCCGAGCGTCAGCGCATGTGGGTGATCGAGGACGACGTGAGCCGCGAACTCGCGGCGCCCGGCGCGCCGCTGTTCGCCGCGATGGAAGGCTTGCAGCGCGTGCTGTACGTCGGCGGATTTTCGAAGACCGTGACGCCGGGGCTACGTTGCGGCTTCGTGGTCGCCGAGCAGGCGGTGCTGCGCGAACTGGCGCGCACGAAAATGGCGGTGGGCTTGACGTCGTCGGAGGCGATCGAGCGGATCGTCGACAAGGTGTTGCTCGAAGGGCGCTACGCGCGCCATGTCGACGAGGTCAACGAGCGGCTCAAGCTCGCGCACGCGACCGTTGAAGAACGGCTCGATGCGCTCGGCCTCGAAGTGTTTCACCGGCCGCGCGCCGGACTCTTTCTGTGGGCGCGTTTGCCGATCGAGCCCGAGCGGGCCGGCGAAGTGGCGACCGCCGCGCTCACGCACGGCATCTGGCTCGCGCCGGGCTCCTACTTCCGCACCGACGATGCGCCGAGCGCCTGGTTCCGTTTCAACGCCCCGTACTCGACCGACGACGCGCTGTGGCGGTTCATCGAGCGGGTGGGGCAGGGGGCGCTTTAGGTTTGCCTGTTCAGGCCGAGAGACCAAGCAGCCGCAGCGCGATCGGATACAGCGAGAACACGAGCAGCAGCGCCATTGCCACATTGAAGATGCGCAAGCGCTTCGGGTCCGACAGCACCTGGCGCATCGCGGTGCCGAAGCCGGCCCACAGACAGATGCACGGAAAGCCGATCACGTAGAAGATCACCGCCATCGCGACGGCGTTCATGCTGTAGCTCTGGCTGAGGTGGATGGTCGTGGCGGCGGTCAGCACCATCATCCATGCCTTCGGATTGACCCACTGGAACGCGATGGCTTCATGAAAGCGCATGGGCCGGCGCTCGCCTTTCTTCACTTTTAATTCGCCCGAGGAGCCGATTTTCCACGCGAGATACAGCAGATAAGCGACGCTCGCGACTTCGAGCACTGTGTAGAGCACGGGGAAATGCACGAAGGCTTCGCCGAGACCGATGCCGACCGACAGCATCAACAGCACGACCCCGAGGCTGATGCCGGAGAGATGCGGCAGCGTGCGGCGAAAGCCGAAGTTCACGCCCGAGGCGAGCAGCATCGCGTTGTTCGGACCCGGCGTGATGGTGGTGACGAGCGCGAACAGAATGCCGGCGGGCAGCGCGCTGAGCGTGAGGTAAGGCATGATGGCTCCGGTGTCGGCGGAATACGATGGAGTCCATTCTAGCGAGGGCGGCCGGTACAGTACCGGTACGGTTCGAGGGATGGTGGCCGGTACGGGTTCGGCGGGTAGTGATTCCGCCGTTCTAACTGCCACTGACCGGGCAAGCGATCAGCGCAGATCGGCGCGAAGATCGCGTACGCCTCGTTCTGGCCGTTGGCGCAAAAGTGTGCGCAAGGTCGCTCCATCGGCATAACCGAGGGAGGCCAAGCGGAAGAGCTTTTACAAGTAGCTGCAGATGTAGTCGAGCGTCTCGATCACTTCGATATCGAAGCGGCTCTTGCCGGGCACGTGGAAAGACTCGCCCGCGCCGTAGGTTGTCCACACATCGCTGCCTTCGAGGCGGATGCGGCATTGGCCGGCCTGCACTTCCATGAGTTCCGGCGCGTCAGTGCCGAAGTTGAGCGAGCCGGGCAGGATCACGCCAAGCGTCTTGCGCGTGCCGTCAGCAAAAAGGACTGTGTGCGAGACACACTTGCCTTCAAAGTAAACGTTGGCGCGTTTGACAACGGAAACCTGCTCGAATTGCGTTGCGGCCGTCATGACGGTCTTCCTCCGGATCATCGTGAATGGATAAGTGGGCGCCTGCTGCCGCTCTTGCGGCGCGCGCGAGCCCGCATCATACAGGCGGCCGGCGGCTGTCGTTAAGCATGAGCCCGTCCGTTGGGTCAGCGCGGCATGACCCGGGCGATTATCGAACACGGCGCCAACCGCCTGACTCCGGGCAGACGGTTGCTTGTTCGCGGTCCACCAGGACTTGCTCCGCATCGAGGGGCGACGAGGTCGAAGGGCAGACGTCGAAGGTGATCCCGAGCGCCTGCGCCACGTAGGCATCTTCGATGGGAAGCTCCCAGGTCAGGAATATCTGGACGCAATCCTGGTCCGGCGCGAAGTCGGCCGCATCGAAAGCATGGCTGCCCCGCCGAATCACGCCATGGGGCTGGCAAGTATCGAAGATCACAACCGTCCCGCGGCGCAGGGGAATGCGACGGCCGACAGAGGGAAAATGCACGTCCAGCCCCTTGTCCTCGCTCAGGAAGAGATTGCAAAAGGCCGCGCCGCCATATTGATTGCCGTCGTGGTGATACCTCGCGCCGCGGCAGGCCATCAGGGCTACGTCACTGGAGGCGAGCACCGCCGGCATGCCAAGCGCGCGCGTCCAATCGGACACGGCCTGCACGCAGCGCGGGTAGTCAGGCCAACGCGCCCGTGCTCTTGCCAAAGGCAATGGCTCGACGTCTCCAGACTCCAGTATCACATGCGACGATATCTCCCTGTCCCAATCCGCAAGCAGGCGACGAGGGGGCTCGGGCACGTCGACCATGCCTGATAGCACGAGCTCGCTCACGCGTCGACTGCGGAGGGCGTCGCCGCTCCAGAAAAAGGAGGTCAGCAGGTCTGGCATTCGGCGCGGTTGCAAGGGGGAACTCATCTCGATCATTGTAAAGCTTTCGAAGGATCGCCTTGCCGCGGACCGGCCTGCAAGCGTCACTCGCTGAACGTCTCAAGCATGCTGGCCTCGCTTCTGCGACGCGGCACGCGGAGTGCTACATCGAGTGCGGCGTCGGGGTGCCCGACGCGATGTCGGTCGTCACCTTCGCGACTATGCACATTGGAGTAGCCAAGCGCGAATGACTGACTACACTGTGTAGATGCAAGCGAACCTGGAGGCGGTCTGTTCAGACAGGATCGGTCCGGGCATAACGCTCCGTGGTGAGACGTTTCAATTCCTTCATTGGAGGCATGCCCATGACGTGCCTGAACGAAAGGGTTGTTTGCGTTGTCTTTTTTGTGCAGAGTGGATTGGCGTGCGCGGGCGGTGTTGCCAGCGATCCGCCCCGAGCAATGACGGTTGCGAACATCGCAACTGTGCCCGTGGAGGTTGTTCCGCCCATTCCGCAGCCGGGACGCTATTTGCAGCACTATGAAATGGAACACTCGTCGAATCAGGGCGGGCCGTTCTATACGCAGATCGAGAACTTCTACAGCGTACGGTTGGAGCATGACTTCCGGCTCGGCGCCGGGAACGCCACGCCAACGCTAACGCCCACGCCCGGCGCAGCGGCGCAGCCGGCGGCTTCGAATGTTCTCCGTCTGAGCCCGTCGACGGCGCCGCAGCTCTCGATCGTCCAGTCGGCGAACGCGACCTTGACGCTCGGTACAGGACCGCAGCGAAGGCTGTCCTTGACTGTCGACGACTGGGTCTTTTCCGCCACGGCGCGTATCGCTGTTTTCCATTCGAACAGTACGGGCGCAACGCTTTTTGTCCGGCACGGCTTTTGATCCGGGGTATGCGGGTTTACTCGATGACGTTCGGTCGCCAACGTCGGGTCGCGCGAAATCCTGCCGCGTCAGGCAGTGGCCTGGGCGGCTATTCGCGCGACTGTCAGTTGTACTGTTGAATGCCATGCAGGCGTCGCCCGGTCGAGCGGCAATTGACGGCGCACCCGGCCCATTTGCTCCGGGCCGGGTCCGCTCACGAAGTGCCGTGAGCCTACGTGGCAGGTCTGGATGCCGTTGCCTGTGCCGCATCCGTTACTGACCGTTGCCGTACAGATCGAGCAGCATCAAGGTCACCCCATTGGTCCAGCCGAAGCCGTCCTGCAACGGGTATTCGCCGCCACCGCCACCGCCTTCTCCCGCCCCTTCGACGACATACTTCTCGACGAGTTTCTGCTGCGTCTTGTAGACGTTTTCGACATCCGAGAGAAAGCGCGTGCCGATCGGCTTTGCAAGATCGGCGCGTCCATAGCGCTTGAGCCCCTGGATCGCGATCCAGTGCAACGGCGCCCAGCCGTTCGGCGCATCCCATTGCTGCGTGGTGTCGTAAGTCGACGTCGCGAGACCGCCTTCCTTGAGCAGCACGCTTTGCACGGTCTGCGCGGTTTTCCATGCACGGTCGGGCCAGGCGACGCCCGCCATCAACGGATAAAGCATCGCGGGTGTCTGATTGTCGCGAGCCTTGCCGAGCTGCCAGTCATAGTCGCCGTAATAGCCTTTGCTGTTCCACAGGTAGTGGTTGATGCCCTCCGCGCGGCGCGCCGCGTAGCCGATGAACTGCGCGACGCAGCCGAAATCGCGGCTGATGGTGCAGCCGCGCGCGATCGTCGTCTCGAGATGGAAAAGCAGACTGTTCAGATCGACCGGAATGATCGACGTGGTGCGCACCGTCGACAGGTTCTGGTTGTCGCCAAACCAGCGCGAACTGAAATCCCAGCCGCTTTCGGCGGTCGCGCGCAGATCGCGGTAGACCTCGTTTGCCGGACGCCCGCTGGCCTGCGCCGCGGTCTGGACGTCTTCCAGGTACGACTCATCGCGCGGCGTGTCCAGCTCGTCCCAGTAGCGGTTCAGCACGGTGCCGTCACGCAGCACGACGACATTGCGCGTCGCACTGCCGCGCGCGGTGCTGGTTGCACCTTTCATCCAGTACGCGTGTTCCTTGCGCAACTGAGGCAAATACTTCTGATAGACCTTGTTGCCTTCCTTCTGCGCAGCGAGTTCGACCATGTACGAGTAGAACGGCGGTTGCGACCGGCTCAGGTAGTAGGTGCGATTGCCGTTCGGGATATGGCCGAATGTCTCGATCATGTACGCGAAGTTGTCGAGCATGTTGTCGACGAGATCTTCGCGTCCCGACTCCTGCAGCCCGAGCATAGTGAAATAAGTATCCCAGTAGTAGCCTTCGCGAAAGCGGCCCCCCGGCACGACGTAGGGATTGGGCAGCGGGATCAGCGAACTGTTGTCGGGCGCGCTCGTTGTCGTGCGCGTAAGCCCGGACCATAGCCAGTCGATGTGCTCGCGCAGGCTCTGGTTGGGTGGCGGCGTGAGGCTCTGGTCGGGTGGCGGCGTGAAATACTGGTTCACGAATGCCAGCAGAGAAAAGCCCGGCTGGTTCTTCTGGGTTTCGTAGAGTTGCACGATGGTCGCGGGGCTGATCTTCGGCGTGGAGTCCACGAAAGTCTTCTGGTCGCTGAAAATCTGCGCGGTCTGCACGGCGACAAAGAGATCGCCGTACAGGATGTCCGGTGCGGGCGGCAATGCCGCGCCGACCTGAGTATCGGCGAGAGCGCTCGCTGACGCGAACACGAGGGTCGCGATGCACGCAGCGCGGATCGCAGTGAGTGCGCGCTGTCGTGTGATGTGTTTTCGACTGCGAGACAGATTCAAGGCGAGCCGCGATGCGGATGCCTGAAACGACGATTCGACGAATCGCGCGTCGCTCACTGACGCTGCACTGGTACGAGACTGTGACTGGATGCTCATGTCGCCTCCTGGGAGTTTGGGCGCTTCACTGGTCTCGTCGCGCGACTCCATCCGATGCCGTCTGTTTGCGGCACTGACGGATCACAAGCGTCGAAAGGATCGCATGCGTTGGAAGAAAGAATCAACTGCGCTGCAGCATATGCAATACGCATATAGATTGTGCGCAGTGCAATAGGCCGTCATGCGTAACAGCCAATCGATTTTGCTTCGCGACGATCGCGAACATATTCACTGCTTTAACGACGCCGATCTGTTCGAACCGGTCGGCCGTGCCGGATTGAAATCGAATACACCGCGTTTACATACGCGTCATCGCATGTTCTGGGTGGAACGCACTGCGGACAATGATGTCGCCGCACTCAATTGGGCAATTCGGATGCGAGTGAGCAATAGAGGTCCGGGATGCAGAGTGCAATGGCTGGGGATGGTGTGGGCGGCCCTGTACCCGATGGGGCGAGCGATGGAACAAAGCGGGGAAACGGAGTGTTTCCCGCAAAACGGACCACTTGCCTGGAGTCGTCGAGTTCGGATTCGGAATCCGCGTCGGCGGGAGCCGCGATACAGCATTGGCTGCCGGTGGTCGCTATTGCCGCGAACGCGCAGCAGGCCAAGACAGTTCGGGCACGGTTCGGGTGTCTCATGTCGCGGTTCCTTATTCGGTATTAGGTTCGCGACAAACAAGCCTGGAACATCGCCGATCGCGAATCCCCACCCTTCGTTCTAACGCCGGTCCGCAGAGACACTGTGCACTGATGGCTGGGTGGACGGTAGCATGAAACGTTCACGAACGCGACGCGAAATTGACTTATACGGGTAGCGGCTATTCGCTTCTCAATTGGAACGGGCGGGTCTGAACGATTGAAAAGATTTCTTTGCGGGGACTTTCGTGGTGCTTGCGCCGACAGCAACTTTCAATCGGGAAAGCGACGATTTCTTCGCTGTCATCTTCTGGACTACGGAGCGAATCGCAAATAGCGGTGATTTTAGTTGCCAGAATGCACGGCGGCCTTGATCGATATATGCCGCCACGTACTGCTCGACCGTTTGCGCGTGGTAGTCGATCGGTACCGTGACTTGGGCGCGGCGAATCGTAAGGGATCCGCGTTTCAAGGCCTTAGCGCGCAGCGGCTTCCACGAGGGCGGCCACGCCACTGACCGGCGTCATCAAATCATCCGGAAGACCATGGCGCTGGCGAAGATACTCGATCGAGTTGAACGACAGCCACGTATGGCCGTTCGTGTCTTCCCAGACGAGCACTTTTAGCGGAAGGTCCAGCGCAGCGGTTGGCGTGCGTTGCATCAAAGGCGTACCCGCCTTGGGATTACCGAAGATCACGAGTTGACTGAACCGTAGCTCGAGCCCGGCCCGCTCGGCGTCGCCGCTGAAATCGATGCAGGTGAAAACCGTCAGCCCCCGTTCCCGGAGTAGCGCCTGGAGCTTGTCGAGCGTCGCGGCGCCGGAGTGCGCGCTGGCAACAGTGACGATGCCGGTACCGGCGCTCGGTGCAATCGAATCCGTGGCCATGATGTCTCCCGTCCGGACGGTGCGTCCTGGCAGCGTTGCGCGAATATGCGTGACTGGCGCAGCCTCGACAGTAGTGCTGCGTTCGCTCTGCTCGACGACCTGGGCGCGACGCCGACGCTGCGGCGTTCGAAGTGGTCTCGACAAAGCGGATCAGATCAGTTTAGGCGGTTCCGGGCACAGCGGGGTCGATTGTGTGGTCGGCGGAGCCATTAGATAAGGGGTTTCAGAAAAAGTCTTGGCTGACAACGGCGACCGGACCATGAACGATTGAAATGCAAATTGCTTTGGGATAGATCATTCAATGCTTAAGAAAACCTTAAGGACTCCGCGATGTCATGTGAATTTTTTTGTGGCTTGAGAGAAGGTTTGCCGCGTCAGTGAATCGAAAGTTCTCATTCATCGGGAGGACTTAATTTCATTGCACATTCAGCCTCGATTACAGAATATTTCTGTAACCCCTCTAAAAAGGACAGAACATGAAGGCGAACAGGAGATGGATGTGCGTACAAAGAACGATTGGCGCCAGCGTTGCGATGCTAGCTGCACTGTATGCAGCAGGTGCGGTGGCGGGCGATTCCGGCGAACATGGGCGTGAGCATGAACATGAGCATGAGTCGGTGAAGCATGTGCTGCTGCTCAGCTTTGACGGCTTGCATGAACAGGACGTCGCACGCTGTATCGGTTCGAACTCGTGTCCCAATCTCGCGTTGCTGGCGAAGTCGGGTATGAATTACACGAATGCATATACGCCCGGTCTGTCTGATTCCTTTCCCGGCCTGGCTGCATTGGTGACGGGTGGTTCGCCGAAATCAGCCGGCCTGTTCTACGACGTGTCCTATGATCGAACGCTCTACGCACCTTCCGATACCGGTTGCACGGGGAAACAAGGTTGGAACGTGGTATTCGACGAGACGACCGGCGTCGATGGCGAGAACGGCGGCGCGCTGACGCATCTCAACGGCGGCGGCGCTTTCAACCCGCAGGCTATTCCTCATGCATTGATCAAAGGCGTTTGCCAGCCTGTCTATCCTCACAACTACATCAAGACCAACACTGTCTTCGAAGTCGTCAAACAGAACAAGGGGGACGCACGGACCGCATGGGCCGACAAGCACGCATGGGGCTATGATTGGCTTAACGGGCCCTCAGGGATAGGCGTCGACGACCTGTCGCGCACGGAAATCAATTCGATCGATCCTGCGACCAAGACCAATTACACCGACGTCTACACGCATACGGAAGTATTCGATAACTTCCATGTGCAGTCGCTGATCGCCGAGATTGACGGCAGGGACTCGACGGGCCAGTCGCGCGCCGATGTCCCCACGCTGTTCGGCACCAACTTCCAGACGCTGAGCGTAGCCCAGAAGGCCACGGTCGCGACGGGTGGTGGCTATCTGGATGCGAGTTTTACGCCGGGCCCGCAGGTTGCCGGCGCGATAGCCTATCTGGACGATGCTTTGGGCCGTATCGTGGCCGAACTCAAGCAGCGTGGGCTCTATTCGTCCACCGCGATCATAGTCACGGCCAAACATGGTCAGTCGCCTAGCGATCACTCGAAGGTCGTGAAGAACGGCGACACGCTCTCCAAACTGCTGGAAGCCAACAACTATCTGGACCCGAATGGCAAGTTCGGGCAGAACGCGACGACGAGCGGCAATCTGAATGACGGCACGGGCCTCGTCGATACCGGCATGGTCCAGTCGGACGACGTCGGGCTAGTCTGGTTGCATGATCAAAGTCAGTTGGCGGCGGTCGTCAAGACCTTGAAAGGCAACCTCGGTTGCAATGCGCCGGGCATTTGTGCAGATGGTCCGCAGGCCTATATCCTGTACGGCCCGCAGCTTGCAGCGCGCTTCGGCGATCCGGCGCTCGGCCGCACGCCCGATATCGTCGTGCAGCCGAATCCGGGTGTCATCTATACGTCGAGCACATCCAAAGACGAAGAGCACGGCGGCAACGCGCCAGACGACAGCCATCTCGGTCTCGTGGTCTCCGTTCCGGGCGCTCGTCGAGCGGGACAAACCATCGACGATCCCGTGCTGACCACACAGGTTGCACCGACTATCCTGCGCTTGCTCGACCTCAAGCCTGAACTGCTGCATTCGGTCGCAGTCGAGGGAACGCATGCATTGCCGGGCTTTGAGCGCAAACGCTTTTAGCGCCGGCAAGTCGTCCGACGCGGTGACCTGTCAAGCGAAGTAACTCGTGCGACGCAACCGTTCCGAAGTATTCGGCAGGCGGTTGCGTCGTCGGCATAGGCCGTCGAGTGCGTTTCCTCTATAGCCAGGATCCTACGGGTTACGAATCAAACAAACTGCTGACAGTCACCGATTGTTGCTCGCCCACATAGGCCTATGGGTATCGGAAGAAGTCTCTCGTTTAGCTAAAGAGTCGACGTGGCAAGCGACTCCAGTTTCGTCAACCACGCTGGAATATTTTCATCGGTCATCCGTTTACTGCACACGCTTCGTCCGCCTTCGCGTTCGCCATCGGACGATCCAGTTCTCGTAGTGAATGACGCATGTCTCGTTCGCCGCGCACTCGCCGGCAACGGGGCTGCCTTTGCGTGGTTGACGTAATTCGCCCCACTGCCGCCGACGCTGTGCGACCCGCGTTCGAGTCGCAAGACTGCTGTGCTAGTGTCCGTTGCGCGGACACGGGCGAAATCCGCTTGCGGCGGCCGGCACGCGATGCGTGCAGCGACAACAGACGCGCCCGCCCCGCGGCATTCGTGGAGAGCGAAGTCATGAATCCCCTCATGCAAAGTCTTACTCCGAACTTCGGCTGGCAACCCTGCCACCGCGTTGCCCGTGGAAAAGGCCGCGCGCTGAAACGCTTGCTGCTGACCACGCTATACGCCACCAGTCTCGCGCTTTCCTCAGCAGGCAGCGCGCATGCCGATGAGCTCACGGCGTTGCTGCCGCCTTCGTTCGTCACCTCGTCGACGGTGCCCACCAACGGTGACCTCAATCCGTATGGCGTAGCGTTCGTGCCCGACGGTTTCCCCGGCTACGGCACGATCGCAGCAGGTGACCTGCTCGTGTCCAATTTCAACAATTCGCAGAGCGCCGGCAATCTTCAGGGCAGAGGCACGACCATCGTCAAGATCGTGCCGCGCAAGAACCCGGTGACGTTCTTCCAGGGTCCGGCGCGTCTTGGTCTGAGCACCGCGCTCGGTGTGCTCAGGGCCGGCTTCGTACTGGTCGGCAATGTACCGACCACGCACGACACGTCCGCAACGGTCCAGGACGGCTCGTTGCTGGTGATCAATCGAAGTGGCAGTCAAATTGCGGAATGGACGCCCGCGATGGCAAAGATCAAGGGTCCCTGGGATCTGACGATCTTCGATGAGGGCGACCATGCGAAGGTATTTGTGTCCAACGTGCTGAATGGCACCGTCACGAGGCTCGACGTCAGCATCGACGACAACGGCGTCCATCTGAACCGCGCCACGAAGATCGCCTCCGGCTACACCTTTACCACCGATCCATCGGCACTGGTCCTCGGACCTACGGGACTCGCCTACGATCCGCAACGCGATGTACTGTATGTCGCCTCGACCGCCGATAACGCGATCTTCGCCGTCTCCGGCGCGGGCAGCTCGCAGCACGACGGCAGCAAGGGCGTGCTGATCTACGCGGACAACGCCCATCTGCACGGCCCGCTCGGAATGGCCCTCGCACCGAATGGCCATCTGGTCGTCGCGAACGGCGACGCGGTCAACGCCGATCCGAAGCATCCGAGCGAAATCGTCGAGTTTACGCCGCAAGGCCGCTTCGTCGCGCAGTTTTCCATCGACCCGGCAGTCGACGGTCCGTTTGGAATCGCGTTTGGGCAGCCGAAGAATGAATTCGTTCGCTTTGCGGCAGTCGACGACAACGCGAACACCGTGACCGTCTGGCATCTGCCGTTCGAGAACGCGGGCCAATGAGGTGTGACGCTGCACGTGGCGCATCAGGCAATCAAGGTGCGCGCGTGCAGTCTATTAGGGGAGATTCGCGGAAGTCATGTTGCGACCGACAGCAGCACGATCGGTCTCAAGTTATTTAACGACCTACCCAATGATACTCACCCCGCCATCAACATAGACCGTGTTCCCGGTCATCCTCCGCGCGTAGGGTGTCGCAAGAAACGCGCACGTATACCCCACGTCCATGATATCCACCAGTTCCCCAATCGGCGCGCGCGCCGCCGCTTCATTGAGCAGCAGATCAAAGTCCTTCAGCCCCGACGCCGCGCGCGTCTTCAACGGCCCTGGCGAGATCGGATGCACGCGAATACGTCTGGGCCCAAGCTCATGCGCCAGATAGCGGCACGACGCTTCGAGCGCGGCCTTTACCGGCCCCATCAAGTCGTAATTGGGGACGACCCGCGCCGCGCCCAGATAGCTCATCGCGAACAGCGAGCCGCCTTCGTTCATCAGCGGCGCCGCGAGCCGCGCCATCCGGATGAACGAGTGGCACGAGATGTCCATCGCCTGCGCGAAGCCTTCAGCGGAACTGTTGAGAAGGCCGCCTTGCAGATCGTTCTTCGGTGCGAACGCAATCGAATGGACGGCGACGTCGAGCCGTCCCCAGCGCTCGCGGATCGTATCGAATACGCTTTCGAGTTCGCCGGGCTTCGAGACGTCGAGCGGCAGCAGCATCGACGCGCCGAGTTCTTCGGCGAGCGGTTCGACGTAGGCCTTTGCCTTGTCGTTCAGATAGGTGATCGCAAGGTCCGCGCCCAGCTCGCGAAATGCGCGCGCGCATCCGTAGGCGATCGAATGTTCATTGGCGATTCCGACGATCAACACCTTGCGTTCCGAGAACGGCTGCGCGGAAAGCTTGTCCATGCTCATGCCTCCAGTCGTTCCAGCGTATGCCGGGCAATCATCAGTTCTTCGTTCGTCGGGATGACCCACACCTCGACTGCGCTTTGCGCATCGTCGATGCGCGGTCCATGTCGAGCGTTCGCGCTCGCGTCCAGCGACACGCCGAGCCACGCTGCCAGGCGGCACACGCGCTCGCGCACGGGCGGCGCATATTCGCCGATGCCCGCGGTGAACACGATCGCATCGAGCCCGCCGAGCGCGGCCGCCAGCGAACCGAGTTCGCGCGAGATCCGGTAGCAGAACAGGTCGACTGCTTCGGCGGCGGCAGGCGCGTCGCTGGCGAGCAGCGTGCGCATGTCGCTCGAAATGCCGGACACGCCGAGCAGCCCCGAGCGCTTGTACAGCAGCGAGCCGATCGCGCCAGCATCCATATGCGCTTGCTCGATCATCCACAACACCACGCCCGGGTCGAGACTGCCACAGCGCGTGCCCATCACGAGCCCTTCGATGGCCGTGAATCCCATCGTGCTCGCCATGCTGCGGCTGCCGTCCATGGCGGTCATGCTCGCGCCGTTGCCAAGATGCAGCACCACGGTTTTGCCGCGCGCGGCCCGCTCGCTGTATTGCGGCAGCACACTGGCAATGTACTCGTACGACAGGCCGTGAAACCCGTAACGCCGCACGCCGTGGCTCGTGATGTCGGGCGGCAGCGCATAGCGTGTTGCGATTGCCGGTTGCGTGTGGTGGAACGCGGTGTCGAAGCAGGCGATTTGCGGAACCTGAGCATTGCGCGCCGCGATCGAACGAATTGCCGCGAGGTTATGCGGCTGATGCAGCGGCGCTAGCGGAACGAGCGCTTCGAGCGCACTCAACACCTCGGCATCGACGCGAACCGGCTCGAAATGATGCTCACCGCCATGCACGACACGATGCCCGACGGCCAGCAGGGTAGCGCCGCCCGCATGCGCAGGCAGCCAGTCGAGCAGAAACGCGATCGCATCGTCGTGGCCGAGCTGTTCGCCCGCCGGCCAGCGCCGCTCTTCGATCACTTCGCCGTTTTGCCGCTTCACCTGCAAACGCGGCGCGGTGTACAGCTCTTCGAGCTTGCCGCCCGCGATCGGCTCGAGCGAGCCGCCGCTCACCGAGAACGCATGAAACTTGATACTCGACGAGCCGGAATTGATGACGAGAATGACGTCCATGCCGGCACCCATCACGTGATGGCCGCGGCAAGCCGCTCGCGCCGCGCAAGCGCGACCAGCGAAGCCACCGCGCAGGACGCGAGCCGCGTAATCACCGAGTCGGCGCGGCTCGTCAGAATGATCGGCACCTTCGCGCCGAGTACGATGCCCGCGGCATCCGCGCCCGCGAGAAACGACAGGCTCTTCGCGAGCAGGTTGCCCGCTTCGAGGTCGGGCACCACCAGAATGTTCGCTCGCCCAGCAACCGGCGAGTCGATGCCTTTGATTCTTGCGGCTTCCATGCTGATCGCGTTGTCGAGTGCGAGCGGCCCGTCGAGAATGCCGCCGGTGATCTGGTGCCGGTCGGCCATTTTGCACAGCGCGGCCGCGTCCAGGGTCGACTGCACCTTGGAATTGACCGTTTCCATCGCCGAGAGAATCGCGACGCGCGCGACCGGAACGCGCAGCGCGTACGCCAGGTCGATCGCGTTCTGCACGATGTCGCGCTTCTCGTCGAGGGTCGGCGAGATATTGACGGCCGCATCGGTGATGATGAGTGCCTCCTCGTGGCCCGGCACATCCATCACGAAGCAATGGCTGACGCGGCGCTCGGTGCGCAGACCCGTGGCCCGCGAGACCACTTCGGCCATCAGTTCGTCGGTGTGCAGCGAGCCCTTCATCAGTGCCTGCGCCTGGCCTTCGTGCACCAGCTGCACGGCGGCCGCCGCGGCCGCGTGGCTGTGCGGCGCGTCGACGATGGGCAGATCGCCGAGGTCGAGGCTGCCTTCTTGGGCTGCCGCCATGATCTTCGCGAGCGGCCCGACGAGGATCGGCGCAATCAGTCCGAGCCGGGCGGCCTCGATGACCGCCGACAGCGAATCGTAATCGACCGGATGCGCGACGGCGGTCGGCGTGGGCGGCAGCGTGGCCGCAAATGTAACGAGTCGCTCGTACTTCTCGCGGGGATGTTCCATATGCTAGACCCTCGATGGCTCACAACGTGGGTGGGCAGGCGGACGCACAGTGACGCGCGTCATTCGACCTTCTGATCAACCTCGTTACGCTGCGTCGTTTTCGCTTTCTCCGCGGATTTGAAAATCGCCAGCACGCGATCGAGATCGGCGCGTTCGTGCTCATCGAGGGCGAGCGTCGAGGAGAGCTTCTCCAGGTGGCGTGCGGCGGAGCGTACCTGGGTCGCCGACACGCCTTTCAGCATGACAGGCAGCGCGTCGATGGCGGCCTCGCTGTCGAAGCGCAGCAACGTGGCCTGCTCGCGGACCACCGCTTTGAAGGCCAGAATCCCGCGATCGGATAGCGTGCCGAGCATCGCTCGCGCGAGATTGAAGCGCCGCTCGTCGGCTTCGCCGTGCGTGCGGCGCACGAACAGCAGCGCGCGCACGCACGCCTCGGCCAGGCCGCCCGCCGTCATGGCCGCGCGCAGGCGTTCGTGCTCGGCAGCGACCGACGCGTCGCGTTCCCGTTCCCGTTCAGCGTCCGGCTGCGTCACCGCCGCCGCCTCTTCATCGCCACCCGGGGCGGGAAGGCCGGCCATCGCCTGCAGCCACGGCGCGCCGTAGATGGTCTCGAACATCTGCTCGACCGCGGCATCGCGCATGTCTCGGTAGTAATCGAGCGACGCTTCGATCGCGTTCGACATCACCGTCTGCATCTGCAAGAACGGATTGTCGGCGGCGACGCTCTTGCGCTCCTCCTTCACGTTCTGCGCCAGGTGGGCCACGCTCGACGCGAGCGGATTGCGGTCGGACCACCAGTCATAGGGCACGCGCAGCGGGTGGAGCCGGCTTGTCAGATCGGCGGCCCACGGTGCCGTGTAAGCGTGCATCCACGGTTGCACGAAGCTGCGGTACAGGCCGAGATTGACGTTGGACACGTAAGCGGCAGTCGCGAAGCGACGGTCGCTTGCCGGGTCGGGCTGCACGATCGCGCGCACATCGTCGATGCTGCGCCGCGTGATGGCCAGCACATGCTCGCCTTCGACGAGTTCCGCGTGCGGGGTGGCGGCGGTCTTCTTTCCCATCTGCGCTTCAAACAGACCAGACGGAAGCAGATCGATCAGATCGACATTGCTGACGAACTCGCGATGCTCCTTGCGCCCCGTGCTGCTGGACACAAAAATGCCGAGGTGTCCGATGCTGTCGTGCGTCGCGTATACGATCGTCTGGTCATGGGCGCGCAGATCGGCGTCGTCGCGATACAGGTCGGTGATCCAGCCGAGCGCTTGCGGCGGCGGCGTGATGTTGTCGCCGTACGAGCAGAACACCACGATCGGCGAACGGATGTTGCGCAGATCGAGGCGAACCCCGTCCGATGTCACGATTTCGCCTTGAACGAGCCGGTTGCCGACAAACAGGTTATCGACGATGTACTGCATTTCGGCCGCGTTCAGAAACACATGGCCGCCCCAGTACTTCTCGAAGCCCAGATAGCGCTGCGCCTCGGTGTCGACGTTCGAGTAGAGGTTGTACTGCTTGCTCCACAGCGTGTTGGCCGGGTTCATGTTCTCGAAGTTCTGCACCAGCCATGCGCCGTCGAAGCGGCCGGCGCCGAGGTCGCCGGTGAGCGCGGTCAGCCACGAACCGCCCAGTAGACCGCCGGAATAGCGCATCGGATTCTTGCCGCGCCAGCCGGCCCAATACGACACCGGCGCGCCGGCCACGATGATCGGCCCGAACAGGTCCGGACGCATCGCGGCCGTCATCAGCACTTGCCAGCCAGCCTGGCAATTGCCGATCACGGCGGGCTTGCCGGGGCTGTCCGGATGCAATTCGATGACTTTTTCAAGGAACGTCGCTTCGGCGCGCATCACGTCTTCGACCGTTTGGCCCGGCACCGGGTCGGGCAGAAAGCCGACGAAGTAGCACGTGTGTCCGGCGCGCAATGCGGCGCCGATCTCGCTGTCGCGCTTGAATCCGCCGATGCCGGGTCCGTGCCCCGCGCGCGGATCGAACACGACGAATGGGCGCAGGCGGCCGGGATCGTGCGGGCTGACGGCCTCGCGCTCGGGCTTGAGGTCGTCGGGGGCGACGATGCGCACGAGGCCATAGTTGACCGGCCGCGGCAACGTTCTTCCGTCGACGATCAACTCGGCGCCGAAGTCGAGCACGTTCGGCGTGCGTTCGAGCAGGTGGGCCTGATACTGGTTGCCGCGCTCGCGCATCACGTCGGCGAATAGTACGCCGCGTTGCCAGGCGTCGATGGAGTAGGCGACGGCGGCCTGCACGAACGGCAAGCCAGAGGGAACGGCAGGGGCGCTAAAGTCAGGCGACGCGGGTAGCGGTTGTGACTGGGTCATGTTCGCTTCGAACTCCGTCAGATAGTCGGCCCGGCCCTGGCACGTCCGCGTTTTGCGGTTTTCCGCAGCGGGTGTGGACTTGGGCGAGACCTGGCGCGCTCTGTCAAAGGCGCGGCTTTCACCAGGATCAGCGATACAACGGATAGCAGATAGCACGGCCACGCGGCTTGTCACATGGGTGACACGGAATCGCAACCGCATGTGTTGCGCCGCATCAACCAGATCAGTTTAGACGGTGAAGTTTCGACTGGCAATCCGGATTTGGTTTGCGAGCGCGCAGCGCGTGCGCCGCCGCTCCGCTTGCTGCATCGCATGCACCTGACGCAGCCGCGTTACGCGGAAACCGACGGCAGCGTATTCGCGTTCCGCTTGAAGCGATCCACGAGGAAGTCGATGAAGGCCCGTGCGCGCGCCGATTGGTTGCGTTTGTTCGGATAATAGACGAACAGACCTGTTCATCAAACTGATCAGGATGCTGCTCGCGCCGATCATCTTCGCGTCGGGGGTGGG
This sequence comes from Paraburkholderia sediminicola, assembly GCF_046026895.1. GTDB lineage: Bacteria > Pseudomonadota > Gammaproteobacteria > Burkholderiales > Burkholderiaceae > Paraburkholderia > Paraburkholderia sediminicola_C. The sequence continues at coordinate 38,506 of NZ_JAQQEU010000056.1, forward strand.
GTCGGCATTGCGCGGATGAACGACCTGCACGAGGCGGGTCGAGTGGGCGTCAAGGCGGTGCTCTACCTCGAGGTCGCGTCGACAATCGCACCGATGATCGGTCTCTTGATCATGGACGTGATCCGGCCCGGCAGCGGCATGAATATCGACCCCGCGCATATCGACAGTCCGGCGATTGCGCGCTATACCCACGCCGCGCAGCAGCACGGCATGCTCGATTTCTTCATGAGCATCGTCGGAGCATTTGCGAACGGCGAGATTCTGCCCATCATTTTCTTTTCGGTGCTTCTCGCGATTGCTCTCGCCAGGCTGGGGCCGCGCAGGACCTTTTCCGATCGTTCTGTTCGCCCTGTAATAAACTCGCTGATGAAGAAGCAGCGCGGCTGTGTCCACAAGCGCTCCCTGAGCCTCGACGGGTAAACAAACATGCCATATTTCGGAATCGGTCTTCACGTCATCATCGCAATCTGCTTTGCGGTGCACGCGGTACGTACTAACCAGGGCCTGTATTGGCTGTTCATCCTGTTTGCTTTTCCGATGCTGGGCAGCGTCGTGTATTTGTTCGCCATCTACCTGCCGAGCCTGCGTCAATCGCGCGGTGCGCGCGCGGCCACGCAGGCCATCACGCAGTTCGTCGACCCTAATCGCGCGGTGCGCGAGGCGCGCGCTGAGTTCGACCGCGCGCCCACCGTCCAGCACCGCATGCGGCTCGGCGAAGCGTTGCTTGCAGCGGGTAATGCCGCCGAAGCACTCGAACACTATCAGGCTGCCGCGAACGGCCCGTTCGCGAACGACCCCGCGTTGTTGCTCGGCCTGGGGCGCGCGCAGTTCGCGATGGGCAACCCCGCGGCCGCCGACGCGACCCTGGCGAAACTCTTCGCGGCTCATCCGCAGGCCCGCAATCAAGGTGAACCGGCGCTGCTGTCTGCACGCACGCTTGCCGCGTTAGGAGCATCCGGCACACGCGCGGCGTTCGAGCAGTCGTTGACGTGCGCGAGCGACGTGGCGCCGCGCTGTCTGTTCGCGGACTGGCTGGCCGCGCAAGCCGATGCGGCAGATCGCGAACGGGCCGACGACCTGTACAAGGAAATCGTTCAGGACGCCAAACACTGGCCGCGCCACGCAAGGGACCATAACCGCGAATGGCTGCAACGTGCGCAGGCAGCGCTGGCGACGGCGCCGGCGCGTCGATGAATCAGGGTTTTGCCGGTTGAAGGCGGGTGCGGCTCATTCGAGCCGCTGCGGCTTTTCTACGGAACGCGCCGCGTCGCGCCGATTTTTTTCTTCATCGCCGCGACGAACTTCTCGGTCACCGCAGGCAAAGTCCGCCCGCGTTTTTTGATCAGCGTAATGGGACGCACGAACGCCCGGTCTCCGATCGGTCGCGCGACCAGCCCCGGTTCGGCGAGAACTTCACGAGCCGAGCCTGGCAGAATCGTCACGCCCAGCCCGCCGCGAACCATCGCCACCGCGGTCATCATGTAGGTCGGCTCGCACGCGATGTCGGGCGTATAGCCGCTGCTTGCAAACGCGGCGTCGACCACAGCCCTTACGCTCGTACCCTGCGCGGTCAATACCAGCGGCACGTTGGCAAGAGTTTCGAGCTTGATGTGCCGACCGCGCGCCAACCGGTGCTCCTTCGGGCATACGACCACCAGACGGTCGACACCGGCGTGCAGAACTTCAAAATCCGTATCGGACAGATCGCCCCCCGTCAGTCCGATATCGACCTCTTCGCTGCGCACCAACGTATTCACCATGTCCGCGACGACATCGCGAATGTAAAAGCGCACGCGCGGCACCTCGTTGTTCAGGTCCTGGATCAACTCGGGCAACACGCTCGCGGCGAATGTCGGCAGACACGCGACTCTCACCGTACCACTCGTGCCGTCGCCGAGCGCGCGCGCGTCGCTCAATACATGCTCCATGTCATGAAGCGACTTTTGCAACACGGGCAGCAGCTCGCGGCCCGCGGGCGTCAACGCGACGTTCCTGCTGTTGCGATCCAGCAGGCGCACGCCGACCGTCTGCTCCAGACGGCGAATCTGCACCGTCAACGCGGGCTGCGAGAGATTCAGACGCGTGGCCGCACGCGTGAAGCTGGCCGCGTGGGCCACGGCGATGAAAGCGCGAATATCGCGGAAGTTCAGATCCATTACGTTTTGTGATTGTTGCTATCAAATCATTTCAATTGATTTATTGTAGGCGTGAAATTACGCTGGGGGCACATTAAAAAACACGTTGGAGACAAGCTGATGCTTCCATTGTTGGGGCTGGCCACCATCGTCGTCCTGCTCGCGGCGATCCTTTCAAAACGCATGTCGCCGCTCGTCGCGCTCATCATCGTGCCGATCGCGGCTTCGCTGGTTGGCGGCTTCGGGTTTCAGACAAGCAAGTTCGTGATCGACGGGCTGAAGAATCTCGCGCCGGTCGTCGGCATGTTCGTGTTCGCGATCCTGTACTTCGGAACCATCACCGACGCGGGCACGCTGGACCCGATCATCGACCGGATACTGCGGGCAGTCGGCACGAAGCCGACGCGCATCGTAATGGGCACGACGCTGCTCGCGCTATTGATTCATCTGGACGGCTCGGGCGCGGTGTGCTTTCTGGTGACGATCCCGGCGATGTTGCCGCTCTACGACCGCCTGAAAATGGATCGGCGTGTACTGGCCGCCGCGGTGTCGATGGCGGCGGGCATCAACTTTCTGCCGTGGACCGGGCCGATGATCCGCGCGTCGGCGTCGCTGCATCTTCCTGTCTCGGCGCTGTTCAATCCGCTGATTCCCGTGCAGATTGTCGGACTGGTCTTTGTGTTCGGCATGGCATTCTGGCTCGGCCGGCGCGAGGAGAGGCGCCTCGGGTACTTCGGTGCGGACGGCGCGGTGCCGATGCCCAAGCGCGAGCTTACCGCTGAAGAACAGACGCTGCGCCGGCCGAAGAACTTCTGGTTCAACATCGTCCTGACCGTGGTGGTGCTCGGCACGATGGTCGTGTTGGGCGAGAAGGTGCCGCCGGCGATCATGTTCATGGTGGGCTTGTGCATCGCATTGATGGTCAACTATCCGAACGTGGACATGCAGCGCAAGCGAATCGATGCGCATGCGCGCGCCGCGCTGATGATGGCCGGCATTCTTCTCGCAGCGGGCGTTTTCACCGGCATCATGCAGGGCAGCGGCATGCTCAAGGCGATGGCGCAGGCCGCCGTCGGCTTCGTGCCGCAGGCGATGGCGAGCCACATTCCCATCGCGCTCGGTCTCGTTTCGATGCCGCTCAGCATGCTGTTCGATCCCGATTCGTTTTACTTCGGCGTGCTACCCGTGGTGGCCGAAGTCGCGGGGCAACTCGGTGTGCCGGCGGTGCACGTCGGCCAGGCCGCCTTGCTCGGCCAGATGACCACGGGCTTTCCGGTGAGCCCGCTCACGCCCGCGACGTTTCTCGTCGTCGGCCTGTGTGGCATCGATCTGGCCGACCACCAGAAATTCACGTTCCCGCTGCTGTTCGGCGCGTCGATCGTCATGACGATCGCGTGCGTCGTGCTCGGCGTGTTTCCTCTGTGAAGCTTTTCCGAAAGGCGGTATCCGTATGACGACAACTCAACTCCAACGCCGCGTGCGCATCGGCGCAGGCGCGGGTTATTCCGGCGACCGGATCGAACCCGCGGTCGAGCTGGCCGAATACGGCGCACTCGACTATCTCGTGTTCGAATGCCTTGCCGAGCGCACGATCGCGCTCGCGCAGCAGTGCCGGCGCAAAGACCCGGCGCTCGGCTACGATCCGCTGCTGGAGGCGCGCATGAAAGCGGTGCTGCCGATCGCGGCGCGTCACGGCGTGCGCATCATTTCCAACATGGGCGCGGCCAACCCGCTAGCGGCCGCGCAAAGGACCGCCGCGATCGCGCGCGAACTCGGACTCGCCGGCCTGAAGATCGCCGCCGTCACCGGCGATGACGTGCTCGATGTCGTGCAGCGAGGCGACTTCCATTTCGAGGAATCGGGAGAAAGCGTCGCTTCGTTCAATGACCGCATCGTGTCGGCCAACGCGTATCTGGGCGCCGCGCCGATTGTCGCCGCGCTCGCGGCCGGCGCGGATATCGTGCTGACGGGGCGGGTGGCGGACCCGTCGCTTTTCACGGCGCCGCTGATCCATGAGTTCGGCTGGAAGATGGACGACTGGAACACGCTAGGTCAAGCGACCGTGGTCGGGCATCTGCTCGAATGCGCAGGCCAGGTGACGGGGGGCTATTTCGCCGACCCGGGCTTCAAGGATGTGCAGCAACTCGCGCGCCTCGGATTTCCGATTGGCGAAGTTGGCGAGGACGGTTCGGTGATCGTGACGAAAGTGGCGCATGCGGGCGGCCGCGTGACCGAGGCGACCTGCAAGGAGCAACTGATCTACGAGATTCACGACCCGGCCAGGTATTTGCAGCCCGATGTAGTCGCTGACTTCACCGGTGTCCGCGTGAGCGGGGAAGCGCCGGACCGCGTCCGGGTGAGCGGGGGGCGCGGCACGCCGCGCACCGATACGCTCAAGGTGTCGGTGGCGTATGTCGATGGCTACATCGGGGAAGGGCAGATATCGTACGCCGGTCCCGGCGCGGTGGCGCGAGGCCGGCTCGCACTCGATGTCGTCAGGGAAAGGCTGCAACTCACCGGCGTCGAGACGAGCGAGCTGCGCTTCGATCTGATTGGCGTGAACGCTTTGCATGGCGACACTTTGGGCGCCTGCGAGGCGCAGCCCTATGAAGTGCGCGCACGCGTGGCCGGACGTACGTCCTCGGTGGCGGAAGCCGTGAGAATCGGCAACGAAGTCGAAACACTCTATACGAATGGTCCGGCCGGTGGCGGGGGCGTCACCAGGCTGACGCGAGAAGTGCTTGCGGTTCAATCGGTGCTGCTACCACGCGTCCACGTCCATCCGGCATTCGAATTCGTGGAGGCATGAGATGAAACTGCGAGAGCTGGCCCATTCCAGAACGGGCGACAAGGGTAATACGCTGAACGTGTCGGTCATCTGTTATGACCCGCGTCACTACGAACATCTGCGGCGCGAGTTATCCGCGGACCGCGTGAAGTTGCATTTGCGTGAGGTCGTGCGCGGGGATGTCGTTCGTTACGAACTTCCGCATCTTGCGGCATTCAACTTTGTACTTGGCGATGCGCTTGGCGGCGGTGTCACGCGTTCGCTCGCCCTCGATGCGCATGGAAAATCATTGAGTTCGGCGTTGATGAGCCTGGAGATCGCTGACTTGCCCTAGGCTGGAGTGGATATGCAACATGCCGTCGGCGTGAGAGCGGACGGCATGTCGAATCATGCAGGCGATGCGGGTGCGGCCCTCGTGGTGGGCGCTGACGCGCAAATGAACGATCAGGACAGCGCGCGGCATTCATTCACCCGGATTCACCCGCGCCGGCCGGTTTCCTATTCGACGATACCAATCAGATTGTCGATGTCTGTCTGAATACGCATTTGCGCTTCCCGCACGGCAGCGTCACGCGTATTGGCCACGAGTGGGAGCATTAATCCGGAGCCTTTGAATTCGGCCTGGAAATGCACCCATGCCGCGTATGAGCAGACACCGGATGCCTTTTGCACGAGGTTGATCGTTACGTCGTAGGTGCGGCGCTTGCCGTGCTTGCGGGTGTACTGAAAGCGGCTTAATACGGGTTTGTACATCACGTCTCCTTGCCTGGCAGATTGTCTTTGGCACGATTGCGCCGGGATGCAATGTGCTTTGGAGAGAGCCGTCAACTATGAGCCGGCTCGTCGACGGTTGAGGATTGGCCGATAGGGCAACGAGGCATCGGCACGCCATCCACGAAAGCACTCGCACAACGCACAGCAAACTCGTATGCACAGGCAGGGCTTGCGAACGGACCAAGATCACCCAGCGAGGTGGATTCGCCGTCTTCCTTCAAAATGCAGGCGCGGCCGACGAACATATGGCCATGTCTGATAGCGGACGCCTGAATTGCTGCGCCACGGTGAAACAGAAGCATTGCATGTCCCCCTTTCGCGAATTTTTGAAGAAAGGACATTGTAATGTTTCAATTTTTCGTGTGGTAACTGTTACCTTTTCGCATGGGGTGCTTACCTCAATACGGACAATGTCAGCGGCGTTTTCCTTCGTGCTGCGCAGTCGCCCAAAGGCGACCCCCGCACCCGACGTCAGATACTGCGATGCGCACGGGTACGCGGTTTGCTGCAGATCGATGTTTTGATCGCACGTTGCCCTCCATGTCCCGAACACCTACCTGCCAACGATGGAGCGCCCGTGAGGTCCGGGTATTGCACGAAGTGCCGCGCATTCTAGTCGTCGACGACAACGCCGGCGCGGCCGAAGCGCTCGCCACCTATCTCTCCTATGAGGGCCTCGAAGCCCGTGCCGCCATGAGTTGCACGGATGCGTTGCGTTGCGTGAAGGACTGGGTGCCCGACGTTGTCGTGCTCGACATCATGATGCCGGGGCGCGACGGCTATGAAACGGCGAGCGCACTGCGCAGCTATCTGCCGACCCAGAGTCTCGGGATCGTCGCGTTCACGTCGCTCGACGAGGACCACGTCAAGGAAACCGGCAAGGCACGTCACAATTTCGACGGCTATTGTCAAAAAGGCACGGCGCCAACCGCTTTGCTTGCGCTGATGCGCAAACTTTGGCGCGAATAGGGCGTACCTCTGGGCGTACCTCGTCTCGCGACAAACGGCGACGACGCCAACGCCTGTGCCCCTATCCCATTTCAGCTTGCCGCTCGTCGCTCACATAATGTCGTCGCTCACGCTGCCCCGCACCGATCATTTCGTCGAACGCAAGGCGGCCCAGTACGCGACCTCGTCGAACGCAAGGCGGCCCAGTACGCGACCTCAATCGATCCGCAGGGCCGCGTCGCGTGGAACAGCAACACTGAAGCTGACATCGGTCGAAAAAAAGGAACACGATTTGGTGTGGCTGCGCTAGACGAAAGCGTGAATGAAATGAAACGCGCGGCAGCGTGGAGTTTTAGTGAACAAAACCCCCCCCCGATAAAAAAACCCCCCCCC
>NZ_JAQQEU010000057.1:0-44382 GCF_046026895.1 Paraburkholderia sediminicola
AAGCCCGTTGTCGCCCGTTACCGGCGCGTTCTCGGTCAGTTCGAAGCCACGTGCATTGACTGCTTCATCCGAGATGCGCGCCAGAATTGCGCAAACCCGTGCTACGGGCCGCCCATTTGCAACCATGAAGCGTACCGACTCCGGCATCTTGCGCATTAATAAAATGCTGTGAAGTATCGGCGTGACGCCGCCCAGCATCAGAACGCTTCGCCAGCCGGCATGGGGGACGAGCCACGCCGCAATCGATCCTCCGCAAGCCGCGCCGAGCGGGAATCCGCAGCACATCAGGCTGGTGACAGTTGCACGGCGCCCGGTCGGGCAGAATTCGTCCATCATTGTCACCGCGTTAGCCATCGCTGCGCCAAGGCCGATGCCCGTCATGAAACGCAGCACAGTCAGTTGAGCCATGTTCGTCGACAACGCGGACACGACACTGGCCACACCGAAGAGAAACACCGACGCGACCATCAGCGACCGTCTTCCAACACGATCGGACAAAGGGCCGCACACGAGCGCACCAAACGCGAGGCCGAACAGCGCGGCACTCAGGACGGGCGCAAGGTCGGGCTTTGCAAGATGCCGCTCCGTCAGTAACGACGGCGCGATGAAACCGATTGCCGCGGTGTCGAAACCGTCCAGCAGGACAATCACGAAGCACATGAAAAAAACGAGTAGTTGAAAGCGGCCGAACGGGTGCTCGTCGATGAACTCCTGGACGTTGACGACCGAAGCGCGTTTCATCGTTTGTCTCCTGCACTGACCGCGTAGATCACGCGGATTGACGATCGGAACGGACGCACGACGCCCGCGCGGCGCCAAAAAGCCGCGCTTGACACAGGTTTCGCCTGGAAGCCGTCGCCGGAGAAGCGAGCCATACAGTGATCAGCCGACTCGTACCCGTCGGCCCGTCTGATCAGACTGTTCAATCGCTGATAGAACCTTGTGAAGGGCGAGCGCGTCATTGAAATTGGGCGCCGTTCGGGTGCCCAGGCGCAGATCGTCAGCCACTAACCGGTATATTCCGGCCACGTTTCGGGCAGCTACCGCATCCTCAAGACCAAAGTAAAACGATTGCGGTATCTCGAGCGCGATGTAGCCCTCCTGGCCTTTACGGCCACCTTCCACGCGCAGCGGCGAGATGTTCACCACAGGAGCCTGTTCGACCGCCGCGGTGATGCGCAGATCGCCTTCGGTTCCATTGATCTCCCATAGCAAGCGGGTTCCGCGCGGCAACCCACCACGAAGCTGCAGAGACAGGGGCGCGCCGGAGTCGAGCACTGCGTTGATCATCACATGATCGGGCGTCTTCATCGGAACGCTCTCGCCGGTCTCGGTGATGCTCACAGTTTGCCGACGGCAGGACAATACGGCATCGATCTCCCGGATAGGCCCTAGTATATTTTGCGCCGCCGCAATGGCATGTCCACCAATGACCGAAAGCAGGGTTGCGCCGTTTCTGGAATCCATGGCATAAGCATCACCGCGCGGAATGTGGTCGCCCCAGCTGACCCCAGCACTGATATAGGTCGACGACAAAACGTCTCCTACGTATCCCTCATCAATAAGTTTGCGAATGAATCCTAGTTCAGGAGAGGCGATCGCTTGAGTTCCAATAACGGCCAGTGCCTTCGACTCATTCGCGAGACGAGCGAGTTCGGTGGCTTCCCCAAGTCCGTTTCCAAGCGGCCATTCACAATAGACTGCTTTTCGGGCCTCAAGCGCCGCCGAGACGACTTCCTTATGGTAGGGGACCTTCACCGTGACCACCACGAAGTCAATCTCTGGAGACGCGACGAGTTCCGCCACGTTCTCGAAGGCGCGTGGAATGTCATAAGCGGCGGCAGCGGCCTGCGCGCTCGCCAGACTGGTGTTTGCTACACCAGCAATCTCAAACACATCAGCCAGCGCTCGTAAGGCCGGAATATGAGCGGTAGTTGCCCAGCCGCGCTCAGCGCTCAACCCGACGATACCCACACGAAAACGTTTTTCCATTGCTCCCTCGAAACCAATGAGTGACTTCAAAATAGACGACCATAGACCGCCATGAACTGCTTATACAAGCCCATACTTATATGACGGATCATCCCTATCGCGGCGCCCAACGTTGGAGTTCTCCAACGGCGCTGACTCGGCCGGGACCGGGTCCGAACGTTGGGAATCCAGTACGACAACCCGGTCGGCGATGCGCCATTGCCCGTGTCGTCGTTCCATCCGGTCCACATACCGGACGTTCACAACCCAGTCCGCTGCCATCTCGCCGTCAACAGGTTTTGTCCTGTGTAGTGCCTGCGCGTAGTGCTCCGCGTAAGCCACGTCGCCATCCACCTGAACGTACTGATTGCCGGTGAAGTGCTGCGTGCACTCAAAGTTCGGCAACAGTTCTGCAGCCCATTTAATGAAGCCTTCGACGCCTCCGTTGTAGGCCCCGTGTCGATCAATCGCATCCGGGTGATAGCAGGACCGCACAAGGTCCCAGTCCATCCGGTCAATGCCCCGGCAGTAGCGGATATGGACGCGCTTGATTTCCGCCTCGTCCAGAAACTGTTGAAGCCTCGAGTCCACTTTGTGCCTCCTGTTTCGCTTTACGAATGGCGAAGCTCGCTCGGATGCGGCCCGTATTCGCCGGTTTCCATCAACTGTGACGCCGCGATTGCAGCCGGCGTCCAACGAAGGGTTGCACGTGTTTCCATCAACCAGGCCTGATAGGCCTCCTTAACGTTCTCGGAAGGTCCGTGATGAATCACACCTTTTGGCACCCAGGTCAGCGTTCCCGGTTCCGAGCACCCTCCCCAGGCACCGGGACCACGCACATAGCAGATCACCTCATCGAAGTCCGCATTGATGTGAATCGGTGGTCGATTCGACGGACGTGAGCTGAGGTTGAACATCAGAACGTCACCCGCGGTGGACGACAAAAACTGACTCGGAGGTCCGCCTTCAGGCAAATAGGTGAGAACCTGAATCTTGTTGAGGTTGAGTTTCCAAACCGGAACGGACTCCGACAATTGCATGCCGAGCGAAAGCGGGTCATGCGGCATCGTAAACACCGTGTTCTCTCCGTCGAGGGTCTTCAGGATCAGTTTCGTTGGGCCGCCCGCGGGAATGTCGGCACCCACAGTGGCATACTCCACGTCCCGCGCAACGTTGACCATTCCTGTCGGCGCCGGCGGCGAAAGTTTCAATGCCGATGGGCTCTCGACGATGACGCTGCGCATCGCATCGCCCGTCGGCGCGTATCGATACGCTATCGCACGCGGAATACAAACAAAGTCACCTTCATCAGCGGTAATACAGCCAACGTCCGTTTCGAATTTGACATTGCCCGACTGGATGAAATGGATTTCGTCCGCCTCGACATTTCGAACCACATACGGCATGGGCTTGCGCCGGCCGGACACGAGCAACCTGATACCCAGCCTGGACGTCGCCACGGTAGTCGCAAGAGCATCCGGATTATCCCGATCGTCAGGTATCAACCTGTCAAGAACCGACCGTCGTGGTGCATGCTGACCCTCCACAGAAAGGTAGTCTGGCGCGTACGTCGACCGGGTAACGACAGAAATTGCGCCCATGAACCCGTCACGGGTCCACAGTTGCACGGGAGGCTCGCCGCCTTTTGTCTGATCACTCATTTGTTACTCTCCTCGGTTGTAGAACGCTCACGGTCGGCGTGCCCCGTGAAGCGTTCAGGCACGCGGCGAGCACGCCAAGGCCTGAAGGACAATTTATTCCGACTTTGCAAAGCTACAGAATCCGATCGCCAACCGTATCGCCAAGATTCCCCGCATTGCATTTCGTCGTCAACGTCGATCAATCACTCTTCATGAACGGCGCCGCTCTCACGGCGCCATAGCGACCAAACGTTACTAGCGCGCGGGCTTTCCAACGAACGCCCGGTACTCGTTCGCCGTTGCCGGAGTGCGTCCGAGAAGGCCAGCGATGTCACGCGCCATGTTGAACATTTCGAGGTTGTCCTTCAGACGCTCGTCGCTGTTCGGGTACTTCCACGGTGTATCTTCCGTCCCGATCCGGATGTGCAAGCCCATCATCGTGGCAAGCGTCGTCATGTACAGGCTTGCGCGTCCCGCCGCACAAACACTGATTACCGAGGTCGGGTCGATCTGGCGAATCTGGTCGACCATCAGGAACATGTGCTGGGTCATATCCCGAGCATTGCTGACCCACGTGCCCGAAACCAGGGTACGGCCGACGTTGAACGGCAGCCCGTACAGAATCAGCCAGTTGTATGGTTTCTTGAGAATGCCCGTATCGATCAGCTTGCGCTTCGCAAGTTCGATCTCCCCAGAGCTATGGATTGCAAGTTCCGGCTTGACGCCAGCGGCCTCGAGTGCCTCGATTGCCGGCACCATGAAGGCCTCCGGGTGACCTGGAGCGCATGGCGCTACCTCGGTCAATCCGGCGCGCGCTGGACTCATGCACATGTCGAAGGTCGTTCCGTGGAGCACGTTCAGGTTAGGGACAAAGTCGTTGCCAAACCGCGCCCTGAGCGGCTCCAGAACGGCGGAATAGGCTTCGACCGGAGGAATGTCCCGGTCAAGGCGTCGACCCTGTGCGTCGGTCATCCATGAAAAGTCGATGTGAACGCCGCATGCGCCGGCCTCGATCACGCTGGACGCCGCGTCCACGTATTCCTCAAATGACGTGCTCGTTTCGAAGCGGCCAGACACGGCCGCATTGATTGCGATTTTTTCAGGAACGTCCCATTTGGGCTGCAGTTCAGGTCCCGCGATGAACTGATACTCCTCCATTTCGCGTTTGGCGGCTTCCCAAAGTGGCAGTTTTTCCATGATGCTGATCCTCGACGTAAGTAGTGAAGTAAAGGTTCCAACTCTTCCAAACCAACGGCAGCCAGACAAACATCAAACGTTCCGATGGGGCTGGCGCCTCGATAAAACGTTTGCGAATTGCTGACGATTCGCTTTGTTCTTCCGCGCGCGGACATTTCGGCTCAATGCAATGCGGGAGCGACGCGTTCCGCCCGGAACAGCGCCATCAACCCACGAAAACATGGCGCCATCCAGATCGGATCATTTGTGTTACGATGATTCCGTTAGCGATCGTTCTACATCGAATGATGCGTTTCAGAACGAACAAAGTCAAGGGCGCCAGGGAATTCCCTGGAACGACGCCATGATTCTTCCGGGGCGACCCGGCGCGTAGCCGGTTCATATTTATCTGTAGAGGAATGAGCGAATGGCTAAGCCCGACCCCACCACAATCGATATGGCCTCGGATACGACCGGGTCGCCGTGTGACTCACTGGAAAAGGAACCTCGGGAGAGGTTCGACGATCGCGGCAGAACTGTTCCGTGGATGACCCGAACACTGCATCGCCTGTACAACGTCGAAGCACAGAAGATCCTCGACAGGGAGAGAGTCTCCATTGCGCATTGGTACTACCTGCGGGTGCTGGCCGAGCGGGGTGAGCTCAATCAACTGGAACTGAGCAAACGGGTGGGAATCGCCTCGACTACTGCTGTACCGGCTTTGGACAGCATGGAAAAGCGTGGCCTGATAACGAGAACTCGCGATCCGAAGGATCGGCGCAAGTACTACGTCGGCCTCACTGACGACGGCAGACGTCTGGTAGATGAACTGATGCCCGCGATCATCCGAATGATTTCCGGCTCTTTTGACGGGGTGACAACCGAGGAGAGGTGCATCTTCTGGCAGGTCATGCATCAGATCGCGCAAAACCTCACTGAAAGGTCTAGTGACGGCACGATCGTAGACTAGCCGGCCAGCGCCGGCTTGCGGGACTCAGGGGGGCCGATGCGCATGCGCCTCGACCCGCGGGCATGGCGAACTGCAGTCCGGACGCGACATGCGGCCTCCTTTCGCGTGCAAATCAGTTGACCAGCCATCCTCATCAATCACAACGTGAACTATTGAGTTCTGGCGATCCGGGCTGCAGGTCCTGCCTCGGCTCGCGAGAGCGACTTGCTCCACGCGTCCGCTTTTGATTGATGGTCGAAGTACCTCTCCCACAGCCGCGCCAACGTGCTGCCAAATCGCCTCTATGCCCTCCGCTAGGGACATTCCCCAGGACTCTTGACTTTGTTCATCCCGAAACACATTATTCGATATCAATCGATCGTACATAGCATGATATCGGATAAATTCATGCCGCGTTGGACGCTGTGGGGGGCAGCCCTTTTCCACAGCGTCCAATGAGGGTAGACAAAGTTTTTATTAAATACATAAAAGGAGATCACCACTTCCATGCACCGGTTTTATGCCGGGTTGTGTCACCCATCCGGATTGCGCGATGGGCACAACTCGCAAGCATCTATTCCGGTGCGAGCCATTTCCAGTAACGCGGCTGGTATGCAAAAGATAACTGCCGGGTTCGAGATGCGACTCAACTCGTTTTCGAATCCGACTTCACTACCTACCTTGAGGATCGTCATGTTCGACAAGTTTCGTGTCTGGCAAGCTGCGGCGCCAAAAATGCCAAATCAGTTCGTTCTGGAAGGTGAGTCGTCTGTCGGGAAAAAGGCTTCCACAGACCGCACAGCCTGGCAGAACCGGGAAGACCGTCCAGGCAGGCAGGTTGTCCGGGGTCTGCTCCGCAACCTTGCCACGCTCATCCCGGCGATTCTGCTTTGTACCGCCGCGCACGCGGCAGACGATTCCCTGACGAACCGTCAAGGCGACATCACCCCTCTCTGTGGCATGAAGCCGATGATCGTCGGCGTGTCTGACGGATACGGTGGCAACACCTGGCGCAAGACCGGTCTAGCCGAAGTCAAGGACGAACTCAGCCGCTGCAAGAACGTCAAGCGGATCATCTACAGCAATGCCAACGGCGATCCGCAAAAGGCGAACTCCGACATTAACAGCATGGTGGCACAAGGCGTGAATGTCCTGATCATGCTTCCGGATTTCGGCGCAGTGCAACTCCCGGCCATGCGTGCGGCCATGAAAGCCGGTGTATCGGTCGTACCGTACTCGGCACAGATATCCGGGGTGGTCGGACGCGACTATGTCATCAATGTCGTGGGGGACACGAAGCAGATTGGTGTGCTTTGGGCCGACTGGCTTGGAACAACCCTTAAGAAAGGCAACGTCGTATTCATGGGTGGATCGCCCGGCGCTACCGGATCCCAGAACTTCATGGACGGTCTGAAGGGCGGACTCAAGAAATACCCGAACCTGAAGCTGCTAAACGAACAGTTTGTCGTTACAAACTGGAACCCGGTGGATGCGCAGAAAGCCACCGCGGGCCTTATCGCGCAGTACCCGCAGATTAGCGCCATCGTTACGGACTATGGTGTGACCGCGCTCGCAGCCGCAAAGGCGTTCGAGCAGGCACATCTGCCCGTGCCTGCGATCGTCACCATCGCAAGCGATAACGAGCTGAACTGCCACTACCTGTCGGCCAGGAAGTCGGGCGCGGCATTTCCCTATTACACGCTCGATGGCACTACCACCTACGTGCGCTTCGCAGTGCGCCATGGTGTCGCCAATTATCAGGGTACGACGGATAAAGAATCGCCCTCTGTACTTCCTTTCGCATACGCCGACAGCGCCAAGGGCCTTGACCCGAAGTGCGATCCCAGCGCGCCGCCTGATGCTGACCTGTCCTCCGCCCTTCCCCCTGAAAAGCTCAAGGCAGTGTTTGAGCAGTAAAGCCCGAGACGAATGATGAACGACCAAACCACTCTGCTTCAAATCGACGGTGTCACCAAAGTCTTTCCCGGTGTACGGGCACTTGATAACGTCACTTTTTCGGTTCTCGCAGGCGAAGTACATGGTCTCGTCGGCGAGAACGGCGCAGGTAAGTCCACGCTCATGGCGGTTGCGGCGGGCGCACTCGTCCCCGAAGAAGGACGTGTCGTTATCAACGGCGCAGAAACCAAAGGCGACACCGACGCGGCGCGGCGACTCGGCCTGGCGATCGTGCGACAGGAACCGGCCCTCATGCCAGATCTGACTGTTGCAGAGAATCTCTATCTCGGCGTGCCAACCGAACAACGCCCTTCTCTGTTGAACACAACGCAATGGGCGCAACAGCTCCTGCGACAGTGGAGTGGCGACGTCGCAATCGACGCAGCCGAACGGGTATTGAGCCTGAATCCAGAACAGCGCTTTATCGTCGAGATCGTCAAGGCTCTCGCTGCCACGCCTAAGGTTCTCGTCCTCGACGAGCCCACCGAACATCTGTTGGCGGAAGACGTCGAGCGGCTGTTTGAGCATATCCGCAAAGTGGCGGCCTCGGGTTGCTCGGTCGTTTATATCTCGCACCGCATTCGCGAAGTGCAGAAGATTGCAAACCGCCTGACCGTTTTGCGCGACGGGCAAGGACAAGGCACGTATGACGCCGCCGGGCTCAGCGAACAACAAATCGTCGAACTCATTGTCGGCGGAGCGCTTGACCGCGAGTTTCCCCCGAAAGCCGGGAACGATCACGCCGGCGTGGTCCTCGATGTGGCATCGCTGCGCGGAACGGGCTTCACTGACGTATCGGTGCAGTTAAGGAAAGGGGAAATCGTGGGCCTGGCCGGTATTGACGGCAACGGACAGCGCGAATTCATCCGTGCCCTCGCCGGTCTTGCCCGAAGCCGCGGCAGCGTCACCGTCAACGGAAAACCGGCGAAAATTCAGACGTCTCAGGCTGCCGCCGCCTCGGGCATCCGCTATCTCCCCGGCGACCGCCATCGGGATGGTATTTTCGGTGAACTAACCGTACGTGAGAATTTCTCGCTCCGCAGTCTGCCGTTCGATTCAATTCATGGATGGATCAGCCAGAGAAGTGAAGCGAGACGTACAAAACTGGCAGTAGCGGGTTTCGCGGTCAAGACTCCGTCCGTTGAGACGCCAATTCGCTCTTTGTCGGGAGGCAATCAGCAGAAGCTGGTACTGGCCAGTGTGCTGGCGAGCAATCCGGAGGTTCTGCTCGTCGATGAACCAACGCAGGGTGTGGACATTGGCGCACGGATGGAGATCTACAAAGTACTCCGCCAGGCTGCTGCGGCCGGCACCGCCGTCATCGTGGTCTCGTCGGATGCGCTTGAGGTGGCCGGCCTGTGTGACCGTGTACTGATCTTCTCTCGCGGACATATCGTCAAGGAACTGCGCGACGCTGCTGTCAGCGAGAACAACATCACGTCCGCGGTGCTGACGGCGACCACGGAGCGAGAGAGAGGTTCGGCAAGCATCCCCGGATTCTGGAAGTGGGCCGCGGGAGACTGGGCGCCTCTCGTCATGCTCGCGCTGGCAGTCTGTGCACTCGGCATCTATGCGACCCACGTGAACGAAACCTATCTGTCCGCGCGCAACCTGAGTGGGGTGCTGGCGCTCGTGGCGACGTTGGCTATCGTCGCATATGGGCAACAAGCACTCATGCTCGTAGGAGGTATCGATCTATCTGTGGGGCCACTCATGGGGTTGATGGTCGTCATACAGTCGTTTTTCCTGAACGATGGGGCCTCATTGGGGCACCAGTTGTCGGGGTGGGCAATTGTCTTTCTGGTCGCCGTTGCAGTCGGGTTATTGAACTGGATATTGGTCGACCCCTTCCGACTGCACCCGATGGTCGCGACGCTAGCCACCTACATGGCGTTGCAGGCAGCGTCCCTCCTGTTACGCCCCGTTCCTGGCGGATTGATCGCAGATTCAGTGGTCGAGGCAATCGGTACGCAGGCGGGATTTGTCCCAGTTATCGCGATCTTCGCGGTTGTTCTCGCGATCGCGCTCGAGTTCGCTCTCTTCAAGACCCGGCCTGGTCTCACGTTTCGCGGCGTGGGCTCCCGGCTTGAAGCAGCCCGTATGGCGGGTGTGCGTCCACATCTGACGTTACTTACCGCGTACGTGGGTTGCTCGCTCCTTGCCGGCGTTGCTGCCGTGCCGATGATGGCACAGGTCGGTTCAGGCGATCCGAGCGCGGGCATCAACTACACACTCGCGAGCATTGCGGCCGTCGTCATCGGCGGAGCTAGTTTATTCGGCGGACGCGGGTCTTTTGTCGGCTCCCTTCTTGGTGCCCTCCTGATCATCCAGGTCAATGTGGTCACCTCATTCCTGGACGTTGGGGATTCGTGGCAGTCGTATCTTTTGGGCGGGATGATCCTCGCATCTGTCGCCCTCTACTCCAGAAGCAGAGAAATGGCGGTGGCGAAATGAGACGTGTTGTGAGCAATCAGGCAGATAGAGTACCGGATCTTCCGCGGTCATCCTCTTCGAAGTCGAAGTCCGCTCGGATTTCGGTATTCGGTGAGTATTGGTGGATCTCGATAGGACTATTTCTTCTCTTCTCCGTCAGTTCGGTGGTCGCGCCGGGGACCATGACCCGTGGTTCCATCCTGGCCATGCTTCCGTTTGCGGGCATCCTGGCCATTGTCGCGACGGGCCAGACACTGGTCATCCAGCAACGGGGACTCGACATGTCGGCAATCGGGATGGTCTCGCTTGCGGGCGTGGTGATGGCCCGCACCGGATTTGGTCTCGATTCCATCGGCGTTGCAGTGATCTTCACCGTGTGCGTCGGTGCGATTGTCGGAATCGTCAACGGAACATTGGTCTCGCGCTTTGCGATTACCCCCCTGGTTGCGACGTTGGCAGTCAACGCGCTGCTCATTGGCGGCGTCCGTTCGCTCACCGGCAATGTTCCGGTCAACGTCCCGGTCATCATGCAGACCATCTCACATGCCCAGTTTATTGGCTTGCCCGCCAATGTACTGTTCGCCTTCGCTTTCGTGGTGACGGCGTGGTTCGTCACCCGGAAAACCGCGATCGGCCGGCGTTTTGTGGCTGTGGGCGTCAATCCGCGTGCGGCAGAGGCCGCCGGCGTAAGGGTCCTGCAATACAGGATTGGCGCTTATGTCGCGTCGGCAGTGTGCTTCTCCGCAGCCGGGATGCTTCTCGCCGGATTCATTGGTAGCGCCTCGCAGACATCGGGAAATGACTATCTGCTCCCCGCCATAGCAGCGGTAGTGGTTGGCGGCACACCCTTTACCGGGGGCAAAGGCAGTGTTGTCGCCAGTGCTGTAGCGGCACTCTTCATGGCGCAGCTCGGTCAGCTCGTGCTGGCACTCGGTGCGGGTCCCGCAGTTCAACTACTCGTGCAGGCGAGCGCCATTCTGCTCGCGACTACCGTGCGTCATCTGCCGACGGCCGCGAGAAGCTTTCGCAAAAGCAAGTAGTGGAAGGTGGTTGATCGGCGCAGGTCTTCGAGCCCACTCGTCGTGCCGGTTCGTCGTTGCATTGGAACGGCAAGCCTTTCCTGGCAAGCTGATTGAATAGGCCCGAAAGAGGTCGTAAGCAGTCTACTGAGATTACTCTTTATGCTAAGGATACCGAAATGCCCAAGATCACATTATGTGCGGCTCTGATGATGTGTGGCGTCTGCAACGCCTATGCGCAAAGCAGTGTAACCCTGTATGGACGCGTCGCAGCGGGTCTCGATTTCGTCACGAACGTCGCGACACCGACCGGTCAGTCGAAGAATAATTTCAGGTTCGGCAGCAACCAGTATGGATACAGCTGGTTCGGGCTGAAAGGTGATGAAAACCTCGGAGGAGGCCTGCATGCAGTATTCAAACTCGAGAGCCTTTTTACTTCCGGAACGGGTCAGATTCCACCTAACTCGATTTTCACGCGCGATGCGTATGTCGGTCTGGCTGACGATAAATACGGCAGTATCTGGTTCGGACAGGCGATGAGCCTGACCGACGAAACCGGTTGGTACATTGACCCATTGGCAGAACAGGTGGGAATAGGTGTTGGCAACTTCGCATTCGGGCGAGCGTGGGGTCCACGATCAAACGTCGTCACCTACAATTCGCCTGCCTGGGCCGGCTTCTCATTCCGCGTCCAAAACGGATTTGGCAACCAGGCCGGCAACTTCCGTGGCGACCGCCAATTCAGTGTGAGTGCACAGTACACCCTGACCAACTTCGCCGCCTACGGCGTTTATGAAGAAATCCGCGACGTCAACGGGCATTTTTCAGACTTATATACGGCCTCACAAGAATACATGGTCGGTGCAACGTATCAGTTAGGCGCAGTCAAGTTCTATACCGGCTATCAACAACTGTTCTCATCCGGACAGGACACGGTCGCCACGCCGTTTAATCCTCACGCCGCGACACGCAGCCAGCAGGTGTGGGTAGGCGCCTCGTATCAGGCCACCTCTGCCCTCGCCCTCCAAACTGCCTGGTACCACGGCAACGTCAATCACGGCGGCGGACAGGGAAATCTTGGTGCGATCGCCGCCACATACAACCTGTCAAAACGGACATTCCTCTACCTGACGGTTGGAGCGATGTTCAATGGCGAAAGCTCGGCTTTCCCGGTCGAGACGGCGGATTCCCAGCCTCTGCCGGGCCACAACCAGCAAGGCGGCTACTTCGGCATCATGCACTTCTTTTAAGCGATGCCCCGGCGGCGTACAGAGGCACCTGTACGCCGGCGACGCCAGCGCTGACCGCCGCGCGCAAGCGCGTCCCCACAGTTGCAATGCCAACTTTCCCGTGATTCGGGCGAGGTTCGCGTCCCGGGCTCTTGTTTGCCCTTGGATGCGAGTAGTGCCATCCCATCGGTTCGTGGCGTGCGTGGTGACCCCTGCACACAAGCCGGGCCCGAATCCATGTGGACCGGGCTTACGAGATTCAGGCACTTCCCCGCTTCAATCCTCGACCGAATCGTCCTGAGCCTTCCGAGCCAGGTTTTTTTCGACCTGATGCATGACCTTCCAGAAAACGCGCATATCTCGCGGGGTGATCCCGTCGAGCGAGGCAGAGATCATTTCCGTCAGTTCAGGCAGAAGCTCATCCACCAGACGCCTGCCTTCATCCTTCAAACTGACAAAATATTTCCGTCTGTCGTTCGGGTCTCGCGTCCTTTGCACCAGACCCCGCTTTTCAAGGTTGTCCAGGGCCGGCACTGCTGTCGTCGACGCAATACCCACACGTTTGCTTAATTCAAGCTGGTTCAGCTCGCCGCGTTCCGCCAATACCCGGAGGTAATACCAGTACGCTATTGCGATGTTCTCCCGGTCAAGAATCTTCTGAGCCTGGGCGTCGTACAGCCTGTGCACCGTCCTTGCCATCCAGGGAACGGTTCTGCCGCGATCATCAAATACTTCGGAGGATTGTATCTTCGCGGGGACCGATGGCACGGCAGCTTCCTTCGTGGCTCTGACCGCGGCGGAGTTTGACTTAGGCATTCGCTCATTCCTTGACGTTGTAGTCTTCAATCGCACAGGCGTCCGGTCCTGGACAAAAAAGACGGCAGCTAGAAGCGCTGGACCAGGGCATTCCCTATGATCCTTGACTTTATTCATCCCAAAACACATCATTCGATATAAATCGATCTCAGACGGAATCATCGTTTCGCAAATCATCCGTCACAAGAAAGATGATACAACACGCGGCCGGATTTGCGACCGCTTCGCTGCAACAGCCCAGTCAGCCGCTGCGCCACGCGCAGGCGTATTTCATTTCAGGTTCAAAACTCGTATGCAAAGACACATTCTTGTACTGATACTGTGGTTGATGCCGACCGCTCTGCGCACGACGGCGCGCATGTTTCCGTCCGTACGTGAACATCTGTGCTCAGGAAATTGGGTAATCCAGCTCCGGCTACGGGACAACAGCCTGGCAAGACAACTCCATTTCAAGGATGGCACTCTGTCCGCGCGCTGGGGAGTGAACACCAAGCCCGATGCCGAGCTTGTCTTCATGGATGCGGCCACGGCACGCCAGATGCTTGCGCCCACGACCGATCACGCGTTCCTGATCGATGCGCTCAAGAACTTCAAGATCACGCAGGGCGGCAGCGATCAGGCTCTGGTCTGGTTCGGCCAGTTGGTGAATACGATGAAGACAGCTTCCTGGCGCAGGGGCACCCGGATGAAGGACGGCACCACCCGCTATGTCACGCTCACGAACGGGGGACCCGTCTTTGTCTTCGTCAAGGACGGCAGGATCATCCGGACAACGCCCATTGATCTGACGGAAGACGACGGACCCAGCTGGACCATCACTGCACGGGGCCATCGGTTTTCGCCGGCTCGACGTGCAACCGTTAGCCCGCACGCGCTCTCACTCAAATCTCTCGTGTATTCCGACAAGCGGATTCTTTATCCGATGAAGCGGGTCGATTTCGACCCGAAGGATGAACGCAATCCTCAAACCCGAGGGACTTCAGGCTACGAACGTATCAGTTGGGACGAGGCGCTCGGCATTGTCGCAGGCGAAATCCGCCGTATGAAGCAGGAGCATGGTCCCGGTGCCATCGCGATGGCCACGGGCGCCCACCATCAGTGGGGCAACGTCAACTACTACCTGAGCGCCATGCAGCGCTTCGGCAACCTGATTGGCTACACCCGCGTCGAAATGAGCCCGATTAGCTGGGAAGGCTGGTACTGGGGTGCCATGCATCACTACGGCAACAGTCTGCGTCTGGGCACACCGAGCTTTTACGGCACGACGGAGGACTGTCTTGAACACGCAGAGGTAATCGTCTTCTGGTCCAGCGATCCCGAGTCGACCAACGGCGTGTATGCCGGATTCGAAGGCACCGAGCGTCGCTTGTGGGCGAAGCAGCTCGGGATACAGTTCATTCATATCGACCCCTACCTGACGCAGTCCGCCCAGTTCCTCGGTGGAAAATGGCTGCCGATCAAGCCCGGCACCGATTCGGCACTCGCGATCGCCGTCATGCATGAATGGATGATCAGCGGAAGCTACGATAAGGAATACATCGCCTCCAGAACGACGGGCTTCGACGAATGGCGTGCTTATGTTCTCGGTGAAGAAGACGGCACGCCGAAGACGCCGGAGTGGCAAGAAGCTGAGACCGGCATTCCCGCGAAAGACGTCCGCAGTCTCGCCAGGTTGTGGGCGTCAAAGAAGACCTACCTCGCGGCAGGCGGCCTCGGCGCAGGCTTTGGCGGCGCATGCCGCACCGAGACGGGCGCCCAATGGACGCGAAGCCTCGTCATGATGATGGCCATGCAGGGATGGGGGAAGCCCGGCATCAACTTTGGCAATCTTCAGATCGGCGCCCCCCAGAATCTGAACTTTTACTTTCCCGGCTACGCCGAGGGGGGAATCTCGGGCGATCTCACCTACACTGCGAGCGCGGCCAACAACTATTGCCGCATGCCTCACATCATCACGATCAATCCGGTGAAGCAGTCAATCCCTCGCCAACGGCTTGCCGAGGCCATCACGCAGGGAAGTTCGGAAGGCTACCTGTGGGACGGTTTCTCGACTGAAGGGCAATTTGGCCAATACTCATATCCCAAGCTGGGTCATTCGCGGGTTCACATGCTGTACCGTTACGGATCGTCTTCTTTCGGCACGGTCCCGGGCTCGAACAGACTTGTCGAAGCGTATCGTCATCCATCCCTTGAGTTCGTCGTCAATCAATCGGTATGGATGGAAAACGAAGCGCAGTTTGCAGACATCATCCTGCCAGCGTGTACCGCGCTCGAACGTGACGATATTTCCGAATGGGCAAACAGCGGCGGCTACATCCAGCACGCACAGACCCAGCTCAATCACCGCATGATGATCATGCAGCACAAATGCATCGAGCCTCTCGGCGAATCCAAGTCAGACTATCAGATTTTCCTGGAGATCCTGACAAGACTCGGCTACGGCGGCATGTACTCGGAAGGCGGTGGATCGGAACTGACCTGGTGTGAGCGCATATTCAACTCGACGGACCTGCCCAGTCAGACCAGCTGGAAGAAATTCCTGCAGAAGGGCTATCACGTCGTGCCGCCTCCCAAGGACGATGACAAGCAGCCGGTGGACATGCGCTGGTTTGCAGAGGGCCGCACCAAAGACCTGCCGGAAGCGAATCCCCTTCCCGGCGTGTATTCGAATGGATTCAGCCAGGGACTTGCAACGCAATCGGGCAAGTTCGAGTTCATCCCGTCCAGCCTGCGCCGTATCGAGCAGATCGATCCCGCGCGGCCGGCTGTCAACCGCTATATCAACAGTCAGACCGGTGTAAAGCTAAGGTTCCCGCTACAACTCGTGACCAATCACCCGGTCTACAGCTTCCATACCCAGGCTGATGGGAAGAACAGCCATATCAGCACGATCAATGAGCACAGGATGAACGTTGGAGGCTATCGGTACTGGGTGCTGCGAATGAGCCCCACCGACGCATCGGCGCGTGGCGTCCGGTCGGGCGATCTGGTGCGTGTCTATAACGCCCAGGCATCGGTCATCTGCGCAATAGATGTTTCGCAGCTCATCAAGGATGGCGTTGCACGCGGAAACGAATCATGCAGCGAACTCGATCTCATCCAGACTTCGGTAGGTATGGTTGACCGCGGAGGTTGTCTCAACCTCCTGACCCCGGGGCGAAAGATGAGCGAGACCGCAGATGGGATTATTCCCAACACTTGCTGGGTGGAGGTAGAGAAATGGGACACCAAAATGGAAAAGGCAGCATGACGGGCTGGGCGATGGTCGTGGACGTTTCGCTCTGCATCAATTGCAGAAACTGCGTGATCTCCACAAAGGACGAGTACACCGGCAATGCGTTCCCGGGCTATTCGGCACCGCACCCTCCCGAGGGCCTCGATACGATTCATGTCGAACGCCACGTTCGCGGCGAGGGATCGCTGGTGGACGTGACTTACATTCCTAAGATGTGCAATCACTGCGACAACGCGCCATGTATTAAGGCAGCAGGCGATGGGGCAATCTATAAACGCCCGGACGGCGTCGTAGTCATCGACCCGGAGAAGTCTCGCGGCCGACGGGATCTGGTAACGACGTGCCCTTACGGCATGATTGAATGGAACGAACAGGAACAGGTGCCGCAGAACTGGAATTTTGATGCGCACCTGCTTGACGCCGGATGGAAAGAACCGCGTTGCGCACAAGCCTGCCCAACAAAGGCGCTGCGTGCGCTAAACATACCAGACGGGGAACTCGAAGAAATGGTGAAGAGCGAACACCTGACGGTCATTCATCCGGAGTTCGGGACCAGACCTCGCGTGTTCTACCGCAATCTGGATGACGCTTTAAGCCATCTGGTAGCAGGCAATGTCTGCGAAGCCGCTGCTGACGGCGGCCTGCGAAACATGGAAGGTGTTGAAGTCGTGTTGCGCGACTCCGCCAGCGGAAACGAACGCACGACAACGACTGACCATTTCGGCGATTTCCGGTTCTCGGGTTTGACTGATCAGACTTCGACGATCGAACTGCGGGTCCGGAAGGATGGCAATGAAAAAATAGTCGCAACGAGAGAGCGCGTAGGGAGCGTCAACCTCGGCACGCTGTTGTGTTGATGTCTTTTCCACGTTCTGACTTCCGCGGAGGACGCACATGGAGTTGAAAGACGGCGGCGGTTATCACCCGGCGGAGACAATGAAATCGGATTGGCTTCGGCACGGCTCTTCATCGAAGCGGGTGCGGATGCCGTCATGATGAGCAACAATCCGGAACGCTGGTGCCGCTCGTAGTCAGGCTCGCGCCAAGGTGCAGCTCGAGAGAAGTCTGGTCAGAAGTATTTCGATTGGCCGTCTGAACGATGCCGAGGAAGTCGCTCAAGTTGCGCTCTTCCCCGCTGCGGACCGCGCAAGCAGCATGCAGGGGGTGGAAACCGTCGTCGACGATGCCACGTCACGCGCTCCACAGGGCGCACTCGCGTATCGCGGTTGATTGTTCACACCGGCGCGTCGAAATCGGGCGCGCCGGTGTCCCCACGTTCAAATGCCCTCCCCGGCTGTCCTGGACTCAGGATTCCTTAATAGTGGGCATTGATCGTGGAGGTACTTGCGGCCCTTCAGATTGCAAAGCTTTCGAGACTGGCCGGATGGAATAGCTCACGCGGTTCAAGCCGGCGGCTCGACAGCCCTTCTGCGAAATGACGGCGGAGAAAACGGTCAATGGCATGCTCGTTAGCCGGAAATCCGTATGACCAGAAGTCCACGCCCATCAGTTTGCGAGCGGCACGTAGCTGGTCCTCAACGAACGGCAGGGTGACCTTGGTGGCGGCCGTATCGCTCAGCCTTGTTAGCGCGAGGGCTTTAGACTTCTCGAATGCCTTCATCAGTGCGCCTGGTAGCCAGGGATAACTCTCTGCCAGCGACTTCCTGACGCCAAGCGTGTGCATGATTGGAAACAGCTTCGTACGCCCGTACCAGTCTGCTGCAGCTTTATGTGGATCGTCGAACAGATACTTGACCTGGGGATGCCCACGGTCAAAGCATGAAGGCGCTCGCGGTCCAATGACGGCATCGATTTCCCCGTCCGCCAGCAGGTTCGAGATCGTCTTGCCTTCGGGCGCGTTCTCCAGCTTGACGTCATGAGGCAAGTTAAGCGTAATTTTCTCCACCCTGGTCGGGTCTTCGTATCCGCCGCGCACCCAGGTCACGTCGGACGGCTTGACACCGTACTCCTCCTCAAGAAGAAGACGGACCCACACGTTTGCCGTCAGCTGATATTCCGGCACGCCGATACGCTTGCCTTTCAGATCTTGCGGGCTGTTAATGCCCCTATCCGTGCGCACGTAAATCGACGTGTGTCGAAAAGCTCTCGACGGAAACACCGGCACCGCGACGTAGGGTGAGGTTCCCGCAGCAGTCTTCACTGAGTAGCTGCTGAGCGAGAGTTCGCAGATATCAAAGTCCGCGTGCCGGAAAGCGCGAAAGAAGATCTCCTCGGGATCCTGCAGCATGAAGATCGGATCCACGCCCTCGATTTGAACCTCACCGTCGACCAGTGGCCTGATGCGGTCGTAGTTGCCTACGGCGACGGACAACTGAAGCTTGCTCATTGCTTCTCCTGTTGGTTGCTGAAAAACGCTTGGTTGCCCTGCGCCCATGCACCCTGCAGACGAAAGGACAACGCCGGCCTCGATCTTCAATCGACACAATCGATTTATATCGAATAATCTGTCACAGGACGAGTTCTGTCAAGAAAATCGGGAGTCCTGCGACAACCTCGCGGCGTCGAAACCGAGGGTAGTCTCGTAAGTCAGAGCCGGGCGCAAAAGATGTGCGTCTGCAGCAAGAGAAACTGACTGCATCTGCCTGGGGGATTCCCTGGATTTTCTTGACATTGCTCACTCCCAAACCCATCATTCGTTATAGATTCATCTTTATTAGGATCGTGCTATATCGCATTATTTGACCGAAGCGCATCTGTCAGACACTCTTGAAAACAGGACAAAACGCCATGGGCACCGCAACGACGGAGAACTGGGACCGCGAGGTCGACGTCATCATCATGGGTGCAGGCGCCGCCGGCATGACGGCGGCGATCGTGTCGAAGAACGAGGGGCTTGAACCGCTCGTTCTCGAGAAGACCGACCAGGTCGGCGGAACGTCCGCATGGTCGGTGGGAATGATGTGGTTCGTCGATAGCGCGCCAATGCAGGCCGCCGGTTTTAAGGATTCGTTTGATAAAGCGCGCAAATACTTTGCCGGGACTGTCGGTACGAGTGTCGACCGCTCGTTGCAGGAAGCCTACATCCGCGAAGGCCGGGCCGCACTCGACTATATGTTGCGCAATTCCGCGCTGGAGGTAGTGGCAGTCGACTACCCGGACTACCAGCCCGAACTGGAGGGAGGCATGTTCGGTCGCGCTCATGCCCCGCTGGAATTCGATGCTCGCAAGCTTGGCCCGCACTTCAGGAATTTACGCGCTCCGTTGCCAGCGTTTGCGCCGTTCGGCGGAATGATGCTCGACCTCGTGGATCTGCTCCACTTCCTGTCATTCACGAAATCGGCCCGATCATTCTTTCACGTGCTAAAGCGCTTTGTGCGCTATGGCGTGGATCGGCTGAGCTATCACCGCGGCACCCGACTCGTCGGCGGAAATGCACTCATCGCCCGGTTGTACAAGACCATGCTCGACCGCGAAATCGAAATCTGGTTGAAGTCGTCCGCCACCAGATTGATCATCGAGGACGGTACCGTAACAGGCGCAGAAGTGGTCCGGGACGGCCACACGCTTCGAATCCGTGCTCACCAGGGCGTGGTCATTGCGACCGGGGGGTACCCGGGCAACCAGGAAATGCGCCGGGAACACTCACGCAAACCCACAGTCGAGTTGGGACTCGGATTGCCTAGCAATGTCGGCGAGGGAATTCGTTTAGGCCTGTCGGCCGGAGGGCGACTTGACCACAACTCCGAGGACACGGGTTTCTATGTGCCAATGTCGGTGTTATCGAATGAGACGGGCGAAAAGACGTTGTGGGGCCACTTCATGCTTGACCGTCCCAAGCCCGGGTTCATTGCCGTGGGCAAGGACGGGAACCGCTTCACCAACGAGGCGGCGTCTTATCATGCCTTCACCCTCGGGATGTTCGATGCCGGTGCCATCCCGGCATATCTAATTGCCGACGCGGCGACAGTCAAGAAGTACGGCATCGGCGTCATCCTTCCCGGTAGTTTGTCGCTGCGGCGCTATGAGAAGGCGGGATATCTCTTCAGAGGCCGCACGCTGGCTGAACTTGCTGGCAAGCTTGGCGTTGACGCCAGCGGGCTGGAACGCAGCGTCGCGCGCAACAACCAGTTTGCAGCCACCGGAGTGGACGCGGATTTCGGCAAGGGATCGTCCGCATACAACATCTACAAGGGCGATCCGACACACTCACCCAACCCCTGCCTCGGTCCCATCGAACGGATCCCCTTTTACGCTGTCATGCTGATGCCGGGCGACTTCGGTACAAGCCGCGGTCTCGTGACCGGCAGTCACGGCGAAATTCTCGATCGCGACAACCATCCAATTCCTGGACTCTACGCTTGCGGCAATGATATGAATTCGCCCGTGGGTGGACACTACATTGGCGCCGGAATTACGCTCGGGCCCGCGTTGACGTTCGGATATCTGGCCGCCATGTCCCTCGTCGAGGGCGGACAGGTGAAAGTTGGCCGCGATGCAAACTCCGTTGCTACTACCGGCTCAAAGGTCCGAATTGCATGAAAGATACGAGCGTTGTGTCACTCAAGGTCGTCGGGCCCGGCATGGACCCGCGTAGTGAACTGTTGCCGATTCAGAATCGGCAACAGTTCGAAAAGCCAAAGAGTACGCTCGCCGATTGGACCGACATCCCCAGAGCGTTGCGTCCCGGAAATCCCCTTATACCTCTTGTGAACCGTGATACGTGATCCGGCCAAAGAACGGATGCTTCGGATCGTTGAACCCAGGCGTCGAAGGATGGCCGGTTGTCACTAGCGAATCGACGAAGGCTTCGTCTTCCGCGGTCAGACGATAGCGCAAGGCCGGTTGATAGTCGTTCCATTGCGCTTCAGTTCGTGGCCCGGCGATCGTCGAACTGATGTATCTGCTGTTCAGCACCCACGCGAGCGCGAACTGCCCGGCGCTCAGGCTTCGCGCCTGTGCATGCTCATCGACGCGTCGTGCCAGCTCCAGAGACTCGGGGCGCCATTCGGCCTGCTGCAGGCGGCGGTCACCGCGCCCTGCCCGGCTATCGGACGCGGGCGCCACGCCCATTTCATACTTGCCGGTCAACACGCCCCGCGCGAGTGGGCTATACGAAATAACGCCGAGCCCGTAGCGGTGCGCGGAAGTGAGTTGTTCCGCCTCGGCCTGCCGGTTCGCGATGTTATACAGCGGCTGGCTGGCCACCGGAGCAGCCAGGCCGAGCGCTTGTGCGGTGTGAGCGAATTCAGCGATCTTCCAGCCACGATGATTCGACAAGCCGTAGTAACGTATCTTGCCGTCCCGAATCAGATCGTTGAGCGCGCGCACCGTTTCATCGACCGGAGTGTGATGATCTTCTGCGTGCAGATAGAGCAGATCGATGTAGTCGGTGTTCAAACGCTTCAGACTGGCCTCGACGGCCTGGATCATATGCTTGCGCGACGCGCCGCACGCATTCACGTCGCCGTCAGCGAGCGGACTGGCGATTTTGGTCGCCAGCACCCAGCGGTCGCGCTGGGCAGCTATGCAACGTCCGACGACGCGCTCCGATTCACCGCCGGCATAAACGTCGGCGGAATCGATCGAATTGACGCCCTGTTCACGAGCGCTTTCAAAGATGCGTTCCGCGGTCGTCTGATCGGTCGGGCCGCCGAACATCATCGTACCGAGGGTCAGCGTCGAAACCTTGAGGCCACTGCGTCCAAGTTGCCGAAATTCCATGTGAAACTAGCTCCCCTTACTAAAAAGGATCTCAACCCGTTCTGGAAAGAACATCTGACACGTCGATTCATGTCTACACGTCTAGATGAATTAGAGCGGGCAATATTTGTTGAGGTATACGCGCTCGCAACGCCGCTACATTCCGCGCGAGGCTGACCGACTCATCAGTCCCCGTACTTCTCTGCGAACTCGACTGCGGTGAGCAGGCGAAAGTCGGCCAGGGCCGCGTCGATTCGTTCGGGATTCCAATCCCACCAGGCGATTTGCTGCAGCCGTTCCGAAGTGCGCGCGTCGACGCGAAAGCGCAACACGCGCGCCGGCACTCCGACGACGATAGCGAACGGCGGCACGTCTTTGGTCACCACTGCTCCCGAACCGACCGCTGCGCCCGTACCGACCGTGACACCTGGCATGATCACGGCATCATGGCCGAGCCACACATCGTGGCCGATCTCGACGCGGTCCTGCGCTCGCCATTGGAAGATGCCGTCGTCGTCGTCCAGAGAAAGCCCGTACGAGCGCGAACGATAGGTAAAGTGATGGTGGGTGGCTCGCCACGACGGGTGGTTCGGCGGATTGATGCGCACGCCGGTGGCGATGTTGGCGAACTTGCCGATGAGCGCGTGGGCAATCTGATTGTCGCCCATCGCATAGCCGTAGTCGCCGATGACCGATTCGGCAACATGACTGCGTGGTCCGAGATAGGTGTAGCGGCCAAAGTCGCTAGCGCGAACCAGTGCCGTCGGATGAATCTCAGGATCTTCCGACAGCACGCGGCCAAGCGTCCACGGATCGGCCGCAACGCCGTGATTGATTAGCATAAGAGACTCGAAATTCAATGTTGAAGTGACAGTGAAAACGCTTGCCTCGCACTCACTGAACGAGGCTGCGCAGGTAGGCGGAAACCCGTTCGGCGCACGCAACCAGGATGAAGGTAGCGATCAGCAGGAACGACACCGTCTGATACTGGAACAGGTTCATCGCGGTCAGCAACTGGAAGCCGATCCCGCCCGCGCCCACAAAGCCGAGCACCAGCGAGGAGCGCAGGTTTTCGTCGAAACGGAACAGCCCAATGCCGAGCAGCGACGGCAGCACGCCTGGCACCACCGCATGGCTCAACACCTGGAGACGGCCCGCACCGGTCAGTGTCAGCGCTTCGACGGGACCCATATCCATGTCTTCGATCACTTCCGCAAAGAGCCGCCCGAGCATGCCGACCGAATGGACCGCGAGTGCAAGCGCGCCCGGAAACGGCCCAAGTCCAACGGCGGTCACGAACAGCAGTGCCCACACCAGATCGGGGACCGCGCGGGTGACGCCGATCAGGGCGCGCGAGATGTAGTACAAGGGCTTCGCTGGGGTGACATTCGCGGCTGCCAGAATCGATAGCGGGAACGCAAGAAGCACCCCGAACACGGTGCCGAAAATCGCCAGGTCGATTGTCTCGAGAACCGGCCAGAGATTCGGGACGAACTGGTCGAACGCCGGCGGCATGGCCCGCGAAACGATGTCGGCCATCCCGTGGGCGCCGGTCAACAGATCCTGCGGTCGCGCCTGAACCACGATCCACGCCTGTACGAACAAGGCCAGTCCGACGACGACGGCACACACCGTCCAAACAGTGCGTGCGCCCGGCGTGCCCGTGGGCGCGCGCATTTCGAGAGCCTTGTTCATCATGCTTCGTCCACGTAAAGCCGCGCGATCTGTTGACTGGAGACTTCCGCAGCCGGCCGGTCGAATTCCAGCTGACCACGCCGCAGGCCGACCAGTCTGTCGGCATAGCGCGCCGCCAGTTCAGGCTGGTGCAATACGCAGATCACCGCGAGTCCGTCTTCGGTGGCGAGGCGGCGCAACAGCCGCATGACCTCATCGGCTGCCTCGGGGTCCAAGCTCGCGACCGGCTCGTCGGCGAGCAGCACGTCTGGACGCTGCGCCAGCGCACGAGCGACCGCCACACGCTGCGCCTGCCCGCCCGAGAGCGTGCCGGCGCGCTGGCCAGCCAGATGCAACAGGCCGACTTCGTCCAGACAGGCTCGTGCCGGTTCGATTTCCTCGCGGGGCAAGCGCCCCATTGCGGTCGCCAGTGTCCTGTGGCGCCCCAGCGCGCCGCAGCAGACGTTTGCCAGCACGCTGCGCCGCCTGACGAGATTAGCGTTCTGCGAGATCAGTGCGAGCGGCAGCCGCGCCTGCCGAAGGGTTTCGCCCGAGAGCGCGGCCAGATCGCGTCCGGCGACCTCGACCGAACCGGCTGTCGGACGGTTCAGTCCGACCACGCACTTCATCAAGGTCGACTTGCCGCTGCCGTTGCTGCCGAGCACCACGATCATCTCGCCGGCCTGAACGGACACATTGAAGTCGCGCAGCGCCGTGTGACCGTTTGCGTAACGCATCGTCAGGTTATCGACGGCCAGCTTCACTGCGGGCGCGAGCATGGGCCGCGGTACCGTCGCGCGCCTGCCGGATCCGGCGGCTGCGAATGCCGCCGCCGGGCCTGGTGCTCCGTGGTGGGATGCGCCGAAATGGGTATTCACAGTTTTGCCAGGTCGATGTGAAGCGTGGATACCAGATCACGAATCTGGTTGTAAGCGGCGTCCGTCTGCGGCACCGTCATCAACTGCGGGTTCTGGTTCGATGCCAGGAACTTCTGATCGGCCTCCGGCAATTGATGCAGATCGAGCGAACTCAGGATGCTTGCGAGACGAGCCTTGAAATCAGCCGGCAAGTCGCCCCGCACCGCCAGCGGGTCGAGCGGAATTGGATCCGACCGCCACAGCGTCACATAGGCCGAAGGATCGTACTCGTTGTGCAGCTTGGCGCTGGCGATTTCCTCGCTGTTCAGTTCTCCCGCGTCAACCTTGTGATTGCGCATCGCCTCGAACGATGCCGTATGGCTGCCCGCATAGATCGCCTTCACACCCTTGTCCGGATCGATGCCGTTCTTGCTCAGACCGTAGGCGGGAAACAGGTGGCCGGAGGTGGAAGCCGGATCGGCATAGGCAAACGAACGGCCGTTGATGTCCGCAAGCTTCTTGATACCAGAGCCGGGCCACGTGACGATGGACGCGTAATACGTGGCCGGCTTGCCAGCTTCGCCGGCAAAGGTGGCGACGGCCTCGGCATGCGCGACCTGGTGAGCAAGCACATAGCCGAGCGGGCCGAACTCGCCGAATTCAAGTTTGTTGTTGCGCATCGCCTCGATCTCGGCGTTATAGCTGGTTGCCACGTAGAGCTGTACAGTGCAGCCGAGCTTCTCGCCGATCATCTTGGCGAGGTCCGAATAGACAGGCAGCATGCGTTGCGCCGATTCGTACGGTTCGACGCCAAAGCGAACCACGCCGTCGTTCGGACAGGTGCCGGCCGCATGTGCGGCACCCGAGACGAGAACTGCCGCAAATGCCACCGCTGCTAAAACTTTGGAGACCTTCATATTTTCCTCAAGTTGTATACGAAGCGTACCGAACAACTAACGATCATCGGGGTTTACTATCCAACCCATCGCATTCCAGGAATTGCATTGTCACATCCATGTATATATGTCGGGACTTCTGGATGATTCGCGCAGTCGCCCCGACACGCCCATGTGACTGATCGCAGCGTGACCTGCATCAGACGATGCGTTCCCCTGCCCGCCAGGTCGCGCGCGGTACGGGCAGTGCTTCGTGCATCCTCACGCGCACAAAGTCGGCACGCAAACCGGGGGCGATAGCACCGCGATCATGCAATCCCACCGCGCCAGCCGGTGCAGCCGATACAGTTGCCATCGCACGCGGAAGCGTCCAGCCAGCCTTGTCGACAAGTTCGAATGCCGCGGTCAACAGGCTCGATGGCACATAATCGGATGACAGGATGTCGAGCAACCCGGCCTGCGCAAGTTCGAGCGCGGATACGTTGCCCGAGTGCGATCCGCCCCTTACGATGTTGGGCGCGCCCATGATCGTCGCAAGACCGTGTTCGCGTGCCGCATGCGCCGCAACGCGAGTGGTCGGAAACTCGGCCAGCACGATGCCTTCGGCCGCCGCCTGTTCGACATGCTCGACCACCGTATCGTCGTGACTCGCCACCGGGACACCGAGCGCCGCACAACGCGCGACGATTTCACGCCGGTGCTTGTCGGCGAAGCGCTCCTGTCCATCTGTAAGCTCGGCTACCACGGCGGCGTAGTGTTCATCAGTCAGTTTGCCGTGCCGTTCCTGCCAGCGGCGCCATTGATTGCGATCGTGCCATTGCCGCTGGCCTGGCGTGTGATCCATCACCGAAGCCAGACGGAGCAGCGGATGCGTGTAGAGCGAATCGAACACGTCGACCACGTCGGGTGCGGCGATTTCGCAGCGCAGGTGCAGGAAATGTTCGGCACGCAGCAACGCATTCCCGGACAAGCGCGCGAGGGCTTGCGTACACCGCGTCTGCAGATCGCGGTTGTGCATATCCACATCGGAACGCGCGCCGATTCTGAGCGAATCGAAGACGGTCGTGATGCCGGCCGCGGCAACCTGCGCATCGTGAATCACGAACGCCGCATCGATATTCCACTGCACGCCGGGACGCGGCGCGAGATGCTTTTCCAGATTGTCGGTGTGCAGTTCGATGAGACCCGGCAACAGATAGTCTCCATCCCAGTCAACGGCTTCGCGTGCAGACGTATTGCCGCGTTCGATATCGCGGATGAGGCCGTCCTCGATTCGCAAGGTGCCTGTAAATTCTTCCTCTCGCGTGATGATGCGAGCGTTCCTGACCAACATCGACGTGCTCCGTATGTATAGCGGCCTCTGCGTAACGTTGCCGTAATACGCAGTCGCAGTAGTTGTGATTCGAGGCGGCGCGTCGCGACTTCTCCGCGTGCGTGAGGTTCGCCGCTCACGGAACGGGGGCGTTGCATCCATTCATCTAAACGTCTAGATGTGTAGGGACAATCTCGCGTGCGTCGTTGAGGAAAAGATCCGCCTCACATTTCCATCATGGCTCGCGCACTACCGCACTTCAATGCTCGACGCCGTATTCATTTGAACCGGTGGGAATGACAGCACGATGACATCGACCGACAAAGCGATGCCGCACATCACTCCACCGTTTACTGTTCCCTCCAACGGGGCGGATGTACACGCAGACGCCACCCACTATTTCGATCGACCGTGTCCTCGGCGTGACCTCGTTCGAGCTCGGGTGAAGATCGCCCAACGCGCACCATAGCGCGTCAATCCCCGCTCGCAGCCGCTGCGCGGGACCGGTACCGCAGCAGATGATCGATGCCGGATCCGGACAGCCAGACTTCGCCCGGGCGGCCCATCATCTGACGGACGTTTGCGTGCGCGCGCGGCAACGCAAACACATCGAATCGCTCGGTGCGCGGATCGAAGCGCACGAGTGCATTGCCGCTCCACTCGCTAAGCCAGACGATGTTCTGGTCGTCGACAAATATCGCGTAAGCATGCGGGTCTTCGCCGGGCAGTCGCCATTCGCGCCATCGACGCGTCGCCGGATCGAATACACCGACTTTTCCCGCATTCCACTCGCTGACCCAGACGCGCCCCTTCGAATCGGACCATACACGGCGCGCGCCCTGATTCGGGGTGGGCGGTTCGATGACCTGTGCTGCGCCGCTCACGGGATCAATGTGGCCGAGATAGCTTCCCGCCAGTGACGCGAAATACAGGCTGCCGTCCGGGGTGACGCAGATGCCGTAGGGCCCGCGTCCGCGCGGCGCATCGAAGACGCGCATGGTGGCGCGCTTCGGATCGAGCTCGCCATAGATGCCGCTTTGCCCGGTGAACCACAGATGACCTTGCCTGTCGAACACTGCGGTGTTCAGATTGGCGTCCGGCCGCTCCTTCGGCAGCGGAAAACGCGTGACGGCAAGCGTCTTCGGATCGACGCGCACGATCGCGTTCAGGCCCCCGTCGGTGATCCATGCCGCGCGATCCGGGCCGACGATCACGCCGTGCGGCGCCGACCCGTCGCCGAGCGGTATCTTCTCGATCTTGCCGTTACGCGGGTCCAGCCGACCGACCATGCCTTGCGCCTGGGCGGTGTACCACACGGTGCCGTCCGGCGACGGTGCGACGTCGTGTGGCGCGCTGCCGGTTGGGACGGCAAAGATGTCGAACGACGGCGGCTGGGCGTGCACCGAACCGATGGCGAGCGTCGCAATCGCGAGAGTAGACGCAACAGACAGGGCCAGCACCGCCCCGCAAATGTGGTTCACCGTGCCTACGATGCGTTCCCTTCCGATTTCAAGCATGTTCGCCTCCATGCACAGGCTTCGTTTCAAAAGGCGCAGACGGTTTTCGATTGTTGCACAGGGCGGACGTCGTGAAGCGTTGGTGCGGGAACGCCCCGGAATTGTCGGACGCCATACCGTTACCAGTGATGATAGCGCCGTATTTCGCCGATTCGGCGTGCCTCTTTCCCGCCGATGGGAAGTCGCAGGCGCAACCGCTCCGTGCAGCGGGAACTCTGTCGCTGGATAGCCTTGGCTATTGGCCACAGCAGGCGACCAGTGTCGCCTGCCAGATGAGTACACGATGAGACACGGATGCCTGCATTTCCTGTACTAGAATGGATTGATACAGTGTTGGGCGTCGCTGGCGTATCCGGTTAGCACGTGCGGGATTTGCTTTTCGAGGAGAGCTGTCATGCCGACTTACCAGTATCGTTGTGAGGTCTGCGGCGAGTTGTTCGAACACATCGAACATCTCGCTGAGCATCAGACCGCACATCCGCCTTGTCCGAAGTGCGGGAGCGAGAAGGTTCAGCACACACCG
This sequence comes from Paraburkholderia sediminicola, assembly GCF_046026895.1. Classification (GTDB taxonomy): domain Bacteria; phylum Pseudomonadota; class Gammaproteobacteria; order Burkholderiales; family Burkholderiaceae; genus Paraburkholderia; species Paraburkholderia sediminicola_C. Next base: position 28,865 of record NZ_JAQQEU010000057.1, read on the forward strand.
ACGCAATTTGCCGCGAAGACGTCGCGAAAGAGCTGAGACCTAGGCCATCTGTTCGATTTTTCGTTTCGGACGATCGCCCGGGACGAAGTCGGCTCCTGCGTTGAAAACGAACGATCCGATCCCGATCAAGCGCAACCCTGTCGTGACTAAACCGGCGTTGTCATGCGTCCAACGGCGAACCTCTGCTTCCTGAATCAGCCGCTGCCGCAACGCGCGTATCTCGCTACGGAGCGCTAAAGGTCAATCGTTGATTGACTGTTTAGTGAGCATCGCGCCCGAATTAGCCGTTCTGAATGTCCCCTGGCATCTTTCGCGGGGTATTGCCAGTGATGAGGTCCGCACGCTGGCGGACTACATCAGCGGCGGCAAACAACTCAACCGGGGCGCCAATGCAGTAATTCGCACTCTGTACGAAAACGAAAGGTTGGTCACATCCAAACGCAATGACGATCACGCCCGCCCACACCCGAGCCGGAAGCCTCCGAACCCAGCACGCAACGCGTAGCACGGGTAATCAGCATCGCCGGGAACCGCTGCCTGGCCGGTAGCGACGCTCTAAACTTACCAGTGGTAGTCTCGCAGTCGACTACCCTATGCCGAGCAAGAACAACATGAACAAACAGTGGGCCACCACCGATATTCCGTCGCAGATTGGCAAGCGAGTTCTCATCACTGGAGCAAACAGCGGCATTGGCTACCATGCCGCACTGACTCTTGCGCGCAAGGGCGCGCAAGTCATACTTGCATGCCGCGATAAACAACGCGGCGAAGCGGCCTTAGCCCGTCTGAACGCCGCAGCGCCCGGCGCTCGTGCCGATCTGGCGATTCTCGATCTCGCGTCCCTCGCATCCGTGCGCGAGTTCGCGCAGAGGGAACTCGCCGATCAGTGCCTTATTCACCTTCTGATCAACAATGCCGGCGTCATGGCGCCGCCGAAACGGCTCGAGACTGCGGACGGCTTCGAACTGCAATTTGGCACCAACGTGCTCGGCCATTTCGCGTTGACTGCGCTCCTTATGCCCGCTCTCGAACTGGCTGCGACCAGATCGCCTGACCGACCACGCATTGTCACGATCGCTTCCATCGCGCACAAGCAAGGAGAGATCGATTTCAACGACCTCCAATCCAAGAAGACGTATTCGCCGATGCGATCCTATCGGCAGTCGAAGCTCGCAAATCTGATGTTTGCGTTCGAACTCGACCGTCTTTTACGCGCTGCCAATTCCCGTGTTATGTCGGTTGCCGCACACCCTGGCGTCGCAAACACCAATCTGTTTCGGGACGGGGATCGCTCAGCAGCTTCACGCGCTGCCCGCGAGTTCGTCAGTCATTTCATCGGTGCCGTGCTGAACACCGACTACGCAGGCGCCCTGCCGACCCTTTACGCGGCTACATCGAGCGATGTCAGTGACGGGGGCTACTATGGCCCACAAGGCTTTCTGGAGACACGCGGAAGCAAAATAGACGAGGCGAGCGTCGCCAGGCAGGCAAAGGACGCTGCGAATGCCGCCCGTTTGTGGCAGGAGTGCGAACGGCTTACTCAGGTGCGCTTGCGCCCATTGTGCGGGCTGGCCGCATCTTGAAAGCGAGGATCAGGAACAGCGCCTGATATACCGACCCGACTGGACGCGATTGAAGTAGTCGTTCTATCCGAGTGGGCAGGTCGGCACCTTCACATGCATGCTCTGACAAGGATATGTTTCAGGTAGTTGCGGGCTCTTTGCGGCACTCAAAACGGAGTCGTCGCTACTCGCGCAGCCGGTAAGCATGACAACCAGACCCGATATTACGGTGACTTTACTCCACACAAGAATTCGCATATCTACTCGACGCAAAACGAGAATGGGTGACGGAAACGGGATGCCCGGTCGGTGCGCCACGCGGATTGCAGGTCGTCCATCGTCAGGGTTGAGTCACCGAAAGGTAAGCCGCAGCCTCTTCGATCTGCTCATCGTTCAGCTTCGCCGCGATGGCTGTCATCGTTCCGGGCGCCGGCGTGTTCCCCTTCGCGCGCGCCTGAAATTCGTGTAGCCGAGCGACGACAAACGCCGCCGGTTCACCCGCTATTCCAGGAAATCGCGCGCCATTTCCTTTGCCGCCGGCCGCATGGCAACTGAAACAGGCGGGCAGGTCGGATCCACTGCCCATCTCAGCAAGCTGCTTCCCGGCTATCACCAGGCTCTGCGGCGGCGGTGCACCTTTGGCAAGCGGCGGGTTCTGCTTTGAAAAAAACATTGCGAGTTCGCGTATCTCGCTATCGGAAAGATTGTGGGCGACCGTCTGCATGACAGGGCTGGCGCGGGTGCCAGCCTTGAACATTGCCAATGCATGCGCGAGATAGTCTGGATCTTTGCCAGCAAGCCGCGGCCCACCGGTCACGGTGCCGGCGCCCAATGCGCCGTGACACGCGACACAGGTTGCGATGGACGGCGCATTCATGCTCCCGCCAGTATCCTGCGCATTCACTGCGGATTGCGCGTGACAGACGCTGACGAATCCGAAGAGCGCCGTAGCCGAAAGCGAGCGCAGGCCGTAGCGCAGCAGGTTGGTGTAACGTGAACCGATCATCATGGTCTTCCCAATCGTCCTTCGAACGAGCGCCCGGTGAATGACGCTATGAGGCAATTCTGACGAAATGATTGTGACCGGCGAGCGTCGAGTGAATTACGAATCTGTCATGTAAGGCGAACATCGACCAGCTTGCCGCCGCTGGAAAGACGCATCTCTATTCGAAGATGACGCAGATGTAATGTGCGCGTCAGTATCGCGTCAACGCCTCCGTACAGAATGAAGCTTACTCACCTGCATCGTGGTGAGTCCGAGGCTTCACTCATCATGCGCGAAGCCCACTGAAGCTAACTCGAGAAGGTGATTGACTATGAAAGCTCTTATCTATGCAGCGCTGGTTGCCAGTGCATTGGCCGCACCGGCAGTCTCTTTTGCGCAGGACGCTAGCGCGCCGCTGACACGTGCCGAAGTGCGCGCGGACCTGGTGCGCGTGGAACAAGCCGGTTATCGCCCGAGTGCCAAGGATGATGCGCATTATCCAGCGGACATTCAGGCTGCGGAGGCGCGTATTCACGCGCAGGACATGACCAGCACAGCGGTCGGTGGAGTGTCGATGAATGGTTCCTCGGAGTCGGGGACACCTGCAACGACCCCAGGTACTCACTCGATCTATTTTGGTCATTGATGGCCCGATACCCATTGATTCGACCCGCAATCGCAATCAACGGGCGACGGACCGCCGCTGCTGCGCGACACGCGGGCGTGAGGTAGCCCGCAGTCGCATCGCGCGACTCGTGTGCGCCGCCTCAACACCCACCGCTCTGACGATCCGCTTGCCGGAACGAGACAAGAACCGGCTACCGCGCAAACTCGGCTGCGGCAGGAGAACCCAATGACGCTCGAATTTCTCAACCATCAAGTCATTTTCGACCGGGCGGTCCAACATCTCTTTCAGCAACGCGAGGCAGCGCTCCTGCCGCGCGGCGGCGGTGCATATCGCGGTTACTGCGGAGGCTGTCCGGTCGGCAGCTTCATCAAGCCACGCGACTACTTGACAGCAATGGAGGGAGTTCCAATTCACTATCTCAGCAAGCAGAAGAACGAAGTACCCGCCTACATGGATGTGGGAGTCGCCGCGTTAAAGAGAGCGCTACTGCGCTCGAAGATCAATGCATATGACCCGCAGACGGTCAGCCTGCTGAGCTGTCTGCAAAACGTGCATGACGTCTTCGGCGTCTGGGAATGGAGCGACAGGCTGCGATCGATCGCGCGTCAGTTCGCTCTCAGCGCGGACCGACTGACGGACGCTGCATGAGTCTGCGATGCTGATGAGGTCGGCCGGGAAGAGTGGCATCAAGGACACGTACGCCAAGAAATCTCGTGAAGAGCGCCGATAGCATTCACGCAGCGCTTCTATTGCACAGGCTCGAGCACACGCCGCGCAGTGTCGCTATGATTGCAGCCGCAGTTCCTTGCCAACCAGATGGAGTACGTTATGCCCGAAGTCGTTGTATATGCAGTATCAGGCCGCACAGCCGAGCAAAAGAAAGCGCTGATGACGGGAATTACCAAAGCTGTGGTCGACAGCCTCGGTGTCGCCGCTGAACAGGTTGTCGTGCAGATCGTGGAGTCTCCACCAGACTCCAAGTCGAGAGGCGGCATTCCGTTCAGCGAGCGCCAGCGCACGTCTTGAACCCGCACGAGTCCGCATCATGACCGACCGGTATGCGGTGGCGCCCGCTCAGGTCGCCACCGCCGCAGTCGCATCGACGTATAGGGCGTAGAGTGACTGCCCTGCCGCCATGAACAGGCGGTTGTGCGCTGCGCCGCCGAAGCACACGTTCGCGCAGCGTTCGGGTAGACCGATGCGGCCAATCGCGGTGCCGTCCGGCGCGAATACCATCACACCGTTGAGTCCCGGCCCGGTGCCCCAACCGGCCCACAGGTTACCGTCCGTGTCGCAACGAAAACCGTCTGGCGCGCCGTTCTCGCCTGCATCGACGAATACGCGCCCGTGCGCGAGGCGCCGACCGTCCTCGACATCGTACACACGGATACGCCGCGGCTTCGAGCCCGATTCGACGATGTAGAGACGGCGTTCGTCGGGCGAGAAGCAGATGCCGTTCGGATTGACGATATCGTCGGCCACCACCTCCGCCCGCCCAGTGGCCGGTTCGAAGCGGTAGACGTTGGTCGGCAGCTCGGGCTCAGCTTTACCACCCTCATAGTCGTTAGAGATGCCGAACGGCGGATCAGTGAACCAGATGCTGTCGTCGCTCTTCACGACCACGTCGTTCGGCGAGTTCAGCCGTTTGCCGTCGAAGCGCTCGAGCAGCACGGTCAGCGCACCGGTGTACTCGGTGCGCGTCACGCGCCGGTTGCCGTGCTCGCAGGTAATGAGCCGCCCCTGCCGGTCCCGTGTATTGCCGTTCGCATATCCCGAAGGCTTGCGAAATACAGACGTCGCGCCGGATTCCTCATCCCACCGCATGATGCGGTTGTTCGGAATGTCGCTCCATAGCAGGCAACGCCCGTCGCCGAACCACACCGGTCCCTCGCCGAAGCGCATGCCAGTCGCCAGCCGCTCGACCGCCGCATTCGTGATCCGGTATTTCAGAAAGCGCGGATCGAGCACTTCCACTGCGGGATCGGGATAGGTTTCACTCTGTTGCCACATAGTGCCGACTCTTGCGTCAACGGGGCGCCTTGATGAATGCTTCGAATGCCCCGGCGTAATCCGGATGCCAGCGCGACAACGCGGGCCGGTTCTCGACGATATCGCCCGCCGCCCAAAGAATGCGCCGTTCGTCGAGCGAACGCGGCACGTCGTTGTCGGGACACAGGATGTAGAAGTCGCCGGCGTCGAGACGCTGGAACATGAAATCGACGGTCTGCTCGGGCGTCCATGCGGCGGCGGGCTTTTCGACGCGGCCGTTCCGTGTCAGTTCCGTGAACACGAAACCAGGAATCAGCAGATGAGCGCTAATCCGGCAGTCGGCGGTGTTGCGCAGTTCATGCTGCAGCGCTTCAGTGAACGCCTTCAGACCAGACTTCGCAACGTTGTATGCGGGGTCGCCCGGCGGCGTCGTGATGCCTTGCTTTGAACCGGTGTTGATCACGAGCCCGGGACGACCGCGCTTGATCATGTCCGGCACGAAGATCTGCGTACCGTGGATCACGCCCCACAGGTTGACACCCAGCACACTCTCCCAATTCCCGGTTGGACCGAACATCCCGCTGCCGGGCTGAATGCCGGCGTTGTTCATCAGCACATCGGTTCCGCCGAAGCGTTCGACGACGGTTGTGTGCAGGCGGCGAACATCGTCGGCGATGCTGACATCGGTCTCGACCGCGAACACGTCTTGTGTGCCGTTCGCGCTCAGCGCGGCGATTTCCTCCACCGCCCGCGCGACCCGGTCGGCGCCGAGATCGGCAATACAGATGCGCAAACCAAGCTGCGCGAAGCGTTTGGCGGCAGCCAGGCCGATGCCGGCGGCGCCGCCGGTGATCACGGCGACGGCGCCCGGAGTCAGGGCAGAATGAGTCATCAGAAACCTCGTGGGTGCCGGAATCGCGGCGCCAGCAAGCCGACTGCGATCCCGATCCGTTGGAACAGTGAGTCGCCGATCCTAGCATGAACTTTTCTACATGACCGACAGGGCTCTTGTTAGGCAGTGATCCTAAGTATTTCGCGCACGGCTGCGACCCGCTAGCGACAATTCGGCCACGTTCACTGGATGCCCGCTTCCCGCCGCGTGCCGGACATCGTGCATGGTCTTTGACGCCCTGACCCATCGCGCATGCGTACGGCGAGCCTCAGCTCGCCACCGCAGGCAATTTGAGCAAGTCCAAAAAAGCACGGGCGACGGGTATGAGCGGCTCGCCCGCGCTTCCCTTAAAAACGGCCGCGAGTTCCCAGCAGAGTTCGTCGGCCTCGCGCAGGCCGGCCGTTGCGACCGGCGCGCCGCGCGTATTGCTCCCCCTTGCGGCGGCCACGGATTCGGGCACCATGCTGATCGCGAGCCCCTGTGCGGCCAGTTCAAGCAGCATCGGCATGTCGTTGACCTCGAAGCTGGTCCGGCGCTGCAGCCCTGCCGCCGTAAAACATCGATCGACGAGCCGCCGCACGCTCCACTCCGGGCGCAGGTCGGCGAAAGTTTCGTCGGCGAGATCGGCCAACGCCAGCCCGCTGGCGCCCGCAAGCCGATGATGCGTCGCGCAGACGACGACCATTGCCTCGCAGGCGAACATGTGCGACCCGACATCGTCGAGCAACGTATCCGGCGGTTGCGTGAACGCGAGGTCGAGGCGCCCTTCCCGCACCTCGTCGATCAACGCGCGCGAGCCATCCAGTGTCAATTCGATATCGATCCCGCCGAACGCAGCCCGAAACTGTCCGAGCGTGGCGGGCAGGTCGACGAAAGGCGCGAGGCCGTGAATCGCACCGATACTCAGCCGGCCGCGTGCGAGCCCGTGAACCTGCGTGACGGCATGTCGTGCGTCGCGCGCGGCAGCCAGTACCCGCCGCGCCTCCGCGAACAGCACTTCGCCGGCCGGCGTCAAAGCGACTCGCCTCGTGCTGCGATTGAACAACGGTCCGCCCAGGTCTTCTTCCAGCGAGCGGATCGACGCGGACAATCCGGACTGCACGAGATTCAGACGGCGCGCCGCGCGCGTGAAATGCCGCTCTTCCGCGACCGCCACGAAATGTTCCAGCTGCTTCAAATCCACGTTGGCACTCTTTTCTTGCTAAGACGATTAATCACGAAAACCGCACAATTGAATCATATCTTTCTATTGGAATGGTAATTCAATCTCCGCTATCGTCGGACCTCTGGAAGGTCGAGGAACACTGCGACTGCGCGCGAAATGCGGGCGCAATCGGACCGAACGACCGCACGCCGGCTGCGAATCCTCGCAACATACATGGAGATTGCTTCATCATGGACTACCGTCAACTGGGCCGTTCGGGCCTCAAGGTGTCGACCATCACGCTAGGTACGATGACGATGGGCGGCAAAGGCAAATTCGCGAGCGTCGGCGAGGTTGGACTCGACGACGCGCGCCGGCAGATCGACATGTGCATCGACGCGGGCGTCAACCTGATCGATACCGCGGACGTCTATTCAAACGGTGCGTCTGAGGAAATCGTCGGCCAGGCGCTCGGCGGCAAGCGCAAAGGCGGCGTGCTGATCGCGACGAAAGCCCGCTTTCCGATGGGCGACGGCCCGAACGATCGGGGTCTGTCGCGCCATCATCTGATAGAAGCCTGCGAGGCGAGCCTGCGCCGTCTCAAGACCGATGTGATCGACCTCTACCAGGTGCACGAATGGGACGGGCTCACGCCGCTCGAAGAAACGCTTGAAGCGCTCGACCTGCTTGTCCGCCATGGCAAGGTCCGGTATGTCGGCTGCTCGAACTACTCAGGCTGGCACCTGATGAAGGCGTTGCATGTCAGCGAACGTGATCGTCTGCCGCGCTTCGTGAGCCAGCAGATCCATTACACGCTCGAAGCACGCGAAGCGGAGTACGAACTCGCGCCGATCGCGCTCGATCAAGGTCTGGGCATTCTGGTCTGGAGCCCGTTGGCAGGTGGCCTGCTGTCGGGTAAGCACCGGCGCGACACGACGCCCGAGGGCACGCGTCAACTCGCCGGCTGGACGGAGCCGCCGATTCGCGACGCCGAACGGCTGTGGTCGATTGTCGACACGCTCGTCGAGATCGCCAGCGAGCAGAACGTCTCGGCCGCTCAGGTTGCGCTCGCATGGACGCTCGGGCGCCCCGCCGTCACGTCGGTCATCATCGGCGGGCGCAACGAGAAGCAACTGCTCGACAACCTCGGCGCGGCGAATCTCAGCCTGAGCGCCGAACAGCGCGAGCGGCTCGACAAAGTGAGCGCGCCGCCCCTGCTCTATCCGTACTGGCATCAAGTGCAGACCGCGCACGATCGTCTTTCAGCGGCGGACCTGTCACTGCTGGGGCCCCATCTCAAGTCGTAGAGTGTGATGACGCGGCCGGGGATCGCTCTCCGGCCGCCCAGACGGATCGCAGGACGTGCGCCGCCTGAGCATCTGCAGAACTGACCTTGAATTTTGAGGGAGGCGCGATCGATTCTAGGCCGTTAGTTGCGTTAAACAAGTCGACGCGCAACGCCCTGGCAGGTGAGCTTTTGCAAGAGTTATTGAGCGCGAAACGCTGCCGGCTCGATTCGAAGCGCGGCCGCCTGAGGCTCGACCAAAGGAAACACAAACGCCGCTCTATGTGACGGCGCCAATCTGCCAGGGCACGAATTCATTCTGGCCGTATCCGTGAATCTCGCTTTTCGATGCCTGGCCCGACGCGGTGGCAAGCATGAGCTGGAAGATCTCTTCACCGAGTTCGTCGACTGTTCGTTCGCCGTCGAGAATCGACCCGCAATTCAGATCAACGTCCTCTTCCTGGCGTTGCCACAAAGCGGTATTGGTGCCCAATTTCAACGATGGCGACGGCGCACACCCATAGGCGGAGCCGCGGCCTGTCGTAAAGCAAATCAGGTTTGCCCCGCCCGCGACCTGCCCGGTCGCGGAAACGGGATCGTAGCCCGGCGTATCCATGAAAACGAGACCGTGTGCCCGGACCGGTTCGGCGTAGCGGTACACGTCGACGAGATTGGTTGTGCCGCCTTTCGCCACGGCACCGAGCGACTTTTCGAGGATCGTTGTCAGCCCACCGGCCTTGTTCCCAGCCGATGGATTGTTGTTCAGATCGGCGTTCATGCGCGCGCAGTAAGCTTCCCACCATTGAATCCGTTCGATCAGCTTTTCGCCGACTTCACGTGACACGGCGCGGCGCGTCAATAGATGTTCGGCGCCGTACACCTCCGGGGTTTCGGAGAGAATCGCCGTTCCCCCATGCGAGACCAGACGATCGACTGCCGCGCCGAGTGCCGGGTTGGCGGTAATGCCGGAGTAGCCGTCCGAGCCGCCGCATTGCAAGCCGATCACCAGATGCTTTGCATCGACGGGCTCGCGCCGAACGTTGTTCGCTTCCACGAGCATCGCCTTGACCTGTTCGATGCCCGCCGCCACCGTGCGCGCCGTGCCGCCGGTCGCCTGAATGGTCATGGTCTTCAGCGCCGCGCCGGGCGTAAGACCCTGGCTTTGCACGAGCCCGTCGATCTGATTGGTTTCGCAGCCCAGCCCGACGATCAATACGCCAGCGAAATTTGGATGCCGCGCATAACCGCCGAGAGTGCGCCGGATCATTTCCAGCGCTTCGCCTTCGGAATCGATCGCGCAGCCTTGACCGTGCGTCAGCGCAATCACGCCATCAACGTTTGGATAGTCTGCAAGCGCTTGCGGATGGATATCGCGACGAAAGTAGTCTGCGATGGCGCGAGCTGCCGTTGCGGAGCAATTGACCGAAGTCAGGATGCCGATGTAGTTGCGCGTTGCGACACGTCCGTCAGGGCGTACGATGCCCATGAACCGTGCCGCTGCTGCGACCGTCGGCGCGGGCTTCGCATCCGCGCCGAAAGCGTAGTCCCGATCGAAGTCGCCCATTGCAAGGTTGTGTGTATGGACGTGCTCCCCTGCTTCGATGACACGCGTCGCGAAGCCGATGATCTGCCCATAGCGCCGTACTGGCGCACCCGCTTCGATGCTGCGAATGGCAAGCTTATGACCCGCCGGGATCAACCCACGTACAGCAAGACTACTGCGGATGCGCATGCCCGCAACAAGCTGGTGCCGCGCGATGACGACATCGTCATCCGGATGCAGTTGCACGACTGGCTCTGCGGCTGCCGAAGCATCGACGATCACGCTTTCACTGTCGAATCTCATGACGTGGCCTCCTCGATCTGAGCTGCGCGCACTGCGTTGCCCGCTACGGCATCAAGGCCGTCGAGCGCATGATTCGATGCACAGGCGCTGCGCAGTCCACCGATGTAATGATATTCGAGAATGGTCATGTGAATTTCCGGTTAAATCGCGTGCAGCGTGCCTGCATTTGCCTAGCGAAGCGTCGCTTTAGGCGAGCCTAACTGCGCTTCGGTTACGCGGCGTGAATGCAAGCCGATGCTCAGAAGCAGAAGCACGCCGATGACACCTGCCAATGCCAGCGTGAACATGCCCGCACGCGGGCTATGGAAGAGCGTCTCCACTGCGGTCTTCAACGTCGGCGCGATGAAGCCGCCGAGATTGCCGAGCGCGCCGATCATTGCTATTCCGCTGGCTGCCGCGGTACCGCTCAGGTAGGCCGTCGGCAAGGTCCAGAAGAGCGGCTGAACGACGACGAAGCCGACCGTCGCTATACAGAATGCGACGAGCACGGGTCCGATGTGATTCCCGAGGGTCGACAGTGCTATCCCTGCTGCGGCCGCCGCCAGCATGACGATGGCGAGCTGCCGATGCTTCCCCTTCGCGTCCGCGTAGCCGGTGATGAAGCGCAGTGCGACGAGTGCGCAGAACCAGGGGATGGCGGTCAGAAAGCCGACCTTCGAGCCGATGGCGGTACCGGTCAGCTCCGAAATCCGCGTCGGCAGATAGAAGATGACGCCATATACGCTGACCTGAATGGCGAAATAGATCGATACGAAGCGCAGCACGTTCCAGTTGCGCAGCGCGCTCAGCGCGGTAGCCGGTCCATGCGCGATCTTGTGCCGGTCTTCCGCTGCAATGGCGTTTTCCAGAGCGTCTTTTTCGGCCGGCGTCAGCCACTTCGCTTGGCGCGGTTTGCTAACCAGATAGAAGAACGCGACGATGCCGACCGTTGACGCCGCGAGACCTTCGATAAGGAACATCCATTGCCAGTTGTGCAGCCCGAGGCGCCCACCCATGACTTCCATCAGATAACCTGACAGCGGGCTGCCCAGCACGAGCGCCACTGGCAAACCGAAATAGTAGATACCTAGCGCCTTGCCGCGTTCACGCGCGGGGAACCAGTACGTGGTATAGAGGATGACGCCGGGCGAAAAGCCTGCTTCAGCCACGCCCAGAATGAAACGCAGCGTATAGAACGAGGTCTCGTTGTGCGCGAACATCATCGCCGCCGACGCGAGCCCCCATGTGACCATGATCCGGCTCAACCAGACCTTCGCCCCCACCCGATGCAACATCAGATTGCTCGGGATCTCGAACACCGCATAGCCGATGAAGAAGATCCCGGCGCCGAGCGCAAACGCCGCGTTGCCGATGTTCGAATCGACTTGAAGGGCCTGTTTGACAAACCCGACGTTCGAACGGTCAAGCATCGATAGCGCGAACATCAGCGCGAGGAAGGGCGCGAGCCGCAGACGCGCCTTGCGCACTGCGCTTTCCAACGGCTCTTGCGTAACATGTTGAGTCTGCATCTGGTCTGTCTCCTTGGGGAAGCCGGGTGCGCCGGTCTTTTAGGGCGAGTTAGAGCGGGTCAGTACGTAATCACAGCGAGGCTGTGCCGAGTAGTCCGCGCGCAGCAAGGTTCGCCATCAGCGCGCGTATCCCGAAGGTCCACGGCACGATGCGGTCGCTGTGGTTGACCCGGTTGACCAGCGTGCCGAGCTCGCGGTTCGAAATCCTCACGATGTCGCCCAGCTTGTGTGTGAAGCCCGCTCCGGCGGCGTCGCGGTCTTCGATTGGTGCAAACAGTGTGCCGAGGAACAGCAGCGCGCCATCGGGGTATTGGTGGGTCGAACTGATCGTCTGCGCAACGAGATCGAGCGGGTCGCGCGTGATCTGGTCCATCGAACTCGTACCTCGCAAGACAAAGCCGTCGCTGCCATCCACTCGCAAATCGACCGTCGCGCGCCGCACATCGTCGATCGAGAACGTCTCGTCGAACAGCCGCAGGAAAGGGCCAATCGCACACGAGCCATTGTTGTCCTTCGCCTTGCCGAGCAGGAGCGCACTGCGTCCTTCGAAGTCGCGCAGATTGACGTCGTTGCCTAAGGTCGCGCCGAGCGCGCGGCCGCGACTGTCGAGCGACAGCACGATTTCCGGCTCCGGGTTGTTCCAGACCGAATTCGGATGCAGCCCGATCTCCGTGCCCGTACCTAACGCCGCGAGCACTGGCGCTTTCGTGAAGACTTCCGCGTCAGGGCCGATTCCAACTTCCAGGTATTGGGACCATAGCCCCTGCTCGATCAGCAGCGCCTTCAATTCGCGCGCCTCGGCGGAGTCCGGCCGGATGCTGGTGAGACTATCGCCGACGAGAGACCTGATCTGGTCCCGCACGCGCACCGCGCCTTGCGGGTCGCCCTTTGCCTGCTCTTCGATCACGCGTTCAATCAGGCTCGCCGCAAAAGTCACCCCTGCTGCTTTGATGACTTGCAGATCGCAAGGCGCGAGCAGCTGGACGCGCTCCGGGTTGCGCGCCGTATCGCCTGCTGCATCGGCCGTATTGGCGATGATCGTGTCCAGCTTGCCCATCCAGCGGCCACGCGCGGCGCGCACTGCGGCGACTGGATCGTCCCGCTCCAGCAGGCTGCTGATGGTCGGTGCCGCGTCGGAAATGTCGAACACGCCATCGGCGCGCAAGACGACGACTGCGGGGCCCGCGGGCATCGATTGCGTGGCAGGCACCCAGGCGCGGCCGACCAGTGTGCCGGATAACCCGTCCGACGGAAGCGTGTCCGTTACGCTGAGTGCAAGCTGGGATGTCATGTCTGTCTCCACTATTGTTTGTCTGCCGCGTGTGCGTTTGCTGCCAGTCCGCGCGTCGATTCGCGCAGTTGCAACTTTAGGCAGCCAACCGATAAACATCCAATCTCTTATTCAGTACAATCGATTCCATCCGGTTATGAGTTCGTGCGCGTTTACCCCATGTCCAGACAATTTGAAGTGCGTACGTCGAGCGTCCTGGCAAGGCTGCGTTTTAGACATCTTCAACTGCTCGACGCCCTGGGACGCACGCACAACTTGCGCATCGCAGCCGAACAGATGCTCATCACCCAGCCTGCGGCGACAAAAATCCTGAGTGACATCGAATCGATGTTCGGAGCCCAGTTGTTCGAACGGCTGCCACGGGAGATGCGCCCAACCGATCTCGGCGTATTGTCCGTGCGCTATGCAACCACGGCGGTAGCGGATCTGGGCAAGTTCGTGGGCGAGTTCGGCACCCTGCGCGACGGTGGCTACGGGCATCTCACCGTGGGCGCTATCTCGGCTTCAGCCGCTCAGGTGGTGACGACGGGCATCAGGGAGATCCGCCAGCAGCGGCCACAGCTGGTCATCAAACTGGTCGAACAGAGCAGCGACCAACTGGTGATCTGGCTCGAAGAAAGGAAGCTTGACGTGATGGTTGGCCGGCTGACCGAGCCGCGCCATCAAGTGCTTTTCGACTTCGAAGTGCTGTCCGGAGAACCGGTCTGGGTGGTGGTCGGACAGCATCACCCGTTGCTGCAGCAGCGGCGGCTGGAGTTGGCCGATCTCGGTGCGTGGCCATGGATTCTCTATCCGCAAGCAACGGCTATCAGGCGGTTGTTCGACGAAACGTTCACTGGCGCGGGCATCCCTGCGCCGGTGGGCATGGTGGAAACGCCTTCAATCTTTTCGACACTGGAACTGTTGCAGGCGACCGACATGATCTCGCTGCAGCCGCGCGCGGCCGTCGAAAAATATGTGAGCAAGGGTCTCCTTGGGCACCTGCCCGTTCCCATCAAGCGGACCATGACGAGCTACGGTATCGTCACACGCAAGTACGAGTTGCCGTCGCAGCCCATGCAGGAATTCATCGCTATTTTGCGTTCGGTCGCCGAACGGGTGGGCGATCGGCCGCCTCCAACGCGGGACGGATCGTGTGACGCAACGTGACGATATGGATCGACGAAAGCGGTCCGACAACAGCCTTAGAACGATGTGCCTATCTGGAACTGGAATTTCTGGTACTGGTCGCCTACGTGCTTGATGAGCGGAAAGCCCAAGCTCAGCTTGAGCGGGCCGATCGGCGAGATCCAGGCCAGACCCAGCCCATAGCCGTAGCGTAGTCCGTTGGCGCCAATGGTATTGCCTTCGCTGCCCCATACATTGCCGCCGTCGAGGAAGGTAAAGACGCGCAACGTGCGGTCATAGCCGGATCCCGGCAATGGAACGGTCAGCTCGATATTGCCGACGACCATCTTCGAGCCGCCGATGGGGTCGTTCGTGGTCGCGTCGCGCGGCCCGAGCGAACTTGGCTCATACCCACGCACTGAACCGATACCGCCCGCGTAGTAGTTCTTGAAGATCGGATAGGGCTTGCCGTCCAATCCATTACCATAGCCGCCCTGAAAATTCAGGCCGAGCACAAAGCCACGTGCGAATGAATAATAGTATTGAGCCTGGAGGTCTGCCTTGTAGTATGGCGTATTGCCGAGCGGCGTGCCGTATTCGGCGTTGGCTTGCGTATAGTAGCCCCGGCTTGGGACAAGCGCGCTATCACGTGCGTCACGCGACCATCCCACCGTCAACGGCACGTTGTTGGAGACACGCCCAAATTCCGTGACGTAATCCTTATAGCTCTGAGGCGTATTGGCGTCGATATCCAGACGGTTCTGCTCGAACCCCAGGCCGAAGTACACCATGTCGGCCTCGGAAAAAGGGACGCCGAATTTGAGGTCCGCTCCAGCCGTGACGATTCGGAAGCTCGAGTCGGTGGAATAATACAAGGGCTCCGTAGTGCGGTAATAGACGTCGGTGATGCGCTTGATGCCGTCAATCGTGAAGTACGGATCGACCTGCGTGACCGTCAACGTACGGTTGGTAGTCGAGGTGTTCACATTCAGCGCGAGGCTCGTGCCCGAGCCGAACACGTTATCCTGCGATACGCCCGCGGAGATAATGGGGCCCTCACCCGAGCCATAGCCCAAGCCCAGCGAAATCGAACCCGTGGGTTTTTCCGTCACCTTAACGTCGATATCGACCTGATCTGGCGTGCCTTCAACCGGCAACGTGGTCACGTCGACATCGGTGAAGTAGCCCAGACGGTTGATCCGGTCTTTCGACAGCGCGAGCCGGTTCGAGTCGAACCACGAGCTTTCCATCTCTCGCATTTCACGGCGCACCACTTCGTCA